>CAYOQR010000027.1:0-65319 GCA_964406155.1 uncultured Rhodospirillaceae bacterium | reverse complement strand
TCTGCCCCTCGTCAGATCATAACCTCCAGCTTGTGTCGGTATCGGTAGTTGCGTGTCCCCGCAACCAAATGAAAAGGCCCCCGAGCTAACCACTCGGGGGCCTTTTATATTGGATGATGGGCCGACAGAGGCATCACGCCACATACGCTGTAGCGCGTCCCGCCTTACTTAGTCCTTTTTAAAACGATTTTGCGCTGCTTTTAGGCCAGCCTTCCTGGCCACTTCGGCAAAGTTGCCAGATGGCTTCTTGGCCCCATTCTGGCGCAGCTTCTCGATCCATTCGGGAAGTTCAAAACGGACGATTTTAATCATTGATAACTCCACGGATAGAACACCCCGTCTCCACTGGAGAAGGCGCTCTAAGCCGAAATTGGCGAGCTATACCGATATAGGGGAATGCGTAAAACGGTAATTGCGGCGGCGATGATTGTCAAGTGGGGAGATATTATGATCCGTCCCTTCCCAATTAGTCGGGGCTCGTGTAGCGCGCCACTTGGTTTGGGAAATGAGTGACAAATAGTTTGGGAAATCCCAAGGCGCAGCGTCAACCCGGCCTAAAGCCCCTAATAGCCCACCCTAACGACGCCCCGATACCAAGCACAGAAAGGGGCACAAAGAACATCACCGCGACCACCCAGAGTGCGGTGTCCAAAGGAAAGGTCACACTGATGCAGGCATCAATGGCCTGCTCGCCCGGAGGAGGGGCGATTTGTAATTGGCAAAGGAGCTGCGCTGCTGGCGCACCAACAAACTTACTGTCCGGGCACGCGGTTGCATAGAGCTTCGCCCATCGGCCCTGCCTCTCCTGCTCAACCGCTGCTGTCCGCTGCTCATCCATAGTCCGCTTCAGGACTGACACCCCGAAAACCCCAGCACCAAAGACCCAAAGCACCGATAAAACGATCCAAAGTCGGAAAAGACCGCGTCCCCAATGCACTGTAGGTTACCCCCTAGCTGCGGGTCGATCGGTAGGGGATGCCGCTTCTGACGATGTTCGGAAGCGCCATGCCTTGAGACCTAAAAGCCTCTGTGATCTGGTTAACAGTTGTGCCAACTTGCGATGATCATCTGCAATCACCATTCGGTACTCCTGCTCCTCGCTATAAGCCCTGTGTTTGAACAGCATGCTGGAGAAGAGCACGAAGTATGCATACTTTTTCTCGATATCGGGCTTTGCCGCCCAATCACCAGCGTCTCTCACGTCGCTATAGGGCTCCCGCAATCGCGCCGATGCTCGAGAGTAGATGTCCCTGACATAGGACGTGGCCCTTGTTAACTGGTCGAACAGTTCCTTGCTGTCGTAGTTGACCCTGTATCCTCTAATATCATCGTAAATCGGTGTACCTGTTTCGTCGAAACTGGGCTCGAAGAGGCTAGGAGAAAAGCCGATAGCAACGCCGCGTCCATCGTCAGCATAACAGCGCCATTGGTAGAGGCTCTCGGGGTTCAGGCTGAAGCTGGCACTGTAAATGCCGAGCGCCGACAAGGTATGAGTCAGCCCCTCTCGCATATTGAGATGCCAGAAGATGGAGGGATCTACTGGGTCGTCATTCCGCAGAAGCTCCTGGGCTAGATCGAAGCCCATTTGCAATTCGCTCGGATCATTAAGGTGAATTCGCTCGGTAAACCACAAATTACGGCTTGTGAGAATGCCAACCAATCCCGCTACGTCTGTAAAGTGATACAGGGTGTCAGTTTCTTCCAGTTCGGGGGGGCATTCAGCGCTAGTTGCGAATCGACGTACATGTCAAATTCCTCAACAATCTCATCTAGCTCGTCATGGGCACCCATAGCATTCCCCCAATCTGCGTGCTGAGGTGATCTCTCTTAGACAGTATTTTACGGTGCGAGCCTGTGCGGGTGCTACTACTTCAAGCGCTCGCCTGACGAAGCCTAGGGCGTCTCGCCGATCGGCCCCTAACCCCGAACCTACTTCACAATGTCAAACAGCAATCCAAGGCGGCTTTAAGATGACCTTTAGGTCCCTAAGCCCGACTCTTTAGATCATCGCTCAGGGAGGCTGCTCAGCATACGGCAGATGGTGAAGGGCGTGCGACCGTGGGAGACAATCAGGCCGGTTCGAATGCTGTATCGAGTTGCTGCAGGAATATTTCCAGCGACAGAAGCGACCAGATTTCACGGGCGCGGTCACGCTTGCCGCAATCATGTTCCAACAACATCGCGTTGATTCTCTGCTGATCGACCAAGGATCGAGAATGCGTCGAAGGGCTGAGCAAATTGTCGTGGACGAATTCGCGCAAATCGCTCCTCAGCCAATCGGCGAACGGGACCCGAAAGCCGTGTTTGGGTCGATCGATGATCGCCGAAGGAATGAACGGATCCATTGCGCGCCGTAGAATCCATTTGCCGGTGCGGCCACGCAAGAGCATGTTGTCCGGTAACCGCGCAATAAAGGCCGCAAGTTCCGGATCCAGGAACGGCACGCGTCCTTCGACGGCCCAGGCCATTGCCATGCGATCTCCGCGGGGAAGGAGGGTGCCTGGAAGCCATACCATTTGGTCGAAAAGAAGAACTCGAGATAGAGAGCTGACCCGCGCACCCGGGTCATCCGGCCAAATTATGTCTTGACCTGCCGATCGGATGAGTTGTGGCGCAATCTGCTTGAAATCCGCCCTTGAGACAGAGCCGAACCATGCCGCCTGGCGGTCCACGAAGTCTCGTTCGGTAAGTGCGCGGGCAAGGCTTTCCACGCGGTGATTGCCCGGTGCCAGCCGTCGCCCGATCTTTGCATTCAGGGTATCGACAGCCCGAGGAGCGATGCGATGATATCGGCCAACATATCGTTCACCCCAATGTTTGGGGTAGCCGGCCAGCAGTTCATCGGACCCCTCGCCGCTCAAGACCACCTTGACCGATTGAGACGCCAATCGTCCGAGACAGAAGAGGGGGATATCGGCCAATTCAGATAATGGCGCGCCGCGGTGCCAGGTCGCGCGCGCAAAATAGTCAATATAGTGATGAGGTTCGACGACAACTTCGTGATGGTCGGTATCGATATGCTTGGCCATCATACGTGCGGCCCAGAGTTCGTCGTAGGCTGCGTCCTTGAACCCGACCGAAAAAGTTTTCACCTTGCGGTGCGTTTCCTTGCTCATCAAAGAAACGATTGCAGATGAATCGATGCCCCCGGAGAGATAGGATCCGACCTCGACATCCGACCGCATTCGCAATCGGACGGACTCGGTCAGCTTCGCTCTGAATGCCTCGATTAAATCCGCTTCGCTCTTGGCGGTGCTGTCGGATGGAGAATGAGCGGGCGGCCGATAATAGGCGGATTCGGTCAAGCTGCCGTTCGCATAGACCGCATAGTTACCAGGGCGTATCTGCTTGACGTTCCTGACGAGGCTTCCTGTGCCAGGTGCGTATTTGAAAATCAGATAGTCCGCGAGAGCGTCTGAATCGAGCGTTGCGTTTATGAGAGGGTTGGCAAGCAACGCGCCGAGTTCGGAGGCGAAACTGAGGCCGTCGGAGCCTAGGTGATAAAAGAGGGGTTTCTCACCAAAATGATCGCGCGCGAGGAGAAGGCTCCGGTCTTGATGGTCCCAGAGCGCAAACGCGAACATGCCGCGAAAACGTGCCAGGGCTTTAGGACCCCAGGTAATGCATGCTTGGAGGAGCACTTCGGTGTCCGAGCGCGTGTGAAAAACGACACCAAGCGCTTGTAGCTCGTCCCTAAGCTCCAGGTAATTGTATATCTCACCATTGTATACGAGCGCATACCGCCCGTCGCTGCTGTAGAAGGGCTGATTGCCGCCGGCGGCATCGATGATCGCAAGCCGCGTGTGGCCCAAAGCCAGGACGAGATCCTCCGAGACTTCCAGTGGTTCAACCGCTTGATGATCCGGACCTCGATGCCGCAAGCGCGCCACCATTCTCCGAACTGCGCCAGTCGCATCGGCAACGGAGGCCCTGCCCAAAAAACCGGCTATTCCGCACATATGAACCTGACCTCGGACGCATTTTCTATCTGAGCCAAAACAGCATCCCCGAACGGCATCCCCAGCGCAGACTAGAAGATCACCAAGCAGGGAGAAAGGGCTGGATCAATGAAGTTCATATTCCAAACAGAGATTTACTAAATTTACTTCAGGGTGGAGCGGGCGATTGCAGACATTTTATTGGGTTTATATTCTTATATGTGTATTGAAGCCTCGGGGCAGCCTCGGTCCAGCGGGCGATATTGAGAGCGAAGGTGTGATAGGCTGCGGCATCCATCAGGCGGCCTGTGGAACGCCCATAATCCAGCGGAGGTGGGGAAGGGGCATGGGCCTTTACGGCATCTGCCGGGGCGCGGCCAGGGCCGGGACCCCGGTTGGGCGGAAGGTCGCCTGATCTAAGCATCAGCCGAAACAAGACGTGACGTATAGTCTGGTCAGTGCGGAAAAGAACAAGCGGTTGAAAGTGGGATAAACATGCGTGTGATGCTGGCAGGATCCGGAGGTGGGCATGTCCGACAGCTTCTCGATCTCGAGAAGGTATGGTCCAGCTATGACTATAGCTTCGTCACCGAAGAAACGGCACTAGGCCGAAGTCTCACAGGGCAGCACGTTGTCGATTTCGTCGACCACTATGCCGTCGGGCAGATCAAGCTTGGCAAGCCTTTCACATTCGTCAGATCGGCCCTGTCTAATCTTTATAAGTCGATCGCAATTATTCTGAAGCGCCGGCCAGATGTCATTATTACGACCGGGGCTGGCGCGATGTTCTGGGTTGCGCTGGCCGGAAAGGTGACGGGTTCCAAGGTAATCTTGATCGACTCGTTTGCCCGCTTCAATGCGCCCTCGAAATTTGCCACTGTGACACGCCGCTTTGCCGATCGGATCATTGTTCAATCCGGGAAAATTGGGAAGCAGTGGCCGGACGCCTATGTCTTCGACCCCCTCAAAATCGTTGACGATCCGATCGGAGAGAAAGAGCCGCTGCTCTTCGCGACGGTCGGCGCGACCTTACCCTTTCCGAGGCTCGTCAATGTGATTTTAGCCCTCAAAGCGAGCGGCCGGCTTCCCGAGCGCGTTATCCTTCAGACGGGCGAAGGCGTCTCGGTTCCAGACTTGCCTGGAGATGTTGAGGTTCATGAGACGCTTTCGTTCAGTGACGTTCAAGCCATCCTCGCAAAGGCAGATTTCGTCGTGTCGCATGGCGGCACCGGTTCTTTGATTACAGCGCTGAGAAATGGGTGCCGCGTTATCGCTATGCCGAGACGGTTCACCCTAGGCGAGCACTATGACGATCACCAGGAGGAAATTACCAGTGCCTTCAAGGAGCGGGGGTTGATTGAGACTGCAGAAACGCTTGATGAGCTCGAAGCTGCGATCGAGGCATGGCGGCATCGCAAGCCTGTTCCAGCGACGACGGACCCGCGAGAGCTTACCGACTTTCTCATGAACGAGCTGTCCGCATGGAACGCGACAGAGAAAAACAAGTGACGCGCCTAAGTATCCCGCATCAAGGGCAAGGGGCTTCCTGGATGCCTTTCCTGAAAGAGCGGTCTAAGGCCTTATCTATTGAGCGTTCCTCGGCTCTTTCTTGTTTACGAACTTGCCTGATCAGCTAAAGAACGGCCGCTGTCGTCAAAGACATAGAGTTTCTCAGGATCGGCCGCGAGCCGCAGGACGGCATCCCGCTTGATGTCCAGACTGCCCGGCACTTTGGCGACGAGCGGCTGATCGCCCCAGCCGAGATCCACATAAACGAGCTGAACTTCGCCGAGCTGCTCGACGAAATGAGGCTTTCCCTCGAACAGGGCATCGCCGCCTGTGTCCGAAACGATTTGCAGGTCTTCCGGCCTGACACCGAAACTGACCTTCGTGCCGATTGCCGCTGCCGATGTCTTGACCGGTACCGGGGTGACCTTACCGCCATTCAGTTTGACGGCTGTCGATGCGCCGGTTTTTTCGATCGTCGCCGGCAGGATGTTCATGGCAGGAGAGCCGATGAATTGCGCGACGAAGAGATTGGCTGGCCTCTTATAGAGTTCCATCGGCGTGCCGACTTGTTCGATGCGGCCATCCTTCAGGACGACGATGCGGTCGGCCAATGTCATCGCCTCGACCTGATCGTGGGTGACATAGATCATCGTCGTATTCGGCATGGCCTCCTTGAGCCGGGCGATCTCGATGCGGGTTGCGACCCGAAGGGCAGCGTCGAGATTCGACAGCGGCTCATCGAACAGGAAGACCTTGGGATTGCGCACGATCGCCCGGCCGATGGCGACACGTTGGCGCTGGCCGCCCGACAGTGCCTTGGGCAGGCGGTCGAGATACTTCGTCAGTTGCAGGATCTCGGCGGCCTGACGGACCCGCCGGTCGATTTCGGCCTTGCTTTCGCGGGCGATCTTCATGCCGAAGGCCATGTTGTCGTAGACGGTCATATGCGGGTAGAGCGCATATGACTGGAACACCATGGCAATACCGCGCTTGGAGGGTGGAATGTCGTTCACCACCTCACCAGCGATGCTGATTTCACCCTCAGTGATCTCCTCAAGGCCGGCGATCAGTCGCAGGAGCGTCGATTTTCCGCAGCCAGAGGGGCCGACAAAGACAATGAACTCACCCGATTTGATCTCGAGATCGATGCCGTGAAGAATGGTCAGGCCGCTGAATGACTTGCGGACTTGATGAATGGTGAGATCGGCCATGACGGCTCCCCTGACTTGTTCCTGCTTGCGCGACGATTGCAGCATGTACATCGTATCTATTCCGGATGCTTGCCGGGCTTCAGGTTCGAAAGCCACCGGGTAAGGGCATCCGCCTGCCGGTTGTGAATTTCCAGATCGTTCCTGCGCCGGATGGCGGCGCGCACAAGCCGGGCACCAACATAGCGGAAAGGCTCCGGCGGCAAGGTGAGGCGTTTGTGGGCACCGACCAAGCCGCTGGAGCTCCACCGGTCCTTCCGCTCCAGGACCAGGCTTGCCAGGATCCGGCCGGCGATAGGTGTCTGGGCGATACCGGTTCCGTTGAACCCCATGCCGTAGAAGATATTGGGGTACTCCCGCAGATGATCGAAGACGGGCACATGTTCCGGCGTGCAGTCGATCGGGCCGGCCCAATCATATTCGACCGGCGCGTCCCGCAAGGTCGGATAGACCCTTCGCAGCTCTCGCATGTTGTGGCGACCATGTGTGGGGCTACGGTTGAAGCTCGCGCCGAAATCGCCCCGATAGGCGACCTCCCCACCACCTCGTCCGAAGATGACACGACCCTTCGGTGTACGCTGGTAGTAGAGGACATGGTTTTGCGAATCGCAGATCGATGCGCCATCGCGCCAGCCGATGCGGTCGAGCATTTCCGGTATCTCGGCGGTGGCGATGACCTGGCTGGCGACGACGTAGAGATGGCGCCGCAACTCGGGCAGGGCGGAGAGCCAAGCATTCGCCGCCAGGACGATTTTCTCTGCCTGCAAAGCACCGTGTGCAGTGCGCAAGGTGCAGATCTTCCCTGGCACAATATCGATGACCGGGCTTTTCTCGTAAATGACAATACCACGGGAGAGGGCGAGATCGCGCAGGCCGATGGCGAGCTTGGCAGGTTGGACGGTGCCGGCATTCGGCTCAATGACGCCGGCATAAGAGACGGATGACCCGGTACGGGCCTCGATCTCCCCGGCGGTCAGGGCGCGGAAACGGCTTGCACCGGCGTCGTCGGTCATCTTGACCGCCCGGTCCCAGGCGCCTTCCTGGGCAACCGAACTGGCCGTCCACAGCCAGCCATCCAGCCGCAGGTCCATATCGATGATGCCGTTTCGCTGGAGCTGCTCGAGCTCGGCGATGGTATCCACCGTTTCGGCGCAGAGCTGACGGCCTTCATCCACGCCGACCACGGCGCTGATCTGGTCCAGCTCGGCGAACCAGGAATGAACCTGACCGCCATTGCGGCCTGAGGCGCCGGAGCCGCAGAGATCGGCTTCCAGGATGACCACGCGCATCTCGGGCGCGAGGTCGCGGATGCGTAAAGCCGTCCAGAGGCCGGTGAAGCCGCCACCTACAATGGCGATATCGGCGCAGCTCGTGCCTTCCAGGGGGGGCGTCGCCGCCGATGCACCGACATCCTGCAACCAGAAGGAACGATCGGCCGGGGCGGCGACCGCCGGCTGCCGCAAACGAAGCGTGGTCATGCGCGGCTTCCTTCCATCGGCGCGATCAGACTCTCGTATTTCTTCAGCAGCCAGGCCGGAATCCGGCGTGACTGCTGGGGGAACCCGCCGAGATGCAGGCATGTCTGGGCCGCGGCAGCGGCGGCCTTGCGCAAGGATACCTCGATCTCTAGGCCCTCGCAGACGGAGGCGGCCAGGAACGAGGCGATGAAACTGTCGCCGGCGCCGCAGGTATCGACCACGTCGATCGGGGTGGCTGGCGTCTGCAGCAGGCGGTTGCCATCGCTGAAGAAAGCGCCTCGGCTGCCGCAAGTCAGGACCACCTGCCGGGCGCCGGCCTTCCTGAAGGCATCCAAGAACGGCGCGACCGGCTCGCTTGCGTCCTCAGGTCCGGAGGCGAAGACCAAGGGCACTCCATCCAGCGGCAGCGCCAGATGCGCCGTTGAGACATCGACGCTGAAAGGGACCTGCTCCGTCACGAGACGACGCACCAGATCCTTGTTGGCATTGGTGCCGAGATGTACCCAGTCGGCAGCGATGGCGGCCTGGTACAGCTCCGGCGATGGCATGTAGTTCTCGCCGACGCCGAAGGATTCCAGCAGGAATTTCCGGTCACCGAATTCATCCCGCAACAGGGTGACAGCCGTCTCGCCGGGAAGGCGCTCGACATCCTGCCGCGACAAGCCGGCGGTTTCAATCTCCGCCAGCATGACCTCTGCTTCCGGATCGTCGCCGACCGCGCCAAAATATCTGGCCGCCCAGCCGTTGCGGTGCCATTGCACGGCGACGTTGAGGGCGTTACCGCCGACCGTCATCAGATCCTTGTTCAGATAGACGTCGAGACAATTATCGCCGATGGCGACCAGTTTGGGTGACGAGAGGCGTGTCATTCGATTTCCGCCGTACGATTCAGATAAGGTTCGATCGCGGCCAGGTTGCGCTTCCAGGCCGCAATCGGGTCAAGGGCATAGGAGCCGTTGCCAAAGGGCTCGAAGGTGATCTTGCCGGTGTATCCGGCCTCAGCGAGGTCACTGACATAGCGGCCGAGCGGCAGATTGCCATCCCCCCAGACCAGATGACCGGCCGGGTTGCCGTCGACAAGCTGGACATGTGCCACGCGGGGTCCGAATAACCGGAAATAGTCCGCTACCGTATCGCCTGCACTTGCCATGGCCACGGTGTCCAGCACCACGTCGAAATTGTCGGCGCCGATTTCGTCCAGCATGCGGCGCATGCCGGTCGCATCCAGGAGGACATTCGTTTCGACCCGCTGCAGCGGTTCGAGCAGGCAGCGGATGCCGTTGCGGCGGGCGTGCCCGGCAATCCTGCCGAGGGCATCAACCGCGCGGTCCCAGGCCGCTTCCGGTGCCTCGGTTTCGTAACCCCGGCCGGAGGTCAGGAACAGATATCGTGCCCCCAGCGCGGCACAGATATCGGCGGCACGGCAGAAACGCTCGATGCTGGCTTGCCGCAACTCAGGATCCCCAGACGCGATATTGATGGGGTAGAGGACCTGCTCCGGGGTGAGGCACCAGGTGGAAAGGCCATGATCCGCGAGCACGCGACGGACATGCTCGACCCGCGCATCGGTCGCATGGAAGAGATCGAGATGCTGGGCGATTCCCCACAACTCGATTTCCCGCAGGCCGAAACCTTGAAGCGCCTCGGCGACCTTTTCAAAGGGAAAGTGCTGGAAGCAGAAGTTGGCGCCGATCAACTGGCTGGACGCAAGCTGACGCATGGAATCTCCTTTCGAGATAGCTGCTATTTGCCGATGCCGTCGGACAGGCCGCGAATGAAGTAGCGCTGCGCGGCAAAGAACACGATCACGATAGGCAGGGCCGAGATCGTCATCGCCGCGAAGACTTCGGCGTAATTCGTGCCGTGCTTCGCCATGATCGAGGTGAGGCCGACCGGCAAGGTCTGCACGCCCGGCCCGCTGGAGAAGATCATGGCGAACAGATATTCGTTCCAGGCGAAGAGGACATGAAGAATGATGCAGGACACGATGATGGGGCGGCAGAGCGGCAGAGTGATGCGCCAGAAGATCTGGCCTTCGCTGGCACCGTCCATCGTCGCGGCCTCGTCAAGTTCCTTCGACAAATCGAGCATATAAGCCCGGATCAGGAAGGTGCTGAAGGGAACTCGGAAGGCGGTATAGAGGATGATCAGCGCCCAGTAGGTATTATAGAGCCCGAGGGCCTGCATCATCTTGACGAGCGGGATAACCGCCACGGTGGGGCTGAGCATGAGCCCGCCCAGGACGAAGCCGACAACCAGTGGCTTCCCCGGCATCTTCGTCCGGGTCAAGCCGAAGGCGGTCCAGGCGCTGACGAGGACGGTACAGAGACCGGAGACGACGGTCACCAGGATGCTGACGGTCACGTAATCGCGCACGCCCTGGTTCCAGGCCTGGACATAATTGGTCCAGGACCAGCCGATCGGCAGGGCGAAGGGATTGCCGAAGATCTGGGCATTGTTCTTGAAGCCGTTCAGCGCCATCCAAAGGAGCGGATAGATGACGACAACGCCGAGGCAGATGAGGAAGGCGTATAAGAACGTCCTGGCGATGACTGCCCAGATATTCGCTTGACGGGCGCGTCCGCGGTGAGAGCGTTCCCGGTGGGAGCGCCGAGAAGGAACCGCCTGTGTCAAAACTGCACCCTCCGGCGTCTCGTATAGATCAGCTGCGCGGCGCCGGTCACCATGGTCACCGCAAAGATGACGGCGGCGATCGCCGCTCCGTAGCCGAAATTGTTCTCGATGAAGCCTTGCTGGTAGAGCCACGTCCCCAGCACCTGGCTGCTGTTATTGGGACCGCCGGCGGTCATGACCATGACCTCGTTGAAGACCTGAAAGGCACCGGTGACGGTGATGATGACCATGAGGCCGGTCATTTCACGGATCAGGGGAAAGGTGACGCTCCAGAGGCGCCGCAGCGGGCCCGCGCCATCGATGATGGCGGCATCATATAGCTCGCGCGGGATTTTCTGCATCGCGACGGCGAAGAGGAGGGTCGAATAACCGAAACCTTGCCATTGGCTCATCGCGATGATGGCATAGATCGCCGTCGTCGCATCGCCAAGCCAGGGCTTCACCAGCCCATTGAGGCCGACCGCCTGCAGTGCCGCATCCAAGAGGCCGATATCGGGTTGATAGATGAAGTAGAAAAGCAGACCCGTGACCGTGATCGAGATGGCCGACGGCACGAAATAGATAGCACGCCAGAAGCGGCGCCAACGTTCCGAGCGCAGTCCCTCGATCATCGCCGCCAGCAGGAAGGCGCCGAAGACCTGGAAGGCGACAGAGATAATAGCGTAGAGGCAGTTGTTCCAGAGGGATGTCCAGACGACCGGATCGTTTAAAAGCCGGTCGTAATTCGCCAGTCCGACATTGGTGACTTCGCCCGTGAAGATGTCCTGATCGGTCGTGCTGACAATGAAATTGTCGACGATGGGATAATAGACAAACCAGCCGATCAGGATCACCGCGACGGCAATCCAGCGAAAGGACAGGAAGATGCGCAGCCGGGCTCCGGGAGACCGGCCAGCGCCCCGTCGGTTTGCGGCGCCGTCAGTGACGGCGCCGCTCTTGACCTCTGTAACCGCCATCTGCGTTATTTTTTCGCGTCGGCGGCAGCGGCTTCCTTGACCTGATCCATGACCTTTTCAGGCGTCATGGATCCGTCCGCCAAGGCCTGAAGGCTGGACAGCCAGGCAGCGGCGACACGCGGCGAATTCGCGGTATCCAGCCACGGCATCAGGTAGGATGCCGATTTGAGTTCCTGGAGACCTTCGACGACCGACGGGGTCATCGTCTTTTCCGAGGCGCCGCCGATCGTCGCGCTGGGCTGTCCATAGGGGGGCGCGGAGAGAACTTGCCCATGTTCCTTCGAGGTCACGAACTTCATGAAGTCGATCGCCAGCGGAATGTTCTTTGACGCCGTGTTGATCATATAGCCCTCGGGCGCACCTTCGACGGCTTTCGGATCGCCCTTGGCGCCTTCCGGCACCGGCAAGACGAAGAAACCGAAATCGGCCTGTTTCAGTGCTGAATCCGGCGCCGCGCTCTGATCAAACTCGATGATCTCCTGGTAATACATCGCGGACTTGGCGTTGCTGAAGGCCTGGAGGGCGGAGGCATAGGAAACGCCGTTCATCGTCGCACCGTCGGTGCAGCGATCCGCCAGTTCCTTGAACTGCTTCAGCGCAGCGACATAGCCGGGATCGTTGTATTTCGCCGTCTTCGGCTCGAAGTCGCGTTCCAGCGCCGCACGCGGCACGTTAAAGGCAAGGAGCTGGCCGACATAATGGACGACCGGCCAGGCTTCCTTGTTGCCGAGGGAGATCGGCGTGATGCCGGCCTTGCGGATGGTGTCGCAATCCGAGAGCAGTTGCTCGAAGCTGGTCGGGGCGCTGAGGCCGAGCTTCGAGAAGATCTGCTTGTTGTAGCCCATGAACTTGGCATCGAGGTAAAGCGGGATGCCAAAATATTTATCTTTGTACTGGAAGGCCTGCACGGCGGCGGGAACCAGCGTCTTGCCCCATTCCGTCTCCGGGCCGATCACCTTGCTGAGATCGACCGCGCGGTTGCCGCGAACGAAATTGCCGCCCCAGCTTCCCGTCCAGGAGAAATAGACATCGGTCAGCGAGTTCGAGGCGACCAGCGTCTTGGTCTTGCCCTTGACGCTGTCATCACTTTCCTGGATGAGCTCCACCTTCACGCCGGGATGAAGCTTTTCATATTCCTTGGCGAGATCGACGAAATAGGGAGATAGCTGCTGCAATCCGAACTTGGTCAAGACGGACAATGTACCGCTATAGTCGACTTTCGCGGCCGGATCGGCCTCCACAGGCTTGCCGGCGCTATAGCTTTTGCCGGCCGCGAGACCCAGCGCCGATACGGCGGCCACCGTGGCCGCGACGACATGCAATGAACGTTTCATAAGCATCTCCTTCCAGGATAGATCGTTTTAGTACTCAACGCGTTTGTAATAGCGGCGCGTCGTCAAGGGGTGATTACGCAGTACCTCGAGATGAGCGCTGAGGCGTTCCAAGAGGGTGGCAAGCAGAACAGGCGAGATCAGGCTGCGCACCTGAGCTGAAATGCCGGGGAGCTTGACGGTGGCGGCGTCCAGAATCCGGACGCGATCCGAATAGCGCTTGGCGAAGTTTTCGACGCGATCGGCGAGCGGACGCAGAACATCCTCACCCTTGAACACGAAGACGCTGACATTCGGTTCGACCAGTTCCAGCGTGCCATGGAAGAAATCCGCCGCATGGACAGGCCGCGTCCGGATCCATTGCATCTCTTCGAGGATGCACATGCCGTAGTAATAGGCCTCCGGCCAGACCGAACCGGCGCCGGTGAAAATATGATAGGTTTCGTCCTTGATCGTCGCGGCAAGATCGGCGGCCGTGGATTCATAGGCCACCTTGGCATCGACGAGCAATTTCGGCAGGCGCTGCAGCTCCGCGACGATGCTGTCGAAGTCGCCATATTCGCCGCGTTCGGCGAGCAATGCCAAGACAATCAGCAGGGTCTGCAGATAGAACGATTCGGACGATGTATCGTCCTCGGCGAAGTTGGTGAAGTTGTAATCGGCATCGCGCGCCAGCGGCGTATCCTTATGCCCCGTCAGGGAAATGGTCCGGACGCCGCGCTGTTTCAGGAAGGAGAGAAGATGGACGCTCTCTTTCGTCGTACCCGACAGGGAGGGGAGGACCACCACTGCTCTGCTGTCGAGACCCGGCGGTGGATCAAGCACGACCTGGGCCGGGTATTGCGCACTGACCGGAAAAGTCGAGTGGCGCTGTGCCAATTCGATGGCAGGCAGCGTCAGGAGCTGAACGCCGCCGGTTCCCATGAAGTACAGCCGCTCCATGCCCTCCGACAGCAGCTTGCGCATGAGCGCACGCACGTCTCCTGCGATGGAGACAGCCCCGCTTTGAATTTTCACGAAGCGGTTCTTGTCGAAGTTGAGCATGCAGTCTTTCCTCATTTCTCAAATGCGCGCCCGAGCAGATGTCCAGATGGGCGCTTGGCTTGGTCCGCCGTCTTGTGCCATCGGCGTTTGTGAGATCGATCTCACATCGAATTAAGAGAGAATGTGAGATCGATCTCATGTGGCAGGTTAGCCATGAACTGGGGCGCTTGGCAAGGACGATTCGGGGTGCGCGAAGACGGCGGTCTGGTGACGGATGAGCGCTCGATCGGTTAACGCTTTTTGGGGCGCGCAACCGACCCACGAACAATCAGCCGCGTCGGAAACCGCGTATGCCGTGGCGCGCCTTTCTTACCGGCGAGGCGGTCGAGCAGCAATTTTGCCGCCAGCGGCCCGATCTCCGCGATCGGTTGGGCAACGACGGTGATCTGCGGATCGGTAAACGTGGCGAGATTGAAATCATCGAAACCCACCAGCGACACGTCATGCGGGATCGACAGGCCCATCGACCGCAAGGCAAGCAGCGCCCCTTGTGTCATCAGGCTGTCCACGGTGAAGAGAGCCGTGGGGCGGTCGCGGCGGCTGAACAGGCGGATCGTGGCTTCGATCGCATGTTCGACCGTCGAATGCGAGATGCCGATCAACGACTCATCGAGCTCGATGTCATGCGCTTTCAGCGCATTCTGATACCCGGCGAGACGCTCCTGTGCCGTGAAGATCCGGGATTCATCCCGCAGCAGGGCGATGCGGCGATGCCCATTGGCGACGAGGTAATCCACGCTTTCCCGCACACCGCCTTCATTATCGACGACGACGCTGTCGCACCGCACATTCTCCGCGACGCGGTCGATCAGGACGATGGGCGCGCCGTCGCGGGCCAGTTTGACGATATGCTGATTGTCGGTTGCGGAAGTGGGGGCGAGGATAAAGCCACGGACGCTGAGGGAGCGAAGACTTTCCAGCAGCTCTTTTTCCTGCTCGACATCTTCTTCGCTGCTGGCGATGAGAAGATTGTGACGCTGTTTGCGCAACTCGACCTCGAGGTCGTGGGCGATCCGCGCGAAGAAGGGATTCTGAATGTCGCCCGGCACATAGCCAACGAGCGGCAATTGGCCTCGACGCAAAGCCTGTGCGACGCGATTGGCCCGATAGCCGAGTGAATCGGCCGCTTCGAGCACGCGGACCGCTGTCTCATCCCCGACATAGCCGTAACTATTGAGCGCCCGCGCCGCCGTCGCGCGCGATACATTGGCCGCCGCCGCGACATCCTTGAGTGTGACACCCTTTCGCGTCACGGACATGATCCTCCTGCGGCCTGGGGCAGCACCGGACTACCCCGGGAGACTCAACCTTGAGGCGCCCTTAGTGCCACATATCAGCACGTTTTCAAATCGCAAGATTGGCTTGCGGGCTTGGATCGGTCCAGTAATCTCGGTCCGCCGATCCGCCACCGGAAATCACGACCGATAACGACATATCCCTTGTCGGCATCAGGGCTGCGCCAGGAGCGTCAGGGCCGATTTGCCGCAATGCATCGCACCGCGCCTGCGAGGGCCTCGTTGTGTCGCTGTCTTGACTGTATACCTGAGCCCAATGCAGGACAGGCGATGTTCTGTGAGAAATCGAGCAATGATGTCGCTCGCTCAGGCCCACATCCGGGTCGCGGTCGATCACTATACCCGGTGTCGGACTGTTTTTTTTGATTGTGTAGATATTTCAGTGTGTTATGGGGCATATGGTATATGATCGCAGGCCTTGGAATTGCCTGGGGCTTCCGGTCGTCGCAAGCCATGGCGCACGACCAGGCCATACAAGGAAACGTCATTCTCCCGCGCTTTCAGGGTGGGGCCGCACTATGGTAATCGAGCCGCACTATGGTAATCGATATGAGCCTTATTCTGTTGTGGCAAGTTCCCGATTGCCGGATCGATAGGGTGAAGAGCTCAATCAGCAGCGGTGATCGCGCCAGAAACACTAGGGGAGAGTAACTTGGATATTCCCGACGACATCTTTACCGAACCTGACAATGCCGCATCCGATACGCTTGCCAATCTGGGGCCGTTGCGTCGGCTCGCGGGGATATGGGAAGGGCAGCGAGGCGTCGACGTCAATCCGAAGGCCGATGGCCCGGAGCGGCGCGAGTATTATGAGCGCATTGAGATGCAGCCGATCGATTCACAAGCGAACGGGCCGCAGCTCTTCTACGGATTGCGCTATCACGTCCATATCAATACGCGGGAAGAGGATATCACCTTCCATGACCAGGTCGGCTATTGGCTTTGGGAGCCGGCCACCGGTCTTGTCCTCCAGACCGTGGCAATCCCGCGCGGGCAAGTTGCCATCGCCGCCGGGCATGCGGAGCCTAATGCGACCAAACTGGTTCTAAAGGCGGAACGCGGGCAAACGGAATATGGCATCTGCTCGACAACGTTCCTGGAGCAGGCCTTCCGGACCAATTCCTATCAGATCGAGGTCGATTTCCATGACGACGGGTCGTGGAGCTATCTCTTGGACACGACCCTGATCGTGAAAGGCCGGGATGCGCCTTTTCAGCATCGCGACCAAAACACTTTGGTCAAGGTCGGGGAACCCAACCTGAATCCGCTGGCGCGGATCGTGCAGGAAAAGCGGTCGTCTTAACCCGGCCGGTAGCCGAAATACCCTGGCATTCGTTGGAATAAAGAGTTGTTCAATTCGTCAGTGGGATCGCTGGTGCGATCCCACTGACGAATGATCCGATTTAATAAGCGACCCTGTTGTAGTAGCGACGGGTCGTCAGCGGATGATTCCGCTTAACCTCCAAATGAGCATTCACCCGCTCCAATGCCGTCGCCAGCAGGATGGGCGAGATCAGCTTGCGGATGTCGTCGGATATGCCGGGCAGAGCGAAGGCGCGGGTATCGAAGACCGTCATTTTGTCTGTATAGGCGGGAGCGAAGTCCTCCACGCGCTGCACCAGACTCCTGGTGGCATCCTCGCCCTTGAGCAGGATCAGGCTGACGCCCTTTTCGAGGATTTCCAGCGTGCCGTGGAAGAAATCCGACGCATGGACAGGACGCGTCCGGATCCATTGCATCTCTTCCAGAATGCACATGCCCCAATAGAAGGCTTCCGGCCAGGTCGAGCCGGCGCCGGTGATGATATGGAAGGGCTCGTTCTTGATCGTCTCGGCAAACTGCTCGGCCCGCGCTTCCATCGATTTCTTGACGTCGATCAGCAAGGCAGGGAGCTTCTTCAGCTCGGCGACGGCGCGATCATAGCTGTCATATTCGCCGCGATGCTTCATCAGCGACAGGGCGATCAGCAGCGATTGCAGATAGAAGGATTCGCTCGACGTATCGTCTTCGGCGAAATTGACCAAGGCATGGTCCGCGTCCTGCCCGAGCGGCGTATTGCCATGGGCGACCAGGGTGATCACGGTCGCGCCTTTCGCCTTGCAGTATTTCAGGACCTCGATGCTTTCCCGCGTGGTGCCGGAGCGCGAGGGAATGACGACGATGGACTTCGACCCGAGATAGGGCGAGTCTTCGACAATCAATTCGGCGGACATATTATTATACACCGCGAACCGCGAGTGGCTCTGCAACAGGCGCACGGCCGGCTGCATTAAGACGGCGGCACCGCCGGCGCCCAGGAAAAAGATGTTTTCCGCGCCATTGGCAAGGCACCGGCCGATGAGATCGTGGATCGGTTCGGCGAGTGCGGCGGCGCCCGACTGGATACGCAGGAACCTGGATTCGTCGAAATTCAGCATGCTGATCATCTCTTGTCGTTAAGAAATTCAGTTGTCTGTTGTCAGACGTCTGATAACAATAGAAGCGGTGAACCGGAAGTCAATGGATTTGATGGCCGCTATCGGACTGCGGGTCACGTTTCATGCGCCTTTCCGAGGATTTTGGCGAGGGCAGGGGGGTGCTTTCCTGAGGCGTTTCCAACTTGGTAACTGTCTTGCTTCAAGCTTGACTTGCCTGGGTGGCGCTGAAAGATTGGCTGTCTGATGTCTGATGAGCAGTGTCTTGAATAGCAATCGATCTTTCCGTCTGCGTGAGGACAAATCAATCGGTGGCCGGGCGCGTGACGCGATCATCGAGCTCATTGCGCGCGAGAAGCTGACGGCGGGCGACAAGCTCCCTTCCGAAGAGGAAATGTCGGCGCTGTTCAATATTTCGCGGCCGACCCTACGTGAAGCACTGAAGTTGCTCGAACAGGAAGGGCTCATCTGGACCAAGCATGGCCGGGGTCGTTTTCTGTCCGGTGCTGCCGCCTTGCAGGTCGAGCGTCCCATCACGGCCTATGAGGGCGTCACCAGCCTGCTGCAGCAGCTCGGCTACAAGCCCGAGACCCGCGTGATCTCCATTCGCGAGGAAGCCGCCAGCAAAGACGCCGCTCGGGCTCTGCGCTGCCGGGCCGGTACGCCCGTCATCTGCATCGAGCGCGTGCGGTCGCAGGGGAACGACCCGCTGATTTACTGTGTCGAGATCGTGCGGCGGGACAGCGTGCCGGCCGATTATACCGAGGCCGATTTCCTCGGCTCGCTCAACGAGTTGCTTGGACGCCAGGGAAAGCGGCCGCGCATGTCGAGCGCCTCGGTATCCGCCATCGAGCTGCCGGATGCGATCCGTCGTGTGATCGGACAGGCCCATCGCGGCCCCTGGCTGCTGATCACCGAAACCTGCCTCACCGATGAGGGCGAGCCTGTGGTTTATGCGCGCGATTATCATCGCGGCGATATCTTTTCCTTCAATTTTTCCCGACGGTAAGTAGCCCGGCGGTCACGCGGCCGGCACGTGACCCGGTTGGGCGCGGTTCTCAATCCATGTATGCGCCGCCGCTCACATTGAGCGCTTCACCCGTGATGAAGCCGGCCAGGTCGCTTGCCAGGAACAGGACGCTCCTGGCGACATCTTCCGCTTCTTCCAGGCGGCCCATCGGTGTCAGGGCCACATATTCATCAAGGACAGCCTGGGGTGACATGCCGCGCAGATGGCCTTCCCACTTGATTTCCCGCTCCTGCATCGATGTCCGGACATAACCGGGGCAAACACAATTGACCCGGATGCCGTTGCGCGCGACTTCCTTTGCCAGGGATTGCGTGAAGCCAATGACGGCGAATTTGCTGGCGCAATAATGTGCCAGGAACGGCGCACCGGCCTTACCACCGACCGAGGCGGTGTTCACGATGATGCCGGGATGGCCGGCCTCGAGCCAAAGGCGGATCGCAGCCTGATTGGTGAGGAAGACCCCCTTGGCATTGACGTCGAGATTGGCATCCCATTCCGCTTCCGTCAGATCCGCGACACGGTTCATGGTGGAAACGCCGGCATTGGCGCAAAGAATATCGAGGGTACCGAAACGAACTGATGTCTGATCGACGGCCTGTTGAACCGAGGTGGCATTCGTTACATCGCACTCGGCGGCGATATGCTCGCTTCCCAGTTCCGCAGCGAGCGTCCGGGCCGCAGCACCATTGAGATCGGCGACACAGACACGTGCACCGGCGGCAGCCAACGCCTTGCAAATCGCTTTGCCGATGCCTGAGGCGCCCCCCGTTACCAGGGCGTTGCGGCCGGCCAGGAGAGAGGCAGGCAGTTCAGTCGGTTTGATGGTCATCGAAAGAAACTCTTTTCAGATATCCGCCGGGACCACCCCGTTTTTCATCGGTGTGGCCCCGGCATCGTGAGAGGATGGTTATTCGCCGGCCTTGAACCGGACCCAGCCGTCTGCCACGGCCTGATTGGCCTTGGCTGTGCGGGGGATCTGCAGAACGATCCGCTGCAAGGTTTCCGTGTCGGGATAGATCGTCTTGTTATTGGCGATTTCCGGCTTGATCAGGCTATGCGCCGCCGCATTCGGCATGGGATAGCCGAGCGAGTTGATGATGTCGGCCGTGATGTCTGCCTGCAGAATATAGTTGAGGAAGAGCAGGGCATTCTTCGGATGCGGGGCATCCTTCATGATCATCAGATTGTCGATGTATTCGGGAATGCCTTCCTTGGGCAAGGCGAATTGCAGATGAACGTCCTTGCCGGCATCATGAGCCTGCTTGTTCGCCTGGACGTCGTTCCCCACCCAGCCGATGGAAATGCAGATATCGCCATTGGCAAGGGCGTTCAGATAGTTGTTGGAATCGACCGTCCGGACAGTGTTGCGGACCTTGCTGATCGCCTCATAGGCGGCCTTGATATCGGCCGGATCCTGGGTGTTCGGGCTCTTGCCGATATAGAGCAGTGCAAGCTGCACGACATCTTCCGGTGAGTCGACATAGTTGATCCCGCAATCCTTGAACTTCGCGGCGACGGCCGGATCGAACAACATCCGAAGGCTGTCGACGGGCGCATCCGGCATGCGCTTCTTGATCATGTCGACATTGTAGATGAAGCTGGTATAGCCCTGGATGTAGGGCATGGCATAAAGGTTATCCTTGTCGGTTCCGCTGTCGGAGATCGACTTCAGAACGGAAGCGTCCATGTTCTTCCAGTTCGTGAGCTTTTCCTTATCCAGCTTCTCGAAGAGGCCGGCCTGGATGCCGCGCGGGTAGAACATGGTGGAGGGCACCACCACGTCATAACCGGTGCCGCCGGCCATCAGCTTCGCCATCAACTCGTTGTCGCTGCCGAAGTTATCGTAGTGAACTTGGATGCCGTATTTCTTGGAGAAATTGGCGACGGTATCGGGCCCGATATAGTCCGCCCAGTTATAGACGTTCAGGACCTTTTCCGAATCCGTCTCCTGCGCCAGGGCGCTGCCGGCGGCAAGAAGCGCCCCCATGCCCATCATTGCGGCAATGATTCTTGACCTCATGTCTTCCTCCATTTCTGTCGTTATGTTTGTTTTTGGAAATTCAGGTGTTTCGTCCAGGTGGTAATCCGAGAGGCGTTACTCCGATTTGCCGGCCTGTTTCATCCCGCGCCATTTCTGGGCCAGCGAAAGACCGATCGTCACGAAAATGGCGACGGCGACGAACAGGGTCGCGACCACATTGATGTCCGGTTTCACCCCATGCCGGACGAGCGAGAAAATCAGGAGCGGCAAGGTCGTGGAGCCGGGCCCTGAGGTGAATTGACTGACCACCACATTGTCGAGGCTGATCGAAAAGCCGAGCAGCCAGCTTGCGACCATGGCCGGCGCAATCATCGGCACGGTGATGAGAAAGAAGACGACGATCGGCTTGGCGCCCAGGTCCAGTGCCGCTTCTTCGATCGAGCGGTCGAGGCTGACGAGGCGGCCTTGGATCACGACCACGGCATAGGCTGCCGTGTAGGTGATATGAGCGAGAGTCATGGTCAGGATGCCCCGGCCGTCCGGCCATCCGATCCAGCTTTGCAGACCGACGAAGAGCAGCAGCATAGAAACGCCGATGATGATCTCCGGCATGACCAGCGGCGCGGTCGCCATGACGGCCAGAAGGGGACGGCTCCGAAAGCGTCCGAACCGCGACAGCGCATAGGAAACCAGGGTGCCGAGGATGGTGGCGCCGGTGGCGCTCATGGTGGCGATCAGGAGAGACAACCGGGCCGCATGGAGAATGTCCTGATTGCCGGAGAGTTCGCCATACCAGCGCAGCGAAAAACCAGCCCAGACCGTCGCCGAGGTCGATGCATTGAACGAGAAGACAATGACCGAGGCGATGGGGGCATAGAAGAAGATCAGGGCGGCGGCCAGGACCGAGCGCAAGAGCCAGCGGCTGAGTGTGGTACGCTCCATCACGCGCCAGCCTCCTCGGTCACGCGGCGCGCACGGTCGACGAAGGCGATGGGCAGCAGCAGAAGGAGAATGAGGGCTACGGTCGCGGCTGCGGCGATTGGCCAGTTCCGGGCAACGAAGAAGGAATCCCAGAGAACCGGTGCGATCATCAGATTGACCACACCGCCCAGCAGGCGGGGGATCAGATATTCGCCGATCGCCGGTACGAAAACCAGCAGACCGCCGGCAATCACGCCAGGCAGCGAGAGAGGGAAGGTGATGCTCCAGAAGGTTCGCAGCGGCCGCGAGCCGAGATCGCTTGCCGCCTCGACCAGGGACAGGTCCATTTTTTCCAGCACGGCATAGAGCGGCAGGATGAAAAACGGCAGGTAGCAATAGACCATGCCGATATAGACCGAGATCGAGGTGTTCAGGATCGTCAGGGGCGTATCGATCAGGCCAAGCCAGATCAGCAGGTTGTTGATGAGGCCGTTATCCTTGAGGAGGCCAATCCAGGCATAGATGCGGATCAGGAACGATGTCCAGAAAGGGATCGTGATCAACAGCAGGAGAATCGGCCGTGTCGCTGGCTTTTCGACCGCGATCGCATAGGCGATCGGATAGCCGACCAGCACGCATAGGACAGTCGTCACCGCTGCCGTGCGCAGCGACCCGAGATAGGATTTGATGACAATGGGATCGGCGAAAAGTTGAACGAAATTGTCGAAGCTGATGTTGACGCTGATCGCGTGACCGTCGATCGTGAAAAGCGGCGTATAAGGCGGGATGGTGTCAGCCACATCCGCGACGGAGATCTTCAGAACGAACAGAAAGGGGATGAGGAAGAACAGGATATACCAGGCCATCAGGGCGGCAATGACCCAAACCCTGCCATTGCCGATGAGACGAGGTGTCGGGAGCCGCATTGGCCTGGCTCCTCAGGACTGAACGAGGAAGCCGGCAGCCGGCTCCCAGCCGATCCGGACGGCATCGCCCCTGCTCAGCAGGCTCGCACCATCCGCTGCGGCATTGACCTGCGTCACCTTGACCGTCGTGCCGCCTGCGACGGCGATATGATAGAGGCGCCGGTCGCCAACGAAGGCAATGCCCATCACTTTCCCGTCGAACTGGTTCTGAGCCTGTAGCTGCGCGGTCGCCGGTTCGATCCTGATGCGCTCGGGCCGGACGGCGATCGCCGCTGTGGTGCCGACGGGCAGGGAGTCGTTGGGGACCTGCAGAAGGGCCGGAATGGCATCGCATTTGACGGTCGCCAGACCGTCGCCGCTGGCACAGATGGTACCTTCGAAGAGATTGACGGTCCCCACGAAGTCAGCGACGAAGCGATTGGCCGGGCGCTCGTAAATCTGGCTGGGCGAGCCGATCTGGACGATCCGCCCTTCGGACATCACGGCGATGCGGGTCGACATGGTCATCGCCTCTTCCTGGTCATGGGTGACCATGACGAAGGTGATGCCAAGCTGCTCCTGGATATTGACCAGTTCGAACTGGGTATTCTCCCGCAGCTTCTTATCGAGAGCGGAGAGCGGTTCGTCGAGCAGCAGCACCTGGGGGCGTTTGACCACGGCCCGGGCCAGGGCGACACGCTGGCGCTGACCGCCCGAGAGCTGATGCGGCCGGCGGCGGCCAAGGGACCCCATCTCGATGAGATCGAGCGCTTCGCCGACCCGCTGCTTTATCTCGGCCGATTTCAGGCCCTCGCGCCGCAGCCCGAAGGCAATGTTGTCCTCCACCGTCATATGCGGAAACAGCGCATATGACTGGAACATCATGTTGACGGGGCGGTCATAGGGGGCGAGCCCCGCCATGTCCCGTCCGCCGATCACGATTTGTCCCGAATCAGGGTGAACGAAGCCGGCCATCGACCGCAGCAGGGTGGTCTTGCCGCAGCCCGAGCTGCCGACCAGCGAGAAGAGTTCGCCGCGATTGATCGTCAGGTGCACGTCGTTCAAGGCCAGGAGCGGACCGTATCGCTTCGTGACGCCTTTGATCTCGATCTGGGCAGGCGCTCCGGCGGCGACGCGTTGCCGGTCTCTTTCGTAGAGCATCGCTCAATCCGGCCGTTAAGTGAGGGGCACAGGAGCGAGAGATGCTCCCGTTACTACGAGCTGCAAGGCATCACGCCGCAGGATGGACATCGTTCCTAACAAGAGGCCTCACGTAGCGGCTGGTTGTCTAGAGGTGTCAGACGTCAGACTACTTCAATCGTTTCTCGAGTCAAGCGGCTCTATTCAGTAAATTAAGGCCCGGCGGTGTCAGGCCAACCGGTCACGCGGCTGTGATTGACGGGCGGCCGCGATTATTCCGGCGCGCTGCCAAGGGCGCCGGTGGAGAGGGCCAAGGTCGCGGCGGCGGAAAGCGCCGTGCTATAGGCATCGCTCCTGGCATTCTGGGCTTGCAGAAGCTGGGTCTGCGCCAGCGTGGCATCGGTGATGGAGCCGACGCCGTTGCGATAGGCCGCCAGGGTTGCATCGAAGGTCGTCTGGGCGGCAGAGGCGAGGGCTTGCGAGGCGCCGTAAGCCGACAGGCTTGTCCGAAGCGCATTATCGGCCAGCACGATTTCGCGGATGGCCTCGTCGCGCACCCGGGTCAGCCGCGCGCCAGCATTGTCGGCCTCGGCCTTGGCCTGGGCCAGAACGGCTGACCGCGTGCCACCGTCATAGAGGGGGAAGGTGACGCCGGCAAGTACGCTGCCGCTCAAATGGCTGCCCGAGAGATTGACCGTCGGCGACTCCTGGCCGACCGAGGGCAGCGCCGTGATGCTGAGATTCTCTGAGCTATAGGCGCCGTTCGCCGAGAGAAAGAACTTCGGCAGGAATTCCGCTTCCGCGGCACGCACATTCGCGAGGCTGGCTTTCTGGGCGGCATAGGCCGTCAGCATATCCGGCCGGCGGGACAAAGCGGTTGAGATGATGCCCTCGATGGAGGCGGTCATATCGGGGGACAGGTGCCGGCCCGAAATATCGGCAATCTTGACCTTGGTCAGGGGTGAGATCCCCAAGGCGGAGATCAGGGTGAGATAGGCATCCTGTGCCGCGCCTGTTGTCTGAACCACCGCCAAAGTTGCTTGTGCGGTACCTTGCCGGGCCTGGGCCACCTCGACGACGGTCCCGATCCCATGCTTGTAGCGATCCTCGGCAGCCGCTTCGACGGCTTTGGCATTCACAAGAGATTGCTGAGCCGTTGCGACGCGTGCCTGCGTGGCGGCATGGGCATAGAAGGCCAGGCTGACATCGTGGATGATCTGCTGATGCACGGCGGTAAAGGCGATATTGGAGATCACGGATGCCTGTTTCGCCGCCTCGAGAACGGCGGTCCGCTCACCGAAATCGAAGAGCAGCCATTGCAGGGAGATAACGGAGATCGCCCCATAGGCCGTGCTGCTGGTATTGGTGCTGGCGTTCAGCGACGAGACACTGGCGCTCGACTGGCCGTTGCTCGCCTGATAGGCACCGGCGGCACTCGCCGTGATCCTCGGCAGATAGGCACTCTCAGCGATGCCGGCCGCCAATGCCACCTTGCGGGCATCGTTCCACGCAATCCGTGTTGCCGGATTGGCCGATTCCGCGATGTCGATGAGCTCCGCCAGGGAATAGGTCCTTGCGCTATCGACGCCATAGGACGGCGGCAGGTTCGCCAGCTCCGCATTTCCCGGAAGAACATAGGTCGATGTGCCGGTCGGCGCCGTTGCGCCGGGAATGATCTCGCCAGATGATGTCGTGGCTGGCCTCCACGGCTGATCGGGGTGGGCGGGAGCCATGTCCAGCGCCGACGTTGCGCAGCCCGTGAGCCAGATGACAGCCGATAGGGCGGCGATACTCCTCTCAAACCGCCGCATAGCGCACCGTCTCTTCCTTGCCTGATTGTTGCTTGAGGGCTGCTTCAAGTTCATCGAGATGCCTGGCAATCACGTCGCCGATCCCTTCTTGCGACATGAGCCGGTTCGTCCCAGCCTCCGCTTGCGAGCTTTCTTCCGTCACCCTTGTCTCCCCCGCCATCGGATTTTCGAGATCGCCGGCAAGCCGGTCGAGTCGCTGAGTGACGGCACTCCAGGGAAGGGCATCGGCTGCAGGCGACGGATGGGACGCCTGTAACAGGAGCGGGCCTTGCAAGGCAGCGATCTCGCGAGCGGCACGGTGCCGCGCTGCAAGCCAGGTCTTCACCGGCCGGATCGAGGCGGGTTCGTAGCGAATGAGGTCGATATTCTGCTTGAGCGCACTCAGCGCGGCTTGCGCCTCGATCGCGAACAGGCGCCGGCTTGCTTGGTTGGTTGCGGCGACCATGGCGCTCAGGCGGCGTAGAACGGTGGCGAATGCCGGGTCGATCCGGTCGGCGATGCTGACCGGCCAGAACATGGTGAAGGCGAAATAGGTAACCAGATTGCCGAGCAAGATACCAATGGCTCTGTCTCGGGCGATGGTCAGATCGAAGGCGGGAGCAGAACCTTGGACGACGCACAGGAAGAAAGCGAAGGCAAACTGAAAGCCGGCATAGGAGATGCGTGGGCTGCCGACCGCGACCCATCCCGATGCGATGGCTGCCAGGAAAATGATGGCCATCAGGACACCGATCGATGTAACGCTCGGCATCAGGAAGACGATGGCGCCGATCCCCACAGCCGCACCGAAAAGGCAGCCGAGAAAACGCAGGCCGAGCTTTTCGACCGTCTCGGCCGTGCTATGAAGCGAGACGATATAGCAGGTGATGAGGCATGTATGTATCCCCTGCCAGTCGAGCAGCGAATACAGGATGTAGCAGAACATGGCCGCCCCGGTGGTCTTGAGGGCGTAGCGGATATAGGCCGGATTGGAGAAGGCATCGGGCAGGAAGAAACCGGACTTGGCTTTGCCCGCTTGCTGAGGGCTGGCATCGGCCGAGGTGAACTGGCGCAGGATATCGTTGAACTCCGCGAGAAGTGCTGCACCGTCCGACGAAAGAACTTCCTCCTCAGTCGGTTCGACGGGAGCGATCTCGACGGGATATCCACCCTTTTTCAAGATCGCGGCCATGCCGGCAAGAGTGTCGGCGATATGCTGTCGGGTTGTATCGGGCAATAGCTCATCGGTGGCTTGACGCAGGGCACTGATGAGCATCATTAGCGAGGCGACTGAAGCGGTCGCTTGGCGAAGTGCCGCGATATCCGGTGCCGGCGAGGTTTTCTCGATGCCGGTCAATTTCAGCCAGGTCTGGATCTCGCCTGTGCCATCATCGATGACATCGTCGAATTCCTGCTGTGTTCGCTGATCCGGCTCACGGAGCATGGCGGCTGCCAGTGAAAGGCGATGGGCGAGCGCGCGTTCCGCGAGACGTCGCGGTGAGGGGCCGAGTAGAAGGTTCACCAGGATCGACATCCCGGCCGGCATGCCGACAAAAAACCAAGCATAAAGGAATCCTCGAACTGCGATTTCACCGAAAGGAGCGTTCCCCTCGAGGGCCAGTGCGTAGATGGCGATCAAAGCAATCGTATTGCCGAGGGGACGCAGCTTACTGGCGGCTGTCAGAAAGAGCAGGCAGAACGAGAGCAAGGTCATGACGATGACCCGCGAAAGGGGATCGTTGATCACGATCATTGTCGCCAGGAGGACGACGGCAATGACCATCGATATGACAATGAGCATGACGATGCTGAGGACGACACTTTCCGTCCGATCGGGCTTGACGACGAAAAAGGCGATATAGGCCGTTAGTGCCGGCTCCGGGGTCTGGTAGATTTCGGCAAGGAGCGCAGTCAGGGCGCAGACCAGCGCAAGTCTGGCGGCGTATTCGAGCCGTCCAGGTTGCGGCTGAAGGAGATTGATGAACTCGGCAAAGGGCGTCCGATGTGGCTCATCTGCAGGCGGCGCCATGTTTCACCTCGACGACCGCGCTTGCCCCCAGCCGCACGAGCTGCGGGGGAGGATTTTCCAGTTCGATGCGAACGGGAAAGCGTTGTGCGACCCGCACCCAGTTCAGCGACCTTTCGACAAAGGGGACCGAGCGGGGAATGTTGATCAGGTCCGTGTCCAGCACGCCACTGCCGATCCCTTGCACGATGCCTTTGATCGGATGTCCACGATCGATCATGGAATAGACCGTTACGCAATCGCCCGGTGCGATGACGGCAAGATCGGTTTCCCTGAAATTGGCGACAGTAAACCATTCCTCGGTATTCACGAGCGTGAAGAGCGTTTGCGAGGGGATGATCATCTCGCCGCTGGACACAGTCAGGCCGACGACGCGCCCCGCATGGGTCGCGTGGATGGTCGTGTCGTCGAGGGCGCGCTGAGCGATGGCGAGAGCGGCCTGCCGGGCCTTCACGGTTGCCTGGGCGCCGGCATCGGTGTCGATCGCCTGTGTCGCCGCCGCTTCCTGCTCCTGGGCCTGCCGCAGCGAGGTGGTGGCATCGCGCTGGGCAACCTCGGCCTGGTCGAGTTGCTGCTTCGGGACATAGCCGCTGGCGGCAAGGGGGCGGAGGCGTTCGACCGTCCGGTTCGCCAGGGCCAGATTCGTTTCAGCCCGGTGGGTCTGGTCGCTGGCGACGGTTGCCGTCGATCGCTGCGTTGACAATACCCGCTGCTGGGTCGCGAGTGCCGCTTCTGCGATGCCGAGGTCGGCTTGAGCCTGCTCGACCGCCAGCCGATAGGGAACCGGATCGATCTGAAAGAGGATGTCTCCCCGGGCGACCTGATCATTCTCCGCGACGGGAATGTTAATGATCCGGCCGCCGATGACCGGGGCGACGTGAACGACATCGGCATCGATCGTGGCATCGTCGGTCGACGGAAATAGCTGGCGTTGGCGCAACGAATAAAGGCTCACGGCGATCGCCGCCAGGACGATCGCCAGCGAGACCAGCTTCCAGATCAAGGCGTGACGACGGGTTCCCGCGGCCTTCATGCGTCAGTGTCCGAACCAGAAAAGCCAGATGAGGAGCGCCGCAATCACCCCGATCGATGTGCAAACGAAAAGCTGATACGGCAGGATTTGGGATAAACCGGATGTCACGAAACCGATCCGCGCACCGAAAGCGATGAAGATGCCGATCAGGGCACAGAGCATCCAAGCCGGGAAATAGGCACCGAATAGAACGAAAGATGGCGCACCGCGCGATGCGCATCCGGTGAGGACCATCGTAGGCAGAAGCAGCAGAAGAGGGGCTTTAAATCCTCGGAACCTTTTTTTCATCGTGCCTTTATTCGCATCTTCACACTGAGCTGTGGAGATGGTTGCGAGAACCCCGGCTCAAAGGTGGCACTCCCCACGCTAAATGTCTGCCAAGGAGCAGCTTCTTGCTGGCGCCATAGTATCCCGATTCCTGTATCCTGAATATAGTGGAGCGGGGGGAAATGCCATTCGTCGGTGGAAAATTCACGCTTTGCGCAGGGGGCTGAACGTGGTTCAGCACGGACCTGAACAGGTCCGCCCCGATCGCCCTGAGACGGTCTGCGGGGGAGGCAGCTTTTAATATGCTGCGAAGTGATGCAGGCTCTGGATGGTGCGGCCGACTATCAGATTTTCAGGTGTCGTGCCGTTTGACAGCGGGGACACCTTTCCTGCGGGTGTACGTGAGGTTCGAAAGGAATTTGGGGGGATCGAATGTCTGGTGCCGGCAGTGTCGAGGGGCATGAAAGCGAAGTTGAGATTGTCCGGGCCGGGAGCGGGGCGGGGTTCTCGCTGAAGTCCGGCGATGAGATCATCGTTCTCAATACCAGCGGAACCCAGGTTGTCGACTTCTGGTGCGTATCGCCTGGCGATTCCCCTGAGTTCCTGTCGATGGAGCATTCCCGTGAAGTGCTCGGGAAGATCTATTATGAGCCGGGCGATGTGCTGCTCTCCAATCGTTATACGCCGATGATCGCGTATCTCGCGGATACCTCGGGCGGGAAACATGACACGTTGATTGCCGCCTGCAATCCGGACATGTATCAGCGCTTCGGGTGCGACAACGACCATCCGAGTTGTGCCGGAAATTTCCACGCGGCCCTGGCATCCGCCGGCATTCGTCTGCCGATCGTCCCGCAGCCCTGGAATCTCTTCATGCGGGCGCGCGTGTCCGAAGCGGGGGCCATTCATTACGAGCGGCCTCCCTATATGCCCGGCAGCTTTGTCCAGTTGAAGCTGCTGACTGATGCCGTGATTGCTGTATCCGCGTGCCCGGACGATTGCTATCCGACGAATGGCGGGGACGGAACGCCCAGGGATTTTTCAGTTCTGCTCCGACGACAGGATGCCTGACATGATGAATATCCGCTTCATGAGATGGAGGCGCATCCGCTGACAAGTGATGCTTATGTTGACGAGGCTCAGTGGACGACATCCGACTTGAATAGGCCATCGTCCCGCCTGCGAGTCGGGCCGGCTCTGGCGACGATATCTGATCGGGGAGGAGGGCCTTGGTTGGGCATCCTTCGCCTATGCTCTTCACCTTAAATGATGTTACAGATGCGTTAAGAATACCCGATAGGGAACTGGCGTCCGATGCGGTTTCCCCTCTCGCTACCGCCCAGCGGCTGGGTATCGATCTCCTTTTTGTGATATCGAAGGGAACCCCGATGAAATGCCGTAGAATCAGGTATTGAGGTCAGAAAAACGGTTCTCTGCACAATAGAGTGTGTGTGAATGGGCGCCTGTGTGGCTGAATGACAGTTGTCGAGTCAAAAATTTGCCGCTAACATTTCTTTATATTTAGTTAAGTGTGGCCAAAAAAGCGGGCATCCTCATGCTCGGATAAGGTAATGGGACGCGTATAAGCCACATGCTGAAAAACCCTTCGAGCGAAGCCGAAGGGGCGATTACGGGGACGGGGTACACCACTGGCATTGTTGGCGCGATGCCAAAAGGGGGCTTTTATGCAAGGTTTACCTACGGATCCCGCTTTAACGAAGGTCACGCCACGCCTGCCGACCGGCAGTACGGGGGTTGGCAGATTTGGCGGCAGCCAATTCTTCAAGCTGCTGCTGGCGTCGAGCGATATTGTCACCTTCCTCTGTGTCACCACTGCGTCGAGCATTTTTCTGCTCCATCATGACATGATGGATCCTTTGCAGCGGGCAAGCCTCGAGCATTTCTCGGCTATTGCCTTCTTGCTCTTTATCGTCTTACACAGCCTTGCCAAGACCTATGAACCGACGGTCAGTTCCAATGTCACGGCGTTCAGGTTTATCGGCATACCGACATTACTCGCCGCGGCTGCTCTGGGCGGGGCCTTCATTCTCGAGTTCTACATTATCGGTGTAACAACCCCTCCCGCCGACACGACGGCCGTGCCTGAGCTGCTGCTCGGTCTCATCGGCATCCCCACCTGGGCAGTGACCGTACAGCGGACGTTGTTGCGTATCTATCTGAATTCCCTCGTCGCAGCCGGGCAGCTTTCGACGACCGTCGCAATCATCGGCGCCGGCGATATCGGTCACCGGCTGGTGGAGCTCCTCAAGAGCCGCTATATTGACCAGATCAAGCTGGTTGGCGTCTTCGACGATAGAATCAGGCGTCCTTCCCAATTCCTCGATGTTCAAGGCGGGGTTGGCGATCTCGTTGAACATGTTAAGAGCCATCATGTCGACAAGATCCTGATCGCCTTGCCGCTCAGCGCGGAGAACCGGATACTCGATATCCTCCACAAGCTGAAGACCGTGCCGATCGACATCGCTCTGGTGCCGGATCTGGCCGGCCTCCAGCTCGGCAACCATGGCATCATCAAGAAAGCGCTGCCTTTCCTGGATGTGATTCACCGGCCGCTGTCGCTCTGGTCTCGGGTGGTGAAGCGGACGATGGATATCGCCTTCTCGGCGATCATTCTCCTGCTGTTTTCGCCGGTCATGCTGCTGGCGGCCCTGGCGATCCGGCTTGATAGTCCGGGGCCGATCTTCTTCCGCCAACCAAGGTTGGGGTTATCGAACGAGAAGATCGAGATCCTCAAGTTCCGGACCATGCATGTGGCTGATTCGGATCTCGAGGCGAGGCAGCAGACGAAGCGCGACGATCCGCGTGTCACCCGCATCGGCAAATGGCTGCGCTTGACCAGCATCGATGAACTGCCGCAGCTCTTCAATGTGCTGCGCGGCAGCATGTCGTTGGTCGGCCCGCGGCCGCATGCGATCGGCATGCGCGTCAAGGACAGCCTATGCCAGGAAATCAGCAAGGAATATGCCGAACGCCATCGGGTGAAGCCGGGTATTACCGGCTGGGCGCAGGTTTGCGGTTTGCGTGGCGCGGTCGAGGACCCGGCCATTCTGCGGGCTCGCATCGAGCATGACATCTATTACATCGACAATTGGTCGTTTCTGTTCGACCTGAAAATCCTCTTCATGACGGTCATCGTCGTTCTGCGCACGCGCAACGCCTATTGATCGTACCGCTCAGGAGAGCCTGCGGCGAAGTCCTCTGGGGATGCCGGGGCTCTCGAGTTCGGAATCCAGTAAAGCAGGTGACCCCGCGCGATCTTCATTGTCGGGACGGCGTCGGACACGTTGCAAGAAGCGGTTTCGGGCGCGGAGCTTGACGAAACTCTTCGATGTCGCGATCAGACTGACGACAAAGACCAGCACCATGGTCTTGGCCGATAGGGCGTTATTCGATGATGTGAGGATCAGGAAGGACAGCAGCCCGACTTTCATCGCGAGCGGGGCGCCCCTCACAAGCTGGACAAGCAGGAAGCCGTAGCAGGCGGCAAACATCACGAGCCCGATCAGGCCGAACTGCAGGGAGAGAACCACCCAGGTATTCTCGATGACGACAATTGGATTTCTGACATTGATACGCAGAATCACCTGATCGATTTCCCATGGTGAAATACCAAGGAGTATCTGCTCCGGTGAGAGGAAATCGAAAGCCATCAGACTCCGGCGTCGGACATCCGCGCTGTCGTCCCAGACGAAGCCGTCGAAAATGCGCTGACCCAGGTCGAGCCAGAAAACGGCAGCGCCGAGAATAGCGCAAAGGATTCCAAACAAAATCAGGCAAGTCAGCAGATGCCGGGCGCGAATTCGTCCCCGTCTGGCGGCGACGTAGACACTATAGACAGCCCCAAGAAATACCAGGAAGCCGGTCAGCAGGAAGGCCGTCCGGCCGCCGAAGGCGAGCAAGGACAAGAGAAAAACAAAGACCGCCATCGTCCGCAGCAACCAATGCCGACACCAGACCGTCATACCGAAAGCAGCCACGCTCATAACCATGGCATTGCCCAAGGGGTGGCCCATGAGGGCCGTCGCGCGAAACTGATCGTCGACAATCAGCGTGCCGCCGGAAACAGCATATTCCTCAAGGCGCCACTGTGTCGCCGCTTCGACGATGCTGATCAGGGCATTTGCGAGGCAGATGGAGAGGATGACCTTGAACAAGGTTGCTCGCCATGTGTCCGGATAGAGATTGAGGGTCAGGCCGACGATCGCGGGCATCAGCAGTGTGTCGATCAGGAAGGCGCTGCCTGACATGCCATACCGGTAGGTCGTGTAGACCATCAGCATGCAGACGACCATACAGTAAAGGCCATAGCTGACGTTCTGCCAGACCTGCGCCGGTTGCCGCAGAGCGTTGCCATTGCTGAAAATGGCAAACAGCATCGAGAGCAGGCAAAAATAAGTGGCCGGATGCAGTTTGTAGATGAAGCTGCCGAAGGACGCAGTATAGGGAATACCCACCATCGACAGCAGGGTATCCGAGACGGCGAGGTAGAGGGTAAGACCGAGCAGCATCAAGATAAAGCTGATGCGCAATGCCGTTCCATTAGCCTCGTTGGCGGGGACGGCAAAAGATGCTCTCGGAGGGGACCGAAACGGCTGGGGTCGGGCGAGGGATTGCGTGCGTGACACCGCCATGATCAAGGCTGGCCGGTCGAGGTTTGATCGGATGTCTGCAGGCCGAGCGCCCGACGCATTTCCGGAGCGATGGTCAGGTTCCCTGATTGTCGCGTCGCGATGCCAAAAGTGTCATCCAGGTCCCATATCGCCCAGCCAATTCCCCGGGTTTCGAGCGCCTGGCGCATATCCGCGATCCATCTGAGGCGGGAGGCCTGATCGGATGTCGTGCGGATTGCACCAAATTCGGTGCAGATAAGACGGACATTGTTCCGGCGTGCCCAGGTTGCCGCCTCGTCGATTTCGGCGCCAAGCTTGTCCCCATTCCATCCGCTGAGGGCATAAGCAGTGATCTCCTTCATGGCGATCAGCTTGTTGCCTCCGGGCGCGAGCTGGATTTGCGATAAAGCACCCGATGAAGCCGGATACGGCACATTGTTCATGAAGCCAATGGCCGTATCGGTTCTGTCATGCCACCAGGACGCGCTCTGATGCGTCAGGATGAAGGGGTCGTAAAAGTGGAAAGTATAGAGAATGTTGGGATCCGCCAGCGGTTTCAGTTCCGCCAGCCCGTCGATTCCATTGCTGAACCGGCCGCCGACAATAATCAGGTGGTTGGGCAACGAGGCGCGGATGGCCGCAACGATCCGGGCTGCCAGACGCGGCCAGCGTTCGGCATCGCCGGTATAGTAATGCGGTTCGTTGAGGATCTCCAAGGCAACGTTGCCGGATGACGTGGCAGTCAGGCCGGCGGCGATTTGCGACCACAGCGTGACGAAGGCGCTGGCCGCGGTTTCGTCACGCTCGATCTGTTCCATCATCTCTTCTTCCGGATGGATATCGATGATCAAGGCCAGCTTCTGCGCCGTCACCAGAGAGGCGAGATAGCTCGCCGTCGTGACGATCTTGGCGGTTGCGTCGCTATTTTCAGTACTGTTGGCTTTCCAGCCCATGAAGGCGGGATCGATGGGGATGCGAACATAGTCGATCCCCGCATCATGGACGGTCCGGAGGTCCTGGGGCGAGAACTGGTGCGATCCGCTATACTGAAACCAGCTTGTCAGATTGACGCCACGCCGCAAATCCGGCTTCGCCGGGCCGGAATCCGCACCAGCCGGACTGGCCAGGATGCTTCCCAGCAGCCCGAGCAATGTACAAGCCAAAGCCAAACTCGGCCGGACGATCCTGATCAGCCACATGGCGATCCTGCTTCATTCCATCGCCATGTTCTGCGGCTTTCGATCCAGATAGGCGGAGCAACGATCAAGAATGGCTTTCCTTCGGCAAAGCCAGGACCGGTACCGCTGCGAGAACCGGGATGCCCAGGGACCGCTCGATCTGCTGTGGGGTCACGAAGGTGTCGCGCATGACGATGGAGATCAAGGCGACGATTGCCGCCAGGAAGACGCCGACCATGCCGCCGACAAGCGCAATGGCTGTACGGTAGCCCGTAGGTTTGACCGGCAGTCGGGCTTCTTCCACCACCCGCACATTCGCGGCATGCTGCTTATCCAGTTGGTCGAGAGCCCGGGCTTCATCGACTTTCTGGGCAAAAGACCGGTACGTCGCCTCGATGACCGATTGCTGGAGGGTTAGCTGATCCATCTGTTCGGCGACCTTCGTCACCTTGGCCAGCTTTTCGTCGACATCCGCGATCTGTTTCCGCAGGACGTCCTGGCTGGCATTCGCTGCCGCCAGCTCGGCATTGGCCGTGATCGTCTGGGCGTCGAGCAAGTCCTTCGCCGGATTGCGGCCAACGCGGACGGCATTGGATACCGTCTGCTGCTGCTGCCCGACGATCTTCTGAACGTCGCGAATCTGTTCGCGGATCTGCTTGACTTTCGGATGGTTGGGGCCGAACTGCTTCGAGAGGTCGGCTTCGGCGATCTGTAACTTAGTCAGCTCCTGATTAGCGACATCGGTCGCCTGGGGGCGGCCGGTTTCGGCATAAAGTTCGACTTCGGACTTGGTCGAAGCGTCGCTCTTCTTCAAGGAGGCCAAACGGTTCTGCAACTCCGGCAATTGTGCGACGACCTGTTGCAGCGCCGTACTCAGGGAGGCGCGCTGTTGCAGCAAGAGGCTGCGCTCCTGAGTGATGTCGGTGATATTGTTTTCCTGCTTAAGCTGATTGATTTGATTGGTGACATCCTCAAGCCGCGCTTTGGTGTCGGCGAACTGCTCCTCCAGAATGCCGGATCTGGGATCGGCGAAAATGGCTGTCCGTTTGACGAGATAGGCGGCGACCACATTATTGACGGTATCGCGCGCCACGGCGGCATCCCGGTTCTTCAGGCTGACGGCGATGATATTCGAATCCTTCACCGGAACGACGCCGAGGTCTTGACCGAGCTGGGCAATGGCAAGCGCCTTGGCGCGCTTCTGGTCGGCCTGCTTGGCGAGGGCGGGGTAAAGCCGATCCAGACCGGTCGCATCGATCGCACTTTCCAGGACGGCCGAGCTCAGCAGGATCTCCACTTCCGATTTCACGATGTCGCCCTGACTGAAGCCAGGCGCGGAGACAATCGCCTCGCCGGTATCGGACCGGGGGGCATATTCGCTACCGAAGCGGACAAGCAGTGTGGAGCTCGCTTCGTATTTGGGCGGAATAGCAAGGGCGACGGCGATCGCGACGATGACCGGGACCAGGAAGGCCAAAAGGATCCTTTTCCAATCCTTGAACAGGAAGGTCAGGGCCTCCCGCAGAGTGAAGGGAGTCCGGTCGAGAGGGGCGTCGCCCTCATCCAACTCGGCCGGAATTACATAGCTGACCGGTTTCCGGACATACTCCGTCAACTCTCGGTTGTGATCGCTACTCATACGCCTAGATCCTCGCGCTCTGATCCCCGTGTTCTCGCGATCTCACTTTTCGCTTCGGCAACAGCGCTGGGATCGTCAGCATTGTAGCATTGAAAAGCAGTTCAAATAGGTAAATACCTAATTGTTCACTGCCATATCTGGCCGCCAGCCGCCGGCATCCCTTGAAGGGATGCCGGCTGGCCTATACCGGATTGTACCAGACAGGTGGCTGTCAGAACCACCTTTGCAGAATCTTAACGACATCGCCAGGTTCCAGGGGGGTCGATTCTGTCGCTGCCTGCGGGTTGGGATCGGGAGCGCGGATGATTTCGACCCGGTTCGGGTCGGCGCGTGGCGTGTAGCCGTTGGCCAGCGCGACACCGGTCAGAACCGTCATGCCGCTGGCAAAGGGGAACTGGCCGGCCTTCTGGACCTCGCCGGTGACATAGATCGGTCGATACTGGCTGATATTCAGGCTGACATTCGGATCGTTGACGAACTGCCCGGATTTCAACTTATCGGTGATGCTCTGCTCTGCCTGACGCAGGGACTGGCCGGCGACATGGACGCCGCCGATCAACGGGATGGAGATCTGCCCGCCGGCATCGACTTCGAACTGACCGGACATATCCTTGTCGTTGTAGACCTCGAGCTGCACCTTGTCGCCGGCGCCAAGGAGATATTCATGCGGCGCGGCGGACTGGATCGGTGGTGCCGAAGTGCATCCGGATAAAGCGGAGCCCAGAACCGCCACCAGGCCAATCAACCAAAGACCGGTCAGCCGGCCAACATGCCGACGGGCGGCCTGCATTAATGGACGCAGCAGATCAGAAGGTCTTGGTGAGATGCAGCAGCGTGAGATTGCTCGTGAACTTTCCATCATCGCGGCGTGCCTCCTGAATTTCGAAGGTGTTTTCAAGGGAAAGGATCAGCCCTGTCGTCACATTCCATTTGAGATTGGCGTCAAGGGCGTAGACTGTCTCGTTGCGGCCTTTGTTGATGAAATCGCGGTCGGCGATCGTAGCCGTGGCGATAAAGACGAGGTCGCGGGTCAGTTCCTGGGTCACGCCGATACTGCCGCTGTTCTGCCAGAAACCCGGACTGGTTATGTCGTTGTCGGAATCGAAGCTTTCATAGAAGCTGTGCTCGAATGAAACGAGGACCTGGGTGAATTCCGTCGGCAGCCAGCTCAAACTCAGCTTGGCGAGCGGCCCGTTCGCATTCTTGACCTGTGAATCGACGTAATACTGGCCTTGGTAGCCGGCCTGACCGGTGAACCTGAGCACCTCGCTGATCGCATAGTCGGTGCCGAAGGTTGCGGCGATGCCCGATGACTGACGCTGAATGCCGCTGTTGTCATACTTATGATCGGGCAGGCGGGCATTGCCGAGCAGGTTCAGATAGACGCTGCGGTTATCGGTGATGTGATAGGTGAAGCGCGTGCTGCCATCGATCTCGTTCATATTGCGCTCGGTGAGATCGACGCTGCCGAAGGTGCTGGGGATCGTTCCGTATTCACGGCGATCGTAAGCGAGATCGACATTGGTGGTGATAAGGGCGTTCAGGGTCTCGAGACCGACACCGGTCTTATAGTGCCAGAATTCGACCGGCTCGGTTTCTCCCGTCGATTGCGGATCGTCGCGCGCCTCGATTTCGCGGCCAACGTAGGCGTTGCCACTGACGCGTAAATTGTTGCCGACATCCTTCCAGCCATTTGCCGAGAGGGCGCCGTACCAGGCATCGTTGGTGGAAAGAGTGAAATAGGTTGCCCTGGATACCGAACCATTGAGGCCGACATAGTAGTCACCGCCTGAGGCGGTTGCGGCTGCGCCCAGGGTGGTTGTTAGGAAGCCGTCAGATTTTGTGTTCTTGTGGGTATCATAAATGTTGGTGTCGTATCCCAAGCCGATATCGAGGCTGGGATTGATCGTGAAGGGGCCGAAGGTGAACCCTTCCGGGCGATGCAGCCGGTCGAACCGGTCCATGACGGTTTCGCCGGGCACGAATTCGGGCGCCAGATAAGTATTCTGCTGTGCCGCCGCAGGCCTTGCCAGACCGGTCAAGGCTGTCGCCATGCTGACCGCCGCCAGTACGGCCATCAGCTTAAGGGGCCTTCGCCCGGACCGGTCCTGATTGATGGAGGTCGTATCGGTCGGCATACCTGACAAAGAATGCGGACGCCGGAGCACAGCCGGATAGCCGATCCGAGACCTCAAGTCGAACATGTATTAGCCCCCAGTCTTCAATATCCGCGGTTCTCCCAGTCGCCGCGGATGTTCCAACTGTATATGCAATGAGGGTTTTCAGCAATTGCACATGGGAGCAATTGCACGTGGAAGTTAGCCAATTCCTTAATTTATGCTTTCCGGGGATTTAGCTGCACATGGGGATGTGCCGGCAGCAACGGCATGCATTGTTGAATGCCGTTGAATCAAGGCGACATGGAGCCGGTATGGAAACGGTTGTTCGGCGACAGCATCTTGGCAGCATTTCGCGGCCGAACACATATGCGTGATAAATGCCACCAGCTTGTGCGGAACATCGCTGCATCCGCGTGACCCCATTGTGCGCTGCGCCATGCTTGAGGTACAAATAGTTTATCAATACAGCATTAACATCCTGCGAAATTGCTGAGGCACGAGATCAGCATGGGGGCATGGAGTATGGACCAACAAATCCGCGCTCTGTTGACGGAGCACGCGAAGCTGCCCGTTGATGTCGCTTCACTGGCCGACAGTGCCGACCTTTTCAATGCCGGGCTTTCATCTTTCTCCAGCGTCCGATTGATGCTGGCGATCGAGAACGGCTTCAATATCGAGTTTCCGGAGCATTTGTTAACGCGACAATCCTTCGAGAGCATTGCTGCGATCAAGAATGTCGTGGCGGGTCTTTTGTCGGAGAAAGCGGGAAATGCTAGCGGCCTTTGAGCGTATTCGAGCGGTCGGGACTAATATTGCGGCAAAGTATGCGGATATCGTCGATCGGGATGGACGATTTCCCAAGGAAACGATCGAGGCCCTGAAAGCCGAGAAACTCCTCAGTCTGATCATTCCCAAGGCCGCGGGCGGCGAGGGCGCAGGGCTCTCCGATGCCGCCGAGGTCTGCTGGATCCTGGCCCAGAATTGCGCGTCCAGTGCCATGATCCTGGCGATGCATTACATCATGTGCGCGAGCCTGCTCGAATATGAGAGCGCCGATGGCTGGCCGTTCCTGTTGATGATGCGAATCGCGACGGATCAGTTGCTGCTGGCCTCATCGACATCCGAAGCTGGTATTGGCGGGGCGCTGCGCAACAGCATCTGTGCCGTGCAGCTCAGCAACGACCGATTTACGCTCGAGAAGGATGCGATCGTCATTTCCTATGGTGCCCAGGCGGACGGCATTCTGGTGACCGCCAGGCGATCACCCGAGGCGGTTTCGACCGATCAGGTCATGGTTGCGGTCATGAAGGATCAATACAGTCTGGATCGCACCACCACCTGGGACACGATGGGAATGCGGGGGACTTGCAGCGACGGCTTTCGTCTGTCGACCAGTGCGCCAGCGGAACAGATATTGCCCCGGCCCTTTGCGGAAATTGCTGCTCAATCGATGCTGGCGTCATCGCATCTGCTGTGGGCCAGCGTCTGGTTCGGCATCGCCACGGATGCGGTTGCCAAGGGCCAAGCCTTCGTCCGCGCCGAGGCCGCCAAACGGACAAACGGGACGGTTCCGGGGGCTGTTCGGCTAGTTGAGGCGAATGCGATGTTGCAGGAGATGAAGGGCGGATTGCTGGCCGGTCTGGAGAGCTACAAGGCAGCACAGGGAAACGAGGCAAAACTGATGTCGTTCAGCTTTGCCGTCGAGATGAACAATATCAAGATTTCGGCTTCCGAAGCCGTCGTCCGGATCGTCAATCACGTCATGCTGATCTGCGGTATCTACGGGTACAAGAACAATACGCCCTACAGTATCGGCCGGCATATGCGGGACGCGCTTTCCGCGCCGCTGATGATCAATAACGACCGGATCGCCGGTAATATCTCAGAATTGATCCTGGGACATAAGCAGGCAAAGCGGCTGGCGAGTTAAGTCATGGATACATCGGAAAGCTATATCAGCCAGCTTTTGCGGCACGGTCTCCTGATCGAGACTGGTGTCGATGGCCTCTATGCGCGGAGCGCGGTCTTCGAGGAAGTGGTGGATCGCTTCGACGCGCTGGTTTCCGCCCATGGCCGGGACGCCAAGCCCGAGGTCATCCGCTTTCCGCCTCAGATGAGCCGGAAAGAGTTCGAGCAAAGCGAATATATGAAAGGCTTTCCCCAGCTTGCCGGTACGGTCCATAGCTTCATGGGGAGCGAGCACGATCATTTTCACATGCTCGATCTGATGGAAGCCAAGCAGGATTGGGCGCAGTACCAGAAGCAGACCGATGTCGTCCTGACGCCGGCCGCCTGCTATCCCGTCTATCCGATCGTGGCACGGCGGGGCCCCTTGCCGGCAGACGGTCTGCTGTTCGATGTGATGTCCTATTGCTTCCGGCATGAGCCGTCGCAAGACCCCACCCGTATGCAGTCCTTCCGGATGCGTGAATTTGTCCGCATCGGCAGCCCGGAACAGGTTCAGGCCTTTCGTGCCTCCTGGCTGGAAAAGGGCCAGAACCTGATGCGGAATCTCGGTGTACCGGTCAAACTGGATATCGCCAATGATCCGTTCTTCGGACGGACCGGTAAGATGATGGTCAATAACCAGCGGGATCAGGAGCTGAAATTCGAATTGCTGATCCCGGTGACGAGTGAAGAGAAGCCGACGGCCTGCCTGAGCTTCAACTATCATCAGGATCATCTCGGCGGCCTCTGGAAACTCAGACTCGAGGACGGTCGGACGGCGCATACCGCCTGTGTGGCTTTCGGGATGGAGCGGGTTGCCCTATCCCTGTTCCGGCATCACGGATTCGATGTCGGTGCTTGGCCGAATACGGTTCGCGAAATTCTGTGGGGATGAGCGGGGCGAGGGTGATCACGGTACGGACCAAGGTCCAGCGGGAGAAACTTTCGATACCGGATGACAGCCATGGACGTGTCGGGACGGTATACTAACTTGGTAGGCTGTATGCCTTAGCGAATCACCAGGGCTGGCGTAATCCTGGCAGCGCGGGGTAACTACTTTACATGGCGGATGACGAGTTGGGGTCGCGCTGCCATACTGATATATGTTTCAGGCCTGGGCCGGCGTCGTGCTGGGAGTGACGCCAAGGGGGCGGTCCGTATGATGACACCGATTGCTTTTTCGAATTGCTTTGGTTGGCTGCACCCGTCGACTGGCGGGCTCGGGGTCGTCATCTGCAACCCGCACGGCTATGAGGAACTCAGCATCCACCGCATTCTGCGCAACCTCGCGGAGGACCTCTCCGCAGCGGGGATGCCGACCTTGCGGTTCGACTATCTTGGCACCGGCAACTCCGTCGGAACCGATGGCGAATTGGAACAGCCGGAAATCTGGATCGAGAATATTCGTGAAGCGATCGATCAGCTTTGCCGGTTGACCAAGGTGGAGCGGGTTGCATTGGTCGGCCTGCGGGTCGGTGCGCTGCTGGCGATGCAGGTTGCACACAAGATCGACCGGGTCGTCGCCGTCGCGCTGGTGGCGCCGATTCATTCCGGCAAGGCCTATGTGCGCGAGGTCAAGACGCTGGCCCGGATGAGCTTCATGGCCTCCTCGGCAGGAAACGAGCGTGTGGCGTCGGACCCCCATGTCAATCTGGCCGGCTTCATCATGTGGCCGAAGCTCGTGGAGCAGCTCAACGCCCTGGAGATCGATCGAGAGGGCCGTGTCCCGGCGAAGCGTGTTCTCATCATGAAGGGTCAGGAAAACCCGGCGGACGAAGCGTTGGCTGAGGCGTTACGGGCGCAGGGCGCGGATGTTGAAACCACCGTGTTCGAGGCCTATGACGAGATGATGATCGACGCGGTTTTCGCCAAGAAGCCGGACGATGCTTTTCTCCATTTGCAGAACTGGTTGGCGAAGGATCTCGGCGGTACCTCCGTCACGCCGGAAGCGGTGCCGGATGTCGTTTTGGCCGAAGACACTTGGGTCGAGAGGCCTGTCATCTTCGGACAAGACAGCAAGCTGTTTGCTGTTTATTGCGCGCCGCCGACCAAATCGACACATAAACTCGCGTTGATCTTCGTCACCACAGGCTCCAACCATCAGATTGGCGCCGGCCGTAGATCGGTGCTTTTTGCCCGCCGTCTCGCGGCCATGGGCTACGCGTCGCTGCGCATGGATATTGCCGGCTTGGGCGACAGCCCTCCGCGTCCCGGCCGGAAAGAGAACGTCCTGTATGACGTCGATTCCATCCGGGATGTCAGTGCTGCTATCGACTGGCTGGAAACGCAGGGGATCGACCAGGTCATCCTGACCGGCGTGTCGGCTGGAGGTTATCTTTCCTTTCACGTTGCCATTCAGGATCCGCGTATCATCGGTGCTTTGCCGGTCAACTCACCGAATTTCATCCATCGGGAGGGTGACAGCCTGAACATCACCGTTCGCGATCAGCATCATTCGACGCGTTTCTATATCAAGAAGCTGATCGACGCGAAAACATGGGGGCGCTTCTTCAAGGGTGAGCTTAATATTCGCGGGATTTCGAGAACGGTCATGCGGCGCATCCGGCGGAAATTGCGTGCCAAGATCGATTTGCTGCGCGGCCTGGTGGGGGGCACGGTGAGCGATACGATCACGGTTCGGCACTGGTTCAAGTTATTGCAGGCGCGTAACACGCAGCTTTTATTTATCTACAGCGAAAATGACGGCGGATTGGATGATCTCTCGGTGTATCTCGGCCGGGACGGAAAGAAGCTGCAATCCTTCAAGAATGTGAAGCTGGTCATGATGACCGGAACCGATCATGTCCTGACCGCGACTTCCGCGAAGGAAGAGTTTTTCCAGATGCTTGTGGCCTTTCTGCGGCATTGCGAATCGCTAATGCCGAATGCTCCGGCGCCGCGTTTGGTTCAGGAGACGGTCGAATAACGCGACATAATCGGCGGAAATGTTGCTGGTCGAAAAATCGTTTGCGCGATGGCGTAATCGATCGCTCGGCGGCGGATTCCTGAGCGTTTCTTCCAGAGCTTGCGCCAATCGCGTTTCGTCCCCCACGGGGACCAGTGTGCCGAGTTGCCCGGCGATCAAGATCTCCGACGGGCCATAAGGACAATCGGTACTGACGACCGGCGTTCCGCATCCCATCGCTTCGACCAGGACATTGCCGAAGCCTTCATAGACCGACGACATCGCAAGCACGGCTGCCCGTTTGATATAGGGGAGCGGATTTTCCTGAAAGCCAAGAAAGCCGACATCCGAAGCGACGTCCAGGGTATCGGCGAGCGTGGAGAGGGTGTGCCGTTCCGGGCCATCTCCCACCAGAACCAGCCGGCACGGCAGCTTCCGCCGAAGCAGGGCAAAGGCACGCAGGAGGGTGGCAAAATCCTTCTGCGGAACCAAGCGCCCAACACCGATGACGATCGGAGGCGAGCCGGGCGCGAACCAGGGATGCGCCACATCCGCGATCGACCTCGCGTCGAAAGCCTCGGTCAGGACTGGATTGTAGATGACCGAAATTGCCGATTTCGGGAGATTCAGCATCTCGGCCATATCATCGGCGACACCTTGCGATACGGCGATGATTCCATCCGCGAAACGCAGGAACAGCCTGCTGACCAATGGCAGGACGCGGTGTTGCCAGTTGCCCTTCAGCTTGGCTTCTTGAGACAGCGCGTTGTGTTGGCAAACCACCACGCGTGTCGACGTTCGCGACAAGGCGCGGGCCCAGATGGCGATGATGTTGTTGTGTCCGAGATTGGACAGCAGGATCTCCGGCCGCTCCTGCCGCAACAGTCGCGCCAGTTTTCCTGGCACATGTAAAGTGCGGGCCACATCGAGCGATATGATCGGAACATTGGCCGGAACATGGGGCAGGAGCGCACCGGTCCGGGTGTTGAGAACCAGCGTTGGATCGTAACCCGCGGCACTCAGCAGGGGGAGGAGATTGAGTGTCAGGCGCTCGACGCCGCCGGCCGCCAGATCGGGCAGGTAGATGAAGACCTTGCGCCGGGTCATGACCGTCGCAGCCTCGGCAGGAGCTTCGTGGCGATCATGTTCCGCAGATCCGCAATGTCGAGAACGATGGCGATACATCCGTAGATGGCGGCACCAATGGCGATACCCAAGATAAGACCCCAGGATGTCAGAGGCAAATGCAGGGCCTTAAGACAAACATACATGATGGCGGACGCAATCGCTGCCTTGGCGGCGTCAAGCAGAGGAATGTCGAGCGGGAATGCGCGATATCCGAGAATCCAGGTAACGACCGCAAAGAGCAGCAGCGAAACGATATTGGCGCCGATCGCTCCCCAGAGGCCGAAGATCGGCACGGAAATCAGGCAGGCGATAATGTTGACGGCAGCGGCCGGCGCCAGGGAGAAGAGCACTTTCCAGGTCTGCCGCGCGAAATGGAATGACTGGCCGAGGCAATGATAGGTGATCCCGGACAGGAAAGAACACAGGGTGACCCAAGACATCAGGGGCCAGGTCGCAGTATGGAAATTGTCGCCGAGCAGCACCCAGACCATGTTCTTGTCGAGGGCGGCGATACCGACACAGGCCGGAATCGCGAGAGAGAGCATCAGGGCGATGCCGTGTCGCAGATAGGTCCGGGCCGCATCGGCGCCTTGAGTCTCGATGGCATGCATCGTAACCGGAAAGATGGCAACGGAGATCGAGGTGAAAATCAGCGAGACCGGGCGGTCGACCAGGCTGAAGGCAAGAGAATAAGCAGCGACTTCCGGCAGTCCCAGGAATTTTGCGATCACGATCCGGTCGACGGACGAGAGGGCGCTGCCGAGGATCGACCCCAGCGACAGCGGGATGCCATAGGCGACGAACTCTCGCAGGAGCGACGATGATGTAACATGCCGGAAGAAGGTATGACGCAGCCCCGGTAAATTCACCAAAAGACCCATCGTATTGCCGATCAAAACGCCCACCAGAGCGCCGGCTGCACCAAGATGATAGAACTCGACCAGGACGACACCGAGGGTGACCCCGAAGATGGTCTGGCCGACCTCGACGATATTGAAGCGTCGTGTCCTGAACTGGGCCTGGAAACAGGCGAGCTGCAGGCTCAGCAGCGAGCGGCTGAAGGCCATGGGGAGCGCCAGCCAGGTCACCCAGATATCCTCGAAAAGACCCAATGCGCTGACGCCGATGAAGACGATGATCGCAAGGAGGCCGGCAAGGCCGAAGCCGCGATGGGCGATGGTCAGGACGTCGTCGCCGCTGCCGGCGAATTCAGCGGAGTAGAAGCGGACGATACTGATCTGCAGCCAGGTGAAGAAGATGCTCTGCCACAGGAGCGACAGGGTCAAAGTGAAAGTATATGTCCCCATCTCGGTCGGAGAGAGGAGGCGCGTGTAGATGTAGATGGCGATGAAGGTCGAGAGCGGCGGAATCAACGTGGCCGGCAGATAGCGGAGAACCTGGCGACCGACCATTACGCCACCCCTCCGGCGAACACGGAACGGACGCGGGCAATGCCGGGCATATCCTTCAGTCGGATCAACGGCCGCAAGCGGCGGCGCGGATCTTGGCTACTGAGGATTGAAGGCATGAGGACGGCGGGTGGAAAGTTCACTGTAAAGTGCCAAGAGGCGGTCGCAATAGGGCCCAATCTCAAAATTCTTCTCGAATGTATCTCTGGCGTTCCGCCCCAAGCGCTCGCGCAGAGCCCTGTCGTTGACCAGGGTAAAGATCGCCTCGCTGAGTTTGGCGGGATCACCGGGCGGCACGAGGAGTCCATTCCGCCGATCCTCGATCGCATCGGCAATGGAGCCGACCGGCGTCGTCACGACGGCGAGGCCGTATGACAATGCTTCGAGGATAGCCATGGGCAATCCTTCATTGTGGGACGGCAGGATCAGGACATCGCTTTCGGCCAGCAGCCGGCGGGTTGTCTCTTCATCCGTCCAACCGAGGAAAGTGACACGAGGCGATTTCAGGTTCTTGGTCTCGGCCAGTGCCTCGAATTGCCGCACGGCACCGTTCCCCGCGATCTTGAGCGACCAGGAGGAGGCTCGCAGGGGCGTGAGGGCCAGGGCCTCCAACAGTTCGGGAACGCCCTTGCGCGGCCCGACCTCGCCCACGAAAATCAGGCGGCAATCGGCACCGGGTACAAGATCGGTTTGGGGAGCCTGGAGCGGGGCGGGGCCGGGTGGAGCGGGGACGGCGTTGTGCAGGACAGCGACACGGGCGGGATCCAGCCGCAATTCGTTGACGACATAAGCCTGCCAGAAGGAACCCAGTACGACCACGCGGCGGCACTTCCTCAGGAAGCCGCTCACCAGGCGTTGCAAGGCCGACGGAAGCGAACGATAGAATTCGACGAAGCCGGCGCCATGCATATGCATAACGACGGGAATGCCGACAATCACCGCGGGGGCGCTGATGACGAATTTGCGCAGAACACTGCCACGTTCGGAGACGTGGACATGCAGCACGTCAACTTTGCCCAGTATGCAGGCGGCCAGTAGCCGAAGCAGGCTGACAGCGAAATAGACGGGCATCAAAAGCTTATTGCCGGGGCCGTAGGTGTCGAGGATGACAATTTCTGGCGTGTCAGGCCGACGGCGGATCTCGTTGACGAGATAACGCAGCATTCGCCCCATCCCGCCGCGAGCACGGGTGCCGCCGGGACTGATCACATATATGGTGGTCTTGTTTGCCATCGTTCCGGCGGTGCTGTCGTGAGCGCCGCTTACCCGAAGAACATGCGATAGAGCATTTTCGGGATGTGGTATTGCCGCTTATTCATGACGCAGCCAAGAACTTTGGCGCGGTTCAGCCCCTTGAGCAGATTCCTGACGACGGGTTCGCGGGTTGCCTCTGCCTGAACGACCAGAATGACGCCGTCGAGATAGGGCGCGATAACGAGCGGCAACCGCGTTCGCGACAGGGCGGGGAGATCGAAAATGATGGTGTCGAATTGCGAGCGCAGGTCGCTCCAGAACTGATCATCCGACAGGCATTGGACAATATTTCGTTGGCTGTCGCCGGCACTGGCAAGCACCGCTTCCTGAATCAACGGATGATCGCCTTCCTCAAGCGCGTCATCGAGGGGAATGTCGGTCAGGACGCATTCGACCAGGGTCGGGCGCGTCGTCTTCGAACTTCCGGTTTCCCGCTCGGCCAGGGTGATTTTCAGGACGGTATGGCCATGGAGGCTGGCCATCGACTTGGCATACATCGAGGAAACGGTGGTGACGCCTTCGCCGGACTTCGCGGCGATAAAGCCGATCAGGCTATTGCTGGGCTGATGGGAAAGGGCTTGCACCTCTCTGGCAAGGCCGTCAAAAGCCGTGGGATCTGTCTTGCCCCTCAAATCTTGCTTCGCCAGGGCTCTTGTCATTCCGGTATAACCCCCAAAAGCGCGCAAGAAACAATATCTTGCCGCAGCCAGCTTACCCAAGTTACACGACCCTCCCAGCAGGCCGCGTCTGGAAACCCATATATTCTTAAATAGTACGTGGTCGGCCCGATGCTGCAAGGGCGAAAAGCCGTTAACGGCTAAAAATCCTTCTCCGATCCCATTCTTGTGAAGGAAAATGACCCGGATCTGGGATAAGAAGGGGCGACGGTAAAGGGGGCTGTGTATGACATCCGCGGTGCTTGTGACTGGCGGTGCGGGCTATATCGGCAGTCATGCCTGCAAGGCATTGGCGGCAGCGGGGCTGTTGCCCGTCACCCTGGACAATTTGAGCACCGGCCATGCCTGGGCGGTCAAATGGGGCCCGCTGGAGGTCGGCGATCTGCGCGACACGGATTTCGTCGGCAGGGTTATCGCCAGGCATGAAATCGGCGCCGTATTGCATTTCGCGGCGCGCTCCCTGGTCGGGGAATCCGCCGAACAGCCCCTGCAATATCATGCCAATAACGTGGGGGGGACGTTGTCGCTGCTGGCTGCCATGCAGGGAGCGCGGATACGGACCTTGGTTTTTTCCAGCACCTGCGCGGTTTATGGCATCCCCGAGACGGTCCCGATCCGCGAGGAGACGCCGCGCCATCCGGTGAATACCTATGGGCGCACCAAGCTTGCAGCCGAGAATATCCTCATGGATCTGGCGGCGGCCGGCCAGCTCGACGTGGCCCTGTTGCGCTATTTCAACGCCGCCGGCGCCGATCCTGATCTCGAGATCGGCGAGGCGCATGTCAACGAGACGCATCTCGTCCCCCTGACCGTGCGCTCGGCGCGTGTCGGCGCACCGCCGCTCCATATCTATGGAACCGATTATCCGACGGCCGACGGGACCTGCATCCGGGATTACATCCATGTGACGGATCTCGCCGAGGCGCATGTCGCTGCCCTGTCTTTCGTCAGGCGGGAAGCCGGAGGGCATATCTTCAACCTGGGAACCGGCCAGGGTGTATCGGTCCGCGAGGTATTGGCCGCTGTGCAGGCTTGCATGGGGCGGCCCGTACCGGTCATCGAGGCGCCGCGCCGGCAGGGCGATCCGCCGGTTCTGGTCGCGGCCAATGAGAAAGCCTGCCGGCAGCTCGATTGGCGGCCCCGGCGCAGCGATATTGCCTCGATCGTCGGCACGGCCATTGGTTGGCATGATAAATATGCTGCGTCGGTTGCGACGGACCAGTGACAAGGGGGCGAGGGCATGATGTCGGGGGAGATGCGGACGTGAAGCGAAAAATCGCCTTTTGCAAGCTCGGATCGTTCTCGCACACCAATGAATCCGTCGAAGCCTTCCTGCGCGAAAACTTCCCCGATTACGAGATCGAGGGGCTCGACCTGATGAAGGCGATCAAGCGCAGGCCGCTTGTGGTCCTGCTGAATGCGCTGCTGACCGCCCTGATCTATGGTCCGGCCGTGCTGCGCAACCGCGATGAACGGGCCAATTTCTTTTTCAAGACTCCCTTCATCTGGCGGCAGATGGGGCGGGAGATCAGCCGGTATTATGCGGATAAGCGCGACGAGTTGGCCTTTGTTCTGCAAACGCAATCGAGCTTTTATGCAAAGGTCGATGACCTGCCGCTCTACGTCTATACGGATCACACGATCCTCTGCAATCTGAACTACAGGATCTATGACAAGCGGGAGTTCGCGAGCAAGAAACGCCTGGAGCTCGAACGCGAGATGTATGCCGGCGCCCGGCATATTTTCGTCAGCGCAAAGCATGTCGAGGAGTCGCTGATCGAGCAATATGGCTGCGCGGCCGATCGCGTTTCCACGATCCATATGGGCAACAATTCACCGGGACGGCTATCGACCGATGATGTCGATCCGGCTCGGTTCCGGCGTAAGAACATTCTCTTCATCGGCATCGACTGGGAGCGCAAGGGCGGCCCGGTTCTGGTTGAGGCTTTCAAGCGGGTGCGGGAAAAGCATCCGGACGCCACCTTGACGATCATCGGCAATCGTCCGCCGGTATCGGAACCGGGCGTGGAGATCCTCGGCCGTCTGCCGCTGGGCGAGGTCAGGGCGCATTTCGACCGCGCTTCGGTCTTCTGCCTGCCAAGCCTGGCCGAACCTTTCGGCGTTGCGGCCTTGGAAGCGGCGCGCAATGCGCTGCCCGTCGTGGTGACGCGGACCGGCGGTTTTCTGGATTATGTCGAGGATGGCAAATCCGGGTTCCTGGTCACGCCGGGTGACTCTGTCGAACTGGCCGAGGCGCTCGACAAGCTGCTGCAGTCCTGGGAACTGTGCCAGGCATTCGGTCTGCGGGGACGCGAGATTGCCATCGAGCGGTTTGCCTGGCCAGTCGTCGGGCGGAAACTGGCCGACTACGTGAAGCAGGACTTAGCTCGCCACCCGGCTACAAGCGCTCAGTCTGCTGCTGTTGCCGTCGGTTGAGGATGGGGCAGAGCATCGCGCTCTAGCGCGGCTCCAGGTAGCCGAAATCGAAACCGCAATGTTGCGTGCCGTCATGGGCGGCACAGCAGGTTTCGCGGCAGCCGACCCTGGCGGCTTCGTCGGGTCGGTCGATCAGGAAACGGAAGGCACCGGTCATGAAGCCTTCGAACATGTAGCAGACACGCCGGTCCATGCCGGCGCCATATTCCAGGGCGAAGATCGATTGATCGAGGCGCATCCGGCCCCGGCCGGCAGTGGCGTCCAGGGTCTCCACGGTGAAACGGCCCCATCCCCGCTGGGACAGGCGCTGGAAATACCGGTGGAAGGTCTGCTCGCGATCGAGATGATAGGTTCTGGCCTGGACCTCGCACCAATGCAGGGCTGATTTCTCGGTTGCCGCACGCAGAATGGCGCCATAAGCGTCCAGCCCCAGCGCTTCTTCCACGGCACGGTGATTGTTCACCAGGAAATGGCGCGGCAGATAGACCATGGGCAGGTTATCCGTGCGCCAGATCCCGGTATCCGGATCGACGTCGATGGCGACTTCCGGCGCGGCCATGGGCCTACTGCGCCGCCACGCTGTGTTCGCGGGCGAGGGCGGCCGCGTTGTTCTTGTAAAGTGCGCCATCCTTCATGATGACCAGCAGATTTTCTTCATGCACCATCATGTCGAGATCCTTGAGCGGATCGCCATTGACCAGCAGCAGATCGGCGATATAGCCGTCCTTGACCTCGCCGAGCTCGCCCTTGAGGCCCATGACCTCGCCGCCGATCCGCGTACCGCATTGCAGGGCCTCGCTGGGCGAATAACCGAGCAGGTCGACGAAATGCTTGAGGTCGCGGGCATTGGTGCCCTGGGGGGATTGAGCGAAACCGTAATCGCCGCCGATGAGGGCACGCACACCGCGCTTGCGCAATTCGGTATAGACCCGGCGGCTGTCGTCGATCACCCGCTGCATGCCGATATGAAGGGCGAATTCGCGAGTGAAGCCGAAGGGTTCGCCTTCATAGAGCGTGCCGTAGATGATGCCGATGGCCGGACCGACAAAGATGCGGTCCTTGGCGGCTTCCAGCATGTCGAGCGCTTCCTCGTCGGCGGATTCACAGTGATAGATCACGTCGACGCCGCAGCGCACGGCGCGCTTGACCGAATCCGCCGCTCGGGCGTGGCAATTGATCTTCTTGCCGAAATCGCGCGCGACGGAAACCGCCATTTGCACTTCTTCTTCGCGCATGACCGTGACGCCGCCATGGGCCTTGGGGCCGAGATCATCGCCGGAAATGTTGATCTTGATATTGTCGACGCCTTCGCGGCAGCACAGGCGCACGGCCTTGGCGATTTCCTCCGGCCCGTCGGCGATCATGCCGAAGCTTTCGTAATACATATGCATCTTGCGCTCGTCGCCGAGGCCGCCGGTGACGGTGATCTCGGGGCTGCCGGCGCGGATGCGCGGGCCCGGCAGGCGGCCGGCATCCACCTCGTTGCGGATGACGACATCGAGGCGCAGCTTCGAGGTGGCGGCGCTATAGGCGCTGGTGAAGCCGTGATCGAGCAGGGTCTTCGCATTGCGCATGGTGAGCAGGAGATGTTCTTCCGGCGGGATATTGCCAAGATCGGAATCGTTCACGGCGCCGCCGAAGGAAATATGGGCATGGCCTTCGACCAGCCCGGGCATCAGGGTGCGGCCCTTGCAGTCGATCACCGTGGCGCCGTCGGCCGCCAATTGGCCGGGCGTCCGGGCGACGCTGCGGATATGCTGGCCTTCGACCAGGACATCGGCGGGAAAGGCATCGGCGCCGCTGCCGTCCCAGACCATGGCATTCCGGAAAAGAACTCTGTTCATCGCTACTCCCCTTGTCGCTCGGCCGCCTGTCCTTTTGGGTCGTTCTTCGGATCAGCGGCATGCATGATGATGCAGACGGGCGGTTCTCGTCCGGCTCTTCGGTCTGCTCCAGTAATTCCTCGTTCTTCATCTGAACTCTATGCCCGGAGTGTGGCAAACGATCATATATACGTCAATAAAAAATATATTTTTTTATCATAGGTGGAGATGACTTCGATAATATATCGTGTTAATCTCTGCCTTAACTTTCAGGGATAAGGGGCATGATGGCCCGGGATATTACGTTGAATCGGACCCAAGGCGCTTATGAGGCGCTGCGTGCTGAATTGCTGTCCTGCCGGATTCTCCCCGGCCGCCGCCTGAAAATCCAGGAACTGTGTACCCGCTTTTCCGTCAGCCTGGGCGCCATTCGCGAGGCCTTGTCGCGCCTGACCTCGGAAGGGCTGGTGGTGGCGGAGCCGCAACGCGGCTTCCGGGCGGCGCCCATCTCCGCCGCCGATCTGGAGGATTTGACCCTGGCCCGGGTGGAGATCGAGACCCTGTGCCTGCGGCGTGCCATCACCGTGGGCGATGTCAATTGGGAGGCGGGATTGGTCGCCGCCTCGCATCGGCTCTCCCGCACCCCTGAGCGGGTGGAGGACGATCCGGCTCGCAGCAATGACGATTGGGCTGAGGCCCATGCGGCCTTTCACCTGGCGCTGGTTGCCGGCTGCGACAGTCCCTGGCTTTTGCGCCTGCGCAGCCAGCTCTATGACCAGAGCGAGCGTTATCGCCGGCTCTCGGTTCCGCTTGCGCGCACCACGCGCAATGTGGGGGATGAGCATCAGAGCATCCTGCAGGCGACGCTGGCGCGCGATGCCGATCGGGCGGCAACCCTCCTGGCGGCGCATCTCCAGGCAACCACCAAGATCCTGCTCTCCGCCACCTCCTATGACGACATGCAGGGCGCAGAAGAGATGGACGAGTAGCTAAGGCGATCCTTATCGCGCCGGATTGCCGTTATCGTTTCGGTTTTCCCTTCGACGCGGCTGGTATTGATTTGCGTGACCTGCGCTTCAGCCATTTGGTCAGCTCCGCCACCAGTTGATGGACATCGCTGCCCGTCGGTTCCTGCGGGCGGATGATGGCATTCCAGGCGATATCGAGACCGTCATTCAGCTTCGCCCAGGCGAGCTCGCCACGTTCCAGGCTGGGCGCGACCAGATCGCGTTGGAGGATACTGACGCCATAGCCGGAGCGGACCAGTTCGACGATGGCCTCGATCAGCTCCACCGTGATCATGCGCCGGGGCAATGTCGCGGCGGGAGCAAAGAAGCGGTCATATTCCCAGCCATTGGCCCGCTCGATCGAATAGGTGACGAAGTCGTAAGGCTTGAGATCTTCCGCACGGATATGGCGCTTGCCGGCAAGGGGATGATCCGGCGCCATGATCGCGATCAGGTCGTCGCGGAACAGCGGCACCTTGTCGACGCCGCTCGGCACCATGCCGTCATCGATGATCGAGATATCGACCCGACCCTGCATCAGGGTCGAATAAACTTCGTCCCGCTGCACGGTCACCAGCGTGATTTCGACATCGGTCCGCAGCGCCGCGTAATGCTCGATGAATTTCGGTATCCAGCGGAACGGGCCGTAGGAGGTGACGCCGAGCCGAACGAAAGAGGTAACGCCGCTGGCCATGGCGCGGGCATCGGCTTCGGCCTCGTCGAGAATGGCGATGATATCGCTGGCGGCCCGTTCCAGCCTGACACCAGCCGGGCTGAGCCGCAACCGGCCGCCGGCGCGTTCCGTCAACGTGACACCAAGGCGGCGCTCCGCTTCACGGATGCGGTGGCTGACCGCTGACGGCGTCACCCGCAGCCGGTCGGCGACCGCCGTGACGGAATCCGTTTCCGCCAGACTTCGCAACATGACGAGGTGATCCAGGCTGAGTTTCATGTGGATGAACCTGAATTTAATTCACAAAAGTGCTGAAGATTTTGAACGTGATTTGATCCCTGGCCAAGCCTAATCTGACCTCAAGAACCAAGAAATACCGGGAGAGTTCAGGGACATGTCGATGAGAGCGGTTCTTCGGCGCTGATGGCGCTCATCCCGATATCCTGAGCGGTTATCCCAGGCGATCCGTTTCCTTCAAGGGAGATTGAGAATGACCATGCGCACGGGCGCAGAGATGAAACACGTCCAGACGGCACCCATTGTCGCGGCATCCACTGGCGCGGTGTTGGCTGGTGCGGCGGATGGCGGCATGCTGGCCGATATCGTCGATCTGCAGCTTTACCCGGTTCACGACCGGTCCGCACCTGCCTACCGGGCATTGGTCGAGCGCAGCCGCGCCGTGCTGGCCGAGGAAGGTGCGGTGACGTTTCCGGGTTTTGTCCGGGACACTGTGATCGCCCACATGGCGGCCCAGGCGATGTCCTTGCGCTCGCGCATGTTCCGGTTCCGGGACGAGCATACGGTTTATTTTAAGCCGCAAGAGGAGATCGGCGATGCCACGCATCCGTTGCGGCGGTTGGTCGAAACCGAGAAGGACACCGTCGCCTATGCGGATATCCCGGCCGACAACCTGACGCGTCGGCTGTATCAATCGGATGACGTCCTGGCTTTCGTCAATGACGTGCTCGATCAAGGGACGCTCTATCGCCATGCCGATCCGCTGGCGGCACTGAATCTGCAGGGCTTCTCTGCCGGCCAGCAGCTGGGCTGGCATTTCGACCGCTCGGATTTCAGCGTCACCTTGGCGATTCAGACACCGGAAGCGGGTGGCGATTTCGAATATGTCCGCCTGCTGCGGCGGTCGGATGACGAATGCTATGCCACGGTCGGCCGGTTCCTGGAAGATCCGACGACGCAACGGATACAGATCCTGCCGCAGGTCGCCGGAACCTTGACCATGTTCCGGGGGCGCTACTCGTTGCATCGCGTGACTCCCGTGATCGGTGAGCGCCTGCGCATTAATGCGGTGCTGGCTTATGTCGACCGGCCGGATGTTCAGTTCAGCGATTATGCCCGCAATCTGTTTTACGGCCGGACGACGACGGAGGCTTTGCCCTAAGCGGGTCTTCCACCGGCAGTTCAAGAGCGACTTCAAGCAAAGAGAACATCAAACAAGGATCGCCGCTACAGGTGATCAGGAACTGGGAGAGAGACGATGGCGGATTGGTTTGACCTGCAGCGTGCCTTGCGGGATGGTTCTATCGGGCGGCGGAATTTCTTGAAATATGCCGGCGCGCTCGGCATCGGCGCTGTCGCGGCGCAATCGGTCCTGACCAGCGCAGGCTATGCCGCGGAGCCGAAGGCGGGCGGTGTCCTGCGGCTTGCCATGGGCGGTGGCAGCAGCACGGACAGCCTCGATCCGCGGACCACGGGCGATACCGTGCCGATCGTCACCGGATTCTTTCTCTATAACAGCCTGGTCGAGATCGACGCCGACGGGAATGCTACGCCGGAGCTTGCCGAAAGCTGGGAGGCGAAGCCGGGTGCGGTCGAGTGGGTGTTCAATATCCGCAAGGGCGTCACTTTCTCCAATGGCAAAACATTGGATGTCGATGACGTCATCTATTCGATCAATCTGCATCGCGGGCCGGATACGACCTCGGGCGGTGCGGCGGTCATGAAGGCGATCAAGGACATCAAGAAGCTGAGTTCGCACCAGATCCTGGTGACGCTGGAAAGTGCGGATTCGGACATGCCGACCTTCTTCGCCGATTATCATATGCAGGTCGTGCCGAACGGCTTTACCGATTGGGCGCATCCGGTCGGAACCGGTGCCTTCGTCCTGGAAAGCTTCCAGCCAGGCGTGCGTATCCGGGTCAAGAAACGGGACGGCTATTGGAAGGCTGGGCGGGGCCATCTCGACGGCGTCGATCTGACGGTGGTCAATGATGCCATGGCACGGGTGAATGCTTTGGTCTCGGGCTCGGTCGATGCGGTCAACCGGGTCGACGGCAAGACGGCGCCGGTTATCGAGGCCAGCAATCTGAAGCTGGTCCGCTCGCCCGGGGCGCAGCATTACACCGCGCCGATGCTGATCGATCACAAGCCGTTCGACAATCTGGATACGCGCCTCGCGTTGAAATATGCGCTCGACCGGGAGAAGGTTCTGAAGACGGTGCTGAACGGATATGGCACGGTCGGCAACGACCATCCGATCCGCCCGACCGATCCCTTCTGCAATACCGGCTTGCCGCAATATGCCTACGATCCCGACAAGGCGCAGTTCCATGCGAAGAAGGCCGGCCTCGGTTCGACGCCGATGACGCTGACCTGCTCGGACGGGGCCTTCCCGGGCGCGGTCGATCTCGCCGTCCTCTATCAGGCGGATGCGGCCAAAGCGGGGCTTAATGTGCAGGTGGATCGCCAGCCGGCGGACGGGTATTGGGACAATATCTGGCTGAAGGCGCCGTGGTGCACCAGTTTCTGGGTAGCGCGCGCCTCGGCGACCCAGGTCCTGACCGTCGCATATCAGTCATCGGCTCCCTGGAACGACACCCATTGGCGTAATCCGAAATTCGATGCTTTGCTGGCCGAAACCAAGGCCGAGTTGGATACGGCCAAGCACAAGGAGAAGCTGTGGGAATTGCAGCGCATGCTGCATGACGAAGGCGGCCAGGTGGTGGCGGTCTTCGCCGATCGCCTGGAGGCCTGCACCGACAAGGTCGGCGGGCACACGCCGCATGGGCTTGACGAAATGGATAACGGCCGGATCGGAGAGAAGGCCTGGCTGACAGCCTAATGCTGGCGATGGCCGTATCAGTCGAATGACCATATAAGCCCCGTCCTGTGCTGTTCGCCATCCGATAGGAGGCGGGCAGGGGACGGGGCTAATGCAGTTGTGCAAGGCGGTTGGGCCTCAGATCCCCATCCATTGCCGGGCGATCTCGGTATAGAGCTCGACTGCCGCGCCGATCTTCGGTACCAGGCAATATTCATCGGTCTTATGCGCCATCGCGGTTTCGCCGGGGCCAAGGATGAGGGCGGGGATGCCGCCCATGGCAGGCACCAGGACCGAGGCATCGGTGAAGAAGGGAGCACCCCGGGGATCGATGCGCTGGCCGGTCAGGCGTTCGCAGAGATCGAAGGTATCGCTGATCCATTCGTTCTGCGGCGAGCTGGCGACCGCGCCAACATCGACGATACGGGAGACTTCGGCACCCTCGCCCAGCAGGGCGCCGATTTCGCTGGTGATCGCGTCATTCGATTGACCGGGGATGGTCCGGATATCGACCTGGATCTCGGCGCGGTCAGGCACCGAATTGACATTGAGCCCGCCGGTGAAAGTGCCGACATTGAGCGAGGGACCGCCGAGATGATGATGGCGCGGCACCTCAAAGGTGTGTTCGCTCAGCCGTAATGTGCCGCGCGCGGCTTTGTAGACGGCATTATCGCCCTGTTCCGGCATGGAGCCGTGGGCGGTGACACCGTGAAAGGCGGCGCGCAGCCAGAGCGCGCCCTTATGGCCGATCAACGGCTGGTTGCCAGTCGGTTCACCCACCACCAGGGCACCGGCCTGCGGCAGGATATCGGGGAGGCCGGCGAGGAAACGCGCGCCGTCGCAGCCGGTTTCCTCACCTACGGTCAGGACCAGCACCAATCCCGCCTTGGCCTGTCCGGCATGTTTCGCAAGGCCGGCAGCCGCCACGACCATGGCGGCGACACCGCTCTTCATGTCGCTGGAGCCACGGCCGTAGAGCCGGTCGCCATCGATTTCGCCGGCGAAGGGATCGCGGCTCCAGGGGGCGGCGCCAAGCGGCACGGTATCGAGGTGGCCGGTGAAGCAGAGCGGCTTCTCCGGACCATTGCCGCGCAACTCCGCGACGACATTCAGGCGCCCGTCAGCATATCGATGATACGTGACACGGCAGCCGGCTGCCTCGAGCAGCTTACCGGCACATTCGGCGCAGGCCTGTTCATCGCCCGGCGGGTTGATCGACCGCAGGCGGATCAGGTCCTGGGTCAGTTGCAACGCGGCCTGTCCTGCGCCCGTCATGGTCCTCTCCAGATACGTGATCTTGAAACAAAGCTACCGCCGATCAGGATCGGCGGTAGTTGCAGGCAAGCAGGTCTTGGTTACTGGCGCAACTTAGTCCAGATCCGGTCATAAGCACGGGTTGCCTTTTCCGAACAGGACGGGGCGAAGGTGATCTTGAGATCTGCCGGTGGGTTGAATTCGGGCGATGACCCCAGCTCGGGCGGAAGATATTTGTTCGATCCCATGACGGCGCTCTGATAGCCGGTGGAGGTCTGCTCCAGGGCGATGTTTTCGGGATCCATCAGGAAGTTGAGGAACTTCTTGGCGTTTTCCAGATTGGGCGCGTTCTTCGGCACGGCGACATTGTCCATCCAGCCGACCACGCCTTCCTTGGGATAGACGTATTTGATCGTCGCCTTCTGTACGCGGGCCGCCTGGGCCTTACCCGACCATTGCTCATGCATCACAGTCTCGCCTGAGACCTGACGTTCCGTCGTGCCGTCGGAATTATAGACCTTCACAAACGGCTTCTGTTTTTCCAGCAGGGCGCTGAGCTGTTTCAGATCGGCGGGGTTCTCGTTGCATTGCGGCTTGCCGAGATAGACCAGGGCCAACGACATCACTTCGCTGGGCGAGCCGAACATGCCCACTTTGCCTTTGAGATCGGCGGGCGGATCGAAGAGCGGCTTCAGGCTATCGGTCGGGCCCTTATAGAGGGCGGTATCGACCGAATAGGAGGTGGTACCCCACATCCAGGGCACGCTGTATTTGGCATCGGGGTCCCAGGACCGCTTCTGCCATTTCGGATCGAGATTCTTGAAGTTCGACATGCCGGCGACATCGACCTGTTCGAACAGGTTCTGCTTGACGAAAATCGGCACGAAATCGTTGCTGACCACGATCAGGTCATAGCCGGATGCACCCGAGGTCAGCTTGGCCAGGGCCGTTTCGTTGGAATCATAGGTGTCGATCGTCACCTTGATGCCGGTTTCCTTCTCGAACTTCTTGATCATGTCGGCCGAGGTGTAGTCGGTCCAGTTATAGAGGTGCAGGTCGTTCGACGCTGCCTGGGCCTCGGTGACCGAGCCGGTGGAAATTGCTAGGGCAAGCAGAGCGCTGCCCGACAGAAGATAGGTAAGACCACGTTTCCAGTTTTTCATTCTTTCCTCCCTCCGGATATCCGGTTGCGTGTTTTGATTATTATGACAGGCGCCGATTGCGGCGGCCGAGCGCCAGGGCCGCGGCGACGAAAACCAGCGAAACGAGCAGTAGGATGGTGGAAATGGCGTTGACCTCGGGGGTCACGCCGAGGCGCATCATGCCATAGACATAGACCGGCAGCGTGGTGGAGCCGGCGCTGGAGACCATCATGCTGATCAGGAAATCGTCGAGCGAGACGACAAAGGCCATGATTGCCCCGGAAGCGATGGCCGGGGTCAGCAGCGGCAGGGTAATCCGGCGGAAGAGCTGCCATTCATCGGCATAAAGATCGCGCCCGGCTTCTTCCAGCGACTGGCCCATGTCGCGCAGCCGCGCCTGGATCGGCAGGATGGCGAAGGGAATGCAGAAGACCGTATGGGCGATCATCAGGTTGATGAGACCGTTCTTCATGCCGATCGCCGAGAAGAATACCAGTGTGGAGATGGCGACAATGATCTCTGGCACCACCAGGGGCATGTTGATCATCGTGGTGACGAGCGCGCGGCCGAAGAAGTATTTGCCGCGTTCCAGAGCCAGGGCGCCGGCGATCGCGATCAGGGTCGAGGCGATGGTGGCGACCACGGCGATGATCAGGCTGTTCATCGCCGCATCGCGGATGTCAGCGTTCTGGGCGACCCGCACGAACCAGCGGAAGCTGAAACCCTCCCAGACGGTGATCAGCGTATTGCTGTTGAAGGCGTAGATGACAAGGATCAGCAGCGGCGCATAGAGAAAGACCAGAATGAGCGCGGCATATTGCCCGAGGCCCGGCGTGTACCGCCAGTCGAAGGGGCGACCCTTGCGCGGCGCGAGGCGTGGCGCGGCAATCTGGCGGCTGACGGCATCGTCGCTCATGGCCGGGCGTCTTTCTGCCGTGTCTTGCGGGTCTGCAGGATCAGGACCAGCAGGATGACAATGGTGATGGCGGTGGAGAGCGCGGCACCGAAGGGCCAGTTGCGCGAGGAGGTGAACTGCATCTGGATGAGGCTGCCGATCAGCAGCTTCTTGCCGCCACCCAACAGGTCGGGCGCCAGGAACGACCCTAAAGCCGGGGCGAAGACCAGGGTGGCGCCGACATAGGCACCGGGTTTGGCCAGCGGCCAGATCACCTGCCGGAACATCGCCCAGCGGCTGGCATAGAGATCATAGGCCGCCTCGACCAGGCGCGGATCGAGCCGCTCCAGGATGGAATAGATCGGCAGCACCATGAAGGGCAGGAAGGTATAGACGAGGCCGAGCAGGATCGACCCGTCATTATAGAGGAGGGGCAAAGGCTGGTCGATCACGCCGAGATGACGCAGGAAGAGATTGGCGACACCCTCGTCGCGCAGGATCAGGATCCAGCAATAGGTGCGGATCAGGGTGTTGATCCAGAAGGGCAGGGTGACGAAGAAGAGCAGCAGGCGCCGCCGTTCCTCGTTCTGGCAGACGATGTACCAGGCGACGGGCAGGCCGAGGATCAGGCAGATCAGGGTTGTTGCGACGGCGAGGTAGAGCGAACGCAGGATAATGATGATGTAATCGGCGGAGAAGACCAGGGAATCGTCGAAATCCCGCTGATACAGGAACTGGATGTAACCGTCGAAGGACGGCGGCGACTGGACACCGCCATAGGGATTGGCCGTCATGAAGGAATAGGCGACGGCAATGAACATCGGGATCAGCATGAAGATGCCGATGGTCAGCGCCGCGGGCGAGATGAGGAGCAGGGTTCGCTTCAGCAGCATCGCGCTATCCCGTTCATCTCCATCACTGGCATCTCCATCACTGGCATCTCCATCGCTGGCATCTCCATCACTGGACCAGCTCCCGCTCAGCTTCGGCGGCCCAATCGACCGTCACCCTCTGGCCGGGATCGAAACTGTCGCCGGTGTCGCGCAAGCGGGCGCGGATCCGGCTGCGATCGGCGATCTCGATTTCATAGAGCGTATCGAGGCCGAGGAAGGTGACTGCCGCGATCTCGCCGCTCAGGCGCCCGGCTCCGTCCGTGCCGGTACCGAGGCGGATACGTTCCGGGCGCACCGCCACGGTGAGGCCATCGCCCCGATGCAGGAGCGTTCCGGGAATGAGATTGGCTTCACCGATGAAGTCGGCAACGAAGCGGGAAGTGGGGTTGTGGTAGATGTCCTGGGGCGAGCCGACCTGCAGCACCTGCCCGTCGTGCATGACGGCGATGCGGTCCGACATGGCGAGCGCCTCTTCCTGGTCATGGGTTACCAGGATGAAGGTGATGCCGGTTTCCCGCTGCAGGCGTTTCAGCTCGCTCTGCATTTCCTTGCGCAGCTTCAAATCCAGGGCGGATAAGGGCTCATCGAGCAGGAGCACATCGGGGCGTGGCGCCAGGGCCCGCGCCAAAGCGACACGCTGCTGCTGTCCGCCGGAAAGCTGGCTGGGGCGGCGCCGGGCAAAAGTACCGAGACGCACCATATCGAGCGTCCGTGCAACGTGAGCGGCGATATCGCCCGCCGGCCGCTCCAGCATCTGCAGGCCGAAGGCGACATTCTCGGCCACGGTCATATGGGGAAAGAGGGCATAGCTCTGGAACACGGTATTGACTGGCCGCTGCTGCGGCGGCAGGGCCGCGACATCGACACCGCCGATGCAGATGGAGCCGGTGGTCGGCGTCTCGAAGCCACCGATCAGGCGCAGGAGCGTGGTCTTGCCGCAGCCCGACGGGCCGAGCAGGGTGAAGAATTCGCTGCCGCCAATGGTCAGGTTCAGGGTCTTCAGCGCCTGGACCATGCCGATATCGCGGGTCGGGAAATTCTTGGATACGCCTTGCACGGTGATCATGGCCGGATGGAACTCCTCTCCGCCGGGTCTGACCCCGGCGATCTGCCTCTCGGTCCTGCCTGCCAATCCAGGCCGGCCTGCCGGCCGGCGTGAGTCGTGTTCGACTGATGCCGCGCTTCAGGCGCTGAGCGCCCGCTGCGGCGTGGCGGCCACCTGTTCCGCTTCGATCACATTGCGCAGCACGCCGATCTTCTCCAATTCGACTTCGCAGACATCGCCGGGCTTCATGAAGAGCTTCGGGTTGCGCGCCATGCCGACACCGGAGGGCGTACCGGTGACGATGATATCGCCGGGCGACAGGGTGATCGCTTCGCTGAGGATCGAGATCAGCGAGGCGACATCGAAGATCATGTCGTCGGTGCTGGCATTCTGCACGATCTGGCCGTTGAGACGGGTCTGGATGCGCAGTCCCTTGCCGCCCGCCGGCAATTCATCAGCGGTGACGAAGACGGGACCGAAGGCGCCGGTCTTGTCGAAATTCTTGCCCACCGTCCATTGCGGCGACTTGGTCTGGAAGTCGCGCACCGAGGCCTCGTTGAAGATGGAATAGCCGATGACGTGATCCAGCGCGTCTTCCTTGGCGATGTGGCGGCCGGCCTTGCCGATCACCGCCACCATCTCGCCCTCATAATCGAGCTGGTCGGAGACGATGGGGCGCTGGATGGCGCCGCCATGGCCGACGAGGCTGGAGGTGAAGCGGGCGAAGATCGTCGGATAAGAGGGCACCGCAAAGCCGCTTTCGAGGGAATGGTCGACATAGTTGAGGCCGACGCAGACGATCTTGCCCGGGGTGGACAGGGGCGGCAGGACGGTGACGCGATCGGGATCGACGGCAGCACCTTGCTGCAGCCGCTGGGCGGCGGCTTCCAGGGCGGCAGGACCTTCGGCGATCAAATGGGCCAGGGTACCGGGATAAGTGGGAGCGTCGCGTAACAGGCCACGAAACCCGCCATCTGGCGCACCGATCGCCAACCCTTCCGCATTCTGCCCGTTCTTGAAGGCCATGAACCGCATCACATTCCCCTGTCGGCTGCTTTCGTCTTCGAGAAAGTTACGAGAGGAGATTATATTTGTCAAAATAAAATATATTTTTTTATCGAAACTCTATTTTTGGAAAACACATTAAGGTACCTGACAAAGTGTGGGCCAGCCGGCTGTCCAGGGTTGCGGATATGCATGGGCGGCAGTTACGGCCTGTCGAATGCCGAAGGGGCATTCTCCTCAAACCTCGTAGCCCTTCGGGTCATGCTTCCGCCGAGCTGACGGGGGATCCGACGGTCAGGGAGGATGCGTGTCCGACCGATACCGGCTCTTCGACTCGCTGACCTGATATCCGCCGTCTCCGGCACTGGGATGTTCGCCAAATTTTTTTGCTGCATGTCGTCGGGCGATGGATGCCTTCCGTCCTGCTCCGTGGAGCGGGGTGACCGAAAAGCGGCGAGGGGGATTGGCGCTTTGTTATCAATCGCCGGATGAGTGCGCATTTTACTGTCGTCTGTCCGGTCGTTCCCGACATATCCGATGCATCATGGCGCAACGCGCGATGCGACGGGATTTCTTGAAGGCGCCCGCGCTGCTGCATCGCCGCGAAAGCCGCGCGTAATAGCGGTGTGTCTCGATGAACTGGATGGTGGACCTCACCCACGGCTTTTGGCAGGCTGAAGCTGTGATGAAGAAGACGAGCCCGGGTCCACGGGCCGCTCAAGGCCACGGTCGCCTAAGGGAGGTATGAATGTCGAAACCTCTATCGCTTCACGTGCCGGAACCGGCGGTGCGTCACGGCGGTGCGCCCGATTTCAGCGATGTCGAAATTTCTGCATCCGGCAGCGTCCGGCGTCCGCCGATCGATGTCGATCCGCAGGAGATCAAGGATCTCGCTTACTCGATTGTGCGCGTGATCAATCGCGATGGCGATGCGGTCGGTCCCTGGGCCGAAGGCTTGACCGATGCCGAGGTGATGGAAGGCCTGCGGCATATGATGACCTTGCGGACCTTCGATGCCCGCATGCAGATGGCGCAGCGCCAGGGCAAGACATCGTTCTACATGCAGCATCTCGGCGAAGAAGCGATCTCCTGCGCGTTCCGCCGCGCGTTGGAACCGGGTGACATGAATTTCCCGACCTATCGCCAGGCCGGATTGCTGATTGCCGGCGGCTATCCGCTGGTAGAGATGATGAACCAGATTTACTCCAACGAACTTGATCCGATGCGTGGCCGGCAATTGCCGATCATGTATTCGTCGAAGGCACATGGCTTCTTCTCGATCTCCGGCAATCTCGGCACGCAATTCGTCCAGGCGGTCGGCTGGGCCATGGCCTCGGCCATCAAGAACGATAGCCGGATCGCGGCGGGATGGATCGGCGATGGCGCGACGGCGGAGAGCGATTTCCACGCGGCTCTGGTCTTCGCCTCCAGTTACAAGGTTCCGGTGGTGCTCAACATCGTCAACAACCAATGGGCCATCTCGACCTTCCAGGGCATGGCGCGGGGTGGGGCCGCGACCTTCGCGGCGCGCGGCCACGGCTTCGGCATCGCTTCGCTGCGGGTGGACGGCAACGACTATCTCGCCGTGCATGCCGTCGCCAAATGGGCGATCGACCGGGCGCGCAACAATCTCGGCCCCACCTTGATCGAACATGTCACCTATCGTGTCGGTGCGCATTCGACCTCGGACGATCCGTCGGTCTATCGGCCGAAAGCCGAATCCGATGCCTGGCCGCTGGGCGACCCCATTCTGCGGCTGAGGAATTACCTGATCCGGCGTGGTGTTTGGTCGGAGGAACGCCATGTCCAGGCCGAGGCGGAAATCCTGGAGACGGTCATCGCAGCGCAGAAGGAGGCCGAGAGCCACGGCACGCTGCATGCCGGCGGACGGCCCTCGGCCAGCGAAATGTTCGAGGGCGTCTACGCGGAGATGCCGCCGCATCTCCGCCGCCAGCGGCAGCAATTGGGGATCTGAGCATGCCCAGACGCAGCATGATCGAAGCGATCCGTGACGCCATGGATGTCTGCATGGGACGCGACGACAATGTCGTCGTCTTCGGCGAGGATGTCGGTTATTTCGGCGGCGTGTTCCGCTGTACGCAGGGGCTGCAGCAGAAATACGGCACCAGCCGATGCTTCGACACGCCGATCAGCGAGCTCGGCATCGTCGGCGTGGCGATCGGCATGGCAGCCTATGGCCTGCGACCTTGTATCGAGGTGCAGTTCGCCGATTATGTCTATCCAGCCTATGACCAGATCGTTTCGGAAGCGGCGCGGCTGAGCTACCGCTCCAATGGCGA
>CAYOQR010000026.1:0-65485 GCA_964406155.1 uncultured Rhodospirillaceae bacterium | reverse complement strand
GACGGCGTTATGGCCGTACCACCATTGCAGCATCGCATCCTGCACGCCGGCAAAGGCGGAATAGCTTTTGGTGCCGGTCCAGGAAACCGGAACCGCCAGGTTGCGGGCGATATGCAGCATGGCGATGGTGACGATGAAGGCCAGATAGAACCAGTTGGCCACATAGATATGCGGTTCCCGGCGCTTCATGAGCGTGCCCATGAAGATCACCAGATAGATGACCCAGACGATCGCCAACCAGATATCCGTGTACCATTCGGGTTCGGCATATTCCATACCTTCGGTCACACCGGTGACATAGCCGACGGCGGCCAGGACGATGAAGAGCTGGTAGCCCCAGAACAGGAACTCGGCGAGGCCCGCACCGCCGAAGAGCCGGGCGCGGCAGGTGCGCTGCACGACATAGAGACTGGTGGCGAGGAGAGCATTGCCGCCGAAGGCAAAGATGACGGCGGAGGTATGCAGCGGCCGCAGACGCCCGAAGGTGGTCCATTCGAGGTCGAGGTTGAGGATGGGAAAGGCGAGCTGCAATGCGATATAGACGCCGGCGAGGAAGCCGACGATGCCCCAGATCATGGTCGCCACTGTGAATTGGCGGACCACGCGCTCGTTATAGGCGGGGATGGCTCGGGCCGGGTTCAATCCGGATGCGGCGTCGGCGGTTGTTGCAAGTGACATCAGATACCTTCCCCATCTTCGGGCAGCAGCAAGGCGGTCAGACGGAACAGCATCAGGACCGAAAAACCGGCAAACAGCAGGCCGACGATGTAGAAGCCATCGTCATGAGCATTTGCGCTGACATAGAGGCCAAGCAGGCCGAGCAGCGCGAGGGCCATCATGCCGAGCCAGGAGCCGAGCCTGTTCATCCGTGCCTCCATGGGCTGTGGATCGCCTGCATGTCCATTTGTCTCCATTTTTTAAAGCTTGATGGCATCCGAAACCGGATGCGCGGATTCGTCGTTCTGGCGTTCCACCAAGTCGCGATAGGCGTGCCAGCTCGCATGGCCGATCAGCGGCATGGTAATGGCAAGGCCGAGGCAGAAGGTGACGATGCCCGCGATGGTGAAGAGGACGATCAGGGCCGCCCAGCCGATCAGGACACGCCAATTGACGATGGTTGCGAAGACAGAGGTGGCAACGGCACCGGCGGTGCCGCAATCACGGTCCAGTAACATGGGAAAGGACACGACGCCGACCGCGAAGGCGATGACGGCGAGGCCGCCGCCGATGATCGTGCCGGTTAACAGGAAGGGAATGCCGGCGGTCGAGAAGAACAGGGTCTGGATAAAACCCTCCCAACTGGCGGGCTGGTCGCCGAAGAACAGGGCATAGATCAGCAGCGCCAGACGCTCCCAGGCGAGATGCAGGAACATCATCAACAGTCCCATGGTGAAGATCTGGCCGGGATGCCGCCGCCAGGAGAGCGCGACATCCCAAAAGCGCACCGGTTCGCCGGCTTCCAGACGCCGGCTGATATCGTAGAAGGCCACGCCCAGAAGCGGCGCCAGGAACATGAAGCCGGCGGCCAGGGGCAGGGTATAGGGCAGCATTTCCCGGTGCCACATGCCGAGGATGAAGACTGCGCTGACGGCGGCGATGATCAAGCCGAAGGTCAGGCTGACATCGCGGGCACGGTCGAAATCCCGCCATCCACGGGTCAGCCAGATCCAGGGTTGCTCGACCCCGATGCGATAGACGGGACGCGCCAGGCCGGCGAATTCCGGCGGCATCTGCCTGGGTTCCGTCATCTTGGTGGATCTCGTCTGCTCGGCCATCACGCTATCACTGCCTCCCCGCTTCCGGTCCGAGCGGGCATCGGCATCGGTGTCGTCTCGCGCCGGACTTTAGATCGCGGCAGGGCAGCAATCTTGATCTAGATCAAGGCGGAGCGTAGTGGGGGCTTTATGGACTGCGACAAAGTATCCCCTGTCAGTCTCGAAAAGGACGATACCTTGGCGCAGGCAGTCGACCTCCTGCAGGCACTCGCCGGGCATTGCACCGCCGTGATCGTGGGGCACGGCCCGGCGGTGGCGAGCCTGTTCGTCACCGGCCTGGTCGGCAGCCTCAGCCACTGCACCGGCATGTGCGGGCCGCTGGTGGCGGCGCAATCGGCCGAACGCCTGGGGCGTCAGCAGGTGGGGCCCGGCGCGGATTGGCGCCGGCTCGTCGGCGCAGCACTTTTACCGTATCAGCTTGGCCGTATGACGACCTATATGGGGCTCGGCGCCCTGCTGGCTCTGCCGGTCGGGTTGGCCGCCTGGGGGAGCTTCTGGTGGGCCGGACCGCTGCTCCTGGCGGCAGCGGCCGTGTTGTTTCTGTTCCAGGCGCTGCACGGGCTCGGCATCCGCTGGCCGATACCGGCCGATCGTCGGAGCGTCGCGTCAGGCAATCTCGTACTGAAATCGATGCAACGCGGTTTCAGTACCTTGCTGAGTTGGGGGCGCCCTTTGTTCCGGCATCCCATCGGATGGCGCGGCTACGGGCTTGGCCTCCTGCTTGGTTTCCTCCCTTGCGGATTGCTCTATGCGGCCTTGGCGGCAGCGGCGGCCACCGGCGACAGCCTGGCGGCGGCAATCGGCATGTCGGCCTTTATGCTGGGCACGTTTCCGATCTCCTGGGTGATCGGCTATGGCAGCGCCGTGGCGGCGGGGCGATGGCGCTCTCTCTTTCGTCGGCTCCTGCCGATCCTGGCGATCTTCAATGCCATAGGCCTCCTGGCGCTCGCCTTCGATCAGGTGATGAGCGCCTGAGCATCCGGTTCTCTTCGATCGTCTGGAGCGCGTCATGTTGGCGCAGCAATGAGTGGGTTGCGACATCATCTGCATTCATCAAGCAGTTGAGCAGCTTAGAGGGGAAGAACACCCTCTGCGGCATGCGGCGGCCATGATCCAGATCAATAATATCCTTGACCCTGGCAGGGTTGAGATACGAAGTATCGGGTCATCGATGTAGGCAATTTGAGGGAGCATGCCGATGCCTGGTATCATGCTCGGTCCACGGGATCACGAGATCTGGGGACGTCCTTGCGACGGCTGCGATATCCGTACCATCAGTGTCTGTGGTGTGCTTGCGCCGGACGAATTGCGGCGGCTGCGATCGGCGATGGTGCCCGCACAATACAGCAGCGGTGCGATTCTGATCCATGAAGGCGAGAGGGCATCGTCGTTGTTCAACCTGGTATCGGGCACGATCAAGCTCTACAAGCTGCTCTCCGATGGGCGCCGGCAGATCACAGGTTTTCTGGTGCCGGGTGATTTTCTCGGCATTGCGTTGACCAGAAGCTATGCCTGTTCGGCGGAAGCGATCGAGGATGTGCGGCTCTGCCGCTTCGACCGCGAGCAATTCAACGGCCTGCTGCGGGAATTGCCGCATCTGGAACATCGGCTGTTCGAGGCTGCATGCAATGAACTGGTCGCAGCGCAGGATCAGATGGTACTGCTCGGCCGGCGGACGGCCTTGGAGCGCCTCGCCTCCTTCCTGCTGCAATGGCAACGCCGGACCAACCTGTCGCAGGCGCCCGGTGTCATTTCCCTGCCAATGTCGCGCAGCGATATCGGCGACTATCTCGGACTGACCATCGAGACCGTCAGTCGGACGATCACCACGCTGAAGCGCGACAAGGTCATCGCCACGCTCAACCGAGCCGATATCGAGATTCTGAAACCGGAAAGGCTGGCGGCATTGGCGGAGATAGATCTCGTCGCCGTTGCGTGATGAGGGGCGCCTGATTTCTGGCCTTACGATTACGGCGCTGCCGCGTCAGGCTGTACCGATGGATGCGCGGCTTGGAAGGCGGGCAGGCTATTGCAGTGGCTTTCGATGGCGTAAAGACGCGGATAGGCGTCCAGCGGGATCTGGAAACGGCGCGCATTGAACAGTTGCGGGATCAGGAAGACATCGGCCAGCGTCGGGTCATCGCCATGGCAGCACTTACCGGTGCTGTCATGACGCGCGATCAGGGCCTCCAGGGCGGCGAGGCCGATCTCCACCCAATGGCGGTACCAATCCTGCTTGGCGGCATCTGAAAGCCCGGCCGGATCCGTCAGATAAGTCAGGACCCGCAAATTGTTGAGCGGGTGGATGTCACAGGCGATGGCGCTCATGATGCCACGCACATAGGCCCGCGCCAGCGGATCGGCTGGCAGAAGCGGTGGCTGCGGATGGACCTCTTCCAGATATTCGCAGATGGCGATGGATTGAGATAGAGGCTGCCCATCGACCATGAGGGTTGGCACCAACTCCTGCGGGTTGATCTGGCGATAGTCCGGTAGGTGCTGTTCACCGCCGTCCCGAACCAGATGAACGAAGCGCTGTTCGCAAGCCAGCCCCTTGAGATGCAGCGCAATCCGGACACGATAGGCGGCGGAGGACCGGAAATAGCCGTAAAGTGTCAGGGTGGCAGTCATGTAGTTGTTTCTCAGGGCGCGGCGAGGGGCCGCAGCTCCTGCTCGATGGCGCCGAACAGGGAATGCTTGTCGCCGCCTGCCATCTCAATGCGCACTCGATCGCCGAATTGCATAAAGGGCGTCTTGGCTGCACCGTCGCGAATGGTTTCCACCATCCGCTGTTCCGCGACGCAGGCATAGCCGTGTCCGCCATCCGCAATCGGCCGGCCGTGTCCGCCATCCGTATCCTTGTTCGAGACGGTCCCGGAACCGATGATCGAACCGGCTGCTAGATGCCGCGTCTTGGCGGCATGGGCGATCAACTCGCCAAAACCGAAGGTCATATCCTGCCCGGTTTGCAGCCGGCCGAAGGGACGATCGTTGAGAAAGGTCTGAAGGGTGAGATCGACCCGCCCATTGGCCCAATGCGTTCCCAATTCATCCGGCGTGATGGCGACGGGGGAGAAGGCTGAGGAAGGTTTCGACTGGAAGAAGCCGAAGCCCTTGGCAAGTTCGCCAGGGATCAGATTGCGCAAGGAGACATCATTGACCAGCATGAGCAGGGCGATGTGTGGCAAGGCCTGCGCTGGCGTCACGCCCATTGGCACATCGGTGGTGATGGCGGCGATCTCGGCCTCGAAATCCACGCCCCAGCCGGCATCGGCGAGAACGATCGGATCGCGGGGGCCTAAGAAACAATCAGATCCGCCCTGATACATCAGCGGATCGGTCCAGAAGCTGGCGGGCAATTCGGCTCCCCGGGCCCGCCTGACCAATTCCACATGATTGACGTAGGCCGAGCCGTCCGCCCATTGATAGGCGCGGGGCAGGGGCGACAGGCATTCGTGTTCATGGAAACGCTCCTGGGGCACGGCACCATGTTCCAGGCTCTCGGCCAAGGCCGCGAGACGTGGCGCCGATCGTTCCCAATCGTCGAGCGCCTGCTGCAAGGAGGCCGCCACTTCGGTTGCCGCCGTGCAGTAAGCGAGATCGCGGCTGACGACCACGAGTTGGCCGTCGCGGCTGCCGTTCTTGCGTGACGCGAGCTTCATTCTTTCCCCCTAGGATGGATCGCATTAGTTGGAATCAAACCTGTGTCGGATCGAAATTCTTTTTCAGCCCGGCCCAACAATCGACATAGTCTTTCTGGCGCTCGGGCAGGTCTGCCGCATACTTCGTCACGCGCTGCGGCCAGCGTGTCTCGAACATGAAGGCCAATGTTCCCGTCATCTTGACCGGTCCCAGTTTGGCGTTGCTTGCCTGATCGAAGGCTTCCGCATCAGGCCCATGGGGTTGCATCATGTTATGAAGGCTCATGCCGCCAGGCACGAAGCCGCTCGGCTTGGCGTCATAGATGCCGCAAATCAGCCCCATGAATTCCGACATGATATTGCGATGATACCAGGGCGGACGGAAAGTGTTTTCCGCCACCGACCAGCGCTCCGGGAAGATGACGAAATCGACATTCGCGGTACCCGGCTGACCGGAGGGCGAGGTCAGGACGGTGAAGATCGAAGGATCGGGGTGGTCGTACAGCATGGCGCCGATCGGTGAGAAACGCCGCAGATCGTATTTATAAGGGGCGTAATTGCCGTGCCAGGCGACGACGTCCAGCGGCGATTGACCGATATCGGCATGGTACAAGGCGCCACCCCATTTCACGTAAAGGCGGCTCGGCCGTTCCTGATCCTCCCAGGCCGCGACGGGGGTCAGGAAATCCCGTTCGGCGGCCAGGCTGTTGGCGCCGATGGGTCCCCGTTCCGGCAGGACGAAGGGGTATCCGTAGTTTTCGCAGACATAGGCGCGGGCGGGGCCGCCGGGCAACTCCACCCGGAAGATGATGCCGCGGGGAATGACGCAGATTTCCCCTGGGGCGATCTCGAGGGTGCCAAGCTCGGTATGGAAGCGGAGTGTTCCCTCCTGGGCGACCACGAGGAATTCGCCATCGGCATTCTGAATGTATTCGTTCGTCATGGGCTGGCTGATCAGGGCCAGATGGACCGCCATGCCGGCTTGCGTCGTGACATCGCCGGTCGTGGTGATGGTGCGCAGGCCGGTCAGAAAGGTGAACGGTTCCGTCGGTATGTCGATCGGCCCCCAGCGCAAGGGTCCGAAAGGCAGGATGGTCTGCTCATGATCCGGCGCGCTGCGGAGATGCCATGTATCCACCGGTGTGAAACGGCCGATATGCTTGACACTCGGGCGGATGCGGTAAAGCCAGGAGCGGCGGTTGGCGCCGTGGGGTGCCGTGAAAGCCGATCCGGAGAGTTGTTCGGCATAGAGGCCGTAATTTGCCCGTTGCGGTGAATTCCGGCCGACGGGAAGCGCGCCGGGCAAGGCTTCGGTTTCGAAGGTATTTCCGAAGCCGGACATATATTGCAGGGTCATCCTGACCTTCCGCCCTTCATTGATCGGGCGCCAAAAATGATCGAGGCGGTATTACGCGGCATGCGGAGAGTTGAGCACGCCGCGACGGATCTGATCTTCTTCGATCGATTCAAACAATGCCCGGAAATTACCTTCACCGAAGCCTTCATCGCCCTTCCGTTGAATGAACTCAAAGAAGATCGGGCCCAAGACGGTACCGGAGAATATCTGCAGCAGGAGCCGCGTCTTGCCGGTCTCCAGGAGGCTTTCTCCGTCGATCAGAATGCCACAGTGGCGCATCCGATCAAGGGGCTCACCATGATTGGGGAGTCGGGCGGCGATCTTTTCGTAATAGGTTTCCGGCGGTGCGGGCATGAAGGGTAGGCCGGCGGCGCGGAGATGCTCGACGGTCTGGTAGATGTCCCGGGCACCACAAGCGATATGCTGGATGCCTTCGCCCTGATAATCCCGCAAATATTCCTCGATCTGACTCTTATCGTCGACCGATTCATTGATCGGAATGCGGATCTTGCCGCAGGGACTGGTCAAGGCGCGGGATACCAGACCTGTCAGTTTGCCTTCGATGTTGAAGAAGCGGATTTCACGGAAATTGAAGAGCCGATGATAGAAGTCGTACCAGACATCCATCCGGCCGCGATGCACGTTGTGAGTGAGATGGTCGATATAATGCAGGCCGGCCCCGACCGGAGTCTGCGGGACCCCCGGCAAGGGCAAGAAATCCCGCAGCCATGCATCCTTTTCCTGTGGCAGGAAATAAAGGACCGATCCGCCGATACCCTCGATGGCAGGGGCATCCAAACCAAGGGCGCCGAGATTTTGCGGTGCCGGCTTGGCGCCGAGCCCGATCGCGCGCCGATAGGCGAAATCGGGATCGACCATGTGCCAGCCCATGCCGATGGCGGCGGGGCCGTGTTTGGCGATGAAGGTGGCGGCATAGGCATCGGGTTCGGCATTCGCCAGATAGCAGACATCGCCTTGACGCCAGAGGGTGATCTGCCGGTCCCTGTGACGAGCGATAGCGGTGAAGCCCATCGACGTCAGCAGGTTGCTGAGTTTTTCCGGCTCGGGATGGGCGAATTCGACGAAGGCAAAGCCATCGGTTCCAGCCGGGTTGTCCGGCGCGATCGTGGCGGCGGCGGAACCATGCGGGAAGGGACCCATCGAGCAGCTCCAGCAACAAGTGGCGGGTTACTGAAGATGCTATCGGAAATACGCCGCACGATGTGTGCGAACGGGGCGTGATTTCGATATTTGTCGCACGATTTGTGTGTTATAGTATCAAATTATGCGGGAAAATATCTCTCTTGACGCCTTCGACCTCAAATTACTTGCGGCGTTGCAGCGCAATGCGGCTGCTACCAATGCCGAGCTAGCGGAGAAGATCGGCCTCTCGGCTTCCCAGGTCTCCCGCCGCCGGCAGGCCCTTGAAGAAAGCGGCCTGATCCGGGGCTATCATGCCGTCCTGGACCGGGAGCGGTTGGGCCTTTCGGTGTTGGTCCTGGTCCATGTCTCCATGGCGACCCATTCCCCGGACAATGCCGGCAGCTTTCGCAAGCTGGTGCTGGAACGGGACGAGATCCTCGAAGCCTATGCGCTGACCGGGGATTCTGATTACGTGCTGAAGGTGGTGGTGGGGGGGTTGAAGGATCTCGCCTATCTGGTGAATGATGTCCTGCTGCCGCATCCCGCCATTGACCGTGTCCGCTCGGAGGTCGTGCTGGACGTACTGAAAGAGGCCTTGAACCTGCCGATCTAGCCGAAGGCCTGATTAGCCTTATCTCGTCGCTTCCAGCGGCGCTTCGATCTTATCGTGCCGCCTCCAGCGGCGGTTGGTTCTTATTGTGCCGCTTCCAACGGCACGGCGGTCTTTTCCTTCAGGGTGGAGAAGACGATGCTGGAATGGGATTCCCGCACGCCCGGCATCCGCAGCAGCGACTTCACGGCGAAATCGCTGAGCGCTTCCAAATCGCTCGTCATCACATGCAGCAGAAAATCGGTGTCGCCGGTCATGACATAGCAGGCGACGACCTCGGGGCGGCGCAGGATCGCCTGTTCGAAGGCCTCGACCGTCTTCTCCGCGTGATCGCTCAGGCGAACCTGGATGAAAGCCTGAAAGGCGCAACCGACTTTCCGAGGATCGATATCGGCCCGGTAGCCGCGGATGATCTGCTCCGTTTCCAGGCGCTTCAGTCGACGCAGGCAAGGGGTGACGGAAAGGCCGATCTCCTCGGCGAGCTGTACGGCGGAGATCCGACCGTCGCGCTGCAGCGCGCGCAGCATCTTGATGTCGATATCGTCGAGCGGTTGATGAGCTGGTTTCATCTAACATTTCCACCAATATTAGCTGATATCGCCAATATTATACTTATGCATGGCTGTTTTGGTGAAAAAAACTCCTGTTCCGGGGGCATGATCAATCCATGACGTATCTGTTGGGCGAGGTGGAAAATGCTACCGGAAACCATGGCGAGCCCGAACGCCCCATCCTCGGTGACACAGCCTGCCGATCCGGGCTTTCTCAACTCCATCCCCGGCGTGACATTGCGGGGGGATTACACCCATATGCAGCCGGATTACACGACGACGCAAAACTGGGAAGACTACCGGCCGGAAGAGCATCGGCTCTGGCAGCGCCTCTATGAGCGGCAAGTCGGCATCGCCGGACGCTATGCGGATCAGGCGTTCCTGCGCGGATTGCAGCGCCTGCAGATGCCGTCCGACCGGATACCGCGTTTTGAGGAAACGAGCGAGCAATTGGCGCGGCTGACCGACTGGCGCATCGTCGCGGTACCGGGGCTGATTCCGGATTACATCTTCTTCGATCATCTGGCGAAGCGCCGGTTCCCTGTGACTGTCTGGATCCGTCGGCCAGAGGAGATGGATTATCTGGTCGAGCCGGATGTGTTCCATGATTTCTTCGGCCATGTGCCGTTGCTGACACAGCCCATCTTCGCCGACTATGTGCAGGAATATGGCCGCAAGGGCGCCGAGGCGCTGCAGCTCGATGCGACCAAGCTGCTCTCGCGCCTCTTCTGGTACATGGTGGAGTTCGGCCTGATCCGATCGGCAGACGGGATCAAGGCCTATGGCGCCGGCATGCTGTCATCGGCGACGGAAACGGCCTATAGCGTCGACAGCCCATTGCCACATCGCGTCGCCTTCAATCTGAAACGGGTGATGCAGACGGACTACCGCATCGACACATTCCAGGCGACTTACTTTGTCCTCGAAAAATACGAGGACCTCTTCACAGCGACGCAGCAGCCCTTCGCACCGATCTATGCGGCTCTCAAGCAGCAGGAATCGATCTCCGCCACATCGCTCTTACCGAGCGATCAGGTGCTTCATGTCGGGACACAAAGCCAAGCTTGAGCGGCAGTGATATCCCTTCAGTCACGATCCCGGATCTTCCGTGCCGGGTTTCCGGCAACGAGCGTATAGGGTTCCACATCCTTGGTGACGACACTGCCGGCGGCAATCACCGCTCCGTCGCCAATCGTGACACCTGGCAGGATCACCGAACTGGCGCCGATCCAAACCTCGGTGCCGATTGAGACCGCGGCAAAGTTTCGGCCTGAACCGAAGACCGGCTCATGCCCCGAGGGGATACGGTGATTCGATGAATGAATCTGCGTGCGATATCCAATGAGGGTGCGATCGCCGATGGTGACGCCGCCCGCAGTGCCGACCAGGACGTCCAAAGCAAAATTGACGTCGTTGCCCACGACCAGATTGCGGCCGGGCGTGATCCAGACACCGGGATAGAAGCTCACCCGCTTGCCGATGCGAGCTCCGACGAATCTGAGAAAGACCGCCTTGATATTGTCCAGAAGACGATACCGCGGCAGCGCGAAGAGCAGGCGCATGATCATCTCGTAACCGATCATCAACTGCCAATGGATCACGCCATTACGCATCGCGGCTTTTCCTCATGCTTGGCAAAGCTCCTGACTTGGCCAGGCGCAGTTTCTCATGACGCCGCAAATAACCTGATCTGGCAAGGTGGCCCAGACACATCGCAGCCTTCATCGGGATCGGCTCGCGGAGGGATCGGCACATGGCGCGAGGCAACATCTGGGTAGGTTTCCTAACCTGTTCTGGCTGTGCCGGGCACTCATCGACCTGACGGCAGATGGGCGGAGCGCGGCATGCCGATGATGAACGGGGAGACGGGGCGGGACGATTTCACGACTGCCAACTTCCTCCTTATGACCTGAGAGGCCGGACTCGGAAAGGGCTGTCGAGGTGTTCGAATGAGTCAGATGGTTTTCCGATAGTCCCTCATGACGTCGTCAAAGATATCGTACCACACAATATGCTGATAATCCGGTCCACATCCGAAGGATGCACCCAGACTATGGGCGACCGCCATACTCTGCCGGATCTGCTCGACCGGTGCGTTCTTCTTGATCTCCAATTGATACAGGTTGATCTCAGGTTCGACATGGCCGGTGAAATGTGCCAGTTGCCGAGCCGCATCCTTCGGCCGGTTCTCCAGCATCTCTCCGTTGAGACCTTGAAAGTTATAACTCGAATTGCCGATCAGAATGGCATTCGGCAAAGCGGCTCGAATCTTCAGGACAGTTTCCCGCAAGGCTTGCAACATCTCATCGCGGACTGCGGCATCGGGATGCGCGGCGCGATAAATCGTGCACTGATCGAGGAGCAAGCCATCATAGGGATAGGATTGCATGACTGCCAGGCAGGCTTCGACCAGGGCCGATTGGAAACTGGGCTGGCGCGGATCGTAGATATAGCGCCGTTTGTTGAGCGGTCCGGTCGCCGAGAGAGCCCCGTCAGGCCGCATCGACCAGGCATCCGTCACTTTGGACATCAGGGCATGCCCTGGGCCCGGCACCGTCGTCTGATCGATGACGTCGTGATAGCCGAGCATGATGATGTCGGGATTGATCGACTTGATGGTATCACGCCAGCGGATCGACGCCTTATCCATCGACTGGGGAACGAGAGCCATCGGGTAACGGGCGACAATGGATTCCTGCCCGGCCTGATCTGAAGCCGTCGGTGTGATATAGGCGACGCAATGAAGCGGTGGGACCTTGAAACCTGGTGTATTGAACATTCTCGCTGAAGCGCGGGAAGCCACGAGGGCACCGGCGCCTGCCAGCAATGCGGTCCGTCGAGAAATCAGCATGGCGAACCTTCCTGCAGGTAGTGATATCCGGCCGAGGCATCGGCTATCGCGCTTGCTCTCGATCCTTATCTCTTACTTCCATCTTAGAGCGCGATACGATGCGACTTGCATTCATAATGCAAAGAGGCGGCGTGTTGGAATTACGATCGAGGCGCCTCGCGTTTTCGTGAAGATCATGCATTCCAAGATCATCATTTCGATGACCATAACATGCAGGAAAGGCATCTCGATGCAGAGAAATTTTCAGAACTTACATCTCCATGTGGTTGCTCTGTTTGGTCACAGATGGTCACAGAGTCATCACGCATTTTAGAGAGATGATACTTGCTGGCTGATCCGCGATCGGTAAAATTCTAGATAAGCGGATAGTTGGGGGCGATCTATCGCGTCTGTAGCATCGGGCAGGTTATGTCGCTCAAGAAATACCGTCGACTCATTCAATGGCTGGACTGTCATCTCTATCCCGGTGTCAATGACAACTGGGATGATATCGTCTTCCGGGATCGGATTTTACGAGAACTCACACCAGCAGATCGCATTCTCGATCTCGGTGCGGGAGCCGGCATCGTGGAGCAGATGCGCTTCCGAGGGCTGGTTGCCCAGGTCTGCGGTATCGACCCGGACGAACGGGTTTTGGAGAATCCACATCTCGACGAGGCAAAAGTTGCCATCGGTAGCCGTATTCCCTATCCGGACGACTACTTCGATCTGGTCTATGCGGATAATGTGGCCGAACATCTGGATCGGCCGGCAGAGGTCCTGCGGGAGATCAATCGGGTCCTTAAACCCCAGGGTAAATTTCTCTTCAAGACACCGAACCGCACACATTATGTGACGCTTCTGGCGCGTATGACGCCCCTTGAATTTCATCAATTCTTCAACCGCCTGCGCGGTCGGCAAAGCATGGACACGTTTCCGACATGCTATCTCCTCAATAGCCCCGCCCAGATCAATATGCTCGCCAGGGAAACAAATTTTGAGGTGGGGGCCATTCACTTGCTGGAGGGGCGACCGGAATATCTGCGGCTGTTTGCACCCGCTTATGTCCTTGGCTGGCTTTATGAGCGTTTCGTGAACTCGACGGAATTATTCTCTTTCCTGCGCGTTTTGCTGATCGCTAGTCTGGTCAAGAAAACGCCACTGGCATGACTTTCATCTCGTACCGCTCTGCGCTTACCTGACGCAGCCGGATACGGATACTCGCAAATGGATATTTAATGGCTAGTCTCAAGCGCAACGTTGGATGGACCCTTGCCGGCAATGTTTTCTACTCGGCATGTCAATGGGCCATCCTGATGGTTCTTGCGAAGCTGTCCTCTCCTGCCCAGGTTGGCTTGTTCTCGCTAGCCTTGGCGGTCACCAGTCCGGTCCTGTCATTGACGAATTGTCAGCTACGCACCATTCAGGCGGCCGACGCGCGGGATCGATTCTCATTTCCGATCTATTTCGGCTTTCGTCTGGTCAGCACGAGCTTGGCGCTGATTGTCATTGCCGCCACGGCATTCTTCACCAGAAATGACATGCTCGGCATGGCGGTTATTTTCGCTGTCGGCCTGTTCAAGGCAGCCGAATCGGTTTCCGACATCATCTATGGCTTCCTCCAGAAGCACGAGCGGATGCGGTTGATCTCCCAATCCATGATGATCAAAGGTATCCTGGCGATCGTCGGCATTGCCATGGGACAGCTCATCTTTAAATCATTGCTGGTCGGCGTCTTCCTGATCTTTCTGGGGTGGCTGCTTCTGTTGCTGTTCTATGATTTGCGGCGGGCGAGGGGACTGATGCGTCAAGATCCGGCCGCGCCGCCCGAAGGGTGGCATCCGCGTTTTTCACCAGCGATCTTCCAGCAAGTCTTTCTTCTGGCGATTCCGATGGCGCTGGTCCTCATGGCGAATACGCTGGCGGTCAATGTGCCGCGATATGCACTGTCACACTGGCATGGTGATGCGGAACTGGGCTACTTCTCCAGCATCGCCTATCTGATCGTCGCGCTTAATCTCGTAACCACTGCGATCAATAACACCATTCTGCCGCGATTTGCCGTTTATCATCTGACGGATACAAGAAAGTTCATCAAACTGATGACTACTGGCCTGGCTTTCATCTGGGGGATCGGGCTGCTGGCGATTCTGGTGACGTGGTTTGCGGGACCGCTCATTCTGCGCCTGCTCTATACGCCGGCTTATGAGGCCTATGCGCCCCTCCTGGTGTTGATGATGATCGTCGGATCGATGTTGAATTCCTCGGCACTGTTCGGAACGGCGGTGACTGCCGCGCAAAGCTATTGGCCCCAGACGCTCAATGCCGTTCTGTTCCTGGCCGTGGCGGCGATTGCCTCGGCTATCCTTGTTCCGCTGGATGGGCCCTATGGCGGTGCTTATGGCGCAGCGGAGGCTCTGTTGATTGCCGCTGCAGTCCAAATGATCGCCTTTGCCGTCACGGTGATACGGATGTGCCGAAAGTTGAAGGCGGATGCTGACACGGCGAGTGCCTTACCGAGTGAGGTCAAGCAGACAGACGGTCGAGAACCGGATCTTGCTTTGTCTGAGCAGGCAGTCCGTTGACCCAGGCTTGCAACATCAGAACCTGCCAGAGCTGCTGATACCAGTTCGCCGTTCCAGCCTTGTGCTCTTGCCAGAGCCGCCTGACCACCTTGACGTCGAGCAGGTCATGGGATCGTAACTGCTGCTCCGAGAGCAGATCTTCCGCCCAGTCGCGCATGTCGTGACGCAGCCATTCGGCGATAGGAACGGCAAAGCCGGCCTTCGGGCGTTCGGTGATGCTCCGTGGCACATATCTTTCCAGCAAGCGACGCAAGACGATCTTGCCTTCGGTCGCCCCCGTCTTCATGGAAAGCGGGAGGCGCCAGCCGAATTCGATCAGACGATGATCGAGCAGTGGCTCCCGTGCCTCGAGACTGACAGACATGCTGGCCCGATCCAGTTTCGTCAGGACGTCGTCCGGCAGGTAGTGGGTCATGTCGTCGAGCATCATCAGGCTCTCGGCATCCTCACCGAGTGCAGCGGAATCCGACGCAATGGCCCAGGCCGCGCCGCGCCGGGTGGTACTGCCCAGCCCACGCCATTGATCGATATAGCTGCGATAAAAGTCGAGGCTGCTGCGCTCCCGGAGCGGCGCGAGGCGGGAAGCCAGCTTCAGGAAGGAGAAGGGAATAGTGCCGGAGGAAGCCGGAATCAGTCTCGCTGCCTGCAAGGCTGCGCTGGCGGCCCCGGCGCATAGTCTGCTGCGCAGATCGGGATGCAGCATGGATAGGCGCGACCAGGTCGATTTGGAGCGCCGATATCTCTCATAGCCGCCAAAGATCTCATCGCCGCCATCGCCGGAAAGAGAGACGGTCACATCCCGGCGTGCGAGCTGGCTGACAAGCAGTGTTGGAATCTGTGAGGAATCGGCGAAAGGTTCGTCGAAGATGGCCGGCAGTGACGGAACGACCGACAGAGCTTCCTGCGGGCGCAGAATGAGCTCCGTATGTTGTGTCCCGAGATGCCGGGCGACGACACGGGCATGCTCGGCCTCGTTATACCGTTCCTCGTCGAAGCCGATGGCAAAGGTCCGGATCGGCGCCGCACTCAGTTTCTGCATGATGGCGACGACAGTCGACGAATCGATTCCGCCGGAGAGGAAAGCGCCGATCGGCACGTCGGCAACCATGCGGAGCCGGATCGCATCATGCAGAAGGGAATCGAGCTCCGCGATGGCGTCGTCCAGTGTTCCCCGGAATGGGGAAGCTTTGCCGGAATATGCGGCGGCTGCGGCAGACCAATAAGACGTCAACACCGGGTTCCGGCGATCAGCGGTATCCTTGGCGGTGAGGGTCGCGAACTGTCCCGGTGGCAACTTCCAGATGTCTGCGAAAATGGTGCGCGGGGCAGGAATGAACCCGCCACGCAGGTAGTCCGCCACGGCAACCGTGTCGATATCAGCCTGGAAACCTGGGAACGCCCGGAGCGACGTCAGTTCCGACCCAAACAGGAAGGTGTCGCCGCGCCAGCCGTAGTAGAGTGGCTTCACACCGAGGCGATCACGGGCCAAGCACAGGCTTCGTTCAGTCCTGTCCCAGAGGGCAAAGGCGAACATGCCAATGGACGCGTCGAGCGCCGCCTTCAGTCCCCAGGCATCAATCGCCGCCAGCAGGACCTCGGTATCGGAATGGCCCCGCCAGTAATCGGCAGGATGGCCGAGGCGAGCGCGAATATCCGCGTAATTATAGATCTCGCCATTGAAGACGATCACATAGCGTCCGCTCCGGGAGGTCATCGGCTGACGGCCGCCCGGCGACAGGTCGAGAATGGCGAGGCGCCGGAAGGAAAGCCCGATGCCGGCTTCAGCATCATGCCAATTCTGGCCGTCATCGGGGCCGCGATGGCGGATGGCATCGCTCATGCGGCGAAGGCGATCCACCCAGATTTCACCGGAAGGGCGGTCGACACGAGGTGATTGCAGGATACCGGCAAAGCCGCACATGGTCCTTGATCCGTTCCGAAAGTTAGAGGTGAAAAGCCGATCGCTTCTGCGGAAGCCAGGCTCTGAACCAGCCGGTACGTCGCAGGGCGCGAAGTACCAGACTCCAAAGCAGGACAACGATCAGGCCGAAGGCGAAGGGCTTGGTGAAGTTCGCCATGTCGTCCCGCGCTGTCCGGCAGAAATGGAAGAGTCCGATTGAAATCAGAAGGAGCAACCAGGGGCGATGCCGCAGATTGAGTCCGTCCAGCCGGGCCAGACCAAAGCCGAACAAGACAAAGACGAAGAAAACGCCAACGATGCCGAAATTCACATAAGCTTCACCGATCGCCGAAGATCCGGTTCCGGCTCCGCTAAAGAATTGATCGGGGGCGATGCGGTAGGTGAGCCAGTCATTCAAGGGCAATTGCCGGGCGGGATCGTCGCCGGGCTGCGTGTTCAGCCGCGACAGAAGTTCGCGCGGGCTTTCCGAATGCTCCATGGTGATATTAGGGACGGCATCAATGAGCGCATCTACATAGGTCATGCCATAGCGATAGGGGTCGCGCGCCGGCACAAGAGCCAACATTTCCGCCAGGATGCCATTGGTCTGACCCATTGAGATAAAGCTGTTGCGCCAATCGCTCTGATTCGCGGCGTCGGTTAATTGCTGCTTATTAAGTGCGTTATAAGGGCCTGCTTGACGCAGAATACCAACGATGGGAATGGCGATGATGACACTGACCACCAAGGCCAGCGCGACCATGGCTGGAATTCGGCGGCCGGTCTTGATCCAGAGGATGGCCCCGATCATTAGTGGATACAGAGCGCTGGTGCGATAGCCGGAGAGAAGCAGAAGTGCAAAGCCGCAAAAACCGATGCTATAGGCGATGATCCGCTGCAGTGGTCGATTGGCGCCGATCACCAGGGCGATGAGGGTAGAGGGAAAGATCATCAGCAGGGCGCCGAAGCCGCGGATATCGTCTTTCGACTGGAAGAAATCCATGCGGCTATAGGCCAGCAGATTGCCGAGCGACTGCACTGCCAGAGCCAGGAAGACACTGGATGCGAGGAACAGGCCGATGCCATAGAAGAATTCGTGGTCCAGCGTCGACCGCAGCACCTGTTTCGGAACGGCGATTTTCTCTCGTCGGAAGCCGAGGGCGTATCCGATGCCGAAGGCCCCCAGGCCATAGATCGTGTACCAGCTCGCCAGCCGGATGCTGCTTTCGTCGAGCAGGCTCAGCGCGATGCTATCTGCCTGAATGATGCCAAGAGCGATAGCGACAATGGAGCCGAGATGGAAAAGGACGATCGACGTTACATAAGCGAGGCCGAAGCAATAGAGCGTACGATAGGTAGCGACCAGGAACACGCTGTAGGCAATGATGAACAAAGAGAGATTGAGGCAGACCTGCACGGACCAATCAGGCTCGACATGCTGCGGACCGACGATCGACAGCAGAGACAGGGCAACCAGCAGGAAGCTCACGCCAGCGAGCATTAATCTCGCCGCAGCATGTTGCGGCATGGAAATGAGGATCGGCCGGGTGTGGTCAAATGCCATTCCTTGTCTCCCTTATCTCGGTCACGAAACGGACCGGCCGGCTGCCGGGATACAGGTATCCGGCGGCACGGAGGCGAGGGAGCGATAGAAATCGGCATACTTGTCCAGCAGGTTATCGACACTATGATTCTGGGCGAGATGCAGACCCATGGCGACCTGATGATCGAGCCGCTCCCGATTCCCCAGCAAGCTGGTGATCGCCCCGGCGAGATCGGGCGCGGAAGCTGGATCGAAGAAGGTACAGCAATCATCGGCCAACAAGGCACGATTGGCTGGGATGTCAGAGGCGATACAGGGCAAGCCGATCGCCAGGCTTTCCAACAGCACATTCGGCATTCCCTCCCACCAGGATGGCAGGATCAGCAGATCGGACATCTGCATCAAAGCATAAATGTCATGCCGATAGCCGGAGAATGTCACCTTGCGCGTGAGGCCGAGTTGCCCAACCAGTTGCTGTAGGGACTCTTCTTCCTCACCCGTGCCACAGATCGTCTGATGCCAGTTCAGATCCGGCGGCAGCAGCGCAAGAGCTCGAAGAAGGCAGTCGATGTTCTTCTGCCGGGTCAGGCGTCCGACAAAGAGAAGCTGGGCCGCCTCTCCGGTAGGTGGGACGGGGACCGATTTGCGGAAGTCGGCAGGTACCTGCACTGCATTGGGAATCGTCCGGCCGTCTTTGATCCGATACAGCGCTCGATAGGCTGCAATCGACTGGGCGATGGGGTTATTGGAAACGATCCGCTGACAACAGGCGGCAGCCACCAGATATTCCAGATAGGAGAGGGGGCGATGAAACCGCATCGCATTGCGATACGAGTAGACGCAGGGGATGCCGCTATGCCGGGCGGCGATCATCGCAGGAATTGTGATCGATGCCGGCAGCCAGGCATGGATGATATCCGGCTGGAACGCTCGGATCGCTTGCCGCAAGGCACCATAGATAGAAAGATCAAATTTGGAGCTGGTTCGGGCTTGAAAGATCGGAATCTGAAATTGCTCGGTCACATCCGGATTGACGCAAAAGATGGCAGACTGAATTCCAACGCGATGGGAATCGGCGGCGATCAGCTTCAACTGGCGTTCAGCACCACCGCCATAGAGCGAATGAATGCAGTGCAGGACACGCAAGCCAGGCGCGACCGGCCCGATTTCGACCGGCGAAGATACCTCCGATCCCAGTGGTACGGGCTCAGGCGCGAGACTGATATTGCCACCGATCACAACCGGATCAGGCGCGGGCGCGAGCTGCGACATCCAATGTCACCTTGCTGACCTCGATCAATTCCGCCGTGGGAATTGGACAAGCGCTTCGTTGTCGGGCTGCCTCCACGAAAGCCGCGACACAGCCGGCATTGCCCTTGTCCTGGCGCCAGAGCGACATATTGGTCCGCTTTGGCCAACCATAGCCGCGCAGGCTTTTGAAGTTGTCAATCTGGAGGACGCGGTTGCCGGCGAAGATCTCAATCCGTTCCTTCGGGAAGGATTTGTGTCCGTTGGCGGCATAGAGAATGGTGCAAAGCGAGCCGTCGCCGTACCGCAAGGTGAAGCTGACCTTGTCGTCGTTACGCTCGCTCTTGGCGAGGTTGCCCATGGTGGAGACGTCGAAGCCAGTCACCGGCGCACCGATCAGATGTGTCGCCAGATCGATGAAATGGCATGCCTCCCCGATAAGGCGGCCACCACCGCTTTGCTCATCCTGTGACCAGTGCTCCATCGGGATCGCGCCGGCATTGATAGTCATGAGAACGATCTTGGGATCGGTGACCGCCGCCAGCCTTTCCTTGCACCGGGTGATTAGGGGCGAGAAGCGCCGGTTGAAGCCGACCATCAAGTGATTCCGGAGATGTGGCGCGCTTTCAAGCAACTCATCGATACGGGAGAGCTGGGCGGTGGTGGTCACCAGGGGCTTCTCGACGAAGACGTATTTTCCGAGGGACAGAGCTCGCTCGACCAAAGTGGCGTGACTGTCATGTCGCGTCGCGATGACGACGGCGTCGATCTTGGGGTTCTCGAAGATCTCCTCGACATCCGTCGTCGCCATGGAGAAGCCGAATTTCTTGGCGGCCCTGGCGGCGGAAACGCCGCCTTGAGAGGCGACGGCGAGGCATTGGACGCCGGTCTTGGCAAAAGCCGGCAGGAGTACCTTATTGGCATAGCCGCCGGCACCGACGAAGCCGATCGAGAGCGCGCGCTCGGTTTTCGCCTCGGCTTTCTGGGGCAGATAGACGACATGCGGCCGGCTCTCGGCCGTGCCGATTTCGGGAACAGCCGCCGGATCGCCGCGATATTTGAGTAGAATGCCCAGGGAGCCGCCTGCTTCGAGTGTGGCATAGGCTTCCATTGCGGCATCAATCTGGAAACGGTGTGACAGAAGCGGGTCGAGATTGACCTGCCCCGATGCCATGATCGAAAGAACCGCCTCGAAATTCCGCTGCGCGGTCCAGCGGACGAAAGGCAAGGGGTAATCCTGACCTCGCTGTTCGTATTGCGCGTCGTATCGGCCTGGCCCATAGGAACAGGAAACTTGGAAAGTCAGCTCCTTTTCGTAAAAATCGGCACGCTGCAATTGCAGGCCGACGACACCGACCAGGACGATTCGGCCGCGTTTGCGGCACATCTGGGCTGCCTGATGAACCGGATCATTGCTCTTGGCCGCCGCGGCGATCACCACGGCATCGACGCCGATGCCGGCGGTCAAAGATTTGGCTGCGGCAACGGGGTCGAGATTCTCCGATCCGAGCTCGATGGTCTCGGCGCCGAACTGACGGGCGAGAGCGAGGCGCGAACCTGGAAAATCGATGCCGATCACCCGGCAGCCGCTGGCCCGCAGGATCTGAACCGACAACAGCCCGATCAGGCCCAAGCCGACAACCGCGACCGTTTCACCGATGGTGGTATTCAGCAGGCGGATGCCCTGCAAAGCGATGGCGCCGAGGACGGTAAAGGCGGCGGTCTCATCGGAGACATTCTCCGGAATCCCGGCGCAGAGATTCTGCGGCACGCAGACGACCTCGGCATGAGGTCCATTGGAGACGACCCGATCGCCGACCGCAAAGCGTGTGGCACCCTCGCCGACGGCGATCACGGTCCCGACATTGCAGTAGCCGAGCGGGATCGCCTGATCCAGCTTTCCCTGAACGGCCTCAATCGTTGGCAGCAACCCGTCGGTCCGAACCTTGTCGATGACTTCCCGTACCTTATCGGGCTGCTGGCGGGCTTTGTTCAGCAAATTGGCCTTGCCGAAGTCGATCAACATTTTCTCGGTGCCGGCCGAGACGATGGAGCGGGTGGTTCTGATCAGGACATGGTTGGGACGGACCAGAGGCTGCGGTACCTCTTCCAACCAGACCTCGCCGTTTTTAAGGCTTTGCAGGACCTGTTTCATGCGTCTATCCGATGCTCCAAAGTCAGTGTGCCGGTTGGAACGGCTGCGGGCTGCCCGTCACCCGCGGACCGGGTGTACCCGCCTGATGAATCTGCTCCATCACAGCGAGGTATTGCTGGTAGCGCGACATCGGTGTGTTGTACTTCTCGAGTTCTTCCTGGCCGCGGCGAACGATGGTTTGATACACATCCGGCCGTTCGCGAAGCTCCGCAAGCTTCACGGCCGCATCCTGCTCATTGTCAAATTCGAAATAGATGGCGCCGGTGCCGCAGGCACTCCTTGCCCATTCCAGATCGCTGACGACCAAAGGCCGCTGCATGATCCAGGATTCCATGACGTTGTTGCTGACGCTCTCGCCGCGTGAGGGCAGGAAGACGGCATCGCAGGCGCGATAGAGTTCAGCACAGCCCTCGGCCGGAACGGGGCCGATATTCTCGATCATGTCGAGGACCCGTAACGATGCGGCTGTTTGGAGGATCTCACGGGTCTTCGGATCGTCAGGACGGAGGGTCAGGACGAAATAGATATCCGAATGCAAGTTCAATTGCCGAAGCCGGTGGGCTACACGCGGAATCAATTCGATGTTCTTATGAGCCCGATAGCCGGAGAGCATCAATACCCTGAAGCCGGTGGGCAGGGCCCTGCACCTGTCACGAACACCGGGATGAACCGTTTCAGGCGAGACCAGCGAGCTGATGCTGGGCTGGACATGGAAGATTTTCGAAACGGGGAGGCCATGAATCTTTTGGGCCCGTATGGCGATGGCGGCGCTTTCGACGATGAGTGCGTCGGCCCGCTTCAGGCTGCGACGACGATAGGCGTCGATGATGTTCTTCTTCAATCGCTCGAAGACACCCAGTTTCGCCCAATGATCGAGTTCCGGGTAGAACAGGTTCCAATAGGCGCAGCCGACAACGTTCTTGGTGCCGCCAAGCCAGGGTGTCGGCCCGAACTGGGTATAGACGATGTCCGGTCTGTACTGTGCCGCGAGCCGGCGCATGCCATGGATTTCGAACCAAGCGCGGGAGACAAGATCCGTCTTGACGGTTTGGAGGATCCTGACATTGGCAGCTTCCTGCAGCTTGGCAAAAGGTGTCCCTTCGGTGGCGACGATGCCCCATTCGTGGTCGCGCCCGATGGTGCGGGCCTGTGCCACGAAGTCGAGACCGACCTGGACGCCACCGCCACTTTTCAGAGGAACAAGATTTAAAAGAATTTTCATTCTGATGTCTCACATATCGAAGGAAGCCGCTTGAGCACAGGCAAAGGCCAAACCGTCATGAAGCCTTGCGTTGTGTCAGGCGTGGCAAGAACTCCTGGTGCCAGAAAATGGCGGATTCGAGGATTGCCTCCAGATCCGACTGGACCGGCTGCCAATTCAGTGTCGCGCGCGCCTTGGCCGAATCCGCGAACAGGGTCGCAGGGTCGCCTGGGCGCCGGGGCATAAGCCGGCTCGAGATGGGCTTGCCGGTCAGGCCTTCAACAGTCGAGATCACCTCGCGAACGGAATGGGCGCGGCCGTTCCCAAGGTTGAATGCATGAAAACCTTCTTCCGCCTGCAGGAAGGAAAGGGCGGCGAGGTGAGCCCGAGCCAGATCATTGACATGGATGTAATCCCGCAGGCAGGTCCCATCCGGAGTGTCATAATCGGTGCCGAAAATGTCGATCGCGCCACGTTGCCCAAGCGCAGTTTGGATGACCAGCGGGATCAGATGTGTTTCCGGCGTATGGGCTTCGCCGATGCCGCCTTCAAGATCCGCACCGGCCGCGTTGAAGTAGCGCATGGCGGCGATATTGAAGCGATGCGCCTGGGCGAAATCTCCCAGGAGTGCTTCGGTTGCAGCCTTGCTGCGGCCATAGGGATTGATCGGATTGCGTATGGCGGTTTCGGCGATTGGCAATCTCTCCGGGATGCCGTAGACGGCGCAGGAGCTGGAGAAAACCAGCGTACGGATATCGGCGGCCTGCATAGCCGACAGCAGGGACAAGGTGCCGCCGACATTCACGTCGTAGTAATGGCCTGGATCGGTAAAGGATTGCCCCACGAGTGACAGGGCCGCGAAATGAATCACAGCGGAGACTTCATGCTTGCGCATCGTCCTGAGAAGGAAACTCGTGTCCCGGATATCGCCCCGCTCGACCGGCCCCCAGCGCACGGCCCAGTCATGGCCACTGACGAAATTGTCGACGGTAACCGGAAGGTAGCCGGCATCGGCGAGAGCCTTGCAGGTATGGCTGCCCACATAGCCGGCACCGCCTGTCACCAAGATCGTCTCCATGATATCTCCTTCTCAGCCCCTTATTCGGCCGATACACGTGCCCGATGCCCCACGGCCGCCGCGGGCGATCCGGTGGCAACAGCGCGGATGATGTCGAGAAACTGTGCGGCAAGCCTGTTTCGGTCGTAATGGTTGCGGACATACTCGCTTCCATGACGCCCCAACCGGGCGACCAGCTCAGGGTCCTCGGCCAGCGTTTCAAGGGCATGGCACAATTGCTGATCCGATTCCGGCTCGATCAGAATGCCGGATTGCGCGGCACTGATGATCCGCGCGCTCTCGCCTATAACGCCGAGGACGATGGGTCGTTCCATTGCCATACTCTCGAAAATCTTCGAGGGGATGACGGTCGAGAACAACGGCAGGTTGCGAAGCAGGACCAGGCTGACATCGGAGAGGGCCCAGATCTCTGCCATCCTCTCCTTCGGCATCTCATCGAGCATGACAATATTGGGCAGTGCCTGGCGCTGACATTCGGCTTTGAGCTCGGCTTTGGCGGCGCCATCACCCACCATCAGGAAAGCGATGTCGGACCGATGTCGGAGGCGGTCAGCGGCCCGCAGTATGGTATCCAATCCATGGGCCATTCCATGTGTGCCGACATAGGCTGCAACGAATTTCCCCTCGAGCCCGACCTCGCGAGCGAAATTCTCCTTCTTCGGCTGATGGGTAAAGGTCGAGAGGTCGACGCCATTGGTGATAACCGTGGTTCTCTCGGGAGATCCGCCATGCTTGACGACGTGATCGACGAAGGATTCGGTGACGACCACCAGATGATCGGCCTTGCGGTAGGCAAAACGCTCCAGCCATTCCAGCGACCGGATGATGAATTTCGATTTGATGGCGCCGACCGCCAGGATGGATTCCGGCCAGAGATCCCGTATCTCGAGGATCCAGCGGGCACGGCGGAGGCGGCTGACGGCATAACCCGCCAAGCCGGCGAAGAACTGCGGGGAAGTCGAAATGACAACATCCGGCTGCCGAACGAAGAGGGAAGCCGCGATCGCCATGATCATGAAAACGACGTAGTTCAGCGTCCGCAGAAGAAAGCCTTCATTCGGTGTTGCAAGGGTCCAGACGCGGATCACCTCAACACCGTCGATCCGGTCGCGCTGCCATAAGCGGTTCTTGTAGCCGGGAAAGATAACCCCACGGGGATGATTGGGAACGCAGGTGATCACGGTGACGTCCTCGCCGGCATCGGCCCATCGCCGGCAATGCTCAACGGTTCGCGAGGCCGGAGCGTTCACCTCCGGTGGGAAGTAATGGGTAAGAAAAAGGATGCGCATTCAGAGCCCCTTGATCGTCCAGAAGAGTTTAGTTGGCAAGGCGCGGCGCAGGGAGATCAGCAGGACATCGTTCGACAGCGACTTTCCGAATTCCGGCATGTAAAGACCATTGACGATCCGGGCTGTACCGCCGGTATCGATATTGTCGAAGGTAATCTCTGCGACGGCTTTCCGGGTATCGCGGACCCGGATCGAAAATCGCCCGTATTCCGGTACGGCATAGAGGTCGGGATGGAGATGAACGAAGAGCTCGATCAGGTGGGTCCCGCCACCCATCAAGCTATCCATGATGTCGATACGCCCTTCGGCCGGCATGGCATGCAGCCGTCGGGCATGGGTCACCTTCCCGGGCAGGCGTTCATATCCGTGATGCTGGCCGCTCATGGTGATGCTGTACTGGCCATAAGATACGTCGAGCAATTTGACGCTTGCCGGCCGGGCAACACGAAAGACATGCCAGATTTCCGATTGATCGAGGCCGTCAACGCGGATCGTGTTGTGCCCCTCGGTGCTGCGTGCATAGCGGCGGGTTTCGCTGTCTTCATAATCACAGACACCGCTATCGACAATGATGCGGCGCCCGCCGAAAGTCAGCTCGAAGCTCAGGACGTCGCAATGCCCGTGTCCTGGCTGGTATTGCGGTCCCATGGGCCCGCAATCCCACAGCAGCATGTCGTTCGCATAGCGATAGCCGAAATAGCCTGTCTCTCGTAGCTGAATGACCCGGCCTTCCTCATGACCGTTTCGTGGCCGGTAATCGATGAGGCGGCGGGCATAATCAAAAATCTCATGCGGCTTCGGCGCAACGCCGTGGGCGGAATCGTTCAGCAGGGCAATTTCGCCATCCGGATGGGTGACGTCGGACAGGTAATCGAGTGCGCGATGTGTGGTGGTCTGTATCTCGGGCAGTAGCTGATCGAGATCGGAGCCCGGATTCGACTTGATCAGATTGATCAGGTCGAGAAGATCCTCGGTGCAGATGGCGTGATACATCGGCGACCGTTCGTAATGACCGCCATCGGGAAGGAACTGCTCGGACAACTCCGCCGACAGAATTTCGGCCGCGCGGCTAAGCCATCCGGCGGCTTCCTTCCCCTCGAAGAAGCGGCCGATAAAAGCGAGTGCCTTGGCGTTCTTGAAGAGATGGTTGGCCTGGATATGAAATTCCACATTGGCCGCCAGCCATCTGCCCTGAACATACAGGCTCTGCTGCATATCCGCCAAAGGCAGCACATTCTTGAGCGCCGGTATTGCATAGGCCTTGATCCAGTTGACCAGGCGCAGCGAGGTCGGATACGGCTCCCAGGCAATCTCCGTCCCGCCAGGATTGGCTGCGATCCAGTCCTTGACGAGATAGCCGGTTTTCTCGGCAGGAAAACCGGGCGAGAGAAAGTAGTCGAAGTAATGCAGATTGTATCGCCACAGCTTGGGCTGATCGCTGCAACGCCAATCCATCTCCCGCAAATTGAGGCTCCGCTGTATGCCGATAAAGTCAAACTTGCCACCGCCGCTATAGCTCGAGCGACTGGGAATCGTGGCCAGCAGATGGAACTTCGGGGCGACCTCGATGGAAGCGGGAGCTGCTGCACTGACGGCGGTCGATCGGCGAAGGCGGCGATAGATCTGCCATAGAAGCTGTGTCGGCTTCAACTGGGCTGCCGTGCGCGTCGTCAGAATCATGCGCTGCAAGGCTGTTGTCACCAAATTTCCCTCTTTACCCGCATACCTAAGCGACTTGCCCTAAGCGACCTGCAGGGACAGATCGGAATTACCATTGTCCCGCAGGATATCGACAATCCGCGCTGCGGCGCGGCCATCGCCGAATGGGTTGCGCGAACGAATGGCGTCCGCATTCTGCACTGTGTCGCCGAGTGCCGTTTCGATCTCGCTGACAATTCGTTGCGGATCTGTTCCGACCAATGTCGCTGTTCCTGCTTCGACGGCCTCCGGACGCTCGGTGACATCACGCATCACCAGCACCTTTTTGCCGAGAGCAGGGGCTTCCTCCTGAATACCACCGGAATCGGTCAGGACGATGTCAGCGTGGCTCATCAGCCAGACAAAAGGCAGGTATTCGACCGGCTTGATCAAGGCCACATTCTCAAGACCGCCGAGGATCCGTTTGACCGGCTCCTGGACATTGGGGTTGAGATGCACGGGATAGGTGAACTGAAAATCCGGATTGCGGATTGCCAGGTCGTGAATTGCCGAACAGATATTCTCGAAACCTTGGCCGAAGCTCTCACGACGATGACCTGTGATCAGGATATGCCGCCGCTCGCGATTGGCGAGGCGACGATGCAGATGGTCGCCGAAGAGCGATTGCCAATGCTGGCTTTCGACGGAATCGACTTTCCGCTTCGCAATCAGGAGGGCGTCGATAACGGTATTCCCGGTGACCCAGATGCGGTCCGTGGAAACGCCTTCTGCGATCAGATTCTCCCGTGCCTTCTTCGTCGGAGCGAAATGATACTGCGCGACGCGGCCGACAATCTGTCGGTTGGCCTCCTCGGGGAAAGGCGACAGAAGGTCGCCGGTCCGAAGCCCCGCCTCGACATGACCAACGGGGATCTGCTGGTAGAATGCCGCGAGAGAAGCGGACATGGCCGTGGTGGTGTCGCCATGCACGAGGACGACATCCGGTTTCTCCTGCCGCAGGACATCACGTATCCGGTCGAGGACCGAAATCGTGATATCGAAGAGATCCTGTTTCTCCCGCATGACATCCAGGTCATGATCCGGCGTGATGGCGAAATCCTGCAAGGCGCGGTCGAGAAGTTGCCGGTGTTGCCCAGTGACGCAAACCTTGCAATCGATATCCGGACTTCGCCCCAGGGCGAGCACGACCGGCGCCATCTTGATGGCTTCGGGGCGCGTCCCGAAGACGACAAGAACACGCTGTTTTCTGGTCACAGCATACCTCGCGTGTCGATGACGATCTTTTCCTTGAGATCCATTGACCGCAACTTGCGGAAGGGACGGTGATCGACCAGAACGACGACAATATCCGCCCGTTCGGTTGCTTCCTCCAGGGAAACGAGATCAAATTCCGGATGACGGCGTATGTTCGGCTCGCAGACCAGAAGATCGGCGATGCCGGCATCCCGCAGCCGACGAGTGATCTCGAGTGCGGGAGACATCCGGAAATCATCGACATCCGCCTTGAAGGCGAGCCCCAGGCAGGCGATGACCGGTTTCTTGAATCTGGCGGCCGCCGCAGTGACGCGGGAGACGACCCAATCCGGCTTGTTGTCGTTGACTTCCCGGGCAGTTCGGATAAGACGCGCCTCATTCGGCGTCTTGGCGACAATGAACCAGGGATCGACAGCGATGCAATGCCCGCCGACGCCCGGACCCGGACGCAGAATATTGACACGGGGATGTTTATTCGCGAGGGCGATAACTTCCCAGACATTGACGCCGATGCGGTCGCAGATCATGGAAAGTTCGTTGGCGAAGGCGATATTGACGTCGCGGAAGGAGTTCTCAACCAGCTTCGCCATTTCCGCTGTGCCGGCACTGGTCCGCAGTACCTCGCCACGGACGAATTCCTGGTAGAAATCGGCAGCGACTTCCGTCGACGCATCGTTAATGCCGCCGACGATGCGATCGTTCTCGACGAGCTCGGTCAAAATCCGTCCCGGAAGCACGCGCTCGGGGCAATGGGCGACATAAATATCCTTGCCGACTTCCAGACCGCTCGCCTTCAATCCTTCGGCAACCACATCCGCGGTGGTACCCACGGGGCTGGTCGATTCCAGGATGACGAGATTGCCGGGGCGAATATGCTTCGCCAGCTCCTCCGTCGCGCGCTCGATGAAGGACAGATCAGGTTGATAATTGTCCTTGAACGGTGTCGGAACGGCGATGATGAAGATATCGGCTTCCGCGATCTGGGTGCTGGCTTTCAGACGGCCTGACTGCACCGCCGACCGGACGAGAACGTCAAGGTCCGGCTCGACGATATGGACTTTTCCGGAATTGATCGTTTCGACGACCGAAGGAGAAATGTCGATGCCGAGAACATCATATCCCTTGGTGCCCAGCAACGAGGCTGTCGGCAGACCGATATAGCCGAGGCCGATGACACAGACTTTGCGCCGCGCGGCGTCGATGTGCGCATCGCGTGCGGTGTCAATGTGCGCATCGGTTGTCATCTTCAAGGCGGTCATGGTTTCTCCTATTATCGTCCGAAGATCAAACGTTTCCACCAAGTGTCCGAGCGCGGCTCTTCCTCCATCATCGGAAACGATTCGACCGGTTCCGGCTCTTTCGCAGGCGAGGGCTCGTGAGACCGGCGACGCGCCAGTCGGACACTTTGCAGATCGGTGATGGATTTGAAGCTGTAGCTGTGCGCTTCATCGTCAAAAGGTTGCACGATATCAGATGCCGGAATCAGCCGGACGACTTCAGGGCGCGGCGTGCCAGGCTGGATGTGATGCAGCGGAGCGGCTTGGGTGCCGTTCACGCTTTCATATGCTCTTACTTCCTCGCGAGCGGCTCTGGGCTCCAGGATCTGGTATTCCTGGCGGATCTGGTTCAGGAGAGCTTCCTGATCAAAATCGACGGCATTGCCAAAGTCCGAGATACCTCCAGAGCGATCAGCCAGAACCTTGAAGACGGTGTCCGGCAGAACGGCATCGAGCCCGTCGGCGAAGCCGTAGAGAAGAGAAAGATCGCAAAGCGTGTTGATCAGGCGCGGTATGCCGCTGCTGAAATGCTGAATCAGGCCGATCGCGAGGTCATCAAAAAGTGGACGAGATCGTCCAGCGACCTTGAGACGGTGATAGATGTAGTCGCGCGTCTCGTTATAGGAGAGCGGCGTCAGATGAAAGCTGACGCTGATACGCTGTGCGAATTGCTGCAGGTCCGGGCGTTTGAGCTTATCCAGCAGTTCCGGTTGCCCGACGAGGACCATCTGCAGCAGAAAATCCCGATCCGTATTGACGTTGGAGAGAAGTCGAAGTTCTTCCAGTGCATCGATGCTGAGATTCTGCGCTTCGTCGAAAATCAGCAGGCAGCGGCGGCCCATGGCATATTCATTGACCAGGAGTTCGACGAGAAGCTGATACTGCTCCGGCTTGCTGGCGGAGGCTGAACGGATATCGAAGGCGGCGAGGACCCAGGACAGGATGTCGTCGAAGGATCGATGTGTGTTGGAGATCAAGCCGATACGGACGGTATCCCGCGCCCGGTGCATGAAGCTGCGGACCAGGGTGGTCTTGCCGGAGCCGATATCGCCGGTTATGGCGGTAAAGCCAGCCTGGCCGGCGAGGCTGTATTCCAGCATGCTCAAAGCCATCGCATGCTTGCGGCTCAGATAGAGGAAGCTGGGATCCGGCAGAAGCGTGAAGGGCTTCTCCTTCAACCCATAATGCTCTTCATACATGCCTATCGCGCGCCTTTCTGCGCCTTCGCTTGTTCAGACGGCTGCATTGATCATGGTGCCGACCACGTGGTGGTCGGATAGAAGTTCCGCCGATCGTTCGATATCCGGCCGTGTCGTCCTGCGGTCCCGGATAACGAAAAGAGAAGCATCGACATTGGGCAGAAAGCCAAGCGTATCGCCCGATGTCAGAAGCGGCGGCATGTCGTAGATCACCAGCCGGTCGCGGTGCCGGAGTTTCAGATCGCGGGCCAGGGCCGACATCCGCGGCGATGTCAGCAATTCGGTGGAATTCGTCGGGCGACCGCGCGCAGGCAGAAGCAAAAGCCGCGGAATGCTCGGATTGACTAGACAATCCGTCAGGGGAGCCTTGCCGGCAAGGTAATCATTGATGCCGGCTTTCGGCTCAAATCCGAATTCGGCGTGGACACTGGGGGCCCGGAAATTGAGATCAACCAGAAGCACCGTCTGGTTCACATCCATCGCGATCGAGAGGGCGAGATTGACCGCCGTCAGGGTCTTGCCATCTCCCTCCCGAGCAGATGTGACCGCCAATGTGCTCTTCCCGGCTCGCTGGAGGCGCTGCAGGATCTGGATGCGCAGCAGACGATAGGCGTCCGAAACGGGATGCCAGGGGCGATTGGCGAGCATCTTCGAATGCGCCGAATCCTGGCTCGTATTGGGCACGATGGCGATCTGGGTATATTCGGGGGAGATACCCTCTACCGTCATCGACGGTTGATCCGGTGTCGGTTCCGTGCCGCGGATGGCGCGCAACTCGCGCGCTTTGGTTAGGGCCCGTTCGATATGATTCATGACTGGCTCCCGGAGAAAGCGAGGCCCTGACACTTTGATGGCCCACCGGCTGATGGCGCGCCGCTGGCCTCACGCCGGAAAGAAGGCGGATTGAGGCTCATTTGGTTGCTCCCGACGACGACTGAGAGCCGGACATCTGGGACATTGTGTTCTGGGAAAAGAGGCTGCTCAACGGCTCGACGAAGGTATTGACGAGACCAAGACTGCAAATCAGCAGAATGACGGCGGCGGCAACGGACAGGCGTAGCCGGCGCCGCCGGCGGAGCGTTTCCGCGCGCGGCCTGACATAGGGAATGACGGCGAGCGGTGACGCCCCGAAGGAACGGATGATGAAGCGCGATGTAACCACACGCTCGTCCAGCATCTCGCTGAGGACGGCGCCGCCGGTTCCGGCTGCAAGCGACAGCACGCCGGCGAAGAACAGGAGCAGGGGGCGATTGGGTTTGACAGGTGCATCGGGCAGCGTGGCAGGTTCCAGCAGCGAGTAGGTCGCGCCGCTCTGGGTATTCTCGAGATTCTGGGCGACCTTGGCGTCAGAGGCCTTATCCTTCGTGGCTTGGTATCGTTGGACCGCCGCATCATATTGCTGTTTGACGCCGTCATATTCCCGTTCGATCTCGGGCGCTTCGGCCTTCATCCGCAACAGATCGTCGATCTTTTGCACCAGACCCGCTTCCTGGCCCTGTAAGCCACGTAGATCCGCGGTGGCGTCGCCGAGCGACGACTGGACCTGGATATAGGCGGGGTTGTCCGGCGCAGGCGAAGACAGACCACCGCTACCGGAACCGGCTGTCGTAATCTGGCGCTGCAAACTCGCCTGCTGTTTACGCAGGCGCTTGACGTCCGGATGACTCGCGCCATAGCGCTGAAGATCGACGTTCAAATCGTCGGTTACTTTCTTCAACTCGGCGCGCAGGGCGGAGGTATCGACCGAGCTGCCGGTACTGGCTTTCAATCCCTCGATCTGGCGCCGCAGATTGACGACATCCGGATAGTTGGCCCCATATTGAGCTGACATGGTGGCGTATTGGACCTGGAGGGCCTGTAGCTGGGAAGCCGGATTCAGGTTGACTTGACCAGGAGCCGGCGGCTGATAAGGCGAGATCTGCGACAGTTGCGAGCTGATATAAGATCGCCGTTGCTGTTGTGACTGAATCTGGCGTTGAGTGTCGAGCAACTGGGCCTGCAGTTGGTTCAACAAATCCGCATTGGCCGGCTGCTGGTCGGGAAGATTTCCCGCATATTTGGAGCGCAAAACGGCAAGCTGATTTTCCAACTGCTGTACAATGCCCTGCTGTTTTTCTGTCTCGGTTCCGAGGAACCGGGTGGCAAGGGCGGCACTCTGCTCGCGGCTCTTATTGTTCTCGGCCAAATACAGCTCAACCAGACGGTTCGTCACCTTCTGCGCCGTCTCGGGCGACTTCGAATCGAAGGAGAGTGTAAAGGCGACCGTCAGACGGTCGGTACGCCCGCTCTTCGGATCCGTGACATCGACATTTGTCAGCGTCATGTCGATTTTGTCGCGCATGCTATCCAGGAGCTGCGAGCGAGGCATGCTGTCCCGCTGGCCAGGATAGAGATCGAACTGCGCGATTATGGCGTTGAGGTTCTGGTTCGACATGATGCTGGTCTGCAGCATTTGCAGCTGTTCGCTCGCCAATGCGGTGACCGTCGACTTCACCATATCATCAGGAACGGACGGTTCCTGAATGAGAATTGTGGCCGTGGAACGATAGGTTGACGGCCAGAGACCGATGACGGCCCCGGTCAAAGCGAAGAAGCCAATGGCAGTTCCAATACCGAGGAGCCACCGCCGGCGAATGAGGCCGCCGAGATCGATGGATTGATCGATATCCGCCGTCGGACCCGTTATGACGCTGATGTCCTTCTGGGTCGGGATATTCGCTGGAACATTACTCATTCCGACCACCTGAAGCCCAAGGGGCTATATTTGAGAGTGATGAAAGCGGCATTGGACGTGGCACTCTCGCTGCTCTTGCCGCTACCGGCCAATTTCTGGCGGTAGGCGTAACTGCCGGTGAGACTCCAGCTTTCGGAGAACTGCCACGATACCGACGGATTGAGGGTATAGGATTGGGTCTTCGCCTCGGTCGTTCCCTCACTGGGTGTGAGGGGATCCGCATTGTCGTAATAGGAGCCGGCAAAGGCCAGTGTCACAAGCGGTGTCAGCTTGTAGCTTAAGCCCACCTTGACACGATTTCGGTTAACCAGTTCTCCGCTGCTGGAAGGTTCCCGGTCATGCGAATAGACAGCGGTCAGCGTCGTCTGGTCGTCGAGCAGATAGGTGGCATTCAACTTCAATCGATAGCCAGCCTGATTACTATTCCCGTTCTTGCCCCCGGAACTTTCTGCGAAGGCATAATTCGCACCAGCCGCCGCACCGACATCAAGGCGCTCGGACGGATGATAGTCCAACCCTACCAGGAAGCCGACGGTATCGGTCGTTACGGTATTGCCCTCGGTAGGCTCGAAGCGCTGATAATCGACGATGGCATTGAAGTCGAGCAGCTCTGTAAGCTGATGATCATAGGTGGTGCTGGCGGTATAGTTCCGATAATCCGTCAACTGGTTAGTGTCGTACTGAACCTGATTGAAGCCACCGGCCAGAGTCAGGGTGTCACGCTCCGACAGGAGATACTTCCAGGACGGCGCAACATTGACCGAGGTCACACGCACGAGCTTGGTCAGGAAGGTACCGGAATCGTTCAGGTCGGAGGTGAGGGACGTATCGCGGTTGAAATCCGCGAGAAGCTGCAATGTGCTGCGCTCGCTGGCCAGATAGGATCCGTTGAAATGCAGAAGCTGGTCATCCGAGTTGAATTCGGAATGATCGAAGTAGTTGGTGAAGCGAAATTGCCCATCGAGCGACAGGTTCAGCCGATCCCCAAGGCGCGAGATTGTCAACTCGGGCGTCGTAACGCTGGCGAAGCCTGACTTCTCGTCCCGGGGAGTGAGCAGCACGTTGTCATCATACTTCATCTGCTGCTGAATGATCGGCTGCAGCACCCATTGGTCTGCCGCAGCCGGATGCGTGACCGCTATCACGGCGACGTCGGCCGAGATAAAGAAAGCCGCGTAACGGATGAGTGGAGGCATGAGGTTTTGTGGCATCAGAATGACGCAACCGATCCTGTTTGTTCGCCCATTAATCCGGTACGACAACGACGTCACCGCTGCGCAGAACGATGTTCTTATCGAGATGGTCGCCATCCTCGATATCCGAGTAGTTGAAGGGGATGCCGACCTGTGTACCGTTCTGCCGGCGCAGGATCAGGATATGACGCTTGCTGGCAAAGGGGGTCAGGCCGCCAGCAAGGCTGATCGCCTGCATGACGTCGATCTGGCTGTCGAGGTGGAATGTTCCTGGTGTCTTGACTTGGCCGACGACGGATATCGAATTGCCAGTCGCTTTGACGACGGAGACATCGACTTCCGGATCTTTCAGATCGGGAAAGTAATCGCTTTTGCGGAGCGATTCGGCGATGTCATGTCTGATTTCATTCGTCGTTTTTCCGATGGCTTGAATGTCGCCGACCAATGGGAACGAGATCTTGCCATCGGGCTGGACGGTGACGTCCTTGTCGAGATTCTGTTCCTTCCAGACGGTAATATGCAGAGTATCGCCACCATTCACGGTGTATTCCGGCTCCACGGCAAAAGCCATGCCTGGAAGAAGCGTCAGGCTCGTGGCGAGGGCGATCAGGATCGCGCGACAGGAATGACGTTTAGCGAAATGGATGGATGACATCAGAGTATACCTTTCATGCCAATCAGAATGAGGCTGGTAATTGATCCAATCTGTATCGCGGTCCTGGCCGGCGGCGTGGCGCCGAGCAGTATTTCAACGCCATAAAGCAGGGGGACGAGCTGGAGTGCGACGTTGCGAAACGTCCTGACTGTTCCGTCTTGCCAGGGGATGATCAGAGCGAGGAGGAGCATCAGGCCAATGAGAAGATCGAGGTTGTTGAACTTGAAGCCCCCCTCATCCGCGAACCGCCCCGTTGCCGCGATCGTCAACAGAAGCGTGAGGGAGGAAATGATCAATGGTTCCCACCAGATGCTGTTGTCGATATGGGTTGCTGCAAAGGCGTAAGCGATGATGGCCAGAGCCACATAGGCGGCGAGGCGGAAAGACAACGCTGCGTACCTGGAATTCATTGCAACGAGCGCCAGTAAACTTCCCGCGATGATCAGGGCTACGGCAGAGAAACCCGGATTGCCGGTGGCGAGGACACCGCCGAGAATCAGATAAACGAGCACCAGGGCAGCCATCAGATAACGCGCACCATCGTGGAGATTCCGCCAAAATGGAACGTCACTCTCCGGCAATTTTGACCGGAGGCCGGATGCGGCAGACTGCCTGTGCGGTCGCCAGGTGGATTTCTCGACAATCTTATAGCCGAGAATACAGCCGGCGCTGATCGCCAGATAGGCAAGCAACAGGATCCAATCGGGCGAGAATCGCAGGAGGACCGCGCTTGCGACGAATACGGCCTGGATCGCATAGATGATCGCGACGCTTTCGTGGTGTCGGAAGCCGAGTGCCAGGATTTTATGATGGATATGATTCTTGTCAGGCGAGAACGGGGAACGGCCGGTCCGCAAGCGCAGCAGCATGACCATGCCGGTATCGAGTGCCGGCAGGCCGATAAGAAGTAGCAGAACAATCGGATGCGGCAAGTCACCGGACTGAGACAGGAGGACTGCCAGGGCGCCAACGGTGAAACCCAGAAACTGACTGCCCGTGTCGCCCATGAAGATGACAGCCGGATGGGTATTGTAGCGCAGAAACCCGAGAATCGCTCCAATCGCGGTAACGGCGAGCAAGGTGGGAACCGTCAGCGCATCCGGCCGAAATCCGATAATGGCGATGGCTCCCAAACTCAAAATCGAGCTGCCAGCCGCCAATCCATCGAGGCCGTCATGCAGATTGAAGGCATTGACTGCGGCTAATAGAAAGAAGGCTGAGAGGCCAACCATGACCCAGCCAGCCAAGGCCGTTCCGGCGAGATCCGCTGGCAGAAACGGCAGGTAGTCAATGGAGAAGCCAGAAACGATGAAAACGGCTACCGCGAGGGCCTGTCCCACGACCTTTATCCGGTAGTCCAGGTTGCTGCGATCATCCCAGATGCCGAAAATGATGATGATCAGCGCAGCGCCCAGATAAGCCAGGATCGGCCGGTCGAGGCGCGGCAGGAAGAAGAGGAGTGGTACGATCGTGCCGATGGCGATGCCGATCCCACCACTACGCGGGGTCGCCTGAAGATGAACCCGGCGCGCACCGGGCCGGTCGATTAGGCCAAGGCGATGCGATGCCGTCATCAGTTGCGGTATGCTCGCCAGACTGATGAACAGGGCACCGAGCATGCTGAGATAGAGCAACATCTCTCCGCCTTACCGAGTCCGTGGCTGTGAGGTGAGGGCAAGGTGCACCTTGCCCACCACGCCAGAGCAATATCGACTGAAGACACGATGAGCTTCGAACTGACTCATGTCATCACGTGAGCAAGTTAGAATATCTCGGCAGCGCACTCGCTGAGGGATCACGCGCGATCCTGGGATGGCTGCGTGTTCCACGAGCGATTCCACGCTGAGGCTGCCCGATATTGATGCTGATGTGCCTGTTCATCTTGAAGCGGTGTCCGCCGCCGCAGCAGGCACAGAGCCGCGAAGACTGACAGCAAGAGAATCACCGATTTCATCGAAATCGGTCCGTCACTTGGGACAAGTGATTGCGTGATCGGTGACGCTAGTGATGCGCGAGATGAGAGAAATAAGGCTTCGCGATCCGTCGTTGTAGCAACCGACGGGACAGACGGGGTACCGGTAACAGCATCGCTCGTTTGGAGCGTCGTTGTCGTGACCGCTGACATCTGAGAAGAGGCTTGCACGGTGCAGACGGCAAGGCCTGCACTGATCAGAAGAGAAGCAGAGCACAATAGCCAAATCTTCTTCATGAGATCATCTCTCCTTCTGTGTCAGTTTTAGATTGTGCTCGCTCCGATACGGTCGGTGCTGAGCAGTCAGCCCACGCGAAATGAGAGGCCTAGGTGATGCGCCTCTTGAGCGCCGGAACTCTAACTGAATTGAATTGCGGCGGCTGTGATAAAGCTGTGAGAAGAAACTCGAAGCGTGTGATGATACATATTGATTACAATGAAGAATTTGTGTCGCCGTTAAATTTTCAGGCGTAACACGATGATGTTGTTGGGGATGAGTTTCGCTTGAGAAGGCAGAACAATTCCCGCGATTGATGCAGCAGAGTGTGCACGCCTATCAGGCGTGGCGAGGGAATCTTGGGCGCGATGCACCAGCAAACTCACACAGTTCTTATAAAGGTGAGAACCTCACACTGGTGAGAGTGGATGCTTGTGAGGCGGTTGGTGCCTCGCATAGCCCCTGGTGCCGATTTCCCCTTAGGGGGCGGGCAGCAGAGCGGGGACACGGCCGCTCAGGCGATAAACCGCGAGGCCAACCCATTCGTGGCCCGCCAGATCGAGATAGAGAAGGCCTTGTGCAGCGCTGCCGGGTATCCGCATCATGTCGCGCCAACCTTGGGTTTTGTAATCGGCGGGATAGGGGATGATGGGAAACTGTGCCGATGTGAAAACACCAACGGCGCGGGGCATATGCGCGGCAGAGGTCACGAGCAGCCAATGCTCACCGTCTTTCGGTTGTGCCACCTTGCGGGATTCGACTGCGTTCTCATAGGTGTCGCGCGAGATGGTTTCGGTGAGGATACGATCCGGTGAAACCCCCATCCTGACCAGGACATCCTTGGTAGCTTGGGCTTCGGTGGTACCGAGCGTGCCGATCAGTTTGGGATTGCCGCCGGACAACAGGACGCGGGCCTGGGGATACTGCTGGGCCAATTCGGCAGCAGCGATGATGCGGCTTCCTGCACTGGTATAGATCGGCCCTGTGGACGTCTGATCGAGCCTGACATCAATGCCGCCGCCAAGAACGACGATGCCATCGACGCTCATGTCTGCAGTGGGTTGGGGAAAACGTGTCTCGAGCGGAATGAGCAGCCAGAACGGCAGAGGTGTCCAAATGGCAGCGCAGCCGAGGCACAGTCCCAGGAGAGCGATGCCACGGCCGATCCGCCGCCAGCCGAGGAGCGAGAGAGCCAATCCGAGGATGATGGCGATAAAGACGATGTTGGAGGGGGTGAGAAGAAAATCGAGGAACTTCGCTATCGTGAAGAACATCATCGCTCCCGTGGGACGGTCGTGCCGCGATCTAGGCCAAGAGCTTCAATTCCAAGGCGGGGCCGCAATTCCGGACCGCGATAGTATCGGATTGATGCGAGCTTACAACTATCCGGAATCCAGAGTGTCCGCTATCTTCGCTGATAGAGTTTGATACGCAGACGATCCAAATGTCCCCTATCGCCGGAGGCATTGACATGCTGCATCTTGTCATGCGTCAGGGAGGGCGTGTTTCAGTGCCTGCGGGCCGCGTCGGCTGCCGATTCCGTGACCAGTTTTTTCGCACGTGGAATCAAGCTGGACTCCATGCTGAATTCCGTCACGCCATAAGACAGCAAGGTGGGAATGAGCGTGGGATCGCCGGCCGCCTCGCCACAGACCCCGACCCAGATGCCTTTGCGCCGGGCGGCAATGCAGGTCAGCTCGATCATTCGCAAGACGGCGGGGTGCGAGGTCCGGCACAGGCGTGTCAGGCGCGGGTTCTTATGCATCCGGTCGACGGCCATCGTGTATTGCGTCAGATCGTTGGTGCCGATCGAGAAGAATGCAACATCCTCGGCGAGCCGCTCGGCGCACATGACGGCGGCTGGGGTCTCGATCATGATGCCGATATCGGGGATACGGGCGGCAATCCCTTCCGCCGCCAGTTCCGCCGCGCAGAGGGCGATCAATTCCTTGGCTTCCCGTAATTCACCGGCATCGGCGATCATCGGCAGCATGATCTTGACATTGCCGGTCGCGGCGGCCCGCAGCAGGGCGCGGATCTGCGGCTTGAAGATATCCAGCCGGTCCAGGCAGAGACGGATGCCGCGCCACCCCAGGAACGGGTTCTCCTCCTTGATCGGCGTGAGACCCGGCAGCGGCTTGTCGCCACCGATATCCAGTGTCCGGATGATGACCGGCCGTGGCGCGAAAGCCTGGGCGATATCGGCATAGACTTCGGCCTGCTCCGCTTCGGTCGGCAGCGAGCGGCGTTCCATGAACAGGAATTCCGTGCGTAGCAGGCCAACGCCCATGGCGCCGTTACGCAAGGCCGTTTGGGCTTCCAGAGGCAGATTGAGATTGGCGGCGACTTCGATATCGATGCCATCCACGGTCCGGGGGGCAATGTCGACATAGGGCGCCAGGGTGGCCTGTGCGGCGGCGATATCGGCCGCTTCCCGAAGGAAGCTCTGGGCCTCGGCCGTATTCGGGTTGAAGCTGACGAGGCCGGCGCCGCCATCAAGAGCGACGGTTCGCACCTCGCGTAAGCTTTCCCGGCTTGTTTCCAGGCCGAGAACCGCGGGGATGCCCAGCGACCGTGCGAGAATGGCGAGATGCGAGTTCGCGGCCCCGTCCAGGCAGACGAGGCCGAGAATCTTGTCGGTGGGCAACCGTGAAAATTCGATCACGCCAATCGTATCGGCGACGATGATGCGCGGCTCGCGCAGAGCCGCGGCATCCAGCAGGGGAAGGCCGAGCAATTGCGCGGAAATTTGCCGGGCGATCTCTACGATGTCATCGGCACGAGCCACGAAATAATCATCGCCCAAGGTGCGGAACGAGGCGGCCAGTTCCTTGCCGGCGGCCAGGGTGGCGCGAACCGGGTCCTGCAGACCGGCAATGCGCATCTCGATTGCGCTGATCAGATCGGGATCATGCGCCAGGCTGGTCAGGGCGGCGAGGATCTCCCGGCTGGGATGTTGCGGCGCCAAGGCGGTGGCTTCGTTCTGGACGCGGTCCACGAAGGCCGAGAGGGCGTTTCGGAACGCCGAAATTGCCGACGGAATGGCGTCCGTCGTGATTGTTTCCCGACGTGGCCGGATATCCAGTGGCAGATGGACCAGAGCCGTACCCACGGCAATACCGGCGGAAGCACCGGTCCCGGAAAGCAGGCCGTCCGGTTTTCCCGTGACAGGCTTTGCGGCCGGATGCGGTGGGGCGGGCGTCGCGGGCGCAGTCTGTTCTGATGCGCGGGAGCCTTCGCGGCCGGTGATCAGGGCGGCGATGGCGGCTACGGCCTGTTCCGCATCGGCGCCGCTTGCCCGCACCAGGACCTCATGGCCTTGCTTGGCCCCGAGCAGCATGATCTTGACAGCGCTTTTGCTGCTGGCGATCACGTCACCCTTGATGATCTCGACAGCGGCCGCGAAAGTCTTGGACAATTTGACGATGCGGGCTGCGGGCCTGGCATGCAGCCCCTCATCCAGCGCAACCGTTACCTTCCGCTCAAACATCGGCCGTTACTCTCTCCGCTGGCACGTCGCTCAGGCACGCAAGGCCGCTTCGACTTCGGCCAGCGCCGCGTCCTTGCCGATACCGGTCAGGAAGGCCAAGCCTTTGATCACCGGCTTGCCGAGATTGTCAGGAACGGGCGTGGTGGAGACAATCACATCGACATCGGCAACCAGGCTCGGCACCTCGGTCGCCTTGCATTGACGGATGGAGACGGGAATGCCCCGCTCGGCCATCGCTTCTTCCAGCGCCATCGCCACCACGGTGGAGGTGGCGACCGCAGTGCCGCAGGCGACCAGAATCACTTTCGATTTCATCGATTTCACTCCTCAATCCGGTCAGGCTGCTTCGGCCAGCAGGGCCAGGGCCTCTTCCTTGCTTTCGGCCGTGCTCAGGCGTTCCAGCAAAGACCCGCTTTGAATAAGGCCTGCGATGGCCTGCAGCATGTCGATCTGCTTGTCCTTATCCTTCAGCGCCAGGAGGAAGACAATCGAAACCGGCAGGCTTTCGTCCGGATCCTCCATGTTCTGGAAGACGACCGGGTGCCGCAGCGTCGCCACGGCAACCGCCGGTTGCCTGACATGGATCGGATCGGTATGGGGGACGGCGACATTGATCGTCCCCAGCGGCAGACCGGTCGGCATGCTTTCCTCGCGGGCCAGCACAGCGGCGACGTAATCCTGTGTCACATGGCCAAGCTCCGCCAGCCTGCCGCCGAGCAGGGAAATTGCCGTGGCGGCATCCGGGGCCTCGACCCGCAGGAAAACCGCCTGCGGGTCGAGCATGTTGATCAAGGCATTCGACATTCTTCCATATTCCTTACACGTATTATCCGGCCGATCAGACCGTCTCATCCGCCGTGGCGCCGGCGATCCGTTCCCACCGCGCCGTCGAGCGGCGGAAGGCCCAGAAGGCGAGAGCGACCAGGGCCGCGAGGACGACCAGACCGGTGATGCCGGCGGCCTGCACGGCTTCGACGAAGACATAGGGGACCCAGAGGAAGCCATCGACGATGCTGGTGATCTCCGCAGCGTTTGCAGGCAGCTTGAAGCCGGACGCGACGGCGGCCTGGGTGAAGAGGGGCGCCAGCGCATTGGCGACATAGAAACCGATCGCCAGGGTCACCGTGCCGATCAGCACCATGCGGAACACATTGCCCTTCACCACCGGTGCCGTCATGGCGACGATGAAGGGAATGACTGCGAGATCGGCGAACAGGATCACGTGGTTGCTGGGTAGAATGACCGAGAGCAGGATCGCGATCGGCACCAGGATCAGCGCGCTGGAAATGGCGGCCGGATGGCCGATCAGGATGGCAGAATCCAGGCCGACCAGGATCTCCCGGTCGCCGGCCCGCTTCTGCACGAAGGTGCGGGCGGCCTCGGAGACGGGAATGAGGCCTTCCATCAGGATCTTCACCATGCGCGGCAGCAGCAGCATGACCGCCGCGAGATTCATGGCGGTCTTCAGCACATTGGTGACCATCTGGCCGGTATCTTCCATCTTGTAATAGCCGATAAGGCCAAGGATCAGGCCGATGACCAGGCCGAGGATGACCGGCTCACCGAAGACGCCGAAACGCCGCTGGATGGTATCGGTGCTGATATTGATCTTGTTGATGCCGGGGATCCGGTCGATCACCCAGTTCAGCACAATGGCGATCGGCAGGATCTGGGCCGAGGCCAGATGCGGCACGGAGATGCCCGGCACCTGATAGAAGCCCTGCACGGCCTTGGCCGTCCAATCGGCGAAGAGCAGGGTGAGGGCGACCGTGATGGCGGCGGCGATCAGGCCGAGCGTCAGGCTGCCGGTCGCCGCGACCACCAGCGAACCGACAAAGGCGAAGTGCCAGAAGTTCCACACATCGACATTGAGGGTACGGGTGAGGCGGGCCAGCAGCAGCAGCAGATTGACGCCGATCCCGATCGGGATGATCCAGAGCCCGACCGAGGAGCCGAAGGCAATGGCGGCGGCCGAGGGCCAGCCGACATCGACCACGTCGCGCACGATGCCGGTATTCTTGACGATCGACTGGGCGACGTCGCTGAGGCTGGTCCACATCAGGCCGATGACGAGATTGATGCCGATGAAGGCAACGCCGATGGTGACGCCGGCGCGGAAGGCGCGGCCGGGCTTCGCCCCCAGGATCAGCGCAAAGATGAAAATGAAGCATGGCAGCAGCACGGTCGCGCCGAGCGCATCGACCACGGCTTTGATATCCGTCAGGATCGTGTCCATAAGATGAATCTCCCCCCGTTTCATATGGTGGCCGTGTCAGGCCGGAATCAAACGGGAGCAGAGCGACGGCAAAGTCCGCCCTCGCCGCTAGTCTTGAGACAGTACCTTCCTACGTCATCGCCACAGGATGCCGTCGTCCAGTTTCTCACCCCCGTAATCGTTAGGAATGTACAGCCGTCATTTACAAATTCAACCGGTACTAAGGTACCGTATTCCATAAGTGTTATGCGGAATATCGATCTGGGCGTGCGGCGGGACGCAAAGACGGCTCCGTCTCAAGCTCTCAGGCGTCTTGCGGTCCCTTAAAAGAGGGCCGGCCGCACCTGCCTTTCCCAAGGCAGGTGCGGCCGGGTTTCCCATTGGATTGGCCGGGCCTATCTCAAAGGATCACGAAGCTCTTGCGGACGGTTTCGTGGACCACCCATTCGCCGAAGGAGTTTTCCGGTAGATAGAACGTATCGCCGGCCTTGATCTCGATTGTCTCGCCTCCGTCGGGCGTGAAGCTGCACCGACCGGCGACGAAATGGGCGACCTCGGCGGCGGGATTTACGCGGCGGAAACGTCCGGGGCTGCATTCCCAGATGCCTGCCCGCGGTCCTTCCTGGCTCACATAGCGGCCGCGCACCTTGGGTGCGGGATCGCTGAGAGGCGAGGGCGCTTCGCCCCAGTCTTCCAGGGTTTGAGCGAGGACGGCTTGCGCGTTTTCTATTTTGGTCGGCCGCATAATGTCTCCGTGTTATGGCGGGCAGTAAAAGAGCGATGCTTTCAGATCGGCAGCTTATCGAGCATCTGGTACCACCAGACCGACGGCGCCAGGAACCAGGGGTTGCCGCCATAGAGCGGGCGGGTCTGGAACGGTACATTGGTGAGCGGGGAATTGCCTTCGGCCTTGCCGAGGACCTGCTGGCCGATCCGCATGCCGAAATAGGTGGCGAGCGAGACACCGGAGCCGCAATAGCCCATCGAATAATAGATGCCGTCCTGCTTGCCGAGATGGGGCAGGGTATCGAAGGTATAGGCGACGAACCCCATCCAGGAATGGGTGACCTTGCTGCTCTTGAGCTGCGGGAACAGGCGCGACATCCAGTCGTGCAGGCGTGGCGCGCTTACATTCGGATTGTTCTCCATATAGGCGACACGCCCGCCGAAAATCATCCGGCGGCGGTTCGGGCACAGGCGGTAATAGAAGACCACACGGCGGGTATCGCTCATCATGCGATTGGTCGGCGCCAGTTCATGGGCGACGGCCGGATCCAGCTCTTCCGTCGCGATGATGTAGCTGCCGATCGGGATGACGCGCCGCCGCTGCCAGGGCGCGAAGTTGCCCGTATAGCCATTGGTGGCGACGACGACATCGCGTGCCTGAACCGTGCCCTTGCCGGTCCGAACCGAGAAGCCGGTGCCATTTTTATCGATGGCCAAAGCGGGGCAGTGATCGATCACGGTAACGCCGGCTTCCTGGGCGCGCTTCAGCAAAGCGAGATGGAATTTCCCGGGATGCAGGGCGGCATGGCGGGGGTAGACGATACCGCCGAAATAGGCATCGCTGCCGATCTCGCGCCGCTGGTCGGCGCGGGTGACGATTTCCATCGGCACTTCCAGGCCCTTCGGCTGATGGGCCGGCAGCTTGGCCAGGGCCTCGAACTGCTTCGGATTATGGGCGGCATGGAAGCGGCCGCTGCGGGTCCAGTCGCAATCGAGCTTCTCGCCCTCGATCAGATCGGCGATGTAGTCGAGAGCGGCGAGGCCTTCGCGCCGGACACCGAAGGCGAGTTGCTCATTGTGTCGGCCCGACAAGGCATCGAAGCCCGGCTTGATGCTGGTGGAAACCTGGCCGCCATTGCGGCTTGAACATCCCCAACCGGCACTCTCGGCATCGATGACGAGCACCGAACGCCCGGCGCGGGCGATCTCGGTGGCGGCGGAAAGCCCTGTATAACCGCTGCCGACGATCAGTACGTCGACCTGCTTCGGCAATGTCAGGGGAGCAAGCACCGGGCGCGGCGCCGCTTCCCACCAGAAGGACTCGTTTTTATAATTGGGAGCAAAAATGGACATGTTCGTCAGGACCTCAAAGTGGTGTGGTCGCGTCTAATGTCGGCTTGGGTTTGTCGGTCTGATTGACCCAGAACACAGTGGCGACGGTCTTGCCGCTGTTCTTGAAGCGATGGGGCTGATCGCTGGAAAAGCAGAAGCAGTCACCGCTGCGCAAGGTGTAGGTACGCCCATCGATTTCCAGGTCGAGGCTGCCCTCCATGACGAGGCCGATCTCCTCGCCGCGATGCGTGTAGGGAGCGTCGCCCGAGCTCGATCCGGGCTGAATGTCGATCAGGTAACCGCGAAGCTGGCTCTGGTTGTCGGGCGAGGCCAACTGTTTCCGGAGGCCGGCCTGATCGATGACCAGGCGGCGCTGCTCGCGGCGCATTATATGGGGGGCGTCCGCATCCTGGGATTTGGCGCCGGTCGGATCGATCAGCCAGGCCGGCGACACGCCGAACAGCGAGCTGAGGCTGAAGATGGTGCGGACGGAAAGCGGGGCGAGGCCGCGCTCGATCTGCGACAGGGTGCCGACGGAGACGCCCACGGCGGCACTGACCTCGGCCAATGTCAAGGATTTGACCCGCCGCAGATCGCGCAGGCGATGGCCAAGGGCCAGGGAATCCCGATCCGCTCCCTGCGTGGTTTCGGACTCGATATCGACCGCAGCGGCGTTGCCGCCGGTGACGTCAGGGCTGGTCATGCGTTTTTCCCACCAGATCGTAATCTCTGCGGGCACCGGTCGAGTCGGCACCCATTTTTATGGATGACCTTATCATCACGAATGCGTCGCGAGGACAATACCGCCTTCCTGGATCGGCTGCCCCCGGTCGAAGCGGTCGAGCGCGAAGGGCTTCATCCGCGAATCGATCTCACCGGTGGCGATCGCCTTGGCGAGCAGGGCGCCTGCCCCCGGCGCGCCGGCAATGCCATAGGACCAGCCGGCGCTGAACCAGAGATTGGCCATTGCCGGATGGGCGCCCAGCATCGGCGCGAAATCCGGGGAAACATGGATGAGGCCGGCCCAATGCCGCATCACCCGGACCTCCCGCAATTGCGGGAAGAGGTCGAAATAGACTTTGGCGGTATTGGCCAGGACCGGAAAATCGGTGTTGAGCGACAGGCGCGGCCGTTCCGGTACTTCCGTGCCGCCGACCACTTCGCCGCGCGCCGTCTGATGCATGTAGCAAAGCCGGTCGATCAAGGCGAGGGCAGGGCGGATCAGGGGACGGACCGGCTCCAGCGCCATCGCCTCGATACGCATGCCATAGCCGGCCAGCGAGACGCCGAGCAAACGGGCAAGATCCGGATTGAGGCCACCGCAGGCGATGACGACGCAATCGGTCGACAGGCGATGATCGCCCACCAGCACGGCGGAAAGGCGCCCGGCCGATTGTTCGAAGCCTGTGACTTCCGTGAAATAGCGGACCTGCACGCCCAGTTCGCTACAAGCGGTGAGATAAGCTTTCATCGCCGCATGATGTGGCGCGACACCGCTATCCGGCTGGTGCAGGGCACCAGTGATCGTCCGCCGGTCCAAGGCCGGTAGCGTCCGCGCCAGTTTGCTGGGCGGCAGCATGAAGGAACGGATGCCGAAATCGCGATGAACCGGCAGCGCATTTTCCAGTCCGGCGGCAGTGGCCGCCGTCTCGCCGACCATCGTATAGCCGCGCCGCGAATACATCACATTGTGGCACAGGCGTTTGGAGAGCTTCAGCCATTCCTGGGTGGAGTAGGCGAACAGGCCGGTCCATTCGGGAGAGAAGAAGCCGCCGCGAATGAGTGACCCATTGCGGCCCGAGGCGCCGCCTTGCCAATAGCCTTTGTCCAGCACCACGATATCCCGGATACCCCGCGCGGCCAGGTTATAAGCGCAGGCGAGACCCTGGATACCGCCGCCAATGATGACGATGGGGGCCTTGGTGGGCAGGGGGCGTGTCGTCGTTTGCGTTGTCATCGGTCGGGCTCCACCAGATCCGCCATGCCGGCGGCTTGCGCGACAGTGATGCCGCGTCGCGGCGCCCGATGAACCGGTCGCCGGATCTCGGCTTCCGGCCGGCCGGTCGCAGTCGCAATCACGCTGGTCATGACTTCCCAGCAGGGCATGCCCTGGCAGGGACCCATGCCGCAGGAGGTCAGGCGTTTGATCACTTCGGGATGCGTTTCCCCCTCCGCGACCAGATCGCAGATCTCATCGGCGGTGACATCCATACAGGGACAAACGAGGGCCGCGCGGTTCGCGGCGCCGGCCGCATTGATCGGCTCGGCAGGCTGGTCGCAGCTCCCGCAGTGGCTGATATGGGCGGCTGGCGTACCCGGCTGCAGATAGGTGACGCCGATGGCGGTTCCCTGAAAATAGAGACCGGGATCCGTCCGCCAGGGGCCGGCATGAATGACAGCATCGCAGGCCACGCGGCGATCGAGTTGCACGCCGCTGACCTCTTGCCGTCCCTCGATGGCACGCAATTTCCGGATATCATCCACCGCGACGACATTGATGCCAAGCCGTATCAGGCGATCGGCGATGAGCCTCTCCGCGCCGGTGCCGAGGATGACAACGGCCTTGCCCGGTCGCACCGCATGGCGTTGGGCCAGCATGATGGCGGTGCGGGCATCCATGACGCCGGGCAGATGGCTGCCGCGTATGAGAGGCGGGATCGATTGTTGGCCGGTAGCCAGGATAATCTGCGATGCGGCAATCACGACTCCGCCGCCATCGGATCTGACGGCTGCACCGGCGGCCAGGGTGCCCTGGCGATAAAGGCCGAAAATCTCCGTTTCAGGCAGAAACTGAACACGGTCATCAAGGCGCATGGATGGCTCGCCCATCGCCGATGCCAGCCGCGAGAGGCTGTCGCCGCGACTGGCAAGGACAACGCGCCTGCCATTGGCGGCTTCAGCATTGGCGGCGGCGCAGCCGGCCGGACCGCCACCGACGATCAGGACGTCGCAATCGATTTTCCGGCCCGCGATTTTCCGGTCCGAGCGCAGCGTCGAGGCACTCGTCATCGCCGGCGGTTCCGCGATGCCGGCGAGGAAGGCAAGGAGCCGTTCCCAAAGCTGGAAACGCCAGGTACCGCTGGGGATCCAGGACGGATGTTCAAAGCCGCCGCGAACCCAGCGGGCCGGGATGAAGCGTGTCAGCGCCAGTAGATCGAAACGGGCCGACGGCCAGTGATTCTGGCTGGCGGCATGCAACCCTGCCCGGACCGGTTCAAGATCCAGCCGCACATTGGGGCGTCCATCGACCTGGCCGAGAACACCGCCGATATAGCTGCCCGAGAGGCCGAGCGGCTGATGTCGCTTGCGGGTGGCAGCGAGCCGGCGGATTCCGGCGGCATAAAGCGCCGCGGCGACGGTATCGCCCTCGCGGGCCGTGATAGGCCGTCCGTTCCAGGTGAAATCGATCTCTCTGCCGGAGACATGTGCCAGGCGCCCCATTTTACCGTTCCCCCGCCTTGCCTTTCTTCGTCGCAATCATACTCTAATCTACGAATTTCTAAAATTCTAAATCATAAATTTCAATATATCAAAAATTATTATTGCAATTTCATTTAAGAAAAATAAAAGTCCCGACGGGAAATGGATCACCAAAGGTGGGATCGCCATCCGGCACGGTCACGGGACAGGTGCGATGGGGCTGGTCTCGTGTTGAGAGGAGACGCTGACAATGGACTTCATGGGCTCGAAATTCACCCGCCGGCAGGTCATGCAGACGCTGGGCGCCACTGCGGCGACAACCGCGATGATGCCGCTGGGTGGCCGCGCGCTCCGCGCCGATGAGGCGACCACGATCACCGTCACCAGCTATGGCGGCAACTATCAGGAATCCCAGGACACGGCCTTCTTCAAGCCGTTCCAGGCACTCAACCCCTCGATCAAGATCCTGCAGGACAGCCCGGAAAGCGACGCCAAGCTGAAGGCGATGGTGGAAGCGGGGAATGTCACCTGGGACGTCGTGCTGGTCGCTGACAATTTCGGCCAGGAGAGCGATGCGAAATGGCTGGAGCCGATCGACTATTCGATCATCGACAAGAGCCAGTTCCTGGACGGCTATGCCGGAACCTATCGCGTCGGCGCCGATGTCGAGGGGACCGTGATCGGCTATCGCAACGACGTCTTCAAGGATGCGAAGCCGCAGACCTTGGCGGATTTCTTCGATCTCAAGAAGTTCCCGGGCAAGCGCTGCGCCTGGAAATACGCGCCGGGCGGCATCTTCGAGGCGGCGCTGATCGCCGACGGCGTCGATCCGAAGGCGCTCTATCCGCTGGATATCCCGCGCGCGCTGAAGAAGCTGGATACGATCCGCGACAACCTGATCTGGTGGGAGACCGGTGCGCAGTCGGAGCAGCTCCTGACCACAGGTGAGGCGGCACTCGGCTTCGTCTGGATTGGCCGGGCCGTTCATGCTGCCGAAGTGGCGCCGGTGTCTATCGCCTGGGGCCAATGGCTCAGCCTCAATGGCTTCTGGGTGGTGCCGAAGGGAACGCGCAACAAGAAGGCGGCGATGGAAGCCCTGAAGTATTTCACCTCGGCCGAGGCCCAGGTGGCACTGACCAAGTTGCTGCCCTATGGCCCGACCAACAAGAATGCCGTCGACAAGGTCGATGCCCGCTATCGCGGCAATCTGCCGACCGATCATCTCGATACCCAGGTGAAGGTCGATTTCGCTTGGTGGGGCGCCAATCAGAACGAGGTCGACAGCACTTTCCAGGAATGGCTCCTGGGTTGATCCGCTGGGACGTTTCGTGTCGTCGTCTGTTTCCACAATCGGCATGAAGGCCGAAACCGACATGAAGGGCAGGCGCCGCGGTGATCCGTGGCGCCTGCTGATCGTGCCGCCACTTCTGCTGCTGGCGGTCGCCTTTCTGGTGCCGCTCGCCTATATCACCTTCTTCAGTATCTCCGGTTCCCTGGCCAATGATCTGGCCATGATCCTGCAGAAGCCGGTCTATCTGCGGGTGATCTTTTCCACCCTGCAGGTCGCAGCGATCGTCACCCTGATCTGCCTGCTGCTGGCCTATCCCTATGCCTATGCGATGAACCGGTCGCGCGGCCTCACCTTGGCCCTGCTGGCGATCGTGCTTCTGCTGCCGTTCTGGCTGAGTTTGCTCCTGCGCACCTTTTCCTGGATCGTGCTGCTGCAGGATACCGGTTTCATCAACCGCAGCCTGATGGCCTGGGGATTGATCGATGCGCCGATCAAGCTGATCCGCAACCGGACCGGGCTGATCATCGGCATGGCGCATCTGCTGCTGCCGTACATGATTTTCCCGATCCTCAATACCATGAAGAAGATCGAGGATTCGCTGCTCGATGCCTCGGCCATCTGTGGCGCCGGACGATTGCGCACCTTCTTCCGGGTCTATCTGCCGCTCTCGGTGCCGGGCATCATTTCCGGCGCGGTCCTGGTCTTTACCCTGTCGCTCGGCTTCTACATCACGCCGGCTTTGTTGGGCGGCCCGCGCGACACCATGATCAGCCAACTGATCGCCGGCCAGGTGCATGAGCAGCTCAATTTCGGTTTTGCCAGCTCGCTTGCCGTCGTTCTGCTGGTCGTTGTCGCCGCCTGCTTCCTGGTCTTCGGCCTGGCGAGCCGGCGGTTCATGCGGAGATTTGCCACGCGATGACCAGCGTTACCCGTCTGCTTACGCCGACGAGACTGGCCTTCGCGGTCCTCGTCGCCCTGGTCGGCGCCTTTCTCATTTTGCCGACCCTGGTCGTCATCCCGGTTTCGTTCACTGCGGGGCGCGTTGTCGAATTTCCGACACCCGGCTTTTCGACTCAGTGGTATGCGAATGCGGCGTCGAACGACACTTGGCGCATCGCCATTCTCACCAGCCTGAAGGTTGCCGTCGCGTCGACCCTGCTATCCGTGACTTGCGGTACTCTGGCGGCACTGGCGATCGAGCGTGGCAATTTCCCCGGCCGAAGCATCGCGCGATTGCTGATGTTGAGCCCGCTGGTGACACCGGTGATCGTCCTGGCCGTTGCCATTTTCATGGTCTTCTCGAAGATCGGCATTGCCGGCTCGTTCCTCGGCCTCGTGCTGTCGCACAGCATGCTGGCTTTGCCGCTGGTCTTCGTCGCCGTGACCAACAGCCTGAAATCGATGAACGCCAATCTGGAGCTGGCGAGCCGGGGGCTTGGTGCGACGCCTCTGTTCACCTTCCGGCGTGTCACCCTGCCGTTGATCATGCCGGGTGTCGTGGCGGGCGGGTTGTTCTCGTTCATCACGTCCTGGGACGAGGTTGTGGTGGCGATCTTCCTGACCAGCCCGACCCTGCGCACCGTGCCGGTGCTGATCTGGTCGCAGGTGCGGGCGGAACTGGACCCCACCATCGCCGTCGTCGGCACGGTGATGATCCTGCTGACGGCGCTGGGCATTGCCGCCGTCTACGGTGTGATGAAAGCGTGGAGGCAGGCGTAGCCGCTGATACCAGCGCCGCCAATCTTGAAGGACGAAATGAGCATGACGTCGGATACCGCCCTCAGCGCCCGGTCGCTGTCGAAATTCTACGGCAAGGCACAGGTCTTGACCGACGTGTCCTTCGATCTGCGGCGGGGTGAGTTTCTCACCATGCTGGGCCCGTCCGGTTCGGGCAAGAGCACGACCTTGCGCATCATCGCCGGCTTCGCCGATCCCGATGGCGGCCGGATCACCATCAATGGCAAGGATATGCGCGGCGTCGCACCCAACCGGCGCAATATCGGCATGGTGTTTCAGGATTATGCGCTGTTCCCGCATATGACCGTGCTGGAGAATGTCGCCTATCCGCTGGAGGCGCGCGGCATTGGCAAGGCGGCGCGGCATCGCGCTGCCGCCGAGATGCTGGAGATCGTCAATCTCGGCCCGATGGCCAACCGCTTCCCGCGCCAGCTTTCCGGTGGGCAGCAGCAGCGCGTCGCCTTGGCGCGCGCTCTGGTCTTCAAGCCGGAGATCGTGCTGCTGGACGAGCCTTTGGGCGCCCTCGATCGCAAATTGCGCGGCGAGATGCAGATCGAGATCCTGCGCATCGTGCACTCGGTCGGCGCGACGGTGATTTCCGTCACCCACGACCAGGAAGAAGCGCTGATGATGAGCGACCGCATCGCCCTGTTCCAGGCCGGCGGGATCGCCCAGATCGGCACGCCGCGCGATCTCTTCGACCGGCCGGCCAGCCGTTTCGTCGCCGAATTCATGGGCGAGTCCAACATCCTGACCGGCAAGCTCGCGGCTGAGAATGGATCGCTGCAACTCGTCGCCGATCAGTTCCGGCTGGGCGTTGCCGCCGATCATCCGTCGGCGGGCGGCCTGCAAGGCGCGGCCGGCGCCGAGGCGCATTGGATCCTGCGGCCGGGACAGCTCGATGTCGTGCCGCAGGCAGAAGCCTTGCCCTATGACCGGAACGCGATCACCGGCGAGGTCGGCGAGGTGATCTATCTCGGAACCGAATTGCTGACGACCGTGCGACTGCCGGGCAGCAGCGATCTCAAGGTGCGCAGCAGCATCTATGATCAGTCGGGGAGCCCGCTGCAGACGGGCGATGGCGTGCGTGTCGTCTGGCGGCAGGATGCCGGCGTCATCCTGACGGCCTGATCGTCTAAGGAATTAATTCTTATTTTGTGACCGCTTAGCGTGACGGGCTGACCACTGCCTTTTTTCACGCACGTATAAGTTTATTTCATTTGTCTACTCGATTGGTAGTGATTAATGGTGTCGCCAAGGCGCCAAGCAGGGATTGCTGCCTGGAGTCGCTCGGCGGGTAGGTCCCGCTGGAGCTTCTGCCGGTCGATGCAACCCGATACAGGCGGCGCGCGTTATCCTAAACTGCTTCCAAAAGGGGACAGCCGATGAACCTCAAATCTCTCCGTCAGATCTTCATTGCCGGTCTCGCGCTGATCGCGAGCACGGGCGTTGTTGCCTCCGCTCAGGCAGCGACATTGCTGGACGAGATCAAAAGCCGTGGCACCCTCGCGGTCGGGCTCGAAGGCACCTATCCGCCGTTCAACTACCAAGATGAAAACGGGCAGCTCACCGGTTTCGAGGTGGATTTCGCCAATGCCGTGGCGGCCAAGCTCGGCGTGAAGGCGGAGTTCCAGCCAACCAAATGGGACGGCATTCTCGCAGCGCTGGAGGCCAAGCGTTTCGACGTCATCATCAATCAGGTGACGATCACGCCGGAGCGCCAGCAGAAATACGATTTCTCCGAACCCTATACGGTGTCCGGCATCCAGATCATCGTGCGCAAGGGCGATGAGGCCAAGATCAGCAAGCCGGAGGATTTCGCCGGCAAGGCGATCGGCGTCGTGGTCGGCACCAATTATGAGAAATGGCTGAAGGATAATCAGCCGAAGGCCGATATCCGGACCTATGACGACGATGCCTCGCGCGATCAGGATCTGCTGATCGGCCGTATCGACGCGGTGATCAATGACCGCCTGGTCGCGGCGGCCCGGGTGAAGCAGTATCAGGGCAAGCTGGCTGTCTCCGGCGAGCCTTTCGCGAAGCAGGTGCAGGGGATTGCCTTGCGCAAGGACAATCCGGAACTGCTGGCGGCGCTCAACAAGGCGATCGACGATCTGCGCGCCGATGGGGAACTGGCCAAGATTTCCGAGAAGTGGTTCAGCAGCGACGTGACGAAGTAAGGGGAACGTGACCTTCAATCTCGATCTGGTGGTGCAGTCGGTTCCCCTTCTGTTGAGGGGGGCCGGCTATACCGTTCTGCTCAGCCTGGGCGGCATGTTCTTCGGCCTGGTCCTGGGCTTTATCCTGGCGCTGATGCGCCTGTCGCCACTGAAGCTGGTCAGCCGGCTGGCACTGATTTATGTGTCCTTCATTCGTGGCACACCGCTGCTGGTCCAGCTTTTCCTGATCTATTACAGCCTGCCGCAATTCGGTCTTCGGCTCGACCCGATCCCCTCGGCGCTGATCGGCTTCAGCCTGAACATGGCGGCCTATACCTCGGAGATCCTGCGCGGGGCTATCGCCTCGATCGATCGCGGTCAGCGCGAGGCAGCTCTCTCCATCGGCATGACGCCATTCCAGACCATGCGCCGGGTGATCCTGCCCCAGGCGGCACGGGTTGCCTTGCCGCCGCTCGGCAACAGCTTCATCAGCCTGGTCAAGGACACCTCCATGGCGGCAACGATCCAGGTGCCGGATCTCTTCCGCCAGGCCCAGCTCATCACCGCGCGAACCTTTGAAGTCTTCACCATGTATATATCGGTGGCGCTGATCTATTGGGCGATTTCGGTCTGCCTGGATTGGGGGCAGTATCGCCTCGAGCAGCGCGCCACGCGGCATATCGCAGGTAAATGAGCGGCGGGCGGACCAATGAAGGGCGGCAACTGAGATGAGCATGATCGAGGTGCGCGGCCTGACCAAGCGCTTCAAGGAAACCGAAGTCCTGCGCGGCATCGATCTCGATGTAGCGACGGGCGAGGTACTGGCGATCATCGGCCCCAGCGGTTCCGGCAAGACCACGCTGCTGCGCTGCCTCAATTGCCTTGAAGCGCCGACTGCCGGCCGGATCCGGGTTGGTGGGATTGAGGTTGACGGCGCCGTGCCGCTCAATCGGCAGAAGGCGCGGGTGCGCGAGTTGCGTCAGCATGTCGGTTTTGTTTTCCAGAACTTCAATCTTTTCCCGCATCGCACGGCCCTGGAGAACGTGATCGAAGGTCCGGTCATCGTCAAAGGCGAACCGCGCGAGTCAGCCGAGAAGCGCGGCCGCGATCTGTTGGCGCGGGTAGGGCTGGCGGATAAGCTGGATGCCTATCCGGCGCGGTTGTCCGGCGGCCAGCAGCAGCGGGTCGCCATCGCCCGTGCTTTGGCGATGCAGCCCGATGTCATCCTGTTCGACGAGCCGACCTCGGCGCTCGATCCCGAATTGGTGGGCGAGGTGCTCTCCACGATCCGCTCCCTCGCCGAAGAAAAGCGGACGATGCTGATTGTTACCCATGAGATGAATTTCGCCCGGGATGTTGCCGACCGCGTGCTCTTCATGGATGGCGGCGTGATCGTCGAACAGGGACCGGCCCGCGAGCTCTTCGCCAATCCCAGGGAAGAGCGGACCCGGCGTTTCCTGCGCAAGCTGAACAGCCAGGAGCCGGTCGGGCCGGCGTGATCAGCGCCGCCGCAGATTGACGACGATGACACCGACCAGGGCCATCAGGCCGCCGACCATGCCGAGCGTGGTTGGCACTTCGCCCAGCCAGAGCCAGCCGATCAGCGTGGCGACCGGGGGAATGCAATAGAGCAGATTGGCGGCGCGGCCGGCCGGCAATCGCGACAAGGCGACGGACCAGGCACCATAGGAGATGACGCTCGGCACAACGCCGAGATAGATGGCGGCCGTGAGAGCGGCGGGTTCGGCATGCTCGACCTGGGCGAGCGCGGCGGGCAGTCCTGGCGTGAGAAAAAGCGCGCCGAACAGCATGGTCCAGGCCATGACGGTCAACGGCCGGTGCTGTTGATACAGCGGTTTCAGCAGGATGGTGGAGACGGCCGTGCAAACGGCAGCCGCCAGGATGAGCACGGCCCCCCGATCGATATGAAAGCGATCGATGTGAAAGCCGCGCCCTTCGCCCACAGCGATCAGACCGATCCCGGCGAAGGAAATGACGGTGCCGAGCCAGGCCCGCAGGCCGAAGCGTTCCTTCAGAAAATAAATCGCGAGGAAGGCCACGAAGATCGGGCTGACATTGATGATGAAGCTGGCGGCCCCGCTGGACACCGTCATTTCGCCGGTGTTCAGCAGGACGGTGTAGACCGAGATGAACAACAGGCCGCCCAGGATCAGGCGAACGAACCCCGACCGGTTCGGCAAGGCCGGGCGCAGGATCAGAAGATAGAGAGCGCAGGGCAGGGCGGCGACGGAGAAGCGCAGCGATCCCAATTCAAAAGGTCCGAATGCGGACAAGCCGGCCCGGATGCCGGGAAAGGCAGAGGCCCAGCCCAAAACTGTGATGACGATAGCGGCGGCGGTGACAAGGTCGATGCTGCTGTGTCGAGGCAGGACGGATGGGCCAGGGGCGGATGGGCCAGGGGCGGATGGGCAAGAGGCGCGTGAGCTGGGGGCGATGACAGTCATTTCAGGTACCAGCGGTCAAATTGAAGGGCTGAATTAATTGTTGGAACCGCCGAGCCTGTTGACAATCGAACAAATCGATAGTGAGCTGTGAACATGGATCACAGCTTGTCTCCGCTTCCGCCTCTGGATCCCCTCCGTGCCTTTGAGGCCGCGGCCCGCACGGGCAGCTTTTCCGCTGCCGCCATGCAGCTCAACTTGACCCATGGCGCGGTCAGCCGGCAGATCGGCAAACTCGAGCATTGGCTGGGACGCCGGCTGTTTGAGCGTCAAGCGCGGGGCGTCGCTTTGACGCCGGATGGCCAGCGCCTGTTCCTGCGCACGACTGAGGCCTTCGCGCTGATCGCCGACAGTGCCGATCGCTGGATCGAGCCGCGCGGCGTCAGCGTCGTCCGGCTGACCTCGATCCCCTCGATCTGCGGCCTGTGGTTGATGCCGCGCTTGCGGCAATTGGAGGCGGGCGAACCGCCGCTCCGGATCGAATTGCTGGTGGAACATCGTGCCGCCGATCTCGAAGCTGATGGCATCGATCTTGCCTTGCGCTGTGGACGTGGCACTATTCCGGGGCGCATCTCTGTCCAGCTCTTCGAGGAATATTGCTATCCGATCGCGACGCCGGAAATCGCCGCCATGCTGGGCGAGGGGGCGCCGGAACGATTGCTGGATCTGCCGTTGATCCACGATTCGGATGCCGCCGGCTGGCGCGCCTGGTTCGCCGCGCAGGGGCTCGATTATCGCCCGCGCCGCCAGGACCGGCGCTTCGAGGATTACAATCTGGTATTGGATGCGGCGCTTCATGGCCTCGGCATCGCGCTTGCCCGGCCGCCCCTGGTCAGGGAGATGATCGCGTCCGGTCGCTTGGTGAAGGTGGATGAGCGGACGGCCTTGAATACGGTCGCCTATTGGCTCGACCGGCCGGAAAGCCGGTTGCGGCCGGCAGCAGCAGGCCTTGCGCGGCGGCTCATGCTGGCCGCGACTCTGAGCGAGGCCGCAATCGACACCTTCCTGAAGATGAAAGCCTGAGGCGCCTGATCAGGCGCTAAGCCGTGCCGCCGGTGCCGGCTCTGCGCCCGCCGCGTCATCGTCCCGCAAGGTGAAAAGCTCGATCTTCTCCGTGAAGCCCTTGAGGTCATGGAACCCGACCGACCGCGTGGCGGTTCCCGGCAGCAATTCCGTGAAGCGCTCGGACATCAGAAGCGGCTGGCCGGTGGCGCCGCAGACGGTCTGGATGCGGCTAGTCAGATTGACGTCCCGGCCGATGACGGTGAAATCCAGCCGGTGACCGGAGCCGATATTGCCATAGCTGGCCGCACCGTAATGCAGGGCGATCCCCGCTGACAGCTCAGCATCGGGTTCATCGAGATCGGCCAGGCGCTGTAGGGAAGAGCGGGCCGCTTGCAGGGCGGCTTGGCAACTGCGCGATGGATCGTCATCGACCCGGAAGAAGGCGAGGACGGCATCGCCGACGAATTTCAGCACCTCACCGCCATTTTCGGTGATGGCCGGCAGGATACGGTCGAAATAGCTGTTGAGGAGATGCAGGACGCGGTCGCTGGGCAGGCGGTTGGAGAGACCGGTGAAATCGCGGAGGTCGCAGATCATCAGCGCCGCCTCGATTGTTTCGACATCGCCGCGGCGGATATGGCCGGCCAGGATGCGGCGGCCGGTTTCCGTGCCGATATAGGTGTCCAGCAGATTGACGCCGCGTTCCTGCAGCACCTTCAATTCGGCGGCATTGCGCAAGGCCGGGACGATGCGGCGGAACAGATCGCGATGCTCCGGGGAAAAGCCACGCGGCTCGCGGGTGGAAAAGCTGATGGCGCCGAGCCAGGCCGAGCCGCTGACCAGCGGCACGAAGATACGCTCGATCAGGTTGCGGCCGGCATAGATGTCATGGACCGGCCATCGGTCGGCATCCGGCTGATCCGATCTGATGGTCAGCCAGACTCCTGTCTGGAGGACGTGGCTGACAGGATTGGTGCGGCCGAGTGTTGTCGCCTCGAAACCATGCCGCCTGGCGACGGTCTCCACGGCTTCGCCCGGTGCCCAGGCGATGACCCGGCCCAAAATCTCCGGATCGATGGTGAGAAGGTGCAAGGCCAGCCGGTCGAGATGAACGCCAGCATTGGCAAGCCGGATGCCGAGACCTTCGACCAATCCGGCGACGTCCAGGTCATGGCACAGATCGCTGGCGAGCCACTCGATGATGATGGCGGCAATTTCGGCAATGGCAGCAGTCATGGAGGATACAACCGGAGAGTCGCGAGAAACGCAGGCCTGCGGCGTGTAGAAGGTGACCGCCGGCCATGTCACATAACGTTCATCTGGATTTATGCCGCTTTCCGAGGCATCCGGAAATGCAAACTTGTATGCGTCCTTGGCATGCCTGAGGCTGAAAATGGATATGACTATAATAATTAGACTTATATTAATTAGTTTCCTATCGATTTTAGAAGACTCGCCCCTAATATCGGGAATCCGCATATGGCACTTTCTGACCGCAAGAAGCGACAGATGGAGTTCGGCGCCCGGCTCAACCGGATCGGGCAGGGTATCCGCCGGGCGATTGACGAGGAATTACGGACACTTGGCCTGACCGACGCGACCTGGCGCCCGCTCTTTCATCTGGGGCGGCTGGGTGACGGGCTGCGCCAGAAGGAACTGGCGGAAGCGCTGCTGATCGAGGGGCCGTCCCTGGTGCCGCTTCTGGATAATCTGGAAGCCAATGGTTATGTCGAGCGCCTGGAGGATCCCACCGATCGGCGCTGCAAGATCATCCGCATGACGGCGGCGGGTGAGCGGGTCTACAAGCAGACCGCCGATATCGCGAGCAAGATTTCCGCGCGCCTGATGCGCAATGTCTCGGATGACGAGCTTGCCTTGTGCCATGACGTCTTCGACCGTCTGGACGGGGCATTGGACGCGCTGCGGAACAGTGGGGAGAAGGGATAATGTCGCCGCTTCGACTGCTCGGTCCCGGCTGGAGCCATGCCGTCTGCACGACGATCGCCGTGGTGGTCGCCCTTTACGTCGCCTATTTCCTGCAACTGGAGAATCCTGCCTCGGCCGCGACCACGGTCTTGGTGGTGGCAAGCCCGATCCATGGCATGGTCCTTGCGAAATCGGTCTATCGTTTCCTGGGCACTTTGTTGGGAGCGGCGGCTTCCGTCGCGCTGATCGCGCTCTTTGCCCAGACCCCGGAACTCTTCATTCTCGGCACCAGCCTCTGGGTCGGTTTCTTCACGGCGGTCTCCTCGCTGATGCGCCGTTTCCGGGCCTATGGCGCGGTTCTCGCCGGCTATACGATCACCCTGGTTGCCTTCGGTGCGGTCGATAATCCGTTGAACATTTTCGATCTCGCCATGGCCCGCATCGCCGTCGTCACGGTCGGCATCATCTGCTCGGCCGTCGTCACCATCCTGCTGGCTCCCAATGCCGCCACCCATGATTTCCCCCGGAAACTCCGTGGTGCCGTCCAGAACGTCGTCGGCGTGATCAAGCTGGCTTTGACGGGAAGCAGCGAGGATGTCTTCGGCCGCCGCCGTTATGCAGCCGGCCTCTCGGTCCAGGCTCTGGACAACGCACTCTACGGCGCCTCGGCGGAATCGGCGGCGGTTGCCGCGCGCTCCGGCTATGCCCGCCGCGCCAATGCAGCCCTGATGGGGCTACTCGCTGCTGCTACCAGCCTGCGGCAATCGATCGATCAGTTGGACGAGCGAGCGATCGAAAAGCTGCAGCAACCCCTGGAGCGGCTGACGATCCTTCTCGGCCAGTTGCATGAGGCGGGCGAGCGTGTCGGCGATCTTGCTGTCGATGAGCGTTGGATGGCGGAGATCGCCGAGATCCGGACGCTCTGCGCGGCCGCCCAACCGGATCCCGCATCGGCGAACCAGGATGGCGCCATGCCCCTGCTGATCGCCATCAACCGTCTGGACGATCTCTTGGAACATGGCTGCGTGCTGGTCCAGAGCCTGCGTTCCTTCGCCGATCAGGGTGCGAAACCCATCGATATCCGTCAGCCGCATCATCGCGATGTCGCCACCGCCCTGATCAATGGTTTGCGCGGCATCATTTTGACCTGGCTGCTCGGTGCATTCTGGATCTACACCGCCTGGCCGAGCGGCGCGCAGCTCTTTGCCGCCGCCGTGCCGATCTGCTGCCTGGTGGCGGCCAGCGAGCGGCAGCAGGCCGACAGCATCGCTTTCTGCCTTGGCGTGGCGCTTGCCGCCATCGCCGGATTCTTCTGCACGTTCGGGCTGTTGACGCAGATCGGCGGGTTCCCTCTGCTGGCGGCGGCGCTTGCACCCTTCATTCTGGGTGGCGCCTATCTCAGCACCAAGCCGCGTTTTGCCGGCGGCGCCACCGGGTTCCTGATCTTCTTCGTCACCTTCGTCAGTCCGCATAATCCGATGACCTTCGACATGGCGACCTATCTGAACACGACCTTCGCCAATGTTTTCGGCATGGCCTGCGTCCTGCCGTGTTTCCGGGTGATCTTCCCGCAAAATCACTGGCGCTCGACCGTCAAGCTCGCCCGCGATATCGGCCTGAGTCTGGCGAAGCTCGCTGCATCGCCCAAGGCCGGCAACCTGCTGCAATGGGAATACCGCGCCCATGACCGGTTGGCGGTGATGGCGACCCGGCTGTCCTTCGACAATCCGCGCCGGGCGGGATTGGTCAATGGCGCCCTGGCGGCGATCCGGATCGGTCGCGAAATCGTCAGGGCGCGGTCTTTGCTGGAGAAGATTCCTCTCGATCACGGGACACGGGCGACGGTCACGACGGCGTTCCGGGCCTTCTCCCATGCCGCCTCGCAACCACAACGGGCGATCGATCAGGCGATGACGACGGCACAGACATTGCTGCAGCAGGCCCGGACCATGCCCGAGGACGGGGCGAGGGCTGTCTTGCGGGCGACGGCATCGCTGCAGGAATGCAGCGCCTTGCTGGAACAGAACCAGGCTTTCTTCACGGCGCCGCAGGGCCGGCCGATGGTGATCTCATGATGGAGATATTCGCATGATGACGGAATTGAATATCGCCGGCGTCTATGTCGCACCGATCGTCGGTTACTGCGTGGTTGCCGGTATCCTGTTCCTGCTGTGCCGCTGGGTTCTGACCATGATCGGGTTCTGGCGCCTGGTCTGGCATCCGGGCCTGTTCGAGGTCGGCCTGTTCGTGTCGATCCTTTCTCTTGTCGTTTTCTCTTTTCCGTAAGCGTGGACCGCGACTGATATGCAGTTCTTTGCCAAAATCTTCCGTCTCGCCATGACGCTGGCGATGCTGGCGGTATCGGGCCTTCTGGTAACGGCGCTCTGGCGTTATTACATGCAGGATCCCTGGACCCGCGACGGCACGGTCCGCGCGGATGTCGTCACCATCGCGCCGGAAGTGTCCGGAACCGTGATCGATCTCAAGGTCGCCGACAATCAGTTCGTCCATAAGGGCGATATTCTGTATGTCATCGATCCGGTCCGCTTCCGCCTGGCGCTTGACCAGGCGCAGGCGACGGCCGAAAGCCGCAAGCAGGACATGCAGGTGCTGCAGATGAAGTCGGCGCGCCGGGCGCAACTGTCGGATCTCGCCGCGTCATCCGAAGAGAAGGAGCAGTATCGCGGGAGCGCTTCCGCCGCCGCCGCCAATTACAACGAGGCCCAAGCGGCGGTCGAGGTCGCCAAGATCAATCTGGACCGCAGCGTCATCCGCTCGCCGGTCAACGGCTATGTTACCAATCTGCTGCTGCGGCGGGGCGATTACGCGACGGCGGGACAGAAGACCGTTTCCGTGATCGACAGCGATTCCTTCTGGATCGCGGGCTATTTCGAGGAAACCAAGCTGGCGCAGATTCATCCGGGCGATACGGCGCGGATCAAGCTGATGGGATTCGCCGACCCGGTGAGCGGCCATGTCGAGAGTCTGGCCCGGGGCATCACCGACAAGAACGGGACCAGCGGCAATGAAGGCTTGGCCAATGTCGATCCGGTCTTCACCTGGGTGCGGCTGGCTCAACGTTTCCCGGTCCGCATCCGGGTCGATCAGGTGCCGGCGGGCATCGAGCTCGCCATGGGCATGACCTGCACCATCGATATCGGTGCCCGGAAGAAGGACCTGCCACAGGATATGAAGGATGTCGCGAGAGAGGTCATCAGCTATCTCGGCGATATGCGGTCGTCTCTCTTCGCCACGCCGGCCGTCGCCCAGATGACGAATTGACGGGTTATTCTTCCAGGAGCTGACGCATCACGGTCTGAAGCATCTTCCGTGTTGTCTCCCGGTTGAGGGAGGGGTTGCGGATGGCGCGTGCCGACAAGCCCTCGAAGGTCGCGGCGAGAATTTCGAATCGGCCCTCCAGATCCGCGTCGATTATCGGCAATCCCCGCGCGGCACGGCCCTTGCGGATCAGATCGATAATGACGGTCCGATTGATCTGATCGGCGCGCTGGACGATATCGGCGACCTTGGGGTTCCGTGCGGCCTCTGCCGTGACCTCATGGAAGAGGGCGGCGGTGGCCGGATTGGTATGCATCTCGTAGCCGTGATCGGTGCGGGACAGCATCGCGTCCAGGATATCGCCTTCACGACTGATCTCTTCGAAAAGGGTCGCTATATCCTCGATCTCCTGCTCGACGATCGCGTCGATGATCGCTTCCTTGTTCGCGAAATAATGATAGATGTGCCCGACGCTCATCCCGGCCGTCTTCGAGATGACTGCCATGCTGGCACCATGAAAGCCGTGTGTGCGGAAACACTCCAGGGCCGCTTCCAGGACCTGCTGGCGGCGTGTTTCACTACGGGCTTTCTCCGGTGTCATGCTGCTCGTCAAGCGAATACTCCCATTCAATGTAAGGCCATTTTCTCTACATAAATACCTCTTGACCGTCCGGGCGTCCAGTTTAGAATGAGCGCTCAATCTAGATTGATCGTTCAGTCTATACGATTCGTTTCTTATTTAGGTTCATAGACCCAGAAGACGCCGCGGCCGGACTGGCCGGCGGCGATTCCGGCGATGGCAGGAGCATTACTGATGCAAGTCGAAAAGAAGCCCGAAACACGATCGGTCCGGACGGCGACCGGTTTTCTGGCGATGTGGCTGGCGCTCGGACTGGCTCTATCGGCTTGCGACAAACCCAAGGCGGAAGCGTCTCAGGAGGCCGCGCCGCCGGCACCGGAAGTCGGTGTGGTGACGGTGCAGGCGCAGCATGTCTCGTTGACGACCGAACTGCCCGGGCGGACGGCGGCTTATATGATCTCCGATGTGCGGCCCCAGGTCGGCGGCATCGTGCAGAAGCGCCTGTTCCAGGAAGGCAGCGACGTGCAGGCGGGGCAGGTGCTCTATCAGATCGATCCGGCGACCTATCAGGCGGCTTATGATAGTGCGAAGGCGGCCTTGGCGAAGGCGCGGGCCAATCTGACCTCGATCCGCTCGAAGGCGGAACGCTACAAGGAACTGGTCGCGATCAATGCGGTCAGCAAACAGGATTACGACGACGCCGCGGCGTCGCTGCAGGCGGCGGAAGCCGAAATCGCCGCCGATCAGGCGGCATTGGAGACGGCACGCATCAACCTCAACTACACCAAGGTGACGGCGCCGATTTCGGGACGGATCGGCAAATCGGTCTTCACACCGGGGGCGTTGGTCACCGCCGGTCAGGCGGATGCCCTGGCGCGCGTGCAGCAGCTCGATCCGGTCTATGTCGACGTGACGCAATCGACCGCCGATGTGCTGCGGCTGCGGCGCGACCTCGCCAGCGGCCGTCTGCAGAGTGCCGGCGCCAATCAGGCCAAGGTCAAGCTGGTGATGGAAGACGGCACGGCCTATCCGCAGGAAGGCAGTTTGCAGTTCTCCGATATCACCGTCGACCAGACCACCGGCAGCATCACGCTGCGGGCCGTGTTCCCCAATCCCAACCATGACCTGCTGCCGGGCATGTATGTCAGGGCGATCCTGGAAGAGGGCGTCAACGATCAGGCGATTCTGGTGCCGCAACAGGGCGTCGGTCGCGACCCCAAGGGCAATCCGGTCGCCATGGTGGTCGAGGCGGACGGCACGGTCGGTCAGCGGCTGCTGAAGACCGAACGGACGCTCGGCGATCAATGGTTGGTCAGTGACGGGTTGAAGGTGGGGGACCGGCTGATTGTCGATGGCCTGCAATATATCCGCCCGGGCATGCCGGTGAAGCAGGTCGACCATCAGGCCGCCGCCACGCCCAAGCCGGCAACCACCGCCACGCCCTAAGCTTCACTCCAAGCTTCCGGCATCCATTCATGCGGGCTTCCCGGTAACGGGGAGCGCCGCAGTCGATACCTCTTAGTCAGGAACGGCAGCTCATGTCGCGTTTCTTTATCGATCGTCCGATCTTCGCCTGGGTGATCGCCATCGTCATCATGCTGGCCGGCGCCCTGGCGATCCGGACTCTGCCGATCGCGCAATATCCCGAGATCGCTCCGCCGGCAGTCGCCATCACCGCGACCTATCCCGGTGCTTCCGCCAAGACACTGGAAGACACCGTGACCCAGGTGATTGAGCAGAAGATGAAGGGCATCGATCATCTGCGCTATATGTCCTCGACCAGCGATTCCGCCGGCAGCGCGACCATCACCCTGACCTTCGATGCCGGCACCAATCCCGATATTGCCCAGGTGCAGGTGCAGAACAAGCTGCAGCTCGCTTTGCCACTCCTGCCGCAGGAAGTGCAGCAGCAGGGCCTCAGGGTCGAGAAATCGGCGACCAACTTCGTGCTGGTGCTGGCCTTCTATTCGCCCGACGGTTCGCTCAGCCAGTCGGATCTCTCGGACTATGTCGCCGCCAATGTTCAGGACGTCATCGCCCGCGTCGACGGCGTCGGCGACGTCACGCTGTTCGGTGCGCAATATGCCATGCGTATCTGGCTCGATCCCAACAAGCTGACCAACTACAAGCTGACGCCGGCAGATGTAAAAACGGCGATCCAGGCGCAGAATGCGCAGGTTTCCGCCGGCCAGTTGGGCGGCGCGCCGGCCATCAAGGGCCAGCAGCTTAATGCGACCATCACGGCTCAGAGCCGGCTGCAGACCCCGGCGCAATTCGAGGAAATCCTCCTCCGCACCAATACCGATGGTTCAACCGTCCGGTTGCGGGATGTCGCGCGGGTGGAACTCGGCAGTGAGAGCTATGACACCGTCTCCCGCTTCAACGGCAAGCCGGCAACCGGTCTGGCGATCAAGCTGGCGACCGGCGCCAATGCCCTGGCGACGGCGGATGCCGTCAAAGCCAAGGTCCATGAACTGGCGCAATTCTTCCCGGCCGGCATGAAGGTCGACATCCCTTATGACACCACGCCCTTCGTCAAGATTTCGATCGAAGAAGTGGTGAAGACCCTGATCGAGGCGATCGTTCTGGTCTTCTTGGTGATGTATCTCTTCCTGCAGAACATCCGCGCGACCCTCATCCCGACCATCGCCGTGCCGGTGGTGCTGCTCGGCACCTTCGGCGTGCTGGCGGCCTGCGGCTATTCGATCAACACCCTGACGCTGTTCGGCGTGGTGCTGGCGATCGGCCTGCTGGTCGACGATGCCATCGTCGTCGTCGAGAATGTCGAACGCGTCAT
>CAYOQR010000025.1:0-67574 GCA_964406155.1 uncultured Rhodospirillaceae bacterium | reverse complement strand
TGCAGCCGCAGGCCAGCGCCGGCGCGATCTTCCACATGCCGATCATCAGCGGGAAATTCCAGGGAATGATGGCGGCGACGACGCCCATCGGCTCGCGCATCGTATAGGTCAGGGCATCGGGCCGGACCGGAATGACCTGGCCGTTGATCTTGTCGGCCCAGCCGGCATAATAGGTCAGCGTATCGATCACCGCCGGCATATCCTGGCGCTGCACCGCCGAGATCGGCTTGCCGGCATCCAGGCTTTCCAACTGGACCAGTTCGTCCTGATGCTTGCGCAGCAGTTCCGCCAGATTGAGCAGGATACGGCCGCGGTCCGCCGCACGCATCTGGCCCCAGACGCCCTCGAAAGCCTTGCGGGCGGATTGCACGGCGAGATCGGCATCGGCGGCATCCGCTTCCGCCACCATCGCGATCACCTGCTCCGTCGCCGGATTGAGCGTCGCGAAGTATTTACCCGAAACGGCTTCGCGGCGATTGCCGTCGATCAAAAGCCGCTGCTGCCCGAATTGATGTCGATCGCTCATAAATCTCTCCGCTGCATCCGTTCTGGAAAAGACAGATCGAAGGCCAGCACAAGCGGCACGGTCAGGGCTTGGGTAAAACGCTGCCCGCGTGGAGCCCGCTTGCGCCGAACCTTCGAATTCGACGTCGCCGGGAGATCGACCATGACATCAATCCGCCGATGACGACGCTGCTAGGTTCAGCGCGGGCAGTGGGTTGCGTCAAATTGAACTGAAGAAAGGATCGATAGACGGTATCGATCAAGCGTCGGTCCCAGTCTGATTCCAGTCGTCATCGCGCGGCTTCGCGATCCGGCCAAGAAAATCCGGTCAAAAAAATTTTGTTGGAGACTTACGCGATCCGCGCTCACAGCCGCAGTTCATGCGCCAGATCGAGAGCCGCGGCGAAATGCAGGAAGGCGGCAGCCACCGGTGGCAGCGGGTCTCGATCGGCCGTGACGAGTCCGATCGCCTGAGTCTTGACCGGCTCCACCAGCGGGATGGCGCGCAACCCGTCGATTTCGCCGAAAACCGTCCAGTAGCTGTGCGGCAAAATGGTACACCAGTCGCCATGCCGCACATGGGCGGCGATGCCATCGAAGGAATTCGTTTCGATGCGCGGCGCCGGAATGATGCCAACTTCCCGGAAGATCTGGTTGATGATACGCCGGTTCTGCATGTCCGGCGTCAACAGGCAGAGCGGATGTGAGGACGCCTCTCGCCAGGAAATCACCGGGCGTTTGTCCTGCGGATCGGCCCGCGTCACGAAGACATATTGCTCCTCATAGAGCGGCAGGCGGCGGACATTATTGAGCGGCTCATTCTCCAGATAGGTCAGCCCGGCATCGAGCTCGAATGTGTCCAAGCCGCGCTGAATCGCGATCGATGTCAGGGATTGCACCTGCACCGACACACCCGGATGGCGGGCGCAGAACGGCCCGGTCAGGAGCGAGACCGTCGGCAAGGCCGCAGGGATAGCGCCCAGCTTCAAGATACCGGCGAGGCCCTTGCCGAAATTCCCCAGATCCTGTTTCAGCCCGTCGAAATCGGCGATAATGCGATGGGCCCAGTTGAGCACCCGCTCGCCTTCCGGCGTCAGACGCAGGAATTGATGGCCGCGTTCGATGACCGGCAGGCCGAGTTCACGTTCCAGCTTCAGGATGCCGGCCGACAGGGTCGGCTGCGAGACATTGCAGGCGGCGGCAGCCCGGGCGAAATGCTTCTCCCGCGCCAGGGCCACCAGATAATCGAACTGCCGGATGAACATGCCGCCTCAGGCCGCCGCCCCATCCAGGGTCAGCAATTCCTCAAAGAAGGCGCCATACTGGCGAGCCCGGTCCACAAGATGGACCTCCAAGATCCAGTGCCGCCGCTGCCCGTTCTTGTCCAGGCTGCGCAACGGCTCATGGTTGTCGCCATGGATATAGAGCGTCACCTTGTCGCCATCGATACGCTCATGGGGAAATTCGCCGACGATATGTCCCGCATGGACATTGCCGAACTCCCAGTTTTCATCCTCCGTCAGCTTCCGCACATGGTGGTAAAGCTCAGCCCCGGTGATATCCGGATTTGCCTTGAAGTGGCGCTTGCCGGCCTCGAAGATCGTCTCCGTCGCACGGCGCATACGGTCCTTTTCGGCATCCTCTCCGAGCACATAGGTCCGGCCGAAATCCGCTTCCCATTCGGCGAAAACCGGGCCGAGATCGATGAAGACGATATCGTCTTCGGCAATCGTCATATCCTCGGGATCTTCCTGATAGGGGAACATCGTATTGCGTCCCGCCCGCACGATCCGCTTATGCCAGTGGCGCCCGGCATCGTATTTGTCACGGGACAGGCGGAAGATTTCCTTGTTCACCTGGCTCTCGGTCGCACCGGGCCGGATCAGTTTCATCTCGTCGATATCGCCGAACAGTGCTTGTGCCTTGGCTTGCGCTTCCAGCAGCGACTTCGCGCGCAACATTTCCCGATCCTGCGACATCGTCCATACATCCTTTGTGAAACCTAGAATCCCGGCTGCCTGAAGGGGATGAAGCGAACCCTGTCACCGGGCACGACGCCGGTCGTGTCCTCGGCGAGATCGATCAATCCGTCCGATCCGACCAATGCCGAGATCATCGCCGAGCCCTTCTTCGCGAATAATCCGACACTCCTCGCGCCCTGCCCCAGCACTCCCGGCAGAAACTCCCGCCGGCCGGGCTGCTTCGACAGGGTGAAATCCGCCGTGATCTCAAGTGCGCTCGGCAAGTCGTCATCGCTGCCGGAGAGCCGCGCCACCGCCAGCGTGCCGAGCATGGTGAAGGTCGCCAAGGCCGCCACCGGATTGCCGGGCAGCGCCAGGATCGGGCAGTCATCGATATCGCCGAATCCGACCGGTTTGCCGGGCTTGATGGCCAACTGCCACAATTCCAGATGGCCGCGCCGGCGGATCACCCGTTTGACGTAATCCTCATCGCCCACCGACATGCCGCCCGAGGTGACGATCAGGTCATGGTCATGGGCGGCATCGGCCAGGGCACCGATCGTCTTGGTCAAGCGATCCGGCAGGATGCCGAAATCACTGACCTCGCAGCCGAGTTCCGTAAGCTGCCCCGTCAGCAGATGACGGTTCGCATCCCAGGCCTGGCCGAATTGCAGCGAACTGCCCGGATCGAGCAATTCGTCGCCGGTCGAGAACAAGGCCACGCGCAGGCGCCGATAGACCCGCAGCACCGGCACACCCAGTGCCGCCGCCAGGCCGAGATCGCGCGGACGCAGGCGAAGCCCCTGATGCAGGGCCAGTTGCCCCGTCGCGTAATCCTCGCCGCAGCGCCGGATATTCGCGCCAACGACCATACCCGCAGGGACAGCAACAACCCCGCCATCGATCCCACAGGCTTCCTGCATGATCACCGTGTCGAGGCCGGTCGGCACCGCCGCGCCGGTAAAGATGCGTACCGCCTGGAACGGCTCCGCCAGCATCGGCCAGGGATGGCCGGCGGCGGACTGGCCGATGACCCGCAGGCGCGTCGCCTGATCCGCCGTCAGATCGGCCGAGCGCACGGCGTAACCGTCTACCGCCGCCTTGTCCTGGCTCGGCAGGTCCACGGCGGCCACAAGATCTTCCGCCAGGACCCGATGCAAGGCCGCCCCCAGCGGAACGGTTTCGGCCACCACGCATCGCCGCAACTGGCGCCGCAGAAGATCCCGCGCCTCATCGAGGCGCAGGCGCTTCTGTTTGCCATCGACCGTCTCTGGAGTTTTACCCGATCCACGCCCGGTTCCCGGCTCGCCGTCCCGATCCGCGCCGTTCACACAGCCACGCGAGACGGTCTCACCAGACATCTCGACCTTCATTCTGTCCTACCCGACCGTCCCGGCCCTCAGCTTTCAATTGACACGGAGCGGCAATTGACGTTTCGTTATATTCAAATGAATATAGCGTGAGGTCGAAGGCGAGGACAAGTCATTCGGCGAGGCGGCACTCGGCTTGACCGAGCCGGAACGAAATTGAGGCAGGCGGGACCGTCAGCAGCAACCGGTGACCTCGTGCTCAGTTTTCTCTCCCTCGAGAGATGCAAGGCGGATGCGGCGCCCTCCCATCGCATCCGCCTCTCTTTTGCATAGTGCCGGCCGATGCCGCGCCTCTAAGGCAAGGCTCTGAAGCGGAATATCAGTGAGCAGGACCATGAGCGACATTGCGGGTAAAGACGCCGGGGGTAACAAGGAGAATGACAAGGACAGGGCGCCATCGATCGACGCCCGGGACCTCACCTCCTTCGAGATCGCGCCCGATGGCAACCGGTTCAAACTGCACTTCACCAACGAGAACGGCACCGCCGCCTCGCTTGCCTTGCCGACGGAGAGTCTGAAGTCCCTGATCCTGACCCTGCCGACGATCCTCGATCGCGCCTTGAAACTGCAACATCGCGATAACAGCTTGCGCCTGGTCTATCCCCTCGGCACCTGCACCATCGAGCGGACCGTCGGGATGGATCAGTATATCCTGACACTCGGTACCGATGACGGTTTCTCGGTCTCCTTCGCCGTGACCGAAACGACCATCAACAATCTTGCCGACGCCGTCGCCACCGACATCACGCTTATGGAAACCGAAGAGCGGCCGATCCTGAACTGACGACGAACCGCCGGGCACGGAGCCCGACAGTTCGCTTCCATGAAGATCCTCATGCTCGCATCAGGCAGAGGACGACATCCCCGATGCCGCCTGCACTTGGCGAATGAAATCGACCACCGCCGGGTCGACCAGATTGATGCGGTGCAATCCGGGTTCGCGCTCCATCGCCAGACGGATCTTGGCCCGGGTCTTGGGGTCGCGCCCCATGGATTGGGTGAAGAGATCGTCCCATCTCTTGGCAAAAGCCCTGGCCACCGGGCTATCGGCCTTCAGGCCCGCCGCCATCGCCTCCTGTACCTCGCCCACCAGACTGGCCCAGCTTAAGGCATTCCGGCCATAATGCCGGCGGAGATGGTCCATTTCCGCGTCATCCAGATATCTCGCATAGATGTCGAGATGCGCCAGCAGGCTCGCGCGGGCGATATAGGCCATCAGGCGCTCGTCGAGACCGGTTTGCGCCTGCATGCCGGGCTCATTTTGATACATCTTCTGCAGCTTGACCTTGAGGCCAGCCTTGCCGCCGGTCAGGCCCTCCACCATGTCCGTCCAGCGCTCGGCCAGCATCCGCGCCTCGCTACTCTCCTCCGGCACGCCGCGTTTGATGAGATCCTGAAAACCGGCGATCAGCTCCAGCCAGATCGCATCATAGGCAACCTCGCCCCGGCCACCGCTTTCGATCACCTTGCGCTCTTCCAGGAACCTGACTTCATCCGGTGTGAAATATTTGTCGAACATGCTCATCATCTCCAAGCTGGTTAGCCATTCCGCCAGATCCGGCTCTTCGCCCTTCGACAATTGCAGCCGCAACCGGCTGAGCTGATTGCGCAGCCGCGCCGCCTGAGCCGCCTGTCGGTCGAGGGCAACGATCTGCCGGTCGATAATGTCGGCGAGATCCGCCCTGCCCTTGGCAAGGACGGGACCGATTTCAGCCAAAGACAGGCCGAGACGCTGCAATCCCTGGATACGATGCAGCCGCAGAATATCGGACCGGTCATAGAGGCGATATCCCGCCTCCGACCTGGCCGAGGGTTTCAGCAGCCCAATCTCGTCATAGTGATGCAACGTCCGGACCGTCAATCCGGTCCGCCTGGCAAGTTCACCGACCTTCAACATCGTACCCTCGTTGATCTGACCTGCCGGACCCTAGCGCCTCACGTTGCGTGAGGGTCAAGCGGCTCTTCCTGATGACGTGCATATGAGCAAGCGCAAGATAAATCAGGGAGGATGCGCGGTACATCGATCCGCATTGACGCGCCGATATGCGTCCTTGAATATAACGATAGTTGACACAACGATACTGGGTTTGACGACCACGATCGGCCCGTCGATCCCGAACATATCCTCCAGAACGGACCCGCCCCATGCGCTTCGATCCCGGCTACGTTCCGCGTCTCCTCCTGCTGTTCCTGATCGCACTGGTCGCGGTCGTTCCGCTATCCCATGCCATCGCCGGCGATATGCGGGAGATCGTCGACGATGCCGGCCGCAAGGTGGCCGTACCGGTACATATCGCGAAGGTTTTCGTCGCCGGGCCGCCGGCCGCCACCTTGCTCTATACGCTGGCGCCGGAAGATCTGCTGGGCTGGTCCCAAGCACCGAAGGATGCCGCGAAGCCTTATCTCGCCGCACCGTACCGGAACTTGCCGGTTTATGGCCGGTTGACGGGGCATGGCGCGGCGGTGGGTCTCGCACAGGTAAAGGCCCTGAAGCCGGACCTTATCCTCGATGTCGGCGAGATCGATAAGCGATATGCCGATCTTGCCGATCACGTGCAGCAGCAGACCGACATTCCCTATATCCTCTTGGACGGCCACCTCGCCAAGACAGGTGACACCTATCGCCGTCTCGGCCAGATCCTCGGCAAGGACAGCCGCGCCGACATCCTCGCCCGCTATGCCGACAATCTGCTGCGCGACCTGCCGGCCAAAATCCACCGGCTACCCGATCACCCCCCGCTCCGGCTCTATTACGGCCGGGGTGCTGAGGGTCTGCAATCGGCAGGCAAAGGCGCCATCAATCTGGAGATGCTGGATCTGCTGGGGGTCGAGAATGTGGCCGCCGAACAGGGCGGCGGCAAATTGACCAATTTCACGGCGGCACAGATCATCGGCTGGAACCCGGCTGTCATCGTGGCCCAGGACCGGGCCTTCGCGGATACAATCCGCCGAGACCCCACCTGGCAAAAGGTCGAGGCTGTGCAGCGGGGCCGGATTTATGCGCAGCCGCTCCCGCCCTTCGGCTGGGTCGACGATCCGCCCGGCGTCAACCGCCTGCTCGGCCTGCAATGGCTGGCGATCGACCTCTACCCCTCATTGCCCCATGCCGACTTGGCGGCGACAGTGCGACAGTTTTATGATCTCTTCTATCACCTGAAATTATCCGACCCGCAGATGCGGAACCTGCTGAAGGATGCCGCCAAGGCCGGCCAATGACCACGCTCGAGAACCGGCGCTACTTTCCGATTCAATGAGCACCATCGATCAATTTGTCACGTGAGGAGACAGGTTATGAAAATCAGCGCCCGCAATCAGATCAAAGGCAAGGTCATCGAGGTGACCAAGGGGCAGACCACGGCACATATCAGGATCGATATCGGCGGCACCGTCATCACCGCCTCCATCACCAACGAAGCCGTCGACGACCTCAAGTTGAAGGTCGGCCAGGAAGCCGTTGCCGTGATCAAGGCCACGGATGTCATGGTAGCAGTCCACTGACGGAACGCCGCTTGCTTATCCGGTCTCGCTCCATTACGCTACGAACCGTATCGTAACTACCGACCGGATCGTTGATCATTCCAACCGTTGGATCCAGCCGGCATAAAGCCGGCCTGACGAAATCCGTCACCAGCAAGGCGGCCGCCGCGAAACCCGGTGGCCGCCCGCGTGACGATGCCTCCCGCGAGGCCATCCTGCAGGCGACCCATGACCTGCTGGAGGAGGTTGGATTCGACAAATTGAGCATAGAGGGCATCGCCGCCCGGGCCGGCGTCGCCAAGACCACGATCTATCGCTGGTGGCCGCAGAAGGGCATGCTGGCGATCGAAGCCTTCCTCGCTGCCGTCTCTCCCAAGCTCGCTTTTTCGGAAACCGCCTCCGCCATCGCCGATCTCCGGGCCCAGGTGCAGAATGTCGGCCGCCTCTATCGCGGCAAAACCGGCCGCATCATCTGCGAATTGGTGGCACTCAGCCAGGCCGATCCCACGACCTGTCGCGCTTTTACCGAAGGCTATATGCTGCCGCGACGTCAGGCCGCCAAGAAATGCCTGCAACGCGGCATCGCCCAGGGTGAATTCCGCGGCGAGTTCGATGCCGATCAGATATTGGACGCCATTTACGGCCCGATCTGGTACCGCATGCTGATGCGCCATGCACCGCTCGACACGGCCTATATCGACACGCATCTCGACCTGATCCTGGCCGCCATCGCCCGGCCGGTTACGCGACCGATGGCGAAGCGGCATCCGGCCTGACCGGATCGAGCGGTGCAACGCAGAAACGCTCTTGCGCTTGCGCCGCCGGCCTGTATGGTTTCGCTACGCAGCGTATCGTTACCAGATAATTGTTCTTAGAGTTACAGATCGATGTCACAGACCGAGCAGGCAGCCCAATCCACGGACATTCATCACCTCAGCACCGGCTTGCTGACCGTGCTGACGGTCGCCACGGGCTTCACCATCGCCAATACCTATTACAACCAGCCGATGCTGGGCCTGTTCATCCGCGATTTCGCCGCCGAACCGAGCCAGGTCGCCATCATTCCGTTTCTCAGCCAGATCGGCTATGCGATCGGCCTGTTCTTCCTTTCGCCGCTCGGCGACCGGATCGAGCGCAAGCGCCTGATCCTCACCACCTTTCTCGGTCTCAGCCTGGCATTGGCCGGAGCGGCGCTGGCCCCCAGCCTGTTCTGGCTCGGCACCGCCTGCCTGTGCATCGGCATCCTGACCACCGTGGTGCAACAGATCTTCCCCCTGGCGGTGCATCTGTCCGACCCCAATCAGCGCGGCAAGGTGGTCGGCACGTTAACGGGGGGCCTGCTCGCCGGCATTCTCCTTGCCCGCACCCTCAGCGGATATGTCTCGGACCATGTGCATTGGCGCGCCATGTTCGGGATCGCCGCGGTGCTGATGCTCGTCGTTGCCGGCTTCCTCAGCCTGGCCTTGCCCCGGATCATGCCGGTGACGCAGATGGGCTACGGCTCGATCCTCGCCTCGCTGTTCGCCTTCTGGCGCAGGTTCCGCGCCTTGCGCCTGGCCGGGTTGAGCCAAGCCGCCCTTTTTGCCTGCTTCTCCGCTTTCTGGGCCAATCTTGCGCTGGAGATGCGTCTGCCGCCTTATAATCTCGGCGCCACCGCCGTCGGGCTCATGGGCCTGATCGGCGCCGTCGGCGCCCTGGCCGCGCCGGTCGCGGGTCGCATCGCCGACCGCCGGGGGCCGCAGGCGGTGGTCAAGCTGGCCGCCGTCCTGGTGCTCATCTCCTTCATCCTGCTGCTGTCGGTCCAGGGATCGCTGCCTGTCCTGATCCTCAGCGTCGTGATCATGGATCTCGGTGTGCAGGCGGCCTTGGTCTCCAATCAGTCCAGCATCTATCACCTCGACCCCACGGCGCGGAGCCGGCTGAACACCGTCTTCATGACAACGATGTTTTGCGGCGGCTCCATCGGGTCGGCGGCCGGCGGTGCCGCTTTCTCCGCCTGGGGCTGGAGCGGAACCTGCGGCTTTGCTGTGGTTGCCGCCTGCCTCGCCTTGTTCCTTGCGCAACTGAAACGGACCAGCAAAGCGTAAGGCATTCCCCTCTGTGCTCCACCCTACGGCAGATTGATCTGCCAGGAGACCCCATAGCGGTCATTGACCCAGGTGAAGCGCCGGCTGAACCCATAATTGTCCAGTGGCATGAGCACCTTCCCGCCCTCGGATAAGGTGGCTGTCAGCGTGTCGATTTCCGTTTCCGACATGCAATCGACGAAGAGCGAGAAGGACGGTGTGAACGAGAAAGCATGACGTACCGGGCTATCGATGCAGATCACCGCCTGATCGGCGATCGTGAAGCTCGCTTTCATCACCGTGCCTTCGGGACCCGCCTCTCCCGGACCATAGCGGGTGATGTCGTTGATCCGGGCGCCCGGAAACAACGAGATATAGAAGTTCATCGCTTCTTCGGCATTGCCGTCCTGAAACATAAGGAAAGGTCGAATTGTCGTTGGCAAGATCCGTCTCCTTTCTTTCTGTCGCACGCCTTGAAGTACAGACAGGTATCACGACCGCGCCGATCGATCACGCACCTGCCTGTCACGCGCTTGCCTATCGCGCACTTGAGCAGCCGCCTCATCGGCGTAATGCGCGGCCTCTGCCAATAGCCAGTCGCGCAGCAGGATAATCTCGGGACGCGCCACAGAGCGTTCCGGGCAGACGAAGTGATAGCAGAAGTCGCTTTTGACCGTCCCCGCGAAAGGCGCCACCAGTTTCTTCGCGGCGATCATGTCCCGGACGGAAGTGCTGTTGCCCAGCGCGACACCCTGTCCGTTCAGCGTCGCTTCCAGCATGACGATCGTGTCGTTGAAATGGATACCGCTCTTTCCGTCGACCGTATCGGCCCCCGCCGCCGTCAACCACATCGACCAGTCCGGCCAGATTCCGGGGGATCGCGACAGCCAGTCGCTATGCAGCAAGGTGTGATGGCGAAGGTCGGATGGGTGCTTCAGTCCGTGCTTGCCGCGCAACAGTTTTGGACTGCAAACCGGAAACAGCTCCTCACCGAACATGCGCCAGGCTGCCAGACCGGGGAAGTTTCCACTACCGAAACGGATCGCGGCATCGACCTGATCGCGGGTGAAATCGGCGAAGGCCCTGGTCGCATCCAGCAACAGATCGATACTGCCGGGCAGCGCCCGATAACGCGGCAGGCGCGCGATCAGCCAATGGGTGGCAAGAACCGGATCGACGCTGAGACGCAATTGCGAGACACCTTTATGATCGCGGAACTGCTGGACCGCCTGCGCCATCAGCCGGAAAGAGGCGATGAGCGTATCGCTGCCCGCACGCGCCGCGTCGGTCAACTCCAGACTGTTGCCGCGCCGGCGGATCAGTTGAATGCCGAGATCGGCCTCCAGGGATTTCACCTGCTGACTGACCGCGGCCGGCGTCACGAAAAGCTCCGCCGCTGCGCGGCGCACGCTGCCATTGCGGGCAACGGCCTCGAAGGCACGCAGTGCCGGCAACATCGGCAGGCGCTCCGCCATGATCCCTCCTCGTGTTAAGCCATACTTAATCCACTGCGTACGGGATCTAACCTGACTTTCGCGGCTTTGCGCCGCAAACTCACGGTCATTCCCTGGTTCGATCAAGCCTATCAAGGCTATCGCCAGTTAACAATGACACGGAGTGTTTCGTCATGTACCACGACAGCAACAGGATCACGCCGTATACCGGTCAGCGAACGGCCAACGATCTTCCCAGCGATTTTCTCGATCGGGACCTGCGGCTCTCCAGCATTCTCTCTTCCGCCTGCCATCAACGCGATCTGTGGGATCTCGATACGCGGCTCCTGAAGGATATCGGCCTGATACGCACCGACACCGGCGACCTCGCCCTCGCGGCGGACCCGGCCCGGCTAGTCGCACCACCGAGCCGCTTCCAGGGAATATTGGCTGCGTTTCGACGCCTCCATCAAGTCCTGCGGAATGATGATCTTTCGGTGGAGAGTTTTCGCGACCGCAAGGCCTCAAGCTGCTCGCGGTGACGTATCTGCGACCCTCGCGGCCTGACTGGAAAATTCCCTGACCGAGTAGTCCTAGGCCTGGCGCATCCCCGCTGGATGCAACGCGACATGATTGTGATCGCGCATCCAGCCGGGATTGCCGCTCACCAAATTGTATTTTCATGACTTGCTATATCCCCTCCAGGGGGATACCATATGCCCTATGAGTCACGCCAATAATCCACAGATCCTTGGACGGCTGCGCCGGGCCCAAGGCCACCTTGCCACCGTGCTGCGCATGGTCGAGGAAGGCCGTGACGGCGTCACCATCGCCCAACAGATGAGCGCCGTGATCCAGGCTTTGGAAAAAGCGAAGGGCGTACTCATCCTCGATCATATCGAGCATCATCTGGAAGAAGTGGTCGGCCCCCTGCCCGCCAGCTCACGCGCCAAGCTGGCCGGCCTCGGTGAACTCGCCAAATACCTTTAACGCGGGCTTGCGCAGCGGATAGCCGATCTGGATATCCCGGCGGGTTTTCGCCACCGGAACCTTCAGATTGTGGGAACGATCCGATGCACGCCAAATCCCTCGACCGTTGGACCCACGATCATATTTTCCTTGGCCAGGATCATGGTCGAAATGAGCGACGCATCTGGCTGGTCGTCGCCTTGACCGGCGCAATGATGGCCCTTGAAATCGCCGGCGGGACGATCTTCGGATCGCTGGCGCTGGTGGCCGATGGTTGGCACATGTCCACTCATGCTGCCGCTCTGACGATTTCCGCCTCGGCCTATCTCTACGCCCGCCGTCACCAGCATGACGACCGGTTTGCCTTCGGCACGGGAAAGTTCGGCGATCTCGCCAGCTTCACCAGCGCCATCATCCTGGCAATGATCGCCATCGCGATCGGTTATGAAAGCGTTCAGCGTTTATTGCATCCGGTGCCGATCGCCTATGACGAGGCGATTGTCATCGCTGCCCTGGGTCTTGCAGTCAATCTCACCAGCGCCTGGCTGCTCGGTGGAGATCACGGGCACAATCATGGGCATCACCATGGACATAGCCATGATCACGGGTACCCTGCCGAACATCATGATCACACCGGTCATCGTCATGATCATGCCTTGCATGATCATCATGGTCATCACCGGAGTCACGATCTCAATCTGCGCGCAGCCTACATTCATGTATTGGCCGATGCCATGACCTCGGTCCTCGCCATCCTCGGCCTGCTGGCGGCACGATCCTTCGGCTGGACTTTCATGGATCCGGTGGTCGGCCTCGTCGGCACGCTGGTCATTCTGAGCTGGGCCTATGGCCTGTTGCGGACTGCTGGTGCAGTACTGCTGGATGCCGTGCCGGATCAAGCATTATACCAAGCTATGCGGATGCGCCTGGAGGACGGTGGCGATAGAGTGGCCGATCAGCACCTCTGGCGCGTCGGGCCAGGCCACTACGCCGCCGTTGTGACCGTCATCTCGCACCGGCCGCAGCCCCCGGCCTGGTACAAGGACCGGCTTGCCGATCTGCCTCGCCTCAGCCATGTCACGGTCGAGGTCGAGACCTGCGACGGTGCAGATCATCCCGCCGTCGCTTGAGCCGATTTGCACAGGTGTCGCCGCCGATATTGACCGAAGAAGCCATCGCACTCTCATTCATTGCAGAGAGGCAGATTCAGGATATCTGTGGCAAGGAAGCCCTGATCAGTGCGTCGGCGGTATCGGACGGACCGCCTTCAAATAAAGTTCGATGGGTGCCAGCCCCTCGATATGCGGCATGTCTCGCAGGGCCTCGTCCGGCCGGCACCAGGGATAAGGCAGGCTGGCAATCCAGCTCATCAATCGATCAAGCTCTGTTGCTGGAAAGACCTGCATCACGTCGATGGTGATGGTCAGCCGTTCGACCAGGCACCGCATGTCGGGCGTAAAATACCAATCGTACCGACCGCTTCCAATCCGGATTGGGCCGTTATTCTTGGCCGACATCCCGACCAGCCAATGACACGGAAAATGACGCCGATGGCCTCCGTTGGTCGCGTCAGGCAGAAGGTATAGACATTCTCGAAATCGTTCGCGAAGCGACGGCCGAGAATCTCTTCGATGGCAGCCACCCCTCTGGCCGAATTCGGAAAGGAAATAGCCTCGGTCTTCACCACCATTTCCAACTGAACATCTTCGGCAAAGACGTGCCGCATCAGGAACGGACGGCTCCCGTCTTTCACCTGGAAATAGGTGCTGACGGCTTCAAAGGGGCTCAGCATGGGCTTTCTCCCCTGTGCAAACTCCCTTCTGCAAATTCTAGTCTTGTTTTCCCGCCTCGCACCAGTGTGGCCGGATGTGTCGAGCGCCCTTGAACCTTTTCTCCCCATTTCCCGTCGACCGCACTTTTCCCGGATGCCCTAAACGTCGTCACTAGACCATTGAAGCGTGACCCGATGATCGTCGCCACGCTTTACACCAGGTTTATCGTCAGGCCTGCAATTTAGGACGGAAGCGCAGCAGCCGCAGGGCGTTCAGCGTCACGATCACGGTCGCCCCGGTATCGGCCAGGATCGCCATCCAGAGCGGCGTTGTACCGATCAGGCTGGTGACCAGGAACAATCCCTTCAGGCCCAGCGAGAAGGCAATGTTCTGATGGATGTTGCCGAGGGTTGCGCGGGACAGCGCCACCAATTCGGCGATGCCCATGACGCGACTTTTGAGGATCGCGCCATCGGCGGTTTCCAGCGCCACATCCGTGCCGCCGCCCATGGCGATGCCGACCGATGCCGCCGCCAAAGCCGGCGCGTCATTGATGCCGTCGCCGATCATGGCGACCGGCCCCGCCGCCTTGAAATCGGCGATGGCCCGCAGCTTGTCCTCGGGCAGCAGTTCGGCAGCCGCCTGCAGCCCGAGCGTGTCGGCAATCGCCTTGGCGGTGCGGCTGTTATCGCCGGTCAGCATCACGCTCTTGATGCCGAAACCCTGCAGCGCGCGGATTGCCGCCGCTGCGTCCGGGCGGGCTTCGTCCCGCACCGCGATCAGGCCGAGTACGCGCCGACCGGTCTCGGTACCTTCCAGCACCGCCACCACGGTCTTGCCGGTTTCCTCCAGGGCCGCAACGGCACGCAACTGGCCAGGACTGAGCGCGCCGCTATCCATTGCGTAACGGGGCGAGCCGACAGTGATCTCTCGCCCCGCCACCTCGGCCAGGACCGCCTTGCCGGCAATCGCCCGGCCGCCGGAGGCCGACGCGATCGTGAGGTCCCGACGCGCGGCTTCGGCCGTGATGGCGAGCGCGATGGGATGGGCCGATCCGGCTTCCACCGCCGCCGCCAAGGCCAGCATGTCGTTTTCGCTGCCCACGAAACCCCGCAGATCGGTCACCACCGGCTTGCCGGCCGTCAGCGTACCGGTCTTGTCGAAGGCGACGGTCTTCAAGCGGCTGAGCGCCTCCAGGGCCGCACCGCCCTTGATCAGCAAGCCGCGCCGGGCGCCGGCCGCGAGGCCCGAGGCGATGGCCGCCGGTGTCGAGAGTACCAGTGCGCAGGGACAGGCGATCAGCAGCAGCGACAGGCCGCGATAGATCCAGACCGACCACTCGGCACCCAGCGCCAATGGCGGCACCAGGATCACCAGCGCGGCGGCGAGCATGGCCGCCGGCGTGTAATAGTGGCTGAAGCGATCGATGAAGCGCGCCATCGGCGCCTTGCTGCCCTGGGCCTCTTCCACCATCTGGATGATCCGGCCGATCATGTTGTCTTCCGCGTTGCGGGTGACGTTCACGGTCAGCACGCCCGAGAGATTGACGGTGCCGGCAAAGACGGCATCCTCTGCTCCCTTGGTGACAGGCATGGATTCGCCGGTCACCGGCGCCTCATCCACGGTCGAACTGCCGGCAACGACAGTACCATCGGCCGGAATCCGGTCCCCCGGCCGCAGCATGATCTGCTGGCCCGGCTTGAGGCTTTCCGCCGGCACGCTGCGCTGTTCGCCATCGATCAGCAGCAAGGCTGTCTTCGGTACGAGATTGATCAGCGAGCGGATGCCGGCGCGCGCGCTCGACGCCGCCAGACTCTCGAGCCATTCGCCGAGCGAAAACAGAAAAACCACCACAGCCGCTTCCACGGCGGCATTGATGGCGATCGCGCCGATCGCCGCCACCGACATCAGCATCTCGATGCTGAAGGGCGAGCCTGACAAGGCAAGACGGAAGGCCTGCCGCGCGAAGGGCACGAGACCGATCACCGCCGCCGCCACGAAGGGCCAGTTTCCAAGTTCCGGCCAGAGCCGGTCGGTCGCGAAAGCCAGCGCCAGCAGCAGGCCGAGCCCGAAGGTCAGTCGCGCCTTGCGATGCTGCCACCAGGCAGGGCTTGCCGATGCTTGCGCAGGCGCCGTCGAGATACCGGCGATCTCTGCCGCATGATCGTGGCTGTGACCATGCCCGTGATCGTGTCCATCATCGTGATCATGGCCGTGATCATGCCCCGACCAGGCAGCGGCTGGGGATTTGGCAGCCTGCGCGGATAGCTGCGCTTGCGCCGGCTTGGCCAATGCGGGTGTCGCGCGATAGCCGAGGCTGCGCAGTTTCGCTTCGATCAACGGCCCGTGACGCTGGGCGTCGGCGGCCTGCGCGGTCAGGATCGCGGCGGCGAAATTCACCTGCGTCTCGGTCACGCCGTCGATGCGGTTCAGCGCCGTCTCGATCTTCGCCGCGCAGCTCGGGCAATCCATGCCCTCGACCCGATACCGCAGCACGGCCTCGCCGCCATCGACAGGCCCACCGGCACCGGAACCTACAGCTTTTCCTTCAGGAGCGATCCGGCTCAACGATCCCGTATCCATGACTTTCCCTTGCAACCGATCTCATTGCAGAGGAAGATGGGAGCTACAGCTACTGTAGCTTCAAGAGGTAAAATCATGGCCAGGGAACACGCCCGGGAGGCCCGGAAAACCGCCGGTTCCGGCACCCCTGCCCCGCATCCGGATACCCTATCGATCCCAGACGTTATGTCGATCGGCGAATTGGGGCGGCTGGCCGGCGCCAAGGTCCAGACCATCCGTTATTACGAACAGGTCGGCTTGATGCCGGCACCGGGCCGTACCGAGGGCAATCAGCGCTTCTATGGCAGGCGCCATCTCGAACGCCTGTCCTTCATCCGCCACGCCCGCGAGCTCGGCTTTCCGCTGGATGATGTGCGTGAACTGCTGACCCTGTCGGATCATCCCGATCAGTCCTGCGAGTCAGCAGATCAGATCGCCAAGGCGCATCTCAAGGCGGTTGAATCCCGGATCGATCGCCTGACCCGGCTGAAGGCCGAGTTGCAGCGCATGATCAAGCAATGCCACGCCGGCCAGATCAAAAGCTGCCGGGTGATCGAGGTCCTGGCCGATCATTCCCACGGCCATTGCCTGTCCCCGGATCATGAGGGTGAGCAGGAACCGGTGCTGAGCAAGATAACGCCGGCCGCAAGGCCCGGGCGGGCCAAGGCAGCGGACAGATAACACCGTCGGGGGGTTTGTAACGATATTACATCGCATTGATGCAGACAGTCCGGGGGATCTGACGTGACGACCATAGCTGCCTATATCGTTGCGGCCTTCGCCGAGATTGCCGGTTGCTTCACCTTCTGGAGCTGGCTGCGGCTCGGGAAATCGGCTTGGTGGATCGCCCCCGGCATCCTCTCATTGATCCTCTTCGCCTATGCCCTGACCTGGGTCGACAGTGCGGCCGCCGGCCGTGCCTATGCGGCCTATGGCGGGGTCTATATCCTTGCTTCGCTGACCTGGCTCGCCGTGGTCGAAGGTGTCCGGCCCGACCGCTTCGATCTCAGCGGAGTTGCCCTCTGCCTGATCGGCGCCGGCCTTATTATTTTCGGCCCGCGCGGGTAATCTTCTTTCGCGTTTTCCGTAATGGCATCGACGGCAAGCTGACGAAGGATCGCCGGCAGTCATCAAAATTTCAATTGCCCGTGAAAAACAGGCCTGGGCTCATTTTTGGCCATTGCCGTTTCAAAGACGAAGGCCTAAAAAATGCGGCAAGTAAGACGGGGGTGACCCCGCCCATCACGAAATTCTTTCAGCTATCAAAAACAAGTCCAGGCCATTGGGAGGCGGTTGGCGATGCGCGCGATTTTGCTGTGGATGCTCGAAGTTCCCCTGCCCGTCATCGTGCTTGCTTACGTCATCCGATCACTGCACTGAATCTCGGCATCATTTTCCTGCCGGACAGGCGCGTGACAGCTCATAAATTCAACGGGTTCCGCCTGGCGGGTTATCCGAGCGGGTTGGCATGCCTGCGTGCTCTGTCGTAATCTGGGGTCGATAACATCAGTTCCCCCTCCCCCATCTGATGGAGTCACCATGAAAATCGACGATGTGCGCCGCAAGGCTTTTGCCATGCCGTTAACCAGCCCCTCCTATCCGCCGGGGCCGTATCGCTTCTTCGACCGCGAATACATGATCATCACCTACCGCACCGATCCCGATGCGCTCGCCGCCGTGGTACCGGAACCGCTGAAGATCGCGGCACCCCTGGTGAAATACGAATTCATCCGCATGCCGGATTCCACCGGCTTCGGCGACTATACCGAGACCGGCCAGGTCATTCCGGTAACCTTCGAGGGCAGGGCTGGCGGCTTCGTCCATTCCATGTATCTCGACGACGACGCGCCCATCGCCGGCGGCCGCGAACTCTGGGGTTTCCCGAAGAAGCTCGCCAACCCGAAGGTTCGGGTGGAAAGCGATGTCCTGATCGGCACCCTGCATTACGGCTCGACCCTCTGCGCCACCGGCAGCATGGGCTACAAGCATCAGGCCGTCGATCATGACAAAGTCATGAAATCGCTCATGGAGCCGAGCTATCTCCTGAAGATCATCCCGCATGTGGATGGCAGCCCGCGTATCTGCGAGCTGGTGGAATATTACCTGGAAGATATCGTCCTGAAGGAGGCCTGGACCGGCCCGGCCGCCCTTGATCTGCATGCCCATGCCTTGGCCGAGGTCGCGAAGCTGCCGGTCCTCGAGGTCGTCTCGGCTCTGCATCTCCGGGCCGATCTCACCCTCGGCCTCGGCAGCGTCATCTATGATTATCTGAAAGAAGGCTAAGAGCGGAACGGGCTGGAGCGCAGATCGTCGCGCTCCAGCCCGTTCGAATCCGCTTTATTCCGCCGTCCAGCCGCCATCGATCGACTGCATCGAGCCGTTGATCGATTTCGCGGCATCCGATGCCAGGTACACGGCAAGCGCCGCCACATCTTCGACGGTGACGAATTCCTTGGTCGGCTGAGCCGCCAGCATGACGTTCTTCTTCACCTCTTCCTCGGTGATCCCGCGCGCCTTGGCGGTATCGCCGATCTGCTTTTCCACCAGTGGCGTCCAGACATAGCCGGGGCAGATCGCATTGACGGTGATGCCGAAGGTCGCGAGCTCCAGGGCCGCCGTCTTGGTCAGGCCCGCGATGCCGTGCTTGGCCGCCACATAGGCGGATTTGAAAGGCGACGCAACCAAGGCATGGGCCGAGGCGGTATTGATGATACGACCCCATTTGCGCTGCTTCATGCCGGGAATGGCAGCCCGGATGGCATGGAAGGCGGCGGTCAGATTGATGGTGATGATGGCATCCCATTTCTCGACCGGGAATTCCTCGATCGGCGAGACGAATTGAATGCCGGCATTGTTGACCAGCACATCGACCGAACCGAAGGTCTTCTCGGCGGTCTGGATCATCGCCGCGATTTCCGCGCCCTTGGTCATGTCGGCCGGCGAATAGAGCGCCTTCACGCCGAAATCCTTTTCGATCGCCGACCGCTCCTTCTCGATCGCAGCGGCATCGCCAAACCCGTTGATGACGGTATTTGCGCCTTGCGCCGCCATGGCTCGGGCGATGGCGAGGCCGATACCGCTGGTCGAGCCGGTGACGACGGCAGTTTTGCCCTTCAACATCATTCAGTCTCCGTCAAAAAGCCGCGCGAGGCGGCGCGTACTGCGCAGAACCGGCGGAGCCGCCGGTCGGATGGAAGGTTGAGCATGCAGCGGATTTTTGTGCATCGCAACAAACTTGTGCTGACAGGTCGCCGAACAATCAGGTGATCGACATGCCATCATCCAGTCACGAAGGAGTGAAGGATTATACGGGGTGAAAGATTATACAGGGGCACACTCGTACCCTCCAGGTTGTAAGTTCTTCCTCCTATGATCTAGCGTGGAGACTGATGATCCCGCTGCAGAGCGCCAGATCGCGGGGTCGCCGATATCAAGGAGGCCCTTATGCTGGAACAGCTTACGCGGCGCCTGTCGATCGAGCACCTGCAAGCCGAGAGTGAAACACGCAAGGACTTTCAGCGTGTTCTCAATCTCTGGCAACTGACCGCGATCGGGATCGGCGGCATCATCGGCGTCGGCGTTTTCGTCCTGACCGGCGTGGTTGCCGCGACCCAGGCGGGACCGGCCGTCGTGCTGTCCTTCATCGCCGCCGGTATCGCCAGCGCCGCCGCCGCTCTCTGTTACGCCGAATTCTCCAGCATGATCCCGGTGACAGGCAGCGCCTATACTTATGGCTATGCGGTACTGGGCGAGCTCTTCGCCTGGATCATCGGCTGGGACCTGCTGCTGGAATATGCCCTGGTCGTTGCCGTCGTCGCCATCGGGTGGTCCGGTTATGTCAGGGCCTTACTGGATGCCGCTGGCATTCACCTGCCCGCCTGGGCTGCCGAGGTACGGGTAGGAGAAGTCGGACAGCATATCGATGTCATCGCCGCCGCCATCGCGCTCGGCATCGCCGCGCTGCTGACCGTGCAGATGAAGATCGGCGCCCGCTTCAACAGCCTGATCGTCGGTATCAAGTTGGCGGGCGTTCTCCTGGTGATCTTGGTCGGTGCCTATTACGTCAAACCGGAAAACTGGCATCCCTTCATGCCCTTCGGCGTGCATGGCGTGCTGGCCGGTGCCGCTGTCGTCTTCTTCGCCGTCTTCGGTTACGACACCCTGACCACGGCGGCGGAGGAAGCCCGCAATCCGCAGCGCGACCTGCCGCGCGCCGTGCTGCTGTCGCTCGGCGTTTCCATGATCCTCTATATCGGCATGTCGCTGGTGCTGACCGGCATGGTGCCCTACACCAGCCTCAACAACACCGCCCCGGTCGCCAATGCCTTCAAGGATTTGAACCTGACCCTGGTGATGGTAATCATCTCCATCGCCGCCGTCGCCGGCATCACCAGCGTGCTCTTCGCCTTCATGCTGGCCGCCGCCCGCATCTGGTTCGCCCTGGCGCGGGACGGTCTGCTGCCCGCCTGGTTTGCCCGGGTTCATCCGACCTTCGGCACACCTTACCGCCCGACACTGATCCTCGGTGTCGGCACGGCCATCGCCGCCGGCATGTTTCCGATCAGCGAAGTCGCCGAACTCGTCAATATCGGGACGCTCTCGGCCTTCATCGTGATCTGCGCCTCGGTCGTTCTGCTGCGCTGGCGCCAGCCTGATCTCAAAAGGCAGTTCCGCACGCCCGCCGTCCATCTGGTGGCGGCGATCGGCATCGCCTCCTGCATCGCGCTGATTTCCAGCCTGCCGGTTCTGACCTATGAACGCTTCGTCATCTGGATGGTGATCGGCCTCGTGATCTACTTCTTCTATGGCATCCACCACAGCCGCCTTGCCAACAAGGGTAAATGAGATTGCGGCAGCCCTTCATCTACAGGATATCGATACTGTTCGATACAAGACTTGGTGATGCTCGGTTTATCGCCAACACCCCTCACCCCGCAAGCGGGGCGAGGGAGATTCCATCGTCTCTCCCGGAAAATCATCGAGCGATTTAAGCGCTTAAGCTCCCTCTCCCCGTGCAACGGGAAGAGGGTCGGGGTGAGCGGTGGCAACATCAGATGAGACGCCTGTTGTTGAGAGCCGCTGCATGGAAGAGTTTCAAATACCTCTAGGAGGCAGGATCGAGCCGCTTCTCCAGCGTGACCTCATAGGGCTCGAAGCCGTAATCGAGATAGGCCGCGATGGCTGAATCGTTGATCGCCAGGGCACCAATCCGCAGCCGCGCAACACCGGCCGCGCGCAAATACTCTTCTATCTCGGCAAGAAGCCGGGCCGCGATCCGCCGGCCGCGCCAATCCGGCATGACACAGATATCCGACACATAGCCGTATCTGTTGGAATCCGGCGTTTCCGCGAGATTGGGATCGTCCTCGACCCAACCGGCCACATAGCCGACGAAATCTCCATCGCATTCCGCGATCAAGCAAATGCCGTTCCGCATCGCGACCTGCTCCAGCATCCAGTCGAGATAGGGATCGGCCATCTTGTCACTCGGCTGCCGTGTATCATGCAACCGACATTCATATTCCTGTAACTCGATCAGGCCGCGCCGCAAATCGGCACGGTCCTCCTCTTTCGCCGGTCTGATCCGCACATCATCCATGATACGCTCCGCCAGCCAATAGAACCCGGGTAATCACACAAGACAATTGCGCAAAGCAATCGCACAAGGCGCGAAGTCTGGCATTGACTTGTCCGGGCCAGCAATGAAAAAGTGCTTCTTCAAAAGCTGAACACGCATTCAGAAATTCAAATCGCGTGCCGCATCCATAAGAAACAGATGTCAGGGGAACGAGAATGAGCACGACTTATGGTAATGATCACGCCTTCACCGTCACGGATCTGAAAGGCTCTCAGGTCGAGCCGACTTTCGCGGGTGCCCTCAGTTTCCTGCGGCGCAAATACAGCCGCGATCTGGCGGGCGTCGATGTCGCGATCACCGGCTTTCCGCTCGATACCGCCACCACCAATCGCCCCGGTGCCCGCTTCGGTCCGCGCGCCATTCGCGCGGCCTCCACGCATATGGCCTGGACGCGGCCCTATGGCTGCAGCTTCGATCCCCTGGATCGATTGGCGACCATCGATTACGGCGATTGCCGCTGGGATCACGGGCGCCCCGAGGGCATTCCCGCCGCGATCGAGGATCATGCCGCGACGATCATCGCCGGCGGCACGGCGCTGCTCTCGCTGGGCGGCGATCACTTCATCACCTATCCGCTGCTGAAGGCCCATGCGAAGAAATACGGCCCGCTCTCGCTGATCCATTTCGACGCCCATTCCGATACCTGGAACGATGCCGAGGGGATCGGTCGCGTCGATCACGGCACCATGTTCTATCATGCCGCGCGCGAGGGCCTGGTCGATCCCAAGCGATCGGTGCAGATCGGCCTGCGCACGCATAACGACGATCTTCTCGACTTCAACGTTCTCGACGCGCCCTATGTCCATGAACATGGCGTGAAGACGGTGATCGCCGATATCCACCGCATCGTCGGCGGCAATCGCGTCTATCTCACCTTCGACATCGATTGCCTCGACCCCGCTTTCGCACCGGGAACCGGCACGCCGGTGGCCGGCGGCCTCAGCTCGGCGCAGGCCCTCGCCATTCTGCGGGGCTGTGGCGGCATCGATCTCGTCGGCATGGATGTGGTGGAAGTGGCGCCCGCTTATGACGTCGCGGAGATCACCGCCCTCGCCGCCGCCCATATCGCGCAAGAAGGGCTGCTGCTCTTCGCGTCGCGGCCGGAGGGCAAGCGCGGCTGAGACCGCCAACGCGATCCGCCGTCGCGGCTCTCTTCAATAAATCAGAGCGCGATGGGGAGTTGACCCTGCTGTGCCTGGACCTCGGCGAGCAGCCAGTTGCGGAACAGCAGTACCTCGGCTCTCGCCGGCCTGGTCTGGGGCAGCGTCACCAGGAAATGTGACTGCCCCGTCGCCACTTCCTGAGCGAGCGGCTGGACCAGACGTTGCGCCTGCAGATAAGGCGCCGCCAGGCTCTTCAAGGCGAGCGCGACGCCCGCTCCGGTGCTGGCGAGTTCCAGCGCCGTCAGCGAGGTGTCGACCTTCAAGGCTTTCTTCGGCGCAATCTTGCTGCGGCCGCTGCTGCGGAACAGGCTCTCCCAGAGATCGCCGGTGCCGAGGACATGGATCAAGGTTTGATCCGCGAGATCCGTGAGACGCCGGATCGAGCGCGCCATCTCGGCCGTGCAGAGGATCACCGCCGGTTCATGCAGCAGGACCTGACTGGTGAAATCGGGCCAGTTGCCGTCACCATAGCGGATCTCGATATCGATGCTGTCCTCGGCCGGCAAAGCCGCCCAATTGGCCGTGGTCAGGCGGATTTCGATATCCGGATGATCGCGCGTAAAGCGATACAGCCGGGGCGCCAGCCAAAGGACCGCAAAAGCGACGGTCGACCGCACCGTGACGCTCTTCCGCGCACCGACGCCGAAAAGATCGACCGTCGCCACCGCTAATTCATCCAGTGCCCGCCGCACCGCCGGCAGATAGCCGCGCCCCATATCGGTCAGTTGCACGCTGCGCGCCCGCCGCTCGAACAGCGGATAGCCCAGCCACTTCTCCAGGCTGCGGATGTGATAGCTGACGCTGGCCTGGGTCAGCGCCAGTTCATCCGCGGCGGCGGTGAACCCGGCATGGCGCGCCGCCGCCTCGAATGTCCGCAGCCAGTCCAGTGGAGGCAGCCTGTCGCGCAAGTCCACCCCTCCCTTTCATAAATTTCCTATGGCCTTTTCATCATAAGACCATAGATGCCTTTGATCTATAGCCCCCTAACCGTGATCAATTTTCCACTTGATATGACACAAATAATGTTCATGATTTGTTCTTATCTTCAATCGGCCAATCGGTAAGGTATGCCATGCCGCAATTCGCCCTCATGTCGGAGCAACCGTCCTTCCTCGCCATCGTCCGGGAACGCCTGCTCACCCGTTTCGGCCCCCAGGCCGACGAAGCGCGCTATGACCCAGTCAGTCAACTCATCAGGGCCATGATCGGGACGCGCACGACCGACGAGGTTTCCGGCGCCGCCTTCCTGCGCCTCGCATATCGCTACCCATGTTGGGACACATTGCGCCATGCCGGCCCGACGGAGATCGAGCCGATCATCCAGCCCGTCACCTTCGCCGATCAGAAAGCCGCCCAGATCCCCCAGGCGCTCCGCATGATCTTCGCCCGGCAAGGCGCCTTGAGCCTGGATTTCCTGATCGACTGGGATGAGGAGGTGGCGATGCACTGGCTTACCTCCCTGCCCGGCGTCGGCCCGAAGATCGCGGCAGCGGTGCTGAATTTCAGCTCGCTCCGGAAACGCGAACTGGCGGTCGATACGCACCTGAAACGGATCGGCGCCCGGCTCGGCCTGATGCTCCCCGACGCAAGCTTCGAAACCGCACACGATCTCTATATGCGCTTCATCCCCAATGCCTGGGGCGCCGAGGATCTCTATGAACTGCATTGGCTGCTGAAATATCACGGCCAGACCACCTGCCATCACGCAGCCCCCGCCTGCGCGAGCTGCGTGCTGCGGGATTTGTGCGGCAGCAGCCGGAGGTAAAGCTCCTGGCTATGCAAATGACAGAGCTGGGATTGAACCAGTGCCCCCTACCGTGTGAAGGTAGTGGTCGCTCTCGAACCTCCGGCCCCTACGTCCCGAACGTAGTGGTCTTTGGTGGATTCAAAACGCGCACGTTCATCGCCCATAGATATCAGGCGTAGATGGGCAGAAATTCTAATGAAATAGCCAAATCATTGATTAGATTGGCGTCCCCAAGGGGATTCGAACCCCTGTTACCGCCGTGAAAGGGCGATGTCCTAGGCCTCTAGACGATGGGGACTAAAGACCGGTGGCGGCCGAGCGGCTGGCCACGGAACGGCGCCTATGTAACCGGTGGCCGGGGCAAAAGCAACCCTAAAACGCTGATTCGGCGATCTTTCTCATGCAATATCTGAAGGGCACGAAAAAGCTTGGGTAAGCGGCTGATTTGCCGGCCTTCTCGGCGCGGCCGGTCGCGCCCGACCTTACCGATTAGGCCTGTCCTGCAGCCCTTTTGGGCATGAGCCATGTGAGGCCAGGGAGAATGGCCGAGGGGTCGTCAGGAGAAGCGACGGGCGATTTGCCGGGACTTACTGCCCGGCCGGGGCGGCGTCGTCGATCAGCAACTGCACCTCTTCCCGGCCCTGCCAGCGGTCGATGCGCAGGGTGCCGGCAAGATGCAGGCTGGTGCCGCGCGATTGCAGCAGCAGGCGGCCCAGCGGTTCCTCCGCCACCCGGAAGGCGATCGCCTTCATGCGGGTGCCGTCGCTGCCCTGGATCTGGCAGCGGACATGGCCGGTGCCGACGATATCGGCGAAGGCGATCCGGGCATCGGGAATGGCGAAACGCGGCTCGGGATTGCCGCTGCCGAAGGGGCCGATCTGTTCCAGCATGGTGACGAAGCCGGGCGTCGCCGCCCGGGGCTGCACGGCACCATCCAACGGCATCACCGGCACCAGCGGGCTGCCGTCGAGATCGGAGACGAAACGCGCCGAGATGAAATCCGCAAGTTCCGCGATCCGGTCGCCGGCGACCTCGAAGCCTGCCGCCATGGCATGGCCGCCGCCTCGGGCGATGATACCGGCTTCGCGCGCGGCGATCACCGCATTGCCGAGATGCAGGCCGGCGACCGAGCGACCGGAGCCCTTGCCGGTGACCATGCCCTGGCCGTTCTCGTCGAGCGCGACAACGCAGGCCGGACGCTGATAGCGTTCTTTGAGGCGGCCGGCAACGATGCCGATGACGCCGGCATGCCAGCCCTCGGCCGCGACGAAAATAAGATGCGGATTTGCCGCCGCCTGTTTCTCCGCTGCCTCGATGGCCTGGGCCAGCACCTCCGCCTCGATGGCGCGGCGCTCGGCATTCAGCTCGTCCAGGCGACGTGCCAGCTCGCCGGCCAGCACCGGATCGTCACCGCTCAGCAGATTGGCCCCGAGATCCGAGGCCCCGACCCGCCCGCCGGCATTGACGCGCGGCCCCAGCAGGAAGCCCGCATGATAGGTGCCGGGGCGCTCCGTCACGCCGGCCACGTCGCTCAGCGCATTGAGGCCGATATTGCGGCGCTGCCCCATCACTTTGAGACCCTGGGCCACCAACGCGCGATTAAGACCGGTCAGCGGCACGACATCGCAGACGGTGCCGAGCGCCACGAGATCCAGCCATTGCATGAGGTCCGGCTCGACACGGTTCGCCTTGTACCAGCCGCGCTGCCGGAGTGCCCGGTTGAGCGCCACCACCAGCAGGAAGGCAACGCCCACGGCGGCCAGATGGCCGTGGCCCGGTTCTTCATCCAGGCGGTTGGGATTGATCACGGCGGCGGCCACCGGCAAGGCGGGTTCCGCCACATGGTGGTCGACCACGACCACGGAAAGGCCGACCGAGGCCGCCTCCTCCAGCGGCGCGAAAGCGGTGATACCGCAATCGACCGTGATGACGAGATTGACCCCTTCCGAGCGCAAGCGATGCATGGCGGGCCCGTTCGGCCCATAGCCCTCGCTCATCCGGTCAGGCACATAGAGCCGGACCGGCGGCACGCCGATCGCGCGCAGGAAGCGCATCAGCAAAGCTGCTGAGGTGGCGCCATCGACATCGTAATCGCCGAAGATGGCGATCTTCTCGCCCTGCTCGATGGCCGCGATGATGCGTTCCACCGCCCGGTCCATGTCGCGCAGGCGCGAGGGATCCGGCAGCAGGTCGCGAAGACGCGGATTGAGAAAGCCCTCAGCCGTCTCGACGGTCTGGCCACGTGCCGCCAACAGGCGGCCGACCAGTTCCGGCAGTTGCAGGCGCTGGGAAATGGCGAGGCCCTGACGGTCCACCTCGCCGCCACCTGCTGCGCCCTCACCTGAGGGCACGCGCAGCCGCCAGAGCCGGCCCGTCGCCGACCGCGCGACCCCGAGAAAGGCTTCTCCGCTCATCTATTCAGGTATCGAGCGGTCAGACGTCGAGCGAGCGCTTGATCTTCCAGTTGTGCTGCGCCTCGACATAACGCACGGTGCCGCTCTTCGAGCGCATCACCAGTGAATGCGTGGTGGCCATGCCGGCCGAACGGCGCACACCGCGCAGCATGGCGCCGTCGGTGACGCCGGTCGCCGCGAACATGACATCGCCCTTGGCGAGGTCGGTCATGCTGTATTTGCGGTTGAGATCGGTGATGCCCCAGCGATGGGCACGGCCCCGCTCGTCGTCATTACGGAACAGCAGACGTCCCTGCATCTGGCCGCCGATGCAGCGCAAGGCCGCCGCCGCCAGGACGCCTTCCGGCGCGCCGCCGCTGCCGAGATAGATATCGACGCCGCTGGTCGCCGTCGCGGTGGCGATCACGCCGCTGACGTCGCCATCGGAGATCAGCATGATGCGGGCACCCGCCGCTCGCACCTTGGCGATCAGCTCGGCATGACGCGGGCGATCGAGGATGCAGGCGACGACGTCGCTGATTTCCATTTTCTTCGCCTGGGCGAGATTCTTCAGATTCTGTTCCGGCGTATTGTCGAGATCGACCACACCTTCCGGCAGGCCCGGACCGACGGCGATCTTGTCCATATAGACGTCGGGCGCATTGAGGAAATTGCCGGCCTCCGCCATGGCGATGACGGCGAGCGCGTTGGACGCGCCCTTGGCGCAGATCGTCGTGCCTTCCAGCGGGTCAAGCGCGATATCGATCTTCGGGCCGCCCGCGCCGACCTTCTCGCCGATATAGAGCATCGGCGCTTCGTCGCGCTCACCTTCGCCGATCACCACGGTGCCGTCGATGGAGAGGTCGTTCAGCGCCCGGCGCATGGCATCGACCGCCGCCTGGTCCGCCGCCTTCTCATCGCCCCGTCCCATCAGCCGCGAGGCCGACAAGGCCGCCGCTTCAGTGACACGCACTGCTTCCAATGCCAGATTACGATCCATCTTTCCTTACTCCCCGTACCGGAGCCTCGAGCCTTACAGGCCGAGGCATCCCATTGCACGTCACGTTTTGTTGTTACGACAGCATCTCGATCGGCATCACATGGACCGGCTCGAAGATCGACTGCAATTGATCCAGGCGCACCATCACGCGGGCGATCGCCGCCTCGGTGGTTTCATGGGTGGTCAACACGATCGGCACCGGACCGCCCGGCTGGCGGGCCCGCTGGATCATCGCCTCCAGCGAGACGTTCTCATCGCGCATGGTGGCGGCGATATCGGCGACGACGCCAGGCTTATCGACCACCATCAGGCGCAGATAGAAGGCGCCGACACGCCGGCCGACCGGTGCCGAGGGCAACTGGCGCAGGCTTTCGGCCGGGGCCGAGAAAGCCGGCAAGATACGGTCTCGGGCGATATCCATCAGGTCGCCGACCACGGCGGAGGCCGTCGGCCCCTCGCCCGCGCCCCGGCCGATCGCCACATTCTGGCCGACGAAATTGCCGGTGGTGACGACGGCGTTGAACACCCCGTCCACCTTGGCGATGACGCTGGCCTGGGGCACCATGCAGGCATGCACCCGCTGCTCGACACCGTGTTCCGTCAGGCGGCTGAGACCCAGCAGCTTGACCCGGTAGCCGAGCTCTTCGGCATAAGAGATATCCATGGCCGAGACATTGCGGATACCGCTGACCCGCACACCGGCGAAATCCACCGCGCAGCCAAAGGCGACGCTGGTGAGGATCGAGAGCTTATGCGCGGCGTCGATGCCATCGACATCGAAACTGGGATCGGCTTCCGCATAGCCCAGCGCCTGAGCCTCGGCCAGCACCTCGCCAAATTCACGGCCGGTCTCGCGCATCTGGGTCAGGATGTAATTGCAGGTACCGTTGAGGATGCCATAGACCTGCTCGATGCGGTTGGCGGCAAGGCCTTCGCGCATCGCCTTGATCACCGGAATGCCGCCGGCCACCGCCGCCTCATAGGCAAGGCCGAGGCCCGCCCGCTCGGCCGCCAGGGCCAGGGCCGTGCCGTGATGGGCGAGCAGCGCCTTGTTGGCGGTAACGACATGCTTGCCGTTGGCGATCGCGGCTTCCACGAGCGCTTTAGCCGTCCCTTCCGAACCGCCGATCAGTTCGACGACGACATCGACCTTCGGATGGCTGGCCAGCGCCAGGGCATCGTCGCACCAGTCGATACCGGTCAGGTCGAGGCCGCGATCCTTCTTGCGGTCGCGGGCCGACACCGCCACCACCTCGATCGGGCGCGGGCAATGCAGCCGCAGGACGTCGCGGTTCTCTGCCAGCAATTTGACGACACCGGCGCCAACCGTGCCGAGACCGGCGATGCCGACCCGCAGCGGGCCGCCCGCAGTCTTGGATGTGGACGCCCTGAATGAGGACGAGGAAAGATCAGCGGTCATGGCCGCTCCCAAGCGACCGCCGTCGCGGTAATAATCTGAGTCATAATCCGTCAGTAGCTGCTGAGATAAATTTCCGCACGCCGATTGGCCGCTTCGCCGGCCGGCATGAATTCGGGATAAATCGGCCGGCTGTCGCTGGCCCCGGCCACCTGCAAGTAATCCGGATCGATACCGAGGCGCGTGAGATACTTGGCAACGGCATTGGCCCGCGCCTGGGAAACATCGGCATTGACCTTGAAGTGACGATCAAGCGGCATGTTCTCGGTGCGCGAGCTGGCATGGCCGACCACGCGGATCACGCCGCCATAGGTCTGCTGCAATTTCGCGATCTGCTGCAGTACGCGGCTGTCCTCGGCCGACAGCTTGACCGAACCGTCGCTGAAATAGACCAGACCGACCGGCTGGCCATTGGCCTGGACCTCGGTCGGCTCATTGCCGTAAAGCGAGGGGCTGGAGGCTTGTCCCCCAAAGGCTTGTCCCGCGGACGACTGTCCCAACGCAGTCGACGGCGAACCGGCGGCGACGGGCATCACATAAGGCGACCGATAAAGGCTTTGGGCCTGCGACTGCGCCTGCTTCTGCATCTGGTCATAGCTGGTATAGGGCGGCAGGACCGGCTTCGAGAACATGACATCGCTCTGCTCGCTCTCGACCGGCTGGGTCACAGCCGTCGGCTGGGCGAGGTTGAGCGGCGCGGCAGTCGCTTCGTCGCAAGACGGCGCCGCGTCTTCCACGGTCCGGCCGCCAGCGGCCGTCGTGATCATCGGCGCATCGACACTGCCAGCGGCGGCCAGTTCGTCGGCCATGTATTCACTCGCATGGCCCGGTCGCGCATCGGAAGATTGCTGCGGCTTGGTCGGCTCCACCGGCTCCGCTTCGGATTCCGGCGTCGGGCGGACCATGGGCACCGTGTTGATGTCGGGATAGTCCTTGTTCTGCTTATCCTTGCCGGTGTCGGCGGTCGGCGCGGCGGGCGTCGTCTCGCTGTTCGCGGCGGGGGCATTGCCGGCAGGAGCATTGCCCGCGGGAGCGCTGGCATTCGGTTCACCCGTTGTGGCCGGGGCCTCGCCTTCGGCGGCCTTGGGTGCGGGCGGCGCGGCCTCGGGGCGCGGCGCGCTATCCGTCTGAGCTCCAAGCTGCTGATCGGTATAATCGGCGTTGGCCGTGTCGCTGCCAAGGCCGGTGGGCACGGTCGAGATATCGGGGCCGCCGGCGGTCGGCGGGAAGGCGGGCTCGTCACCGCCGAACCAACTGCAGCCGCCCGCCAGCAGGACGGTGGCCAGGATCCCCCAGCGCCGCAGGCTGCGCATCGAAACAAGGCCATTCCGACGTCTCAAGCCGGGTTGAGGGCAATCCTGCTCACCATCGCTGGCGTGACAATAATCGATCATCGTACCTCTTACTCCCCACCCGCTACTCGCGGATATGTTCGTCCGGCCCGCCCCGGCTCATCTGTCACCCGAGCCCGTCTGGCAGCAATCTGTCGGCTGGCCCTTCATCGGAGCAGATGACAGTATTGCCCGAGGACCTATATATTTACCGTGCGGTACTGGCAATATAGCTGTCGAATCCCACTGGCGGGTCGTACTATAGCAGAGAAAGCGCAGCGTCGATTGGTATTTTAGACTGCCCACAAAGCGTTGAATGTAAGCCATTTTCGGGAGATTTCATGGCTGAGCAATCCAACCAGGACAACACGGGGATCGATCCCACGGTATGGTCGGAATCGATGGCGAAAATCGCCGAACAATCACAACGTCTGGTAAGTGAATTTCTCAACCGCAACGCCGAGGATATCGGCAGCCAGACCGACCCGCTGAATATCGGCCGGGCTTTCATCGAAATGACCTCCCGCCTGATGGCGGATCCCCAGAAACTGGTCCAGGCGCAGATGTCGCTCTGGCAGGACTACATGAATTTGTGGCAGAGCACGGCCCGCCGCATGATGGGCGCCGATGTCGGTCCCGTCATCAGCCCGGCGCCGGAAGACCGTCGCTTCAAGGACGCCGCCTGGCAGGACAACCAGGTCTTCGACTACATCAAGCAGTCCTATCTCTTGACTGCGCGCTGGCTGCAATCGACGGTCACCAATGTCGACGGGCTCGACCGCAAGACGGCGCAGAAGGTCGATTTCTACACGCGCCAGTTCGTCGATGCCATGGCGCCCAACAATTTTGCCCTGACCAATCCGGAAGTCCTGCGGACGACCGCCGAGAGCGGCGGCGAAAATCTGGTCAAGGGGCTGCAGCATCTGCTGGAGGATCTTGAACGCGGCAAGGGCAAGCTGCAGGTCCGCATGACCGATCTCGAAGCCTTTGAGATCGGCCGCAACATCGCCGTTACCCCTGGCAAGGTCGTCTATCAGAACGACCTCATTCAGTTGCAGCAATACGAGCCGGCCACCAAGGACGTCGCCAAGCGGCCGCTGCTGATCATTCCGCCCTGGATCAATAAATATTACATCCTCGACCTGAAGCCGAGTAACTCGCTGATCAAATGGCTGGTCGAACAGGGCCACACCGTCTTCGTCATCTCCTGGGTCAATCCCGATGAGAAGCTGGCAGCGAAGAGCTTTGCCGATTACATGATCGAAGGCCCCCTCGCCGCTTTGGGCGCCATCGAAAATGCGACCGGCGAGACCAGCGTCAACGCGATCGGCTATTGCCTGGGCGGAACCTTGCTGTCCTGCGCGCTGGCTTATCTCGCCGCGGCGAAACAGGCCGACCGGATCGCCAGCGCCACCTTCTTCACCACCATGATCGACTTCACCGAAGCCGGGGAACTCGCCGTCTTCGTCGACGAGGAACAACTGGCGACGCTGGAAGCCCGCATGAGCCAGCAGGGTTACCTCGCCGGTTCCGAGATGGCCAATACCTTCAACATGCTGCGGGCGAACGACCTGATCTGGTCCTTCGTGATCAACAACTATCTGCTGGGCAAGGAACCCTTCCCCTTCGATCTCCTCTACTGGAATTCCGACGCCACCCGCATGCCGGCGGCGATGCACAGCTTCTATCTGCGCAACATGTATCAGGAGAACCGGCTCTGCAAACCCGGCGGCCTGACGCTGCGGGACGTGCCGATCGATCTCACGAAGATCAAGACGCCGGTCTTCATCCTCTCAACCAAGGAGGATCACATCGCGCCATGGAAATCGACCTATGCGGCAACCCAGCTCTATAGCGGGCCGGTGAAATTCGTCCTCGCCGCTTCCGGCCATATCGCCGGGGTCGTCAATCCGCCGGCGGCCAACAAATACAGCCATTGGACCAATGACGCGAAGTCCCTGCCGAAGACCCCTGACGACTGGTTCGCCGGCGCCAAGGCCCAGCCCGGCTCCTGGTGGCCGGCTTGGCAGAAATGGGTCTCCGCCCATGCCGACGGCACCGTTCCCGCGCGCAAGCCGGGCGACGGCAAGCTGAAGGTGATCAGCGATGCGCCCGGCAGCTATGTCAGGGTAAGATCCTAAAAGCTTCGATCAATCGATGTTAAGGAGAGGGCCGCCTTATTGGGCGGCCCGTCTTTGTTCGATGACTTTCTCGGCCAGCCGGCCGGTCAGCTCCTGCAGATGATCGAATTTGGCGTTGAAGCTCCCCACCCCCTGGGTCAGGGAACGAAGCTCGATCACCAGATCGAGGATTTCGGCCTGAGGCATCAAGGCCTCCACCACTTCCCAGCCCGGCCAGTCGGGCTTGCCGCTGAATTGCAGGATCTGGCCGCGCCGCGAGCTGATCAGGCCATGGATGCGTGAGGTGAAATCGCTGGGGGTTGAGATTTCCACCGCATGGATCGGCTCCAGCAGGACCGGTTCGCATTTCGGCAAGGCTTCCTGCATCGCCATGCGGCCCGCCGTCTTGAAAGCCTGGTCCGAACTGTCGACCGAATGATATTGGCCGTCGCAGAGCGCGACCGCCACGTCGACGACCGGGAAGCCGAGGGGCCCCCGCACCAGGTATTCCTTGACGCCATCCTCGACCGAACCGATGAACTGGCGCGGCACGGCGCCGCCGACGATCCGGTCCTCGAACTGGAAGCCCTGGCCGCGTTCCAGCGGCCAGACCTCGATATGAACATCGCCAAACTGGCCATGGCCGCCGCTTTGTCGCTTGAAGCGGGCATGCTGTGCGATCTTGTGGCGGATCGTCTCGCGGTAGCTGACCTGCGGCCGGTGGACCCGGACCGGCAGGTTATAACGGCTCTTCAGCCGCTCGGCCGCCACCTGCAGATGAATCTCGCCCTGCCCGTTCACCAGCAATTCATGGGTGTCGCCGTCATGGCCATAGGTCAGGGCCGGATCTTCTTCCGCCAGCTTGCCGAGCGCCGCCGTCAGCTTCACCTCGTCATTGCGGTTTTCGACACCGATCGTCAGGGCAAAGAGCGGCGTCAGGGGCGCCGGCCAATCGATCATGGGCGGCGTGCCATCCGGCACCAGCACATCGCCGGTCCGCGCCTGCTCCAGGCGTCCAAGCGCCACCACATCGCCGAACCCCGCCTGGGCGACCTTCTCGAAATTGCTGCCCTTGGGCCGCAGCAGCCCGGCCACACGCTGGCCGTTCAGCGTCATGCCGTCGGTCAGCTTGCCGCCGATCACCCGGACCAGGGACAACTTGCCTGTATGGGCCTGATGCAACGTCTTGAACACCACCGCCGAGGTGGCGGCGCCTTCCAGCTTCAAGCGGCGGGCAGTCTGCGCCGGCCCCGGTACGTCATGCCGAAGAGCCTTCAGCAGGCGGCGAACACCGTGATCCTTTTCCCCCGCCCCCAGCAGGACCGGCACGATCAGGTCTTCCGCCAAATCCTTGGCAAGCTGCCCATAGATTTCCGCCGTGCTGGGTTGGGCATCGCTCAGCAACTGCTCCAGCAGATGGTCGTCGAAATCGGCAAGGTGCTCCAAGAGTGTGCCACGTGCCTCCTGCTCCCGCGCCAGGATCGTATTCGGCAGTTGGATCAACGCGGATTCCCGGCCCGGCTGATAGTGGTAGGCGCGCTCGCTGACCAGATCGACATAGCCGGTAACGACATCGCCATTCGATCCGGCCTCGCGGATCGGCACCTGTCGCAGGAGCAACGGCCGGGTCGAAACCGATTGCAGGGCCGCCAGCACGTCGCGCATCGGATGCGCGGCACTATCGACCTTGTTGATGAAGACCAGATGTGGAATGGCGTGATCGTCGAGAAACTTGAAGGTACCGGCAAGGCCAAGGGCGCGATCGACCAGCGGTTCGACCACGATCACGGCCACATCGGCGATCATCAGCGCGTTACGCGTGTCCTGGGCGAATTCGACTGAGCCGGGGCAGTCAATAAAATACCAGCTTTCATCGAGAAAGCTGGTTGCGCCGACACTCAGTTCGACGGACATCTTGCGTTGACGTGCCTCGGGTGAGGCATCGCCCAGGGTATTGCCGTCCTTCGCCGTTCCCTTGCGCGGCAGCGCATTGGTGACGAACATCAAGCTTTCAAAGAGGGCTGTCTTACCGCTGAGATAGGGACCGATCAATGCGGCGCAACGCGGCGCCGTCGGATCTCTGCCAGGCATATGATCCTCCTTCTGACGCGGCCGCGATGGTCGGTACTAACTGGCTCCCGCCTTGCGACCATGTTGCTTCAGACCTCGAATCATTTCAGCCTCGCGCGCCGGGCGCAAGCGAGAAATCGTCACAAGATGGACATCGAACAGTCCGGAAGGTTAACGCGATAACGTGGCAGGCATCGATTGCTCATATCGGCGGCGCAGCCAATGATCGATCGAGAGCAGACCAGGCCCACGCACCAGCAAAGCCAGCAGCAGAACCATCCAGAGATAATGTTCCAGTTGATTATAGGCGGGGTTGGTCGCACCGAGCACGAATTGGATAACCATCGTCATGCCAAGCAGCGGCAGAACGGCAAGACGCGTGGCCAGTCCCACGAGGACCAGGCTGGAAGCTCCTAATTCAAAGCTGGCCGCGAGTGTGGCGGCCAGCCCGACCGGCAATACGGGGACCATATACTCATAGTGGAAGAGTTGGAGCGTGCCCGGCCAATCGTGAATCTTCACCAGGCCTGACCAGAAGAAGACGCGAAAAATCGCGATCCGCAGTAGCAGATCGATGACCGGCGCCCCGATTTGTTCAAGCCGCGCGATGACCGCCAGTATCTTGTTCTCCCTGGTCCCGCTCTCCCCAATCCTGCTCTCGCCAACTCTCATGCGGCGTCTCCATTGCCTGATTGCAGCGCAACAAAACTGCCCTGCCGTAGCTCTTCCGACAGAGCCGCTTGCAGATCGAAGGACGGTTCCACGGCCTGGGCGGCCTCCATCGCCTCGATCAGGCTGCTTCCGGCCATCAAGGCGCCCAGGAAACGGAACTGCCCCGGAGAAACCGACTGCATCGCGACATGCCGGCGATCGCACAGCAGGCGCACGGCTTGCGGTTGCCAGGGGTCAAGACCGTCCAGTCGCGGCGGGGTCTCCTGATGCGCCGTCCAGATCGACCAAATCGCCGTTGGTGCCCCCACCAGTCGCAAACCCGGCGCCGGCTGAAAGCGAAGGAAGGGCAGATCGGTTGTAGGAAGCTGCAACAGCATGTCGGCCGTGACGGCGCTTTCCGCCGCTCCGGCGAAATAGCTCTCGATCCGCGCCCATTCCAGACGGGCCACATCGGCGATATAGGGCAGATCGTCGAGCACCGACATGGATTGCAGATGGGCCGGGAAGCCCTCGCCATAGCTGGACAACAGGGCTGCCTGTGGCGGTTCTTGCCTGACGTAACCGGCCGCCGCCGCATCGAAGAACCGGTCGCCCAGCATCAGCCGCGCGACGGGAAAGGCGTCGCCCAAGGCCGCGACCAACGAACCGACCACGCTGTCGCGGTAAATCGCGAAACGCGCTTCATGTGCCGATGCCAAAGCCGGCACGGCCGCCGGATCGCGTAGGCAGCGGGCGAAATCCTGTTGCCAGTCATGCAACATCCGTCACCTGCCTCGTCGGGACCACAGCGGATTTCCGTCCTTGAGCGTTTCGACTGTTCTCGATCAGAAGCTCCGCCGTCGCCGCCTCACGCAACAGCTCCGCCAAGGGCGGTATGTGATTGTCCCATTCCACCAGGACCGGCAGCGGACCAGTCATGCTCAGCACGCCTTCCAGCAGCGCCCAGACCGGCGGCGGCACGGCGCTGCCATGATCGTCGATCAGCAGCGTTTCCATCGTCCCCTCGGGTGTCGGCAGGCTGCGGCGGCTATGTCCCGCCATATGAATCTCGCCGATCGCCGCGACCGGCAGATCCCAGAGATAGCTTCCCATGTCGAGCTGCAGGTTATGGGCGCTGATGAAAAGATTATTGACGTCGAACAGCAGGCCACAGCCGGTCCGTCGCGTCATTTCGTTGAGAAAAGCCGCTTCCGGCCAATCGCTGTCCGGCAGCATCAGATAGCGCGACGGATTTTCGATCAGCAGCCTGCGGCCAAGAATTTCCTGCGCCCGGTCGATATTGCGGCAGACCATCGCCAGGGCCTCGTCGCTATAGGGCAGTGGCAGCAGATCGTTATAGTAGCGGCCATCCACCATGCTCCAGGCGAGATGTTCGGAAACCATGATCGGCTCCAGCCGGTCACAGAGTGCCCGCAGAGCCTTGAGGTGATCAAGATCCAATCCCGCCGCCGAGCCGATCGACAGGCCGACGCCATGGCAGCTCAGCGCATAGTCCCGCCGGATTCGCTCCAGCGCCAGAGAACGCGGCGCCAGGGGCGGCAGAAGATAGTTTTCGCTGTGAATCTCCAGCCAGGAGAGATCCGGCCGGGTATCGGCCATCTCCGCCAGATGCGGGTTCCGCAGCCCGATCGCTGCGCGTTGATAAGATCGGGCCGCGGATTCCACCGCCTGCTTGTCGTCATGAAGCGACATGCTGCGCGATTCCGATGGGTTGCCTGGATGGCTCACATAGCGGTCGGCTTGCCCATGCCTTCGAAGGCTTGCTTCTGCCCACCCATCTTTTCACAAGTTCCGGCCGGTACCAGTTTCCAATCCTGACCGGAATAATTCGCCGTGGAATGGCCGGCGCAGGAATGCAGGGCCGCGTTGCTGGCGCTCGAACAGGCATTCTCGCCGGCCTTGGCGACGCCGAAGCATTTCTCCTGATCATCCGCCCGCGCCACTGTCGCCGACGCCAGCCCGACTGCCGACAGGCTCAAAGCCGCACCCAGCACGGAAGCCGCGATAGCTGTCTTGTTCATCTCTCCCACTCCTTGGATCGTTATTGTCATGATGGCGGCTCCGTCCACTCGGATGGCATCCGCCCACCGGGCCGGGTTTCAAGCACCCGACGCAACGTTATTCGTCGTCAAGTTGCGGCGGGTTACAGACCGGGAAGCTTTTTCTCGGAGAGCTTTTTTATTGTGCCGTCCCCATGTCCCATTTTAGGCTCACGGCACATCGCTTGCCGGATTCGAGATGGCGCCCGACCGACTGACCACGATCCCTGCTGCGACCCGCGATCCGCCGGATATGGCGGCGGCCTGGGCTGAGCTCGGCGGCCTCCTGGCCCTGGCGCAAGGCGGCGACAAGACCGCCTATGCCGCGCTCCTGCAAGGACTGCTGCCCTATTTACGCACCCTCGCCGCTCGCCGTCTCACCCGGCGCCAGGATATCGACGACACCGTCCAGGAGATTTTCCTGTCAATCCACGCCATCCGGCAGACCTATGATCCGGACCGGCCGCTGCAGCCCTGGATCCATGTCATCGCTGAACGCCGCATCGCCGACCGGCTGCGCCGGCTTTATCGCGAAAGGGCCCGGGAGCAACCGCTGCCTGAGGATGCCGGCGAAACCTTTGCCGCCGATGACACGAATAAAGCCAGCGAGGCCACGCTCGACATGCGCGCGGTCCGGCAGGCCTTGGCGCAATTGCCGCCAGGGCAACGCGAAGCGATCTCCCTGGTGAAACTGAAGGGGCTGTCGCTGCGCGATGCCGCGGCGGTGACCGGTCAAACTGAAGGTGCCATGAAGCTTTCCGTGCACCGCGCCATCAAAGCGTTACGGAAGGCGCTCGGCCGGACAGACGAGCGTGACGGATAGAGAATGACGGATCAGGCGGAAAAACTGATTGCCGATCTGGCGGCGGATTTACAGCCGGTGCAGCGCCTGCGCCCGCCTTTGCTGCGGGCTGCGCTCTGGCTGGCGGCCGCCATCGGCATCAATGCCGCCGCCGTGATCCTGCACGGCCTGCGCCCCGACATCATGACGCTGCTGCGCATCCCCAGCTATACGATGCTGCTCGGCGCAACCGTTCTGACCGGCCTGCTGGCCGCCATCGCCGTCTTCATGATCAGCATTCCGGACCGCTCCGCGCGCTGGGCCCTCCTCCCCGTTCCGGGCGTCGCCTTGTGGTTCGCCTCCGCCGGCTATGGCTGCCTCACCGATTGGCTGCGGATGGGGCCGGACGGCCTGGCGCTCGGCACCAGTTTCCATTGCTTCACCTGGATCGTCGGCGTCAGCCTGCCGCTCAGCCTCGGCCTCTATCTGATGGTGCGCCATGGCGGCTGGGTCCGACCGGGACTGACGCTGACCCTGGGCATGCTGTCCACGGCAGCCCTCGCCGCCACCGGGTTATCCCTGTTCCATCCCCTGGATACGTCGCTGATGATCCTGATCTGGCATGGCGGCACGACCTTGCTGTTGATCGGCCTTGCCGCCCTGGGTATCCCGCTGTTCCGCCCCCGCCCGCATTGACGGCAGTCTGACCTGGTCGGCCGCTAGATCTCATCGAGAAAATCGTCGAAGAACTGCTGCAATCGCCGATGCCGTTCCCCGGCCATGCGCGCGCCGGTTTCGGTCTGGAAGCCGGATGACAGGGTAAAGAGCTTGGCCGGGAAGTGATCGATGGCGAAACGCTTGTCGTCATAGGGTCGTTGGCGGGCCGCCGGGTCCTCGGAATCGTAAAGCCCGCTGCCCATCCGTCCGGCGGTATAGAAGCAACGCGCCACCCCGATCGCACCGATCGCGTCCAACCGATCGGCGTCCTGCAGGATTTTCGCTTCCAGCGTCATCGGTGCGATCCCGGCGGAAAAGCTGTGCGCCTCGATGGCATGGGTGACGGCCGCGATCCTCGCCCCGTCCCATCCCTGGCTCCGCAGCAGCGACCCCGCCTTCTCCGCCGACAGGCGCGAGGCCTGATTGCGCAAGGGCGAGTTCTTTTCAACCGGGACGCAATCGTGCAGCAGCACCGCCGCCAGCAGGATTTCGGCATCGCCGCCCTCACCCTCGCGGATCGAGCAGGCATTCTTCCAGACCCGTTGCAGATGAGAGAGATCATGCGATCCGTCGCCGCTATTGTCCTTCGCGTGCTGCAGCAATTGATCGGCCAATCCGCCGAAGGGAGCGAAGCGGTGAGATGTCATCTGGTCGGCCATGGAATTATCGTTTCATCCGTCGATTTGTCATCTCTCGATTTGCCATGTCCCGATTTGTCAGGGATCCCGGCCGGCTTGCGCCGTCAAAAATGAAATTGCGGAACGCCGCCACCTTGGGAATCTTGGCAGTTCCCGCCGGATGCGCCAGATAATAGCCCCAGCCCTCACCCATCGTCAGATCGAAAACCGGCACCAGCAATCCCGCCTCGACTTCCTTATCGACGAGATCGCGCAGCACCATGGCGATCCCCTGCCCGTTCAGCACCGCCGCGAACAGCACATGCTCATCGTCGAAACAGGGGCCCTGTTGCCCGAGTGCCGGATCGAGCCCGGCGATCGTCAGCCACTCCTCCCATTCCGACCGCGTCTCGTCATGCAGCAGCGTGGCCCGGGCGATGTCGCCGCGTTCGTATAAACCGAGCTGCGCGATATAGGCCGGCGTCGCCACCGGCATGAGAACCAGCGGCGCGATGAGCTTCGTCTCCAGGCCCGGCCAATGGCCGCGCCCGGTGCGGATGGCGATATCCACACCCTCCGCCGCCAGATCGAGCAGCGCATTGGTATGCCGCACGGAGACCTCGATCTCGGGATGACGGGCGGCGAACCGAGCGAGCCGTGGGGCCAGCCAGCGGGCCCCCAGAAACGGTGTCGTCGTGATGGTCAGCAATGCCTTGGCGCGGCGCAGATCGGCAATCGCATGTTCCAGGGTGGAGAACGCCGCCGAGGCTGCCGGCAGCAAACGCTCCCCCGCCGCCGTCAGAGCGAGGCGTCGGGTGGTCCGCTCGAATAAGGGCTGGCCGAGCTGCTCCTCCAGGGTCCGCACCTGATGGCTGACCGCCGCCTGGGTGACATGCAGCTCCGCCGCCGCGCGGGTGAAACTCAGAAGCCGGCCGGCGGCCTCGAAGACGCGCAATGCTGGCAAGGAGGGAAGCCGTTCCGCCATTTGGATGCCAATTTATGAGTAAAACTTTTTAATCTATAAGTACTTTCAATATGTTCTCGTTTGTCCTCGCCGTCAATCTAGCGCCAAATATCCGCATGAATTGGATTTTTTAGCGACTCCGCGCCGCATTCCAACTTCAGGAGGATATCATGGGACATAAGGAATTCTTGGATTGCATCGTCACTGGGCTGAGCCGGGGCGTGGCTCTCCGGGTGGGGACCGAACGACCGGCGCCCTGCGGCGAAATCTTCCCGGTACAAGAAGTTGTCGAGGAGCCGAAGGCTGCGAAGCAGGCGGCACCAGGCTTCTCGCTCCGCCATATGGTCCTGGGGATGCAGGGATATTTCAGCGCGAAATTCCACCCCTGCCACTGACATGGCCAGTCCATCTCGCCCTGCGGCGGCGCAAGTTAAAGTCGCGCACCCGCCACAAGAAAAACTTGCGGCGCCGCAAGAAACATTCGTTTGTCTACTCATTAAGTAGAGATTTAATCTCCAAGCCAGCCAGGAGCCGCGCGCAGTCTCCGGCGGAATGTCAAAGCTTTCTGGGACTTGGAGATGAAGATGTTAAAGACCCTCTCGAAATTGCTGGCCGGCGCGGCCCTGCTGACCATCGGCGCCACCGCCGCTTCAGCCGCCGATAACGAATTGACCATCGCCTATCAGACCACTGTGGATCCGGCGAAAGTGGCCCAGGTCGACGGCCTGTATGAAAAGGCCACCGGCTGGAAGATCAACTGGCGCAAATTCGATTCCGGCACCGACGTGATCGCCGCCATCGCCTCCGGTTCGGTCGATATCGGCTATGTCGGATCGAGCCCCCTCACCGCCGCCGCCAGCCGGCAGTTGCCGATCGAGACGATCTTCATCGCTTCGCAGATCGGCGAATCCGAAGCCCTGGTCGTGCGCAACGGCGCCGGCATCGCGAAGCCCGAGGATCTCGTCGGCAAGAAGATCGCGGTGCCCTTCGTCTCCACCACCCATTACAGCCTGCTGGCCGCGCTGAAGCATTGGAACATCGATGCCAGCAAGGTGCAGATCCTCAACACCCGGCCGCCGGAAATCGCCGCCGCCTGGGCGCGGGGCGATATCGATGCCGCCTATGTCTGGGACCCGGCCCTCGGCAAGATCAAGGAAAGCGGCAAGGTGCTGGTGACCTCGACCGAGGTCGGCAAATGGGGCGACCCCACTTTCGACGCCTATATCGCCCGCACGGACTTCGCCAAGGCCCATCCCGACGTGGTCACCGCCTTCGTGAAGGTCACCGGCGAGGCCTATGCCGCCTATAACAAAGACCCGAAGGCCTGGACCGCCGATGCCGCGAACCTGAAGAAGATCTCGCAGTTGAGCGGCGCCAAGGTCGAGGAACTGCCCGCTCTGCTGGCCGGCAACCACTTCCCGCCGCTGCAGGAACAGGCCTCGGCTGAGCTGCTGGGCGGTGGCACGGTGACGGCCATCACCAAGACGGCCACCTTCCTGGTCGAACAGAAGAAGGTGCCGGCGGCCCTGCCAGACTATGCCCCCTATGTCACGGACCGGTTCGTCAAGTCGGCCATCGCCACCAACTGACGACGTCGCCGGACACGATCCCCGATCACCGGTCGAGGATCGTGTCCCGGTCAATCATATCTATCCCGATCGCTGCCCCTTTCATCACCGCCATGAGTGCCGCCATGCCGCTTCTCGCCATCGATCATCTCTCGGTCGCCTATCGCGACAAGGCCAACCGTCCCGTCCAGGCATTGCAGGATGTGTCGCTGCGGGTCGATGCCGGCGAACTGGTGGTGGCCCTGGGCGCTTCGGGCTGCGGCAAGACCACGCTCCTGAATGTCATGGCCGGCTTCCTGCCGCCGACCGATGGCAGTGCCACCTTCCGGGGTGACGAGATCATCGGCCCGGCCGCGGATCGCGGTGTCGTCTTTCAGAACGACGCGCTGTTTCCCTGGCTCAGCGTGCGCGGCAATGTGGAATTCTCCCTGCGCCTGAAGCGATGGCCCGCCCGGCAGCGCCAAGCCCGCGTCGACTCCCTGCTGGCCCTGGTCGGCCTTACCAAGGTGGCGGACCAGCCGATCTGGTCGCTTTCCGGCGGTATGCAGCAGCGCGTCGGCCTTGCCCGCGCCCTTGCCAACGATCCGGAAGTCCTGCTGATGGACGAACCCCTGGGTGCGCTCGACGCCATCACGCGCCAGAGCATGCAGACCCTGATCCTCGATCTCTGGGGCCGCACCCATAAAGGCATCTTCCTGATCACCCATGAGATCGAGGAAGCCGTCTTCATGGCGACGCAACTGGTCGTCATGTCGCCGGGGCCGGGCCGCATCGTCGCCCGCCGGTCGCTCGATTTCAGCCGCCGGTATCTGGTCGGCGAAAGCGCCCGCAGCATCAAGTCGGACCCGCATTTCGTCGCCACCCGCGAGGAGGTGCTGAGCCTGATCCTCGAAAGCCAGGGAAGTGGCGAGTTGATGACCGATGACCGGCCCGGCAAAGATCGGCCCGACCTTGACAGTCTTTGGCACAGCGGCGACAAACCAGCCGCCAGTTTGACCCGGCATTGATGGAGCGATTCATGGTCGATGTCACGACGGAAGCGCTGCCATCGGCGGCGGCACAACACCCCCGGTCCACCGGACGCAAGAGCGCGTCTGTGCGAAAGAACCGGCGCAATCCGCGCTACCTGACGCTCTGGATCGCCTTGACGACCAGTCTTGGCTGGACTGCTCTCTGGTGGCTGGCCAGCAGGTTGCAATTGGTGCCGCCCCTTTTTCTGCCGAGCCCGGATGCGGTGCTGGGCCAGTTCGTCGCGGTTGCCCGGGACGGTTTCGTCGATGCGACACTGGCGCAGCATACCGTTGCCAGCCTCGCCCGCATCGGCTTGGCCCTGCTCGCGGCCCTGGTGACGGCGGTCCCGGTCGGCTTCGGTCTCGGCCTGAGCCCGGTGCTGCGCGGCATCTTCGATCCGGTGATCGAATTCTACCGCCCGATCCCACCGCTGGCTTATCTGCCGCTGGTGGTGATCTGGTTCGGCATCGGCGAATTCTCCAAGGTGCTGCTGATCTATCTCGCCATGTTCGGCCCCATCGCCATCGCGACCGCCGCCGGTGTTCGCGCGGTGCCGACCGATCGTGTCCGAGCTGCCCAGGCCATGGGCGCGACCAGGACCCAGGTGCTGCGCCTGGTGATCCTGCCCAATGCCCTGCCGGAAATCCTCACCGGCACCCGCATCGGTCTCGGCGCCGGCTGGTCCACCCTGGTTGCCGCCGAACTGGTCGCCGCCACGCGCGGCCTCGGTTTCATGATCCAATCGGCATCGCAATTCCTGGTCACCGATATCGTGGTGATGGGAATCCTGGTGATCGCCGTCATCGCCTTCACGCTGGAACTCGCGGTTCGCGGGATCGAGCGCCTGCTGACGCCCTGGAAGGGCCATCTCTGAGAGAATTGGGAGCATGCCATCATGAGCAATCGGACCGTCGCCGATCGCATCACCGTCACCCCGCTGAGCCCGACTATCGGTGCGCTGATCGGCAATGTCGATCTCGGCACCGATCTCGACGATCGCGCAATCGAGCGCATCACCCAGGCCCTGCTCAGCCATCAAGTGATCTTCTTCGAGGATCAGCATCTGACGCCGCAACAACAGCGTGACTTCGCCACGCGCTTCGGCCAGTTGCACATCCATCCCCTCTATCCGACGGTGCAGGACGCGGAAGAGATCATCATCCTCGACACCCATAACGACAATCCACCGGATAACGACAACTGGCATACCGACGTCACCTTCATCGAGACGCCGCCCATGGGGGCCATCCTCTATGCCAGACAGCTTCCCCCGGTCGGCGGCGACACCAGTTGGTCAAACATGATCGCCGCCTATGAAGGCCTGTCGCCGGCCTTCCGCAGCCTGCTCGACGGCCTGACGGCGGAACACGATTTCGAGAAATCCTTCCCGCGCGACCGCTATGCGACGACGCCGGAAGACGAGGCGCGCTGGCTGAAGACCCGTGCGACCCATAAACCCATGACCCATCCGGTGGTCCGCATCCATCCGATCACCGGTAAAAAGGGGCTTTTCGTCAATGAGGGCTTCACCACGCGGATCAAGGAACTGAGCAAGGCGGAAAGCACCGCCATGCTCAATCTGCTCTTCGCCCATATCGCCAAGCCGGAATACACCATCCGCTGGCGCTGGAAGCCCAATGCCGTCGCCTTCTGGGACAATCGCTGCACCCAGCATTACGCCTTGGCGGATTACCTGCCGCATCGCCGCGTCATGCATCGCGCCACCATCATCGGCGACCGGCCGGTCTGATCGCCGGCAGGGGCGATCTGCCCCACTGACGACAAACCAGGACAGGAGATCGAGATGCCGCAAGCTCAAGGCCGCACGATCGCCGTTATCGGGGCCGGTTTCAGCGGATCGCTTCTCGCCCTGCATCTTCTCAAGCGCTGCGCGCCGGAAGATCGTATCCTGCTGATCGAGCGCAATCAGCGCTTCGGCCTCGGTCTGGCTTATTCCACCGGCAATTCCAATCATCTGCTGAATGTGCGCGCCGGCAATATGAGCGCGTTTTCCGATCAGCCCGGGCATTTCGTGCAGTGGCTGCGCAGCCTGCCGGCGGAGACGCGCGGTCCGTTGGACGAATATCCGGGGCCGAACAGCTTCGTGCCGCGCGGCCTGTTCGGCCGTTATGTGCAGCAATTGCTCGGTGACCGCATCTGGCGCCAAGGCAATGACCGCAACCTCTTCCTGGTTACCGACGAGGCTGTCGCCTTGCATCGCCAGGACGGCAAATGGTCGGTCGAATTGGCGGTCGGCCGGCAACTTCCCGTGGACCAGATCGCCCTGGCGGTCGGCAATTTTCCGCCGGCCCGCTCGCAACCGGGCTATTTCGGCGATCCCTGGGACGAGCGCGCCTTGGCCAAGCTCGATCCCGATGCGGCGGTCCTGCTGATCGGCACCGGCCTCACCATGATCGATACCGTGGTCTCGCTGCTGGACCGAGGACATCGGGGAAAAATCCATGCCGTGTCCCGACGCGGCCTGCTGCCCCGCATGCATGGTGCCGTGGCGCAGCCTCATCCCTTCCCCGGCCCGCTCCCGGCCGGATCGTTACGCCGGTTGGTGCGCGAGGTCCGCACGACCATCGCCGAAGCCGCCAAGACGGGAACCGACTGGCGCGCGGTGATCGACGGCTTGCGGCCGCAGACCCAGCGCCTGTGGCTGGAGATGCCAGAACCGGAACGCAGACGCTTCCTGCGTCATCTCCGACCCTGGTGGGATGTGCATCGCCACCGCGCGGCGCCGAAGATTTTCGCCCGTATCCAGGAAGCTCAGCGGCGCGGCCAGCTACAGATCTCCGCCGCCCGGATCGGCCGGATCGAACCCTGTATCGGCGCCGTTCAAGTCGCGCTTACGCCCAAGCATGGCGAGCCGGCCACGTTGGTCGTGGAACGTGTCATCGACTGCTCCGGCCTGCAAAGCGACTTCGCCAAGATCGACCGTCCGTTGATCCGGCAATTGCTGGAGGCCGGACACATCCGCGCCGATACCCTGCGTCTCGGTCTCGATATCGCCAGGAGCGGTGCGGTGATCGACGCAGCCGGTGCCGCGCATGCGGATCTCTTTGCCGTCGGCCCGCTGACCAAAGGCGCCCTCTGGGAAATCGTCGCCGTGCCGGATATCCGTATCGCCTGCGAACAACTGGCCGCGCAACTTCTAGCAATACCCGTGCAAGAACCGGCATCGCTGTCGGCTTCGGCCGATATCCTGCCCTTCACGCTGCCTTCCCTCAGCCGGCTCGTCCGATAGGATCCCATCGCGAGTCGGCGACGGCTTGCTTCGATCGAAGCCGAACATCGTCTTTCATCGGTTCTGACCGCCTTATCCATGTGATTGATTTAACGCGCCTAATCGGTGTTGTCTCATGCGCCTGCCGACAGAACGCTTTGACAAATAGTGGAAAACAGCAAGGATAGATCGAGGGTAAGCGGTGCCATTACAACCGATGCGTTGCAGGCGAAGTGAAGGACGGATATCGTTTAGTCACTGATCGCCTCGGCACAGGACGTCGCCGGTGTGAGGATATTTGGGGAAATTATCTAAAATCGTCGTGACCGTTTAATTCGCAAGAAAAGCGAATGCGCTCGAAAGAGAGAAGCATCCCACAGGGGACTCACCCATAAGGAAGCCCTATGAGTGATATCATCGAGCCCTCACCCCCTTCCCCGGATTCTCCCGGGGGCGCCATCCCCCAAGCAAGGATGCGTCCGGCGCGGCGCTTCCCGATCATCTGGCTGATCCCTCTGGTCGCCGTCGCGATCGGTGCTTGGCTCGCCTGGGACACCTGGTCCAAGAAAGGGCCGACGATCACCATCTCCTTCGAAAGCGCAGACGGGCTCCAGGCCGGTCAGTCGCAGTTGAAGTTCAAGAACATCGTGCTGGGCACCGTGCAGAGCTTCAGCCTCTCTCCCGACAATTCGCATGTGCTGGTGACGATCGAAACCACACGGCAGGCGGAACCTCTGCTGACCGACCAGACCGTGTTCTGGGTGGTCAAGCCCCGGCTGTTCGCCGGCAACATCTCCGGTCTCGAAACGCTGCTTTCGGGCGCCTATGTCGGCATGCTGCCGGCGCAGAATGGCGGCAAGCCGAAGCATGATTTCGTCGGCCTCAAGGATCCGCCGGTCCTGCAGGCCAATGTGCCGGGCCATACCTTCCTGCTCAAGGCCGATCAATTGGGTGCGATTTCCGTGGGGTCACCCATCTTCTTCCGTGACCTGGAAGTCGGCGAGGTGCTCGGCTGGGACATCGCCGACATGGCGAAGAGTGTAACCATCCGCGCCTTCGTACGCGCGCCCTATGACACCTATGTCAGCGATCAGACCCGTTTCTGGAATGCATCCGGTGTATCCGTGCAGCTCGGCAGCGCCGGTGTCGAAGTTAAGTTGGAATCGCTGCGCGCATTGCTCCTCGGCGGCATCGCGTTCGAAACGCCTGGCAATAAAGACCATCCGAAAGCGAGCGCCGACAATCAGGTCTTCCCATTGTTCCCCGATAAGAAGACTGCGGACGCGGCCTCTTACAATCGCAAAATTCAGGCGGTTTCCTACTTTGCCGGTTCGGTGCGCGGCGTGGGTCCAGGCTCGGAAGTGACAACCCACGGCCTGACCATTGGACATGTTATCAGCGTCGGCCTGCACTATGATGCAGCCACGGACTCAATCCTTGCTCCGGTTTATTATGAGGTCGAACCGGAGCGGGTCCTCGGCATCGAGGCCCAGATGCAGTCCCCTATAGACATGGCCGAGGTATTGGTAAAACGCGGCATGCGGGCGTCGCTGCAGAGTACCAATCTGCTGACCGGGCAACAGTCGGTCGCGCTGGAGCTCGAGCCCAATGCTTCGCCGGCGACCATTTCCATGCAGGGCGACACGATCGTGCTGCCGACCAGCGAAGGCAGCGGACTGTCCGGTCTGCAATCCTCTGCCGCCGATCTCCTCAACAAATTGAACGCCATTCCCTTTGCCCAAATCGGCCAGAACCTGAATGGCATCCTGAGTTCGGTGAACAAATTGACCGGCAGCGGCGAGATGCGTCAGGCCCTGACCGACCTCTCCAGCGCGATCGCCAAGATCAATGACTTTGTTCATCAGCTCAATACCGGCACGGCGCCCGCCTTCAAGCAATTGCCGCAGCTCATGACCAATCTGCAAACGACGCTGAGCAACGTCGATCAGCTTTTCGTCTCATTGAATAATGGTTATGGCAACGACACCAAGTTCAGCCGCGACCTTCAGCGGTTGCTCCCGCAACTCAATGAAACCCTTCGCTCGATCCGGTCGCTTGCCGATATGCTGACGCAACACCCCGAAGCGCTCATCAAGGGACGGCCGGCCGGAGGATTGGAATGATCGATATGCGAAACATCTGCAGGATTGCCGGCTTGGGATTGATGCTCGCCCTCGCCGCCTGCGCATCGCCCAATCCCGATCTTTATACCATCGCACCGGTGACGGGTTCCGCTCTGCAGGGCGGACCGAAGGTGATCGTGCTGCAGCAGATCGGGTTGGCACGCTATCTGGAACGACAGGAAATCGTCCGCTCGTCGGAAAACTACAAACTGGATATTTACGCCAATGACTGGTGGGGCGAGCCGCTTCCGGCGATGCTGAGCCGGGTCCTGACCGAGGAGCTCGGCCAACGCCTGCCGCAGAGCACCGTGCTTGCGGAAAGCGGCGCGATCACCGTTTCGCCGGATGCGACGGTCGATCTCAACGTTCTGCGGCTCGATCAGGATACGGCGGGCCAAGTGGTCCTGCAGGCGCAGATCAGTGTGACCTATAAGGATCAGAATGCGCCGGCCCTGCAGAGTGTCCGGTTCAGCTTGGCACCCTCCGCACCCGGCGTGCGGGGGGAAGTCGCGGCGATCAGCGCCGCCGTCGGTCAGCTCGCCGATAAACTTGCCGCCATGATCCTGGCGGGACCACCAGCGCGATGAAGCGGCATTCCGCGCCGGAGCCGCCCCCTCCGGGATCGATGGATGAGCCGTCGCCGGCGCCGCCTCAGCTTCGTGAATGCGACGGCTGCGGTCTGGTCCAGACCGTCCCCGCTCTGGCGCCCGGCATGCGTGCGCAATGTGCCCGCTGCCACATAACTCTGTTCAGTGTCGGCTCGCATCCGCTGGGGCATACCATCGCGCTGAATCTTGCCGCGACGGTGCTGCTGCTGGTCATGTGCATGACAACGCTGATGAGCGTGCAGACGGCCGGCATCACGCTGCATGCCGGTCTGTTCTCCGGCCCGGAGGAATTGATACACCGCGGCATGGCCGAACTTGCCCTCGTAGTGATTTTCGTCACCGTCCTCGCGCCAGCGGGTAAACTGTTCGGCACCCTATATGTCCTGATCGGGCTTCATGCCGCCACGCCACCGCGTCACCTGCGCCGGGTTTTCGTCCTGGCGGAGAAGCTGCGCCCCTGGTCGATGATCGAAGTTTTCGTGCTCGGCGTTTTTGTCGCTTATGTGAAGCTTGGCGATCTTGTGCGGATCACCCTGGATGTCGGTGTCTTTGCGCTTATGGCGCTCACGATCGTCATCATCTGGGCCGACAGTAAACTCGATCGGGAAATGATCTGGGAAAGGTTGGGCGCCGGAGACCCCAATGCCGATCCGTCCCGGCTCAATCGCCGCCACGGCAATCTTGCCGGCGCCATCAGTTGCGAAACCTGCAGATTTCTCAATATGCCGCAGGGCGATCACGCACATTGCGAGCGGTGCGGCAGCGTCCTGCATGTTCGAAAGCCAGGCAGTCTGTCGCGGACCTGGGCGCTGACCATTGCCGCCGCGATCCTCTATATTCCGGCGAATTATTACCCCGTCTTGACGGTGATGCAGCTCGGTGCCGGGGCGCCCAGTACGATCATGGGCGGGGTCGAGGAATTGCTCGCCTCGCGCATGTATCCGTTGGCCGCCCTGGTTTTCTTCGCCAGCATCGCCGTGCCGATGCTGAAGTTGGTCGGCTTGACCTTCATGCTGATCACCGTCCAGACCGGCCATTCGGCTTGGCTGCGGGATCGCACCCGGCTTTACTACATCGTCCGCTGGGTCGGACGATGGTCGATGATCGACATCTTCATGGAAGCCCTGCTCGGCGCCCTGGTCCGCTTCGGCAGCGTGATCACCATCCAGCCAGGCATCGGCGCGGTCGCCTTCTGTGGCGTGGTTATCCTCACCATGTTCGCCGCAGAAACCTTCGATCCTCGGCTGATGTGGGATGCGGCAGCAACCCGAACCAGATCGTCGTCCCAGCCGGCAACGCAGCCATAAATAAAAACACCGCCGACCCCAAGGATCGGCGGTGTCTTGCAAATGCCATAGGATCGATCCGCTGCGGATCGCGCCCCGTCAGGCCTCTTCTTCCTCCGCGGCGACCGGACGGTGTGCATCATGCCCCTTGCCGACCCGCGCCTTGACCCATTCGCGGGCGCGCTGGAAGACGACATAGAGCATGGGGATCAGGAAGATACCGACCGCCGATGCCGCCAGCATGCCGCCGAAAACCGGCGTGCCGACCGCACGACGGGTTGCCGCCCCAGCGCCCAAGGCCACCACCAGCGGCAACAAGCCCAGGATGAAGGCGAAGCTGGTCATCATGACCGGGCGGAACCGCAAGCGGGCGCCTTCCAACGCGGCATCCAAAATGGCTTTTCCGCTCTCCCGCTGCAGCTTGGCAAATTCGACGATCAGAATGCCGTTCTTCGCCGCCAAGGCAATGAGGACGACGAGACCGATCTGCGCATAGACGTCGAAGCTGAGGCCGGCAACGACGATGGCGATGATCGCCCCCATGACACCGGTCACCACCGACAGCAGCACCGGCACCGGAATGGTCCAGCTTTCATAGAGCGCAACCAGGAACAGATAGGCGAACAGGACCGCCATGCCGAGCACGATCGGCGTCTTGCCGGCCGCCGCGATTTCCTGCAAGGCGGTACCGGTCCATTCGAAGCTGAAACCTGTCGGCAGAACCTTTTGCGACAGCTCGTCCATGACCGCCAGGGCGGTACCGGTACTGGTTCCGGGTGCCGGGCCGCCATTGATGGTCACGGCGCGGAAGCCGTTATAGCGGGTGATGCCCTGCGGCACCAATTTGGTATCAATCGTCAGGATCGACCGCAGAGGCACCATGCCACCGGTCCGGTTGCGGACGTAGATATTGTAGATGTCGTCGATCCGCCGGCGGTAATCCTGCTCCGCCTGAATCTGGACCTGCCAGGTTCGGCCATAGAGGTTGAAGTCGTTCACATAGAGGCCCCCCAAGGTGGCCTGCAGCGCGCCGAAGATATCCGAGATCTGGATACCGAGCGTCTGCGCCTTGTCGCGATCGATATTGAGATAAAGCGACGGGGTGCTGGAGGTATAGGTGCTGAACACCGCCGCCAACTGCTTTTGCTGGTTTGCGGCACCAACCAGACCGCCCATCAACTGCGCCATCTGCTGCGGTGTACTGTTGCCGCCGCGATCCTCCAGCATGTATTGGAAGCCGCCCGTCGTACCGAGGCCGATAATCGGCGGCAGATTGAAGGGAATGACCATCGCACCCGGAAGGGCGAACAATTTCCCACGCAACCGCCCAAGGATCGCCTGGACACGCTGTGACGGATCGGTACGGTCGGCATAAGGCTTCAACGCCACCACGAAGAAAGCGGCATTGGACTGCGCGATACTGTCGATGAAGTTGAAACCGACAACCGACAGCACATCACGAACGCCGGGCTCTCCCTTGATGATGTCTTCGACCTGCTTGACCACAGCCTCTGTGCGGTTGGCGGAAGCGCCGTCCGGCAATTGCATGGCGGCAAAGAAATAGCCCTGGTCCTCATCCGGCAGGAAGCCCTGGGGCGTCTTTTGCATCAGCATATAAGAGAAGAAAGCTAGACCGCCGATCACGACCAGGCTGAGGATCGACACCCGGATCAACCGTTTGACGATTGCCGCGTAGCCGTCTCGGACCTTGTCGATCCCCAGGAGGACATATTTGATCGGTCCCCTGCTGGGGCCGTGGCCGCGCTTCAACAGAACGGCACAGAGCGCCGGGCTCAGCGTCAGGGCATTGAGGGCCGAAATCAACATCGAAACCGAGACGGCGACAGCGAACTGGCGGAACAATTCACCGCTGAGGCCCGGGATGAAGGCGACCGGCACAAAGACCGAGAGCAGCACCAGGGTGATGGCGATAATCGGGCCGGTGATTTCCTCCATCGCCTTCTTGGTCGCGTCGGCGACGCTCAGCAGCGGATCTTCCTCCAGCACGCGCTCGACGTTCTCGATCACGACGATCGCGTCATCGACGACGATGCCGATCGCCAGCACCAGGGCCAGGAGCGACACGGTATTCGCGGAAAAGCCGATCGCCAGCATGACCGCGAAGGTACCGATGATGGAAACCGGCACGGCAATCAGCGGAATCAGTGTCGTGCGCAGCTTGCCGAGGAACAGATAGACGACGATGGCAACCAGCACGAAGGCTTCCATCAGCGTCTTGATCACCTCATCGATGGTCGAGGTGATGAAAACGGTGGAATCGTAAAAGACCTTATACTGAACATCCTCAGGGAAGGACTTGGACAACTCGTCCATCTTCGCGCGGACTTCATCGGCCACCTGCACGGCATTGGCACCCGGCGCCTGATAGATACCGATCGCGGCGCTGGGCGCACCGTTGATGCGGGTATGCCGATCAGACGACTGAGCGCCTAATTCCACCCGGGCGACGTCGGAGACACGCACCACCGATCCGTCCGGATTGGCGCGCAGGATGATATTCTTGAACTCGTCAACCGTGGTCAGACGGCCTTTGGTCGTCAGGTTGATCTGCAATTGCTGATCCGTCGATATCGGCTGGGCGCCGATCCGGCCGACCGCCGCCTGGACGTTCTGCGCCCGAATGGCGTTCGCAACGTCGGTCGGCGTGATGTTGAGGCTGCTGAGCCGGTCCGGGTTAAGCCAGAGCCGCATCGAATAATTGAGCGGGCCGAACAAGCTGGCATCGCCGACACCTGGCAGGCGCTTCAACTGGTCGAGAATGTAGATGGTCGCGTAGTTGTTCAGGAACAGGGGGTTATTTGTTCCTTTCGGCGAGAAGAGCGTGATGCCGTAGAGCAGCGCCGAGTTCTTCTTCCGGATGGTCAAACCCTGCTGGTTCACTTCCGATGGCAGATTGGGGGTCGCCAGCGACGCCCGGTTCTGCACATTGACCGTATTGATATCGGGATTGGTGCCGAGCTCGAAGGTCACCGTCAGTGTGTAGCTGCCGTCGGCGCCGGAAATCGACTGCATGTAAAGCGCCTTGTCGACACCGACGACTTGCTGCTCGATCGGCTGGGCGACAGTGGTTTCAACGACGCCGGCATCCGCACCCGGATACGTGGTCGTAACCGATACCTGAGGCGGAACAATATCGGGAAACTGGGCGACCGGGATCTGCGTCAGCGCAATCAGGCCTGCGATCGTGATAACGATCGAGATGACAAAAGCGAGGCGCGGGCGGTCGACAAAGACCGCGGAAATCATTGGCCCGTCCCCTTGTTGCCGTTATCTTGGCCCTGCTGACTTTGTCCCGGCTCAGCCGAAACTTCCGTCGGATTGACGACGGCGCCCGGCCTGACCTTCTGCAACCCCTCGACGACGACCCGCTCGCCCGGCTGCAAGCCCTTGGTCACGACATAATCCGGACCATCGGTCTGACCGAGTTCGACAATACGGGCGGCAATCTTGTTGTCCTTATCGACCACCATCACCTGCGACCCGCCTTGCGCGATCAGCACCGCGGCCTGTGGCACAACCAACCGCTTTTGCGGCTGCCGCTCCTGCAGTGTCACCTTGACATACTGCCCGTCGATCAACTGGCGCTGCGGATTGGGGACGGTGGCCCGCATCTCGACCGTATCGGTCGCCTGGACAACTTGCGGGCTGGTATAGTTCCAGCGGCCGGTATAGCCGTATTTCGTACCGTCGGCGAAATGAATGACGAATTCGATCTTGGTCAGCGACCCATCGTCCTGTTGACGGAATTCGCGGATTTCCAGCAGCTTCTGCTGGCTCACCGGAAAGGTGACATACATCGGGTCCTGCGTGACCACCGTCACCAGCGGTTGGGTGGAAGACGGGCTGACCAGGTTACCGACATCGTAATTGGTCGCCGAGACCTTGCCGTCGATCGGCGAATAGACATCCGTATAGCCGAGATTGATCTTCGCTTGCTCCAACTGCGCCTGGCTCAACAAGACCTGTGCCTTGTCGGCATCACGGGTCGCCCTGTCCTTATCGACGGTCGATTGCGGAACGTTCTGGTTCTTGACGAGCTGCAGGTCGCGCGCGAGCTGAATCTCGGCATTGGCGAGATTGGCCTGAGCCGCCGCCACCTGGGCTTCGTATTGATCGACTTGCGCCTTGAACAGGTCTTTCTCGATCGTGTACAGCAGGTCGCCTTTCTTGACCTCCTGACCGTCCGTGAAATGCTGCACGTTGAGAAAGCCCTCGACGCGCGCCAGGATATTGACCTGACTGATCGACTGGACGCGGCCCAGGAATTCAAATCCCTTGACGACCGGCCGCTCTCCCAAGGTCTTGACCCCGACGGCTGCCGGCGGTGCCGATTGTGCCTGCTGTCCCTGCTTCTGATCACCGCAGGCCGAAACCGCTAACATGGCAGCACCAGCAAACAACAGTCTCGTCAAGGCCGCAGTCATCAAAACCCATCCTGTGTTCAGAAATAGAACTGACCTGTCCGCCGATTCCGCCCCGCTCGGGACCGACTAGGTGAAGGACATATCGATGCATGCGCCTCCGTCTACGGTCAAGACCAATCACTTTCTGAGCTCAGCGGTACAGGGGTGTGATTCATCTACAAAGTTGGACGGCCGACTGGACATTGTCAGATCGAGAACGGAAGGAACGGCGCCACGCAAAAATATCATCCCACAGTCATCAAATAGCACCCGACCGGCCTGGGATAATAATCATCCCCACTCTATCTCCAGGATCTCCAGGTGATCGCCCGTAGCGGCCTGAGGAACGGGCTATGTCTCGGCGGCTCGCTGCTTACCCCGACCTATTTCCCCTCAGTCTCCGCTTTCCTGGCCTCGATCCCCGAGCCAGCACCCCTGGCTTTAGCTGCCAGCATGACAATAGTCACATTTTATTCACGCATGATCTTGCATAAACACGCACAATAATGCATAAATGAATCATCGAAGCAGATAATCACGCAAAAACATGCAATCCTTGGACGCTACCCTTCCGGAACAACGCCGCCGGCTCCTGCTGGAAATGCTGAGCCATGACGGCAAGATCGTCGCGGCGGAAGTCAGCCGGCGCCTGGCCGTCTCCGAGGACACCGTGCGCCGCGATCTGAACGAGCTGGCAGCGGCCGGATTGTTGCGGCGGGTCCATGGCGGCGCCTTGCCGGTTCTCCCGCTGACGCCTGCCGCCGTTCCCTTTGCCGTCCGCATGACGGAAGATGCCGCCACCCGGTCCGCCTTGGGCAAGGCGGCTGCCGGCCTGATCCGGCCGGGCGAGACCGTCCTGCTCGATGGCGGCACGACCATGCTGGCGGCAGCCCAGCATCTGCCGCCCGATCTCGAAGCGACCGTCATCACGCCCAGTCTGCCGGCAGCGATGTGCCTGATCGACCATCCGACGGTCGAGGTCGTCCTGCTGGGGGGCCGGCTCGACAAGACCGAACGGGTCAGCACCGGCATCGCTGTCTGGGAAGCCCTGCAAGGCATTGCCGTCGATCTCTGCCTGTTGGGCGTCTGCGGCATCGATGCAGAGGCCGGCATGGCGGAGTTGACCCATGACGAAGCCCGCCTCAAGCGACGCATGATCGCCGCGGCCGCACGAGTGGCGACCGCCGTGACCAGCAATAAGCTCGGCACGCGTGCGCCCTTTCCCATTGGCCCGGTCACCGACCTCGCCTGTCTGATCACCGAGGCCGATGCCACGCCTGACCGTCTCACCCCCTATCGCGATGCTGGCGTCGATGTGCAACTCGTCTGATCAAGACGTCATCTGATCGCTACACCAGGAAGACCGGCATCATCATGATCAGCAACACACGAACCGGCACGGAAACCAGCCACATGCAGACCGCACCGTCGAAGCTGGCACCACGGCCCACTGCGGCCCGCCTGGCGGTGCGTGCCGTCTTCCTGTCGAATGGCCTGGTGCTGTCGAGCTGGGTGCCGCTGGTGCCGTTGGCCAAGGAACGTCTCGCCATGAGCGAGGCGGTACTTGGACTCGTCCTGCTGGCGCTTGGGGCCGGCGCCCTGCTCGCCATGCCAGCCTCCGGCCTGTTCATTCTGCGGTTCGGCTCGCGCCGTGTCATCCTGACCGCCAGCCTGATCTTCTTCGCCATGCTGCCGCTGCTGGCCTGGGCACCCGGCATCCCCATCCTGGCCGTCTGCCTGTTCGTTTTCGGCGCCGCCAACGGCACCATGGACATCGCCATGAATGCGCAGGGCGTCGCCGTCGAGCATCTCGGCAGTCGTCCGGTGTTCTCATCGTTCCATGGGATGTTCAGCATCGGCGGCATCTTCGGCGCCAGCCTGTTCGGCGTCCTGATGCATGCCGGCCTTTCGGCAGTCGCCGCGGCAACCTTGATCTCCGCCGCCATGGCGTTGCTGGTTCTCAGTCAGTACCGAGCGATGCTGCCTGGCGGTGGCCGACCGAGTGGCAAGACCTTCAGCAAGCCGACCGGCCTTGTCGTCCTGCTCGGCCTTCTGGCTCTGGCCGGCGCCATGGCAGAGGGTGCGATGATGGATTGGAGCGCCGTCTTCCTGCGCTTTGAACGCGGCTTCAGCGACTCCGCCGCCGGTCTCGGTTTCGCCGCTTTCTCGCTCACCATGGCGATCGGCCGGCTGACCGGCGACCGTCTCGTGGCCAAGGTCGGAGCTGTGGCCGTCATCCGATATGGCAGCGCCTTGGCCGCCATCGGCCTGCTTTTCGTCACCGCCACCGATATCGCCGCGACTGTCCTCGCCGGCTGTGCCTTGACCGGCTTCGGTCTCGCCAATGTCGTGCCACAGATTTTCGGCATCGCCGGCCGCCTGCCCGGTTTCTCACCGAGTGTTGCGATCTCCGCCGTCGCCACCTTTGCCTATGCCGGCGTTCTGGCCGGCCCGCCGGTGATCGGCCCGATCGCGCAATTGACCGGCCTGCCAATCGCCCTCAGCCTCGTCGCCGGCAGCCTGATCCTCGTTGCCCTCGGCGCCGGCGTTGCGGAGCAACGCGCCCGGCACACCTGACAGAAGGCACCTCCCTCATTGTCGGCTCGCACGCCCTGCTCTCAGGTCACCGCCTCGGCCCGCAATTGATCCGCCTGTTTCAGCAGCCAGTCGCGAAACAGAGCGACCGGCGGGCGGAGCGGCCTGTTGGCCCGATAAACAAGATAGTACCTGAATGCCGCCTCGCAACGATGCGGATGGGGTGTTGTCAGGCGTCCGTCCTTCAACTCCACCCGACTGATCGGCAGATAACCGAGGGCAATGCCCTGACCGGCGATCGCGGCCTCGATGACGACATTGGCATCATCGAAGACCTGGCCCGCACCGGCCAGATCCGGATCGAGGCCGGCACTCTGAAACCATTCACGCCAGCTCGCGTGATCACGATAATGAAGCAGCAATCTGGCCCCGGTCGTCGGTGCTGCCAGGAAGCTCGATGCTGCTGCAAGCAACGCGGGTGCGCAAAGTGGAATGGACTGGATCGAGATCAGGGGCTCGACCACCAGACCGGGCCATATGCCATTGCCCCACAGAATGGCGAGATCGATATCAGGCGGATCATCGGGCAATTCATCGACCGAATGGTGCAGCCTGAGATCGACCGCCGGATAGCTTGACCAGAAATCCCGCAACCGTGGCGACAGCCATCGCGCGCCGATATAACGCCCCAGTTTGACCGTCACGAAATCGGCATCGGGTGCGGCGGCAATCTGCCTGGCGACATCGGCCAGCTCGCGAAAGCTGTGCGACACGGTTCGCGCCAGCCGCTCGCCGGCCTCGGTCAGAAGGATGCGCCGGGTCTCGCGAATGAAGAGAGGCTTGCCGAGGAATTCTTCCAGCAGCTTGATCTGGTGCGTCACCGCCGCCGGACTGACGGCAAGCTCTTCGGCGGCTTTCTTGAAGCTGAGATGACGTGCGGCGGCGTCGAAATGACGAAGCGCTGTGAGCGGTGGCAACCTCATCGGCAAGACGACCTATGATTTAGCTGAATTGAATCATTAGGGCGTAAAAATTCAGTTGTCAAAGGCCTCTGATAGCATTTGAGTTAACTGAAATAGAAAGCGGCGATAACGCAGCGACACAATGGGGAGCGTCAGGGAATGAAAATCACCGATGCCAAAACCTATGTGGTCGGCAACCCGCCCCCGCATTTCGGCGGCCGCTACTTCATCTTCGTTAAACTGACGACCGACAGTGGCGTCGAGGGTATCGGCGAGGTCTATTCCGTCCCGTTCCACCCCCATGTCGTCGCCAAGATGATCGAGGATGTCTGCGCCCGGCAGGTGATCGGCAGCGATCCCTTCAAGATCGAGAAGCTGTGGCGCATCGTCTATTCCAGCGGCTATACCCAGCGCCCCGACCCATCTCTCCTCGGCATCCTCAGCGGCATCGAAACCGCCTGCTGGGACATCATCGGCAAGGAACTCGACAAACCGATCTATGAGCTGCTGGGCGGCCAGGTGCATGAGAAACTGCGCAGCTATTCCTATCTCTATCCCGAGGATGGCGACACCGCCGATGTCTATCGCGACGCGGATCTCGCCGCCGAGCGGGCCGTTGCCTATGTGAAGCAGGGTTTCACCGCCGTCAAATTCGATCCGGTCGGTCCCTATTCCGCCTTCGATCCCCGGCAGCTATCGCTGGAAGCCCTGGAGCATACCGAGAAATTCGTCCGGACCCTGCGTGCCGCCGTTGGCGGCAAATGCGACCTGCTGTTCGGCACCCATGGCCAATTGACGCCGGCCGGCGCCATCCGGCTGGCGAAGCGCCTGGAACCAGCCGATCCCCTGTGGTTCGAGGAACCGACACCGCCGGAAATGCCGGAGGAAATGGCCAGGGTCGCGGCCCAGACCAGCATTCCCATCGCCGCCGGCGAACGCTTGACCACAAAATACGAATTCGCCCGCCTGTTGAATTGCAAGGCCGCGGCCATTCTGCAAATGGCCCTCGGCCGGGTCGGCGGCATCCTGGAAGCGAAGAAGATCGCCGGCATGGCGGAGACGCATTACGCCCAGGTAGCACCGCATCTCTATTGCGGACCGATCGAAGGTGCCGCGAATATCCAGCTCAGCGCCTGCATTCCCAATTTCCTCATCCTGGAAAGCATCCAGACCTGGACCGGCTTCCACAGCCAGATCCTGAAGAAGCCGATTCAATGGCAGGACGGCTATGTCATCCCGCCGCGCGAACCGGGGCTCGGCGTGGAATTGAATGAAGCGGTCGCGCTCGCGCATCCCTATACCGGCACGCAATTGCATCTCGAAATGCACGACCGGCCGGTCTGAGCGCCCCGCCCCCAACACCGCATCGGCGCAGGATGCGCCACACATGAAATTTGCAAAGGATACGCCCATGTTCCGCCAGATCGGCTTCATCGGCCTCGGCAATCTCGGCTTTCACCTGGCGATGAGCCTGGTTCGCGCCGGTTTTGAGGTGACGGTTCATGACCTCGATCAGGAGGCCGCCCGCAAATTGATCGCGGCCGGCGCCCAATGGGCCACCTCGCCTGCTGCGGTCGCGGCCCGGTCAGACAGCGTCATAACCTGCCTTCCCTCACCCGCTGCCGTAACAGCCGTGGTGGCCGGCAACAACGGTATTCTCGATGGGCTCCGCCGGGGGGGTACCTGGATCGATTGCAGTACCAACGACCTGCATGACCTGAAACGCCTCGCCTCCTTGGCGGCGAGCAAGGGTATTCATTGCCTGGAAGCCCCGGTGACCGGCGGCGTCCATAAGGCCGCCAGTGGCGAGATCACCGTGCTGGTCGGTGGCGACAAGGCGCTCTTCGAGGCACATATGCCGGTCTTCCACGCCATCGGCGGGCAGGTCTTCCATATCGGGCCGGTCGGCAGCGCCTCAGTGATCAAGGTGATCACCAATATGCTGGCCTTCATCCATCTGGTGGCGGCGGGTGAGGCCCTGATGCTGGCGAAGCGCGGCGGCATCGATCTCGCCCAGGCTTTCGCCGTCATCAAGGCAAGCTCCGGCAACAGCTTCGTCCATGAGACGGAAAGCCAGGTGATCCTGAATGGCAGCTATAATATCGGCTTCACCATGGATCTCGCCTGCAAGGATCTACATTTCGCCCATGAACTCGGCCGCGAATTCGGTGTCCCGCTCGATCTTGCCGGCATGGTGGAACAGACCTTCATCCGTGCCCGCGCGCAATATGGCGGCGATGCCTGGTCGTCGCAGGTGGTGAAACTGCTGGAAGACGCCGTCGGCACGGATCTGCGGGCGCCCGGCTTCCCCGCCACCATCGTCGCCTGACGATTAGCCGCATGCGGCGGCGCGGGCCCGCAGCAACTCGCGCTCACGGGCATTGCGGGTGAGACTGGCGGCCTGCTCGAACGCCATGCGGGCTTCCGCCAGCCGGCCCAGTTTCTCGAGCAGGTCGCCGCGCACCGTGGGCAGCAGATGATAGTTTTTCAGAGCCGGCTCGGACAGCAGCCGGTCAACGATTTCCAGCCCGGCGGCCGGCCCCTCGGCCATGGACAGGGCGACGGCGCGGTTGAGGTCGATCACCGGTGACGGTGTGACAGTGGACAAAACAGCATAAAGCGCCGCGATACGGGACCAATCGGTTTCCACCGCCGTCACCGCACGGGCATGACAGGCGGCGATCTCGGCTTGCAGCAGATAAGCACCGGCGGCCTCGAGACCGGCTCCCGCTTCCGTCGCACCGGTCAGCATACGGCCATGGGCCAGCGCCGTCAGGCCGCGCCGGATCAGCAACTGATCCCAAAGTGCGCGGTTCTGGTCGAGCAACAGGATCGGCTCGCCTGACGGCCCGGTCCGCGCCCGCAGTCGTGATGCCTGGATCTCCATCAGGCCAACGAGGCCTTGGACTTCCGGTTCCTGCGGGGCAAGCCCTGCCAGGATACGGCCGAGACGCAATGCTTCCTCGCACAGCGCGGGCCGCATCCAATCGTCGCCCGCCGTGGCCGCATAACCTTCATTGAAGATGAGATAGATGACCTCGAGTACCGTCGCGAGACGCTGGCCCAGTTCCTCGCCACGCGGCACCTCGAAGGGAACATGGGCATCGGCCAGGCTGCGCTTGGCCCGCACGATGCGCTGGGCAATGGTCGGTTCGGAGACCAGGAAGGCCCGGGCAATCTCATCGGTCGTCAACCCACCCAGCAACCGCAAGGTCAGCGCGACACGGGCTTCCGCCGACAGCACCGGATGACAGGCGGTGAAAATCAGGCGCAAGAGATCGTCGCCCACTTCCTCATCCATCTCGGCATCGAGCACCGCTTCGGCATCCGCCGTCGCCCATTCCTGGCGCTGCGCTATCTCATGGCTCAGTTCGACATGCTTACGATCGAGCAACCGATGCCGCCGCAGCCGGTCGATCGCCCGGCGCTTCGCTGTCGCCATCAGCCAGGCCCCGGGCTTCTCCGGGATACCCGTTTCCGGCCATTTCTCGAGGGCGATCACCAAGGCGTCCTGAGCCAGCTCTTCAGCCAGATTCACATCGCGCAGCATCCGCGCGAGACCAGCGATCAATGTCGCCGCCTCGATCCGCCAGATAGCATCGATCGCCTGTCGTATCTCGGTATTCGCCATGGTGGCCGATCAGACCACCATGGCCTCTTTCCCGCAAGGCCTCGGCAGCCGGCCCCAAGAGGGGCCGGTATCGGATCTCTTCGCCTATTGTTCGGCGATCGTCTTCAAATTGGCCAGCCCGGCCTCGAAATCATTGCCGATCATCTTGTCCATGTTGAAGAAGATCCCCATCACCTTGGCAATCAGGGGGCTGGGGCCGTCCATCGCCCAGGTGAGCTCGGTCATCTCGCCCTTGGGTTCCAGGATGAAGGAGGCGACATTATGCGCCTCGAACGGCTTCATGAAGTCCAGCTTGATGGCGATCTTGCTCGACGGCGTCGCCTCGATGATCTCCATCCGCCCCTGGCCGATATCGCTGTTGCCGCTCCAGGCATAGACCGATCCCAAGCCGCTCTCCGGCCCGCTATAGGTCCGCGTCATCGCCGGATCCTTCTTCTCGTAAGGCGACCAGGAGTTCCATTTATGGAAGTCCTCGATCATCGCGTAAATCTTTTCCGGCGGCGCCTTGATGCTGATTGTCCGGGCGACACGGAATGTATCCGGCTTGCTGGCGGCATAGATCAGCAGACCGCCGGCGAGAATGACGATCAGGCCGAGAATGATGGAAATAACCTTGAGCACGCTGAATTCCCCTCTAACAACTTCCACGCCATGCACCCTCGGCGCCATGGCGGATAAACAAGGCACGCCCGATCCCGCATGACGGAATACGGGATCGGGGTGAAACGGTCAGGATACCGGCCTCACTTCTGCGTCTTGCCCGGCTGCATCTCCGGATACTTCGTGGCGACGGCCTGCACGTCGTCGGGAAAATCCGACAGCTCCTGCACTTGGCGGATTTCGATGGTCTCGTTCTCCGAGGCAGGACACCGCGAGGCCCATTCGATTGCCTCGGCCCTGGACCTGACCTGGATCATCCAATAGCCGCCGAGCACCTCCTTTGCCTCGGCAAAGGGACCATCTGTCACCTTCGGTTTGCCGCCGGGAAAAGTCACGCGGGCTCCCATGGAAGGCGGATGAAGTCCGTCCAGAGCCACCAGCACGCCGGCCTTCTGCAGGGATTCGTTATATTTCATCATCGCCGCCACGGCCTCGGCACTCGGCATCGTTCCCGGCTTTGCCGATTCATAGCCCTTGGGGATCATCAGCATCATGAAACGCATGGTCTGTTCTCCTTCCGGATCTTGCGATGAGGCTTTCAGCGGGTTTGCGCGGCGATCTCGGCGCGCAGCTTATCTTCGGCCTCCCGCAGTTCCGGCGTGAATTCCGCCCCGAAATCCTCCGCCTCGAAGATCTGCCGGATCTCGAGTTCAACCTCGCCGTCGCCGTCCAGCGCCGGCCAACGCTTGACCCAGTCGATCGCCTCCTGCAGCGACTTGACCTGGATCAGGCAATAACCCGCGATCAGTTCCTTGGTTTCGGCGAAAGGCCCGTCGATCACCTTGGATTGCCCCTTGGAAAACTTGACCCGGATCCCCTTCGCGCTCGGATGCAATCCCTCGCCGCCCAGCAGAACGCCGGCTTTTCCCATGTCTTCCATATATTTACCCATGGCTGCCAGGAGTTCCGTACTCGGCATGACGGCGGCTTCGGTCTGCTTGTCGGCCTTGCGAATGATCATGAAACGCATCATGAAATCTCCATCAGATTGCTGTCGGGAGCGACCTGCTCCGGCTGTTCCGGCCGGTAAATCATCCTCGCTCATGTATCCGACGAACGAGATCCGGCGAAATCGACAAGGCCGCGAAAATTTTTTCTCGGGATTTTCCCGGCACTTTTTCGGCGCAAGGCAATGGCGCCTGTTGCCGGCCTACGGAGGACCGCAACAAGCGCCATGTTCAGTCGACGGCCGGGTGACCCGGCTTAATGAGCAAGCAGGATGGTAATCAATGCGCCACGATCACCATCCAGCCGACGCCGAAACGGTCAGCAAGCATGCCGAAACACGGCGAAAAGAATGTCTTGCCGAGGGGCATCCTGACCTCTCCGCCTTTGGCAAGCGCGTCGAACCGCTTCTTGGCTTCCGCCTCATTGGCGACCGTGAGCGAAAGGGAAAAGCCGTCGAAATGCGCTTTCTGCTGACAATGGCCGTCGGAGGCCATCACCGTCGTCTCGCCGATCCGTAAAGCGCTGTGCATGATCTTGTCCTCGGAGCCGGGCGGCACCATGCCCGGCTGCGGCGGTTCCGGCGCGTCCTTGAAGCGCATCAGCATCGTCACCTCGGCGCCGACTGCCTCCTTATAGAAATTGATCGCTTCTTCACAACGACCGTCGAAAAACAGATAAGATTGAACGAGCATGATGTTTCCTTTCAGAGGAGAAAATCATTGTGCAGTCTTGAATTGTGCAGTCTGGATGGGTGAAGCTTTCAGGCAGCACCGCTCCGCAACTTCTCCCGCATCTCCGAGATGGGGTCCGTTTCATGCGCGGTGCCGCAGCAGGCGATGCTGCCGGTGCTGCCTTCATATCTATCATGATGCCGGATCCAATCCATGATGACCGTTTCGTTACGGCCCTTCGGCGTCATATCGAGATAATTATAGGCCCCGAGCAGAATGTCCCCGCCCCGCGCATAAGCTGAATAGGTATGGAAAACGCCGTCGGCGGGATCACGCAGGAAGACGCTGATACCGGGCAATTCGTCGAACATGTAATCGCCCGTTTCGTAATTATAGTAGGCCTTGCCCGAGGCCTTGTCTTCCGCCGTGAACGAGACGTGATAGTCGAAATTGAAGTCATTGGCATAAGAGGAAACCCATTTGAACTTCCACCCCATGCGTTTCTTGAATGCCTCGATCTTCGGCCATGGCGCCCGCGACACCACCACGACAGACACGTCGTGATGCCGGAGATGCATGTCGGCACCATCGATATGATCGGCCAGGAAGGAACAGGAGGGACAGCCTTGCTGCCAGTCCGGGCCGAACATGAAGTGATAGACGATCAACTGGCTGTTGCCGCCGAATAGATCACCCAGGCTTTCCTTGCCGTTCGGCCCGTCGAAAACATAGGGCTTCTCGACCCTTACCCAAGGCAGTTCACGCCGCTCGGCATGGAGCTGGTCGCGAAGCCGTGTCAGCTCCTTTTCCCGGGCCAAATGTATCCGGCGTGCCGTCAACCACTCTTCGCGAGAAACGATCTTATGCGGTTGCATATTCGACTCTCCTGTCGTGATTCATTCGTACTTGGCGCGAGGACCGGATCGCGGCGTGACAACTTCCGCCGCTGGCAATGCAATGTCATGACGGTGTGCCAAGTCCCACTGGCACGTTGCTTCGCGGAACCTTGGTCGCGGACGTGATGCGCTATAGACGCTCCACCCTGGGCTCCAGTTCCGACGGTTGCGGATTACGAACCGCCTCCATCTCCGGTCTCTCCATCGGCCTCCAGCCGCTGTAGATAATCGCCGAGGCGATCCAGGCTCTCGCCCCAGAAGCGGCTGTAATAGTCGAGCCAGCCGGCGGCATCCTGTAAAGGGCCAGCATCGAGCCGGCAGGGGCGCCATTGTGCCGACCGCCCCCGCACCACCAGACCGGCCCGTTCCAGCACCTTGAGATGCTTGGAAACGGCCGGAAGACTCATATCGAATGGCTCCGCCAGATCGCTGACGGAGGTTTCGCCCGTTGCCAACCGCGCCAGGATGGCCCGGCGCGTCGGGTCCGCCAGGGCCGCGAAGGTCATGCTCAAACGATCCGTTGGCATATCCTATTTAACCAACTCGTTATTTAACTATATAGTTAAATACCACTGAGTGCCGCCTTTGTCAAATGGTTCCATAGCCGGACGTCGATCGGCCAAGAACCCGCCCTTCCGCGCAGCAACCGATGCAATGGTCAAGAATGCGTGAGCCCGCGCCGCGATCGGTGCCATCGGCGGAAGATGGAGCATAAACTCTGGCGTCGTTTCTGGCGGGCCCGCCGAGAATTCACCGGGCGTCCAGCGCGACCGGCGACGGTTCACCCACGCCGTTTCCCGGCACCGTGTTCCCCATCCTGTCTCATCCCATGATCCGGCTATCCACGGCGCAGCGGAGGTGTAAATGCATTTTCAGAATTCCATCGTGGCCTTGGCCATCTTGGCGGTCACCGGCTGCACAACCGTGCGCAGTTCCGATCCGCAGCGAACGGCAACGGAGCAGCTTCTGATCTCCACCGCCGCCGACAAAGCGGCGGAGAGCCTCACCCTCGATCTTCCGAAAAACCAGCTCGTCTTCGTCGATGCACAGAATTTCGAGGGATATGACGGTAAATATGCCATCGGTGCCATCCGCGACCACCTGCTCCGGCAGGGCCTGCGGTTGACCAATGACCGCAGCAAGGCGGAGACCATCGTCGAAATACGCTCCGGCGCCTTGTCCATCGATGAACGGTCGATGCTCGTCGGACTTCCGAAGCTCGATATTCCCATTCCCCTCGCCGGCACCTTCAGTTCCCCGGAAATCGCCTTCTACAAGCGGGAGACACAACAAGGTATCGCCAAATTCGCCGCCACCAGCTACGACGCCAAGCAGGGGACGTTGATCTCCTTCTCACATCCACAGCCGACCGCCTCCTTTCAGAAGAAAACGGTCCTCCTGTTCCTGATCTCCTGGTCCGATGACGATCTTCACCGGCCGAAGAACTGACAGGTGGTTCCACGGCCGGAACAAATCCGGCGCTGTCACCGCCGCCGGCACCACGCTAGATTGTTGGAAACTCTAGGATTATAGCTGCCATGTACCAGCCGGCCCATTTCAAGGAAGAGCATCTCCCGGTCCTGCATCAAGCCATACGGGACGCAGGCCTTGCCACCTTCGTCACCCTCGGCAGTGCGGGACTGGAGGCAAGCCACATTCCCCTTCTGCTCGATCCCACGCCGAATGCGGATGGCAGCGCACCTTATGGCACGCTCTACGGCCATGTCGCCCGAGCCAACCCGCAATGGAAACAGGTTTCCACCGAAACCGAGGCCCTGGCGATTTTTCTTGGGCCAGATGCTTATGTTACGCCGTCCTGGTACCCCACGAAAACGGAGACCGGCAAGGTAGTGCCGACCTGGAACTATGTTGCTGTTCACGCCTATGGACGGCTACGGGTCTTCGAAGATCCCGAGCATCTGTTAAAGGTTGTCACCGGCCTGACGGAGCGGCATGAAGCCGGCCGGGCCAAGCCCTGGGCCGTGAGCGACGCGCCGAGCGATTTCATCCAGGCCAATTTGAAGGCGATCGTCGGCTTCGCCCTGCCCATCTCCCGCCTCGAAGGTAAATGGAAGATGAGCCAGAACCGCACCGCCGCCGAGCGCGCGGGTGTTGTTGCCGGCCTGACCGAAGAAGGGCAGGCAGCGACGGCTGCCATCGTCAGCAAGTTCCTTTGATCCCCGCCTTCTAGGTAGTGGACTCATAAATTCGCATCCAGAGGCGGGCTGAGGCGAGGGAG
>CAYOQR010000024.1:0-68135 GCA_964406155.1 uncultured Rhodospirillaceae bacterium | reverse complement strand
CATCCTCACCGCGGCCCAGGTGATTTCGGAGGATCTCGGCATCAAGCTGGAGAATGTCACCATCGCCATGCTGGGCCGGGCCAAGCGCGTGACCATCGACAAGGAAAACACCACCATCGTCAGCGGCGCCGGCAAGAAGAAGGAGATCGAGGCGCGCTGCGCCCAGATCCGCGCCCAGATCGAGGAGACAACCTCGGATTACGACCGCGAGAAATTGCAGGAGCGCCTCGCCAAGCTGGCGGGCGGCGTTGCCGTCATCAAGGTCGGGGGCGCCACCGAGATCGAGGTCAAGGAGCGCAAGGACCGCGTCGACGATGCCCTGCATGCGACCCGCGCCGCCGTCGAGGAAGGCGTCCTGCCGGGCGGCGGCATCGCCCTGCTGCGCGCCACCAAGGCGATCGAAGGCCTGAAGACGGAGAACCCCGACCAGAAAGCTGGCATCGACATCGTCCGCCGCGCCGTCCAGGTCCCTGCCCGCCAGATCGCCCTCAATGCCGGCGAGGACGGCTCGCTGGTGGTCAGCAAATTGTTGGAGCAGACGCAATACACCCTGGGCTTCAATGCGGCGACCGGTGCCTATCAGGATCTCGTCGCCGCCGGCGTGATCGATCCCGCCAAGGTGGTGCGCACCGCCCTGCAGGACGCCGCTTCGATCGCCGGCCTGCTGATCACCACCGAAGCGATGATCGCCGAGAAGCCGCGTACCGACGCCGCTCCGCCGATGCCCGGCGGCGGCATGGGCGGGATGGGCGGCATGGATTTCTAAGTCGGGTACTCTCGGGTTAGTGTCTGTACTACCGGATGCCCCCTCTCCCGCTCTGTCGGCGTAGGCCCACATGCGTCGGCAGGGAGAGGGAGCACTGTTGCGGGCTTTGCGCGACACTTACATCCACTCGTTTGTCATTGCCGGGCTTGACCCGGCAATCCACGGGAGATGCCGTGTACTGCTTTCACCATGGCCCCCCGGGTCAAGCCCGGGGGTGACAACTGAGTGGATGCACGTATCTGGGTAGGTGTCGTGTCGTACAGTGCCCGCAACAGTGCTCCCTCTCCCCTGCCGACGCATGTGACCCTACGCCGACGGAACGGGAGACATGTCGGTCTACGCCGACGGAGCGGGAGACATGTCGGTCTACGCCGACGGGGCGGGAGAGGGTTGGGGTGAGGGGGTGGTGGCAAGCGACGAAACATCAAATGCCAACTTTGTGCGGCGCATGTTGCGGGTTAGGACATCTGTCGCCGCAACATCTACGAAACGCCAGCCGTCTCAGGACGACGAGCCCAGGGCCATCCCACGAAGCTCCCACATCACTAAGGGCACAAATCAAGGGAGCCTCACGCCACTGGGGTCTTATGCCACTGGGGCCTCACGTCATTGGGGTATTATGCCGCCGGGCCATCTGTCACCCGGTTGTGGAACTTCCCCACTGGCATCGCCGGGCCGGACGCGCTAGGCTTCCTCTCGACGCGCCCGACTGGTGGGATTCCCCGGCGATGACGTCGTCGGAAGTCCCTGTTGATCGGCAGGGTGGATCAGCAGGTCGGACCGCCAGACAGAGTCTGGATCACCGGTGTGAGGGGCGTCGACAGAGTGTTTTGTCGATGAGGATTGCCGATGCAAAAAGCACTTCAGATCAGCTTCAAGAACATGGACAGCTCACCGCATGTGGAGAACATGATCCGCGACCGGGTCGAACGCCTCGACCGATACTTTCCGCGCCTCATTGCCTGTCGTGTCGTCGTGGAGCTGCCGGCCAAGACCGCCAATGCGAAATCGCCGCTCGGCATCTCCATCGAACTCGACGTTCCCGGCCGCCCGACCCTCGTCGTCAAGAAATCCGATGAACGGCGTGACGCCAAGGGCGACAACTTCGCCGTCATCATCAATGCCTTCGAGGTCGCCGAGCGGCAATTGGAGGATATCACCCGCGTCATTTCGCGCGACGTGAAGCAGCATGAAGGTGCCGGCGAAACCGGCTGCGTCACCCAGCTCGAGCCGTTGGAGGATTACGGCTTCGTGGAAATCACCGAGGGCGACAGCCTCTATTTCACCCGCAACGCCGTGGTCGACGGACGCTTCGACCAATTGAAGCGCGGCACCATGGTCCATGTCACCCGGGCCGTCAGCGAGGGACCGATGGGTCCGCAGGCCAGCTCCATCCGGGTCCAGGGCGCGCGGCAAAGCGTGTCGTGACCTGACCCAATTGCCCGAAACCGAACGGCACCGCGCGATCCCGCGCGGTGCCGTTTCACATTGGATGCCGTCCTTAAATCGGACGCCGTCGCCTCACCTGACGAGATGCGGCCACAGGCCGACGATGCCGAACAGGATGAGATAGAGCGCGACGATGATATTGAGCAGGCGCGGCATGACGAGAATCAGGATGCCGGCCAGAAGAGCGATCAGCGGCTGCAACAGAACCACGCTGATGGTCATGGTGGAATTCCCCCGGTAATAAGAAGCACGATAAAGGCGGCCGCATGAACGGGCACCCGCCGACGGGGGCAGTGTAACGGGTCCGGCCGCGCCGCTCAAACTCTTCCCGCCAGATCGGATAAAACGGTCCGGATCGGGTGGGCCAGACAGACAGGACAGGTTGCGCGGGCAGGACGGGTTACACGGGATGCCCGGTTCGACCGAGCTGGCCGGCATACGTCAGATGACAGGGATCAGACGGCAGGGATTAGCCGACAAGGATCAGTCCGGGCAGCTCGGGCGGCCGGCGCTATTCCGCCAGGATCAGGACCGAATAACCGCCCAGGACCCGCGCCACGAATCGATCGGAGGCCATCTTGCGCAGCGCATAACGGACGGCATTGGTCGCCCGGGTGCGGAGCTTGCGGTTCGGCAGTTCGCCGGCACCATTGGTCAGGCGCCAGTCGATGATGCGATGGCCGGCATATTCGACCGATCGCAAAGCCGTCTCCAGCGTGAAGAGATGGATATGGCCGGAACTGTCCCAGGCATTGGCCCCGCGCATCACGCCGCTGGCATGTACATCCAACGGCACATGATAGATCTTGAAACGGCCCTTATCGCGGGCCCGGCGCAGGAAGTCGAAACAATCCTCGACATGCTCGAAGACATCGATCGCCATGACCAGATCGAATCCCTCCCGGTCCGCGAAGGCATCGCCGAGGACGAACCGGCAATGCTCGTTCTCGAAACGCTGGCTCATCTCATGCGCCTGCGGGCTGATGTCATAGCCGGTGAAACAGGCGGATCGCGGCAGCTCCGACTGCAACGTCGCAAGGATACCGCCAGCACCACAGCCGATCTCGCAGACCTGGCCGACATGCGTCAGATGCTGTTGCTCCAGCATCTCCAGGATCCAACGCGCCTTCATACGGGAATCCTGCAGATGCCAGGTGCCGCCGGTCAGATCGAGATAGGTGCCGTCGAGATATGCGTCGCCGCTGAACTTCTCCGCCTGTAGCATCGCTGCGTCTCCTGTTGCTTTCCGGCACCAGTTGCCGGCTTGCCCTCCCCCATGATGCTCACGAGGCCCGTGAACTCTCCCCTCAGCTAACAGCTCGTGTGCAGAGCGGTTCCCATGAAATGCAGAAAGATCGATGACAAGGATCCGGCAGGCAAGCGGACCGCAAGAAAAGTCAATGACGGGAAAGGAGACTGTCTCTTGCGTGAGGGTAGATGTACTCACGCTGTCATCACTGCACACAATGATGGTTGCACCATATGTGTGCCACTTGCCCGACGAGCGCCGGAGTCACTGAGCTCCCATGTCGGTATGCATCTGAACCGATGGCGTCCGGGCCACCCTTCAATCTTCTTCGCTCTGCCTGAGATCGTCGTTGTGAAGTGAGCATGGTGCCCACTCATTTGCCTCATGGGCAGTTAGATGGGCGGAGCAATATCCAGGCCACAATGTACGCACTGGCGCCGCGTGAAGAAGAGAAGCGAGCTATTGCAGCCGCTTCTTCGCTTATTGGTATACGAATAGCCACCGTCGCGAGGTGGCATGAGCAGCGTCAGTTGGGGAATCACCAAGAGGGTCTCGGCGGTCCGATCAGCACCAAGATGCCTTCAAGGTAGAGCCGCCCCGTAGCGCACGGCTCTACCATGACCAACATGTCGACCGACACGCCCCGGCACGATCATCAGCAGCCTGATGCCTGAGAGCCGAAAAACGCTTACCCAATATCCAAGGCAAAGAAGGTCACTTGCAAGGCGACAGGCCTGTGAAACCTCTCAGGCCTTGGGATCGTTCGCATTGGGGTAGAAAAGCTGCTGGCCTTTGATCTTGTAGCCGGCGATCGCGCTTTGTCCCTCCGGCGAGATGAGCCAGTCAATGAAACGCTGTCCAGCTTCCCGCTTCACCGCCGGATTCTTGGCCGGATTTACCAGTATCACCCCATACTGGTTGAATAGGCGCTTGTCGCCCTCAACGAGGATAGCGAGGTTGCCGCGATTCTGGAACGCGAGCCATGTGCCGCGATCAGCAAGCACATAGGCGTTCGATGCCGAGGCCATGTTCAGCGCGGCCCCCATCCCCTGGCCGATTTCCTTGTACCAGGAGCCATGGTCTTTCGCGATATCGACGCCCGCTTGTTGCCAGAGCTTGAGCTCGGCCATGTGGGTTCCGGAATGATCCCCGCGGGAAACGAACGGCACGGCCCTGGCCTTGATGGTTTGCAGAGCCGCCACGGGGTCCTTGCCCTTGATGCCTGCCGGATCGTCCTTCGGGCCGATGATCACGAAATCATTGTACATGACGGGATAGCGCTTCACGCCATACCCTTCTGCGAGGAACTTCTCTTCGGCTGATTTGGCGTGAACGAATACCACGTCGGCATCGCCGCGGCGCGCGGTATCGAGCGCCTGGCCGGTGCCTTGCGCCAGTACTTTCACTTGAATGCCCGTCTTCTGCTTGACGATCGGCAGCAAGTAGTCGAACAGGCCGGAGTCCTGCGTTGAGGTCGTCGATGCGACAATAATCGAATCGTCCTGTGCCCAAGCCTGAGAGCCCAGCGAGGCAAGTGCCACGATTGCCAGGATACGAAGTGAGTCGAACCAACGCTTCATGTAAGGCCTCCCCTGCGATCTCTTTAGATTTCAGCGGCCCGTCAGGAGCCGCCCCAAGATAAAACTCAACGCACTCACGGTCATCGACAGGATCACAAGAATGATGCCCAGGGCAAGCGCGAAGCTCAAATCTCCCTTGCTCGTCTCCAGCGCGATGGCCGTCGTCATCGTACGTGTGTAATCCCTCACATTGCCGCCGACGATGATGATCGCGCCCACCTCGCTGATCGCCCGGCCAAAAGCGGCGAGAAACGCCGTCAGCATCCCCTCGCGGGTGATACACATAAGCGACAACGCGGCACGTGGGCGTGAGGCTCCATCGACCAGGAAGGCATCGCCGTAACTGGCCCATACGTCCACCATCATTCGGTGAACGAGCGCAATGACGATTGGCATACCGAGGATCGCCTGGGCGATGACCATGGCTGTCGGCGTGAACAGAATGCCGAGCGACCCCAGTGGTCCCGATCGCGACAGCAAGAGGTAAACGGCAAGACCGACAACGACGGGGGGCAATCCGAGCAATGCGTTGGCGATAACGATCAACACACCCTGCCCGCGGATGCGGTAAATGGCCAGGGCCGTGCCGAAAGGCGCCCCAATCGCGAAAGCGAAAAAACTCGCCGTCAGGCTGACGCCAAGCGAAAGGAAAACGATCTCACGCAGTTCGGCATCTATATGGCCGATAAGGCTGGCGGCCTTCCAAAATGCGTCGGCAAAATCGTTCATCCCAGCTTACCAACGCATATCAAAGCGAACACCAGATTATAAGGTTCCGCAACGATATCGTGACCCGCCCCAACGGACTAGCGAATTCTTCGGAGATCCCCTCGGCGAGCTGATCGAGCTGTTCCACCAAACTCGCCATCAGCAGCAGGGAGTTTTCATCTCCGGACCCGCCTGCTCATTGAAAAGCGGATCCAGACGCCTGTCGTGGCTCCCTGGCGTGAGTCAATGTGCCCTGACGTTAATGGGCGCTGGGCGCCGGTCCGCCGAGCTGCACCTTGCTCAAGGAGAGCGCCATCGGCACGGCGGCAAACGCGATCATGGCCAGGACCCAATAGGCGTCGATATAGGAGAGCAAGGAGGATTGCGCCTGCACGGCCTGTCCGATCCAGCCGATCGCCTGTTGATGAGCCAGGGATGGCGCGCTGCCCTGCCCCGTGAAATAAGCGGTGATCTGCTGCAGGCTGGACTGGTATTGCGGGCTGGAGGGAATGAGACTCTCAACCAGACGGTTCTGATGAAACTGTCCGCGATGCGCCAGGATATTGGCTGCGATGGAGATGCCGATCGAGCCGCCGGTATTGCGCGCCGCGTTGATCAGCGCCGAGGCCTGATCGGTCTTGTCCCTCGGAATGCCGCTATAGGACGCACTCATGATCGGCAGGAAGATCAGGGAAATGCCGATGCTGAGCAGCATGCGCGACTTCGCGAAGAACCAGAAGCCGATATCCGCATAGATATTGGTCAATTGATACATCGAGAACGCGGTGATGATCGCGCCGACACAGATCAGATATTTCGGCTGCACTTTGGTGGTCAGCCGGCCGGTGATGAACATCATCGCCATGGCGACGATACCGCCCGGCGACAGGACGAGCCCGGCCTGGGTCGCGGTATAGCCGAAATCATCCTGCACGAGCTGGGGCAAGGATTGGGTGGTGCCCAGCAGAATGATGCCGACCGCCAGCATGACGAAAAAGCAGGTGCCGAATTGCCGCGTCGCCACCATCCGCAGATCGATCATCGGATTGGCCCGGCTCATTTCCCAAGGGATCATCAAGACGAAGGCGGACGCGCAGATGACAGCGGCGCGAATGATGAAGGGCGAGCCGAACCAGTCATCCTCGACGCCCCGGTCCAGCATGATCTCCAGGCTGCCGAGGAAGGTCGCGACCAGCAGGAAGCCGATCAGGTCGAAGCTGTTCTTCCCGCTCTTGCCCCCGGACTTTCCCGGCGCCGCTTCGTGCAGGATGCTGGAGATCAGCGCGATCGTCGCCACGCCGACCGGGCCGTTGATCAGGAAGCACCAGCGCCAGGAAAGATTATCGGCCAGCCAGCCGCCGAGCGTCGGTCCGACCACCGGCGCCACGACGACGGCGATGCCGAAGAGCGCGAAAGCCTGGCCGCGCCGGGACGGCGGGAAGGAATCCGCGAGGATCGATTGTGCCACCGGCACCATGCCGCCGCCGCCGAGCCCCTGAAGAATGCGGAAGGTCAGCAGCGCATCCAGGTTCCAGGCAAAGCCGCACAACACCGAACTGATGGTGAAGGCCGCCAGGCAGATGAGGAAGAATCTCTTGCGGCCCAGCATGCGGGCGAGAAAGCTGCTGGCCGTCAGGATGACCGCATTGGCGACCAGATAGGTCGTCACGACCCAGGAGGATTCGTCCTGGCTCACCCCCATATCGCCGGCGACATAAGGCAGCGCCACATTGGCGATGGTGGTGTCGAGCACCTCCATGAAGCTCGCCAGGGCAACCAGGATCGCGAGGATCCAGGGCGCGCCCTCGGCGGCAGCGGGCACGGCGCCGGATGCAGGCGCCGCGACGGCCGTCGACCTGCTCACAGCCAGGCCCTCAGCCGCTCATAAAGCGACGGATTGGGATTGATCCGCACGGTGGGCACCACCGACATGCCGGGACCCAGGGCGACATCGGCCGGCGGATTGTCCATGACGATCTTGACGGGAACGCGCTGCACGATCTTCACGTAATTGCCGGTGGCGTTCTGCGGCGGCAGCACCGAGAAAGCGGCGCCCGATCCGGGCTGAACGCTGTCGACATGTCCCCGGATCTTGCGTTCCGGATAGGCGTCGATCGACAATGTCGCCGCCTGCCCCGGCCGGATGGCGTCAAGCTCGGTCTCCTTGTAATTCGCGGCAACCCAGATGTCGTCGGGGACGAACATCGTGAGCGCCGTGCCGGCCTGGGCGAACTGGCCGACGGCGGCGCCGAGATTGACGACACGCCCCGGCTGGGCCGCCGTGACCGTCGTATAGGAGAGATTGAGCTGCGCCTCGTCGCGCTGGGCCTGCATCTGCGCCAGCGTCGCGGTAGCGCTGGCACGCTGGGCCTGCAGCGCCGCGAGCTGCCGCTGCGCCACCTTCAGGCTCGCTTGCGCGCTGGCGAAGCCGGCTTCCTGCTGATGAAGCTGAGAGCTGTATTGCTGTTCGTTCTGGACGCTGCCCGAGCCCTTGAGTGCCAAATCGCGATAGCGCGCGTTCTGCTGCTGGGCGAAGATGAGCCCCGCCTGGGCCTGCTCGACCTGGGCGTTGCCGGCGCTGATCTGCGCCTCCTGGACGCCGATCTGGGAATCGACATTCTCGATATTGGCCTGCGCCACATCCACCTGGGCCTGCGCCTCGGCGAGCGCGGTCTTGTAATCGCGGTCATCGATGCGCGCGATCACATCGCCGGCGGCGACGTGCTGGTTGTCGGTGACGGGCACGGCGGTGATATAGCCGGACACTTTCGGCGCGATGGCGAATTGCCGCGCCGAGACGAAGGCATCGTCGGTTGTTTCGAAATGTGCGGCATAGTCCCAATAGAGATAACCGACGCCGCCGGCGATCAGCAGCAGCAGGAGGCCGATCGATGTGCCGAGCGGATGGCGCCGCAGAAATCCCTTGCGCCGCGCCGGCCCCTCCGTCTCCACCGCCGCTTCCATGCTCCGGTTGTCCGTCGGGGGAATACCCGCATCGTCCGCCTGACGATCGCCGGGATGTTCACCGGGGCCATGTTCACTGGGTTCATGTTCACTGGGTTCATGTTCACCGGGCTGGCGTTCCAGATCTTCCAGCATCGCTCAATCTCCCGTCGACAGCGATGAGAACACTGCCGTTAGGCATATTAGCAGCATCCTAAAATAAAACGAAACGGTTCCGTTTCGTTTCTTTACGGTAGGTACGGCTCGCGATAGAATCAAGGAAGTGGCAAAAATGTTTTACCCCGCTGTGGCAATGCGGTGACGCCAGGCCATTGCGGAATCATCAGGCGTGGAATCGTCAGGCCGATATGAACGTTCAAGCGAAACGCAAGCTTCCCGTCAAACTGGACGCAGCCTGTCCGGATACTGTCCGAACCGGGCGCCCCCCGCGCGACCGCGCCGGAGAAGTCGATGCCCGCATCCTGGCCGCCGCCCATCAGGCTTTCCTGGAACATGGCCTCGCCGGTGCCCGGATGGAGGCGATCGCCGCCCGCGCCCGCGCCGGCAAGCCGACGATCTATGCCCGCTATCCCGATAAGGAAGCCCTCTTCGTCGCGGTCGTGTTGCGCAATGTCGCCAGGGTCACGAGTATCGAGACACATGTGCCCGCCGGTGCCGATCTCGAGGAACGCCTCATCGATCTGGGTGTCACCTTCCTGCGCGGCGCCCTGGTGGCCGATACCGTCGGCCTCATGCGGCTTGTCATCTCCGAGGCAACCCGCTTCCCGGACCTGGCGGGCAGCGTGCATCAGATGGCGCATGAACGCGGCGTTCAGGCCGGCATGCGGCTCCTGACCGAAGCCACGCAGACCGACGACACGACCGGCGCCCTGCCCGCTTTCAGCCCGCCACGCCTCGCGACGACGGCGCGCTTTTTCTTCGATCTGGTTTTCTGGCCTCCCCTGAAACATGCGCTGTTCGGCGAGAAACTGAAAACGCTGCGAGCGGGGATCAGGCCGCATGTCGCCAGCAGCGTGGCCTTCTTTCTCGCTGCCTGCAGATCCGACAAAACCCCTTGAATTTTCAAGCTGATCTCTTTCACTCAAAAATGCCTATCAACATTGGTCGGAGCAGGCCCCGAATCGCTGCGATCAGGCGTGCTGGTCGTTTCTCAATTTGAACTTCAGGATTGGGTGGATTCCGGCATGTTCGCTTTGCGGCTACACTTGGTGAATCTCGGCGCCGCCCTGGTGCGCCGGAACACACGCTCGACAATAGGCTGAGGCAAATAACGAATGTCGAATGAGGACGGCACCAAGATAATCTACAGCAGGACGCCGGAATCAGCGGCCATGTTGGCAAACGTCAAACGAGCAATGGCGATCACCGCCGCGCTTAACCGTTTGACGTTCGACGATGCCGACGAAATTCGGACCTTGTTCAGCGAACTCATCGGTAAAAAGGTAGATGAGAGCTTTTTACTGATCCCGCCATTTTATACGGCCGGCGGGGACGAAATCCGCGTGGGGCACAATGTCTTCATAAATCAGAACTGCACGTTCTATGATCTTGGCGGCCTCGACATCGGGGACGATGTGATGATCGGGCCGAACGTGAACATCATTACGACGAGCCATCCGCTTGGACCTTCGCAGCGCCGCGCCGTGACAATCGGAAAGCCCATCGTGATTGAGAGAAACGTCTGGATCGCAGCCGGCGCGACGATTGTCGGCGGGGTCACAATAGGCGAGAACTCCGTCGTCGCAGCGGGTTCGGTCGTCACCAGGAACGTTCCTCCGAATACCCTTGTCGGAGGGAATCCGGCACGGGTCATTCGGTCGATTGGCGACGACTGAAGGAACATCCGCCAGAGGACGTGAGCGGAAATTCAAATTGAGGTACGTCTCTTCATGCTGCCTGGCCGTCGTATTGCCCGGCGAGACTCCCTAATACGGGAAACCCGCCTCCGCATTGACCGTGTTTCTAGCTGATCCACGATTCTGTTGTTTTTGAGAGAAGGGGATAAGCCTGTAAATTTTAGGCAAATATACCGAAAATAGACAACCTCAATTCCCATCAATGCGCGGCTGAACGCCGGAATATGCCGCTATCGGGCTTTTATCGACGCCTGCGCTTCTATATGGTCCGGTCCGAGGCCGCCCGTCGCAGCCACGTTACATCCGCTAAAAGTCTTACAGAACGCGCATTTTCGACAATCGATGTCCCATTGGCTTGAAATCGAGCGCAGCAATTCCCCCTTGGTCCTGCGCTTGCACGACTACTGGCACAGCCTGCGCGGCAGCCGGGAAGTGCCGGACCGGGGAGACCTGGACCCGGCGGATCTCAAGCTGCTCCTGCCGAACATCCTGATCTCGGAACCGAGCTTCAATCCGTTTCGCGTCCGCTACCGCCTGGTCGGAACGCGGATCACCCGCACCACGGGTTTCGATTTCACCGGCCGCTATCTCGACGAGGTGCTGCGCCCGGAGATCGACGAGGACTGGCACGGCCATTACCGCCTCTGCCACGATCGCCGCATCCCGGTCTATGGCCAGACCACGGCACCGACCAAGAGCGGCGGCGACTTCACCTATGAATTCGGCATCTTCCCGCTGCGGCGGAGCGGCGAGACCGTCGCTCAGTTCATCGCCATCGAAGATTTCGGCGCCATCGAGCCCTATTCCGTACAGTTTCAGGACGACCGCTCCTAGCGGCGAGCCTCGCACCTGCTCATTCGGCACGCTCTTTTGTCATCCTCGGGCATGACCCCGCCTGCGTGGCTGACCTTCGTCAGCGAGGGTCCATGGCAAAAGCCGTGTATGGCATCCACCATGGATTGCCGGGTCAAGCCCGGCAATGACAAGCGAAAGGATGTACGCGTTTTGCGAAGCCAAAGAGGATGCGCCGTTGAGAGGATGTGCCGTTGTTGGCATCGCGCGATCCTCTCATCCATTCATTTGTCACCCCCGGGCTTGACCCGGGGGTCCATGGCAAAAGCCGCGCGTGGTATCTATCGCGGATTGCGGGGTCAATCCTCGGGTCAAGCCCGAGAGCAGGTCCGGCAATGACAAAGGAGTGTGTGTGAGAGATTATGCGAGTCTGGCGATGACGCCCGAATGTGAGCGCCCCATGCGGCGACAAGCCGGGCGTTCCGGTGTATGTCTGCTCTTTCGCGGACAGCCAGGCGGTCGATTGGCTTTCAACACGGCCTGATTATTCAAGAGAGATCGGGGAGGAAATCGTTATGACCGACGGGAAACAACTGCAGCTTCCGGCGCTCGATCCGGCGACAGTGGCGCTCCGGACTGAATCCGATTACCCGCCGCAATTCCAGGTCTCTGTCGCCGGGCTGGAGCGACGCCGGCTCGGCGATGCGACGGGGCTCAAGAATTTCGGCGTCAACCTCGTGCGCCTGCCGCCGGGTGTCGCCTCCGCCCTTCGCCATTGGCACACCAAGCAAGACGAGTTCGTCTTCCTGCTACAGGGTGAACTCGTGCTCGTGACCGATGCCGGTGAACAAGTGCTGACGCCGGGAATGGCCGCCGGCTTCCCGGCCGGCAAGCCCGACGGCCATCACCTCGTCAACCGCAGCGATCGGGATGCGCTGTATCTGGAGATCGGCGACCGCATGCCGGGCGATGAGGGGGACTATCCGGACATCGACATGGTCTGGCGGATCAAGGGCGATCCGAACAACTCTGTCTATCTCCACAAGGACGGGACGCCCTATTGAGGGCGCCCCGGTTTCATTGCTCCAGTCCCATCGCTCCAGTCCCATCGCTCCGGTCCCATCGCCGTCCCTTAGTCGATACCGGAGATATCGCACCGCTCACCGGTATGCGGCAGAGGCGACACGCCGCACGGATGACGATCCCTGCCAGCGTTGCGGTTCGTGTGTTACAGTCGATCTGTCCGCACGATACGGCGGATGATCTCCATACCGTCAATATCGGAGCCCCGCATGTCCGACCCGCATCCCGCCGCGACCACCGCCGCCTGCGATGGCCTGGGGCATTGGCTGGTCACGGCGGCACGCGAGTACCCCCGGCTGAGTGAGCTCTTTCCCGCTTTCTGCGCGGAACTGGGCCGGCGCGGCCTGCCGATCTGGCGCGGCCAGCTCGGGCTGGAGGTGCTGCATCCCGAACAGATGGGCTGGCTGCTGATCTGGAAGGACGAGAATTTGACGATGCGGGCGGCAGCACGTGCCGGCATCGCGCAATCCGCCCAATATCTCAACAGCCCGACCTGGGTGGTCGATCAGACCGACCAGCCTTTCCGCCGGCGCCTCGATTGCCCGAGCCCCGAGATGCCGCTCATGGAGGAGCTGCGCGAGGAAGGCGCCACGGATTATTACATGATCCCCCTGCCCTTCCTCGACAAGCAGCGCAGTGCCGTCATCTCCTTCGCGACGACGCAGCCGGACGGGTTCAGCGAGACGGAACTGGCCGGTCTCTATCTCGCCGCCCAGATGTTCGGCCCCTATGCCGAGCGCCATGTGCTGCGCCGCATCGGCATCGATCTCCTGGACACCTATATCGGCCCGCGCACCGGCCGGCGCATCATCGAAGGCCAGATCGAGCTTGGCCAGGTGGAGCATATCGAAGCGGCGATCTGGCTCGCCGACCTCCGGGGCTTCACCCGCTTCTCCGAGGACACGCCGATCGACGAGGTGATCGCCGGGCTGAATACCTGGCTGAAACCCATGGTCGCCGAAATCGACAGCCATGGCGGCGAGGTGCTGAAATTCATCGGCGATGCCGTCCTGGCGATCTTTCCCGCGCTGGATCACGAAGGCAGCCGCAATGCCTGCCGCCAGGCCCTGGCCGCCGCCGAGGCCTTCTCCCGGATCATGGGCGACCTCAATGCCGAAAGGCGGGCGACGGCGCAGCATCCGCTGGAATCCGGTCTGGTCCTGCATCTCGGCGCGGTCGCCTATGGCAATATCGGTGCACCGACGCGGCTCGATTTCACCGTCATCGGCCCGGCGGTCAATCGCGCCGCCCGATTGCAGGAACTGACCAAGCGCCTCGGCGAGCCGGTTCTCATCTCGGCGGATTTCGCTCGCGCGGCGGATGCGCCGCTGCGCGATCTCGGCAGCCATCCCCTGCGCGACATCGCCCAGCCGCAGCAGATCTTCGCGCCGCTGGTGCGGTAGCGGGGAATGATACGAAAGGATGAGTTGAGGCGGCGATACTGGACCGGGCAATCTCAAGCGGACATAATGCCACCGCGTTCCGTCGATCATCGCCCGCCATTCTTCTCGTCACGGAGACGAATATGCAGCCCAAGCATCGTGAACCCGCAGGCATCGCAAAGACGCCACCCCGGAAATCGACACCGAGGAAATCGACGCGAACAAAGCCGGATGATGTTCTGATCGCCTCCGCCGATTCCTTCCCGGCCAGCGACCCGCCCGGCTGGATCAGCAGCAAGGCACATCCGGTACCGCCCGCACCCCCGAACCCGCGCCGGAAGAAGCCGGACAAATAACACACATGGCTTCCTGCCTCGGTCAGGCAGGAAGCCTCAGCCTGCTCGACAGTTGAGTCATGTTCTCGTCGGAGCGCCGTCATCATCCCTGATCCCGCGTATCACTGACGCCTGGGATATTTGAGGGTGGAGAGATCGGTGTGTTGAGGTAAGTCCCAGCGAGCCATACGCCGATATCTGCCCAAGGATCATACGATCTCGGCACCCACTCGTCTGTCACCCCCGGGCTCGACCCGGGGTCCATGCCGACATCAAGCTCGGCCTCTCCCCAATCGGAACCGGCAGGTTTCGCCACCGCTTTAACAGCATTTTCATCGGATCGGCGGTAACTGACAGGAAGCTGCTAGGCGGGGCTGACAGATTGCAGGCATCTGACGCCGCCGCGCGGTGTATGGGGAAATAGTGAAGCGGGGCCAGCCCCGGGATCAGCCATCGAGACATGCCGTTCAATTCCGCCCAGTTCATGTTCGTATTTCTGCCGCTGGCGCTGGTCCTGTTCTTCGCCGTCGCGCGCCGGAGCCATCGGGCGGCGGCCGGGCTTCTCACCCTCGCCTCGCTGATCTTCTATGCTGCCTGGCAGCCGATCTTCCTGCCGGTTCTGCTGGCCTCGACAGCGGGCAATTATCTGATCGGCGAACGCATCCTCGCCGCCCGATCAAGGCATAAAGGGATTCAACATCCTGCGGCCATGCGCCCCTCGAGCCTGCAACTGTGGCTCGTGCTCGGCGTCATCGGCAATCTGGCGCTGCTCGGCTGGTTCAAATATGCCGGCTTCCTCTCCGTCAATCTGCAAGCGCTGGCCGGCTGGCCGCATCAGGCCTTGTCCGTCCTGCTGCCGGTCGGCATTTCTTTCTACACTTTCACGCAGATCGCCTATCTGGTCGATGCCAAGCGCGGCCTGGTGGACACGCAGATCGGCCAGGGCTGCCGGCCGCTGCATTACGCGCTCTTCGTCACCTATTTCCCGCATCTGATCGCCGGGCCGATCCTGCATCACCGCGAGATGATGCCGCAATTCGCCCAGGACCGGATCTATCGCTTCTCCTGGGAGAACCTCACCGTCGGCCTCACGCTCTTCGCCATCGGGCTGGTGAAGAAGGCGGTCTTCGCCGACAGCCTCGCCCCGCATGTCGATGCCAGTTTTGCCGCCGCGCAGCTTGCCACGGCACAGCTCGCCACGGCACAGGGTGGCGCGCCGGCCACCGCCATCGCCCTCCTGCCCGCCTGGCTCAGCGCCATCGCTTTCAGCCTGCAGATCTATTTCGATTACTCGGGCTATTCCGACATGGCGATCGGCGCCTCGCGGATGTTCGGCATTCACCTGCCGCTGAATTTCAATTCCCCCTATCGCGCCGCCGGCATCATCGATTTCTGGAAGCGCTGGAACATGACGCTGGCGCGCTTCCTGCGCGACTATCTCTATATCCCGCTGGGCGGCAACCGGCACGGCATCCTGCGGCAATGCTGCAACCTGATGATCGTCATGCTGCTCGGCGGGCTATGGCACGGCGCCGGCTGGACCTTCGTGATCTGGGGCGCGCTGCACGGCGCCTATCTCTGCATCAATCATCTCTGGCGGCACTATCGTGGAAGGACCGGCCGCGATCACGCCGCTCCTTACCGTCCCCGCGCCGCTCATCTTCCAGGTGCCGCCCTCACTTTCCTCGCCGTCGTCGCGGCCTGGGTCGTGTTCCGCGCGCCGGATGTCGCCACCGCCGGGGCGATGCTGGCTGGCATGGCGGGGCTGCACGGCTTCGGCCCAATCGATACCGAACTCGCCCTGCTCTGCGCGCCCCTGATGCTGATCGCCTGGTTCGCCCCCAACAGCCAGCAGATCATGGCCGGCTATCGCGTGGGACCGGACCGGGACGGGGCCGATCACGACGAGGAGATCCCGCTCTCCTGGTGGCAATGGCAGCCCAACTGGCGCAGCAGCCTGGCCTTCAGCGGCGGCCTCGTCGTGGCGCTCTATCTGATGGTCTTCGCCCATCACGCCGGCGATTTTCTGTATGCGCACTTCTAGCCTGCCGAGCAGCCTCATCCAGCCCCGCCCGGAATGACTTTATACCTTCATCGAAAGGCCCTATATAAAGGCTGTCGCCAGACTGTCGGGCGGTGTGCCCGACTGCCAGTTCTTACCAATCCGCGCAGAGACAGCTTTCATGCCCGACGTCATCCATCTCATCCGCCACGGCCAATCGACCTTCAACGCGCATTATGAGCAGACCGGCGAAGACCCGATGCATTTCGACGCAAGGCTGTCCGACCTGGGGCACCAGCAGGCGGCGGCGACCGGCGCGGCCCTCGCCGACACCGCCTATGATCTGGTGATCGCCTCGCCCCTGACCCGGGCGATCCAGACCGCCCTCGGCATCTTCGGCGAGCGGGTGCCGATCGAGATCGACGCCCTCCACCGCGAATGGCTCAACAGCAGTTGCGATATCGGCCGCTCCGCCGCCGAACTCGCGCGCGATTTTCCGCAATTCGATTTCGCGCATCTCGACGATCCCTGGTGGCATGTGGAGGGGCCGAAAGGCGAACTCGGCTTCGTCCGCGAGCCCGAACCGGTCTTCCTCGACCGCGTCGCCGCCTTCAAGCACCGGATCCTGGCCCGCCCCGAACGGCGAATCGCCGTCATCGGCCATGGCGATTTCTTCCACCAACTGGTCGGCCGGCAGATGAAGAACTGCGAACTGGCCGCGTGGAGTGATTAAACGTCCGGTCGATCGAATATTCCGACCGTATCGGCGCCCTCTTCCCTCGACCAGGGATCGAGGGCTAATCCCCCAGCACCGTTGATCATTTTCGGTTGGAGATCAGTCCAGCCCCGGCCCACCCGGCGCCGCCCGGGAAACAGATCATCGCGCCGGACAGGTACTACCGGCGATTACGTCAGATTCACGTCAAGGCCGCGTCCTATCTTCGCGCTGTCAGCAATGGGACAGCGGACCCATCCTCCGGCACCGCCCGGAGTCGGGCGAGCCACCAACCTAACTCATTCAACGGGACCAAGATTCCGGTGACCACGATGTCGCAGGTATTGAAACCGGCCAGATCGCCGTCGGGCCTTCCCGATATCGATCTCTGGGTGTTTTCCACCGATATGCCGGTGGAGCGCAGCCCGGCCGACTATGACGCCGCCATGCGCCGCCTGCTATCGCCGGCCGACGAGCGCCATTTCTCGGAGGTCAGCGATCCGCTGCAGCGCCGCCGGCGCCTGGCGGGCCGCGCCCTGCTGCGACAGGTGCTCGGCCTCTACCTCAATGTCGAGCCGGCGACGATCGGCTTCTATCTCGGGCGCTACGGCAAGCCCTGGATCGAGCCGCCGCTGAGCTTCAACCTCGCGCGTGTCGACGATATCGTCGCCATCGCCATCAGCGATGCGCCGATGGTCGGCATCGACATCACGCGGCCCGACGCGACCCTGGCCTCCTCCGTGCGCGACTATCTGCTGCCGGTCTTTCCCAGCGGCACGACGCATCTTGGCGACACCGCCGGCATCTTCAATAGCTGGACCGTGCTGGAAGCCGTCTGCAAGGCAAGCGGCGACGGGCTCAGCAATCCCTCCCTCGCTTTGACGCTCTCGCCCACCGGGTCCCGCGTCGAGGAAACCGGCGGCAAGCGCCACACGAGCTGGCAGGTCTCCCGCTTCCGCCTGTTCGAGCGGCTGGTCGGCGCGGTCGCGACCGAAGCCTCCGACGGCGCGCCCGATTACGATCCGCCGGCGATCCGCCTGCGCGGCGCACCGACCCAGCATGTCGACTGGCTGACCCCGCCCTTCGGCCCCGAGACCGGCTGTTTCCGGCCCGGCATTTAAGCGGGATATTCGAACGGGAGAGTTGGGCGCCGCGTTCGCAGGAGCGTTGGGCGACGACGTTGCCCAGCCACCCGTTGCGCCGCCGTAAGTGGCGATCCGGCCTTACCGCCGGAAGCGCTCGCCCTTTCCCAGCAGGACGCCGTTCTGGCCGGCGATGCCCAGTTCCAGGCTCTCGGCGATGCGGTATGCCCGTTCCATGAAATGCGCGGCGGCAGCCGGCGGACAGACCTCGTTCGCCGCCGCCTCGAACAAGGCGAGCCAGCGGTCGAAATGATCGCCATGGATCGGCAACGGCAGATGCTTCTGCATCGGCTGGCCGTGATAGCGCCCGCTCATCAGCACGACCGAGGACCAGAAAGCGCACATGCGGGCAAGATGCGGCTCCCAATCCTCGATCCGTGCGGCAAAGACCGGCCCCAGCAGCGGATCGGCACGGACCGTGTCATAGAAGCGATGCACCAAGGTCCGGATCATCGCCTCGTCGATACCGGTCTGCTCCACGATCGCACGCGTGATGTCGTCGCGACGGGGTGACTGGGAAACGATCGGCAGGCTCATGGGCGGGTACCTGATATAAGAGGCATTGACGTTGTTTATTTATCTCGAAAATAGAGGTATTTTCAATACCTCTTTACACCCTGCGACAACTTGGCCCTGTGTCGTATTGAAGAGTTGTGCCGTAACCACAGCGGGCCCTGCGCGGACTGGAACTCGTATTTCCAGCTAACCAATCTTGCGCTGCATTCCCCCCACCCTACCCCTAACCCTCCCCTGCAAGGGGGAGGGAATGTGGTGCCATTTTTCCGGAGGATGGCCAGCGAAGATTCAGGACAGTCGCATCAGCAGACGACGTGCCATTTCCCTCCCCCCTTGCGGGGGAGGGTCAGGGTGGGGGGTAATGAAAGCCCGGACTTCCCCAGCAAAAGAGCCCTTAAAGCCCCTCGTGTATCAGCCCGCCAGCAGCAGGCGCATGCGGCGCATCGATCCGGGATTGGCGACGAGGTCGGCCAGGGAATAGCCGTCGAGGGCCGCGAGGAAGGCGAGCACCGCTTCCTCCAGGGGGCCGCGCAGGCCGCAGACCGGCGCGACGACGCAGCTATTGGTCTTGCGGTCAAAGCATTCCACCAGGTCGAAGCCGTCTTCCGTCGCCCGCACCACATCGCCCAAGATGATCTTGTCCGCCGGTTTCGCCAGGCGCAGACCACCGCCCCGCCCCCGCAGGCTGTCGACGAATCCCGCCTGGGCCAGGGTCTGGGTCACCTTCATCAGGTGGTTGCGGGAAATGCCGTAGCGGCGCGCGACCTCTTCGATCGTGTGCAGCTCATCCGGCTCCAAGGCGAGGAGCATGAGCAGACGTAGGGAATAATCCGTGTGGAGGGTCAGGCGCAAGCGACGGTCCAATCCAGGCTGCGGGTCGGTCGAAGCGGCACCAGGCATGCCGGACAGGATGTCTCCGATAAGATGCCTGAAACCTACCTCTTATATATCCTACACCACACCCGTCGCCTGCAAGGCATTTGCGCCAACCTCCTTACGAAAGGCCGCCTCAGACGAAAGGTAATGCGGCAACCGTCGCCGGTAACAGCCCCGCCGGTGTGCGAACCTGGACGCCAAGGCCGGGATCCCAATATCCCCGGGCGAGCATGGCGAAAGCGAGCCCCTGCCCAGCCCCCAATCCGGCCGCCAATGGGACAATCGCCGGCGAGACGGCCGCCGAACTGACCATGCCGATCACGCGGTCGCCGGCGAGAACAGGCCAGTCGCCATAGCAGGGCGGCAGCGTCGAGGTCGCGATCCTCAGCCCGCAGATGCGCTGCCGGATACCCGCCTCGGCGATGCGCCGCAAGGCGGCCTTGCCGATGAACTCGTCCGGCCGGTCAAGATGGCAGTATTTCTCCAACCCGCATTCCAGGGGATTGTTGGCGCGGGTCATGTCATTGCCGTAAGAGAGCAGGCCGCCTTCGATGCGCTCGATTGCATTGGGACAGCCCGGCGCGACCTCGAGATCGCGCCCGGCTTCCATCAGCGCATCCCAGAGCGGCTCGCCCAACTCGGCGCGGTCGAGATAAATCTCGAAACCGCCCTGCTTGCTCCAGCCGGAGCGCGCCACCACCATCGGATGATTCTGGAACGAGAGATGACGGAAACGGAAGAAGCCGATCTCCCGCACGGTTTCGCCGAACAGTCGCGCCATCAAGGTTTCGGCCTTCGGCCCCTGTACCGCCAGCGGCCAGACCTCCGGCTCGGTGACTGTGACATCGAGCCTTGCGCCTAAAGCCAGGCCCTTGGCCCAGAGGAGCACGTCTGAATCGGCGATCGACAGCCAGAAGCGATCCTCGGCAAGCTTGAGAAGCACCGGATCGTTGATGAGGCCGCCGGCCTCATCCACCAGCGGCGCATAAAGGCACTGGCCGATCGTCGCCTTGCCGAGATCGCGCGGCGTCATCATCCGCACGAGGCGCGCGGCATCCGGCCCGGCGATCTCCACCTGCCGCTCGCAGCCGACATCCCAGACCTGTACATGCCGCTTCAGATGCCAGTAATCCTCCTCGAGGGAACGGAACACGGTCGGCAGCAGCATATGGTTATAGACGGTATAGGCCTTCACCCCCTCTTGCTCCACCCGGTCGGAAAACGGCGTCCGGCGGGTCCGGTGCGAGACCGAGAGCGAGAATGAGCGGGCGGTCATGGCAATCTCCTGCGGCTAAGGATGATCGATGTAGACGTTATCGATGATCGGAGCCTATCCCGCTTTCTCTTGCTTGAAATCGCTGATAAAATTCATGTCATTATCAATTGGATCGATGATGAAACAGCTTCCACCCCTGAAAGCCGTCCGCGCCTTCGAAGCCTGCTATCGCCTCGGCAGTTTCACCCGCGCCGCCCAGGAACTGAATGTCGGACAGCCGGCGATCAGCCATCAGATCCGCTTGCTGGAAGCCGATCTCGGCACCACGCTCTTCACCAAGCATGGTGCGCAGACGCTGCCGACCGGCGCGGCCGATCTCTATTATCGCGAGGTGGCGCAGTCTTTGCGCGACCTGGAACGCGCCAGCATCCGCCTGCGCCGCTCCCAGCCGGATGCCGCGCTCACCATCGCCACCTATCCCGGCATCGCCGCCTTCTGGCTGCTGCCGCGCCTCGCGCGGTTGAAGGCCACGTCGCCCGCTCTGACCGCGCGCGTCACCACGGCGGAACTCGACCGCGACATCCCGATCGAGGAAACCGATTGCGCCATTCTCTTCGGTGACGCCACTGAACACGAACGCTGGCCGGGATATGACGCGAAGCTGCTGATCCCCGAAATCGTCGTCCCCATCGCCGCGCCCTGCCTGCTCCAGAATCTGGGCCGGAATCCGGGGCCCCCGTCGCCAACGAAGCTGCTGGAAGCGGGCCCGCTGATTCATCTCGACGACAGCGAGCATCGCTGGTTCACCTGGAGCGACTGGCAGCAGGCCCGCGCGCCCAAGGCAAAAAGCATCGACCGGCACATGACCGTGACCAATCACGGCATCGCCATCCATCAGGCCCTGCAAGGTGCGGGCATAGCCCTGGGATGGGTCGGCATCATCCAGGACCTGCTGACATCCGGCACGCTGGTCGTCTTGTCGGACAAGCCGCTCACCTCGCGGCGGGGCTATCACCTGGTCGCGCCACGCGGCTTCTTCGAGACGCCGAAAGGCCGCCTGCTCGGCGAGCTGCTGCTGCCCGCCGATGAGCCGGTCGATCAAGCGGCCGAGCGGTAACTCAGTTCAGCGTGTATTTGAAATCGTATTCCGAGCCCTTGGCGTCGCGGGCATGCAAGGCCATCTCGCCGCGCGCGCCGCGATAGGCGCCGGTGCCGCCGGTTACCGCCAGCACGGAATCGCCGGCATCGAGGAACGGTCCCTCGACGGTGATCTGCCCCTTGGGCAAAATCAGCGTCCAGAAGCATTCCCAGGCCTTGCCCGGCACGGTGCGGATGCACCAGCCGTTATCGGTGCCGACTTTCGTCGCGTTCTTCGCGTCATAGACCTCGTTGGCGAAGGTCAGCAGATCGCCGGCGCTGTCGCCCTTGGCGCCGAGATCGGTGACGGCATCGGTCGTCGCCCGCTCCACCAGATTGAGCTTGGCCGAACCGGCCATGGCCGCCGGCACCAATAGAACGGCAGCCGACATCAAGCCGGCCGAGAGCACCACAGCCAGATGGGTCAGTACCTGTTTCCGTGTCGATCTTGCCTGCATATAAGCCCTCTCCCCTTTGGGTCGGCGGTCGCCGACGACGTTCCGGCAAGCGGGGCCGACGGGTAAACGCGCGACAGTTGCAGAAGCAGGCAAGGATAACATCGGCGTCCGGTGTCTCCCATGCTGAATCGCATTGCCGCCGCGAGAGCCATGCCACGGCGCCCAAGCTTTCCTTGCCGCGCCTCAAAGAATTGCTCGCTTTACCCCAGTCAACAACTAGGGATTATCGACAGGGTGTGAACGCCACATCCCAACCCAACCACATAACCCCTGTCTCCCGAGGAGGAACGCCATGACTGCCTTGCGTAAAGACGTGCCGGTTGCCCTGCCCTTCGACCTGCGCCGCATCGCCGGGCGCATCGGCGCCGAGATTTCCGGCATCCGTCTCGGCGGCAATCTCTCGCCGGAGACTGTGACCGCCATTCGCCAGACCCTGCTGCAGCATCGGGTGATTTTCTTCCGGGGCCAGGATCACCTCAGTGACGCGGAGCAGGAACGTTTCGCCCAGTTGTTCGGCGAGCTCGTGGCGCATCCGACGGAGAAGGTGCGCAGCGGCTCCGCCGCCATCCTGGAACTCGATACCGCCAACGGGAACGGCAAGGCCGATCAGTGGCATACCGATGTCACCTTCGTCGATGCCTATCCGCAGATCTCGATCCTGCGCGCGGTCAAGGTGCCGGATCATGGCGGCGATACCGTCTGGGCCAATACGGTCGATGCCTATGACCGGCTGAGCCCCGAGTTGAAGGAACTGGCGAACCGGCTCTGGGCGGTCCACAGCAACAAATACGACTACGCCGCCCAGCGGCCCGATGCCACAGCGGCGGAGCGCAAGCATTACGACGAAACCTTCGCCGCCACGGTCTATGAGACCGAGCATCCGGTGGTACGCATCCATCCGGAAACCGGCGAGCCCTCACTGATCCTCGGCTATTTCATCCAGCGTTTCGTCGGTCATAACAATATCGATTCCGCGCGGCTGTTCGATCTGCTGCAAGGCCATGTGACCCGGCTGGAGAACACCATCCGCTGGCGCTGGCAGGCGGGCGACGTCGCGATCTGGGACAACCGTGCGACGCAGCATTACGCCATCAACGATTACGGCGACCAGCACCGCGTCATGCGCCGCTCCACCATCGCCGGCGACGTGCCGGTCAGCCTCGACGGCCGCCACAGCACTACTCGACAGAAGGTGACACCGCTGCGCCCGACGCATCCGTAATCGACCATCTTCTTCCGGAAGCATCAGATGCTTGAACTTCGCTCATATCAATCTGAGCACCGCGCTCGACGGCGATGGATCCCCGGGTCAAGCCCGGGGATGACAAGCCCGGGGATGACAAGCGGAGTGGAGGTTACCGCCGTGCGTGACGCTGTACGTCCGCCTCATTCCCCTCTGTCACTCTCGGACCTCACTCCATCGGCGCATACCGACATTCGCTGGTCGAGGCGTATGGCAATATCAAGCACGGCCTCTGTCATGGATTGCCGGGTCAAGCCCGGCAATGACAAGAGAGTGTACGGTTGGCGTCGCCTCCTTGAACTGTCAAACCGCATCGCTCGCAATCGACCTCATCTCCTCTTGTCACCCTCGGGCTTGACCCGAGGGTCCATGGTGGATGCTGCACCTGTTCCTTTAGTGACGATACAGGCATTGGCAACTGAGATCTCCACGCGATGTAGCCTCGCGCTCATCTGAGCGCCGCTGACAGATCAACCGCAAACAACATGACACCGGCCGGCGCAGGCGTGCGGCCGCAATGGAAGGACTTGATCAAATGAAACGCTTTTTCCTCGCCACCCTCGTCGGCAGCCTGCTGGTCAGCGGCACCGCGCTCGCCGACCAGACCGTGATCCGCGTCGGCTATCCCGGCGTCGGCGTCGATAACCGGGCCTATGGCTATGGCGACAGTGTCTCGCTGGCCCATGTCGGCCACTATCTCGAGGACGAGTTCAAGAACGATCCCGACGTCAAGGTGCAGTGGACCTTCTTCCGCGGCGCCGGTCCCGAGCTGAACGAAGCCCTGGCCGCCAAGCAGCTCGACTTCGCCGCCGGGCTTGGCGACCTGCCCTCGATCGTCGGCCGCTCACGCGGATTGAAGACGGAGTTCCTGCTCCCCGCCGCCGAGCATGCAGCACTCTATCTCGCGGTCTCGCCGAATTCCAACATCAACAGCATCGAGGACCTGAAAGGCCATAAGGTGGCGCAGTTCCGCGGCACCAACCTGCAGATCGCCGCCGATGCCGTCCTCGCCGCGCATCACCTGACGGAAAAGGACATCAAGTTCGTCAGCCTGACGACGGCCGACAGCCTGGCCGCCCTCACCTCCGGTAATGTCGATGCCTCTTTCGGCGGCGAGGAATATCTCGACCTGCAGAAGCGCGGCATCGTCAAGATCGTCTATGCCAGCAAGAACGACCTGCCGATCTTCGGCCCCAACGCCGCCGTCTTCGTCACCGAGGATTTCGAGAAGGCGCATCCCGATTTGACCGGCCGCGTCGTCAAGGCCTTCGTCAAGGCGGCCGCCTGGGGATCGGATGAAAAGAACCGCGATCAGGTTTTCGAAGTCTGGGCCAAGTCCGGCGTGCCAGCCGAGAGCTTCAGGCAAGACTTCGAGGGCCGCACATTGGCGTCGCGCAACACCGCCGTGATCGATGACTACATCATCGCCCGCTACAAGGACAAGGCGGCGAAGGCCAAGGCCTATGGCCTGATCAAGAAGGATGTCGATATCGAGAGCTGGATCGAGCCGAAATATCTCGAAGCCGCCCTGAAGGAACTCGGCCTGGAGACTTACTGGTCGCATTTCGATGCCGAGGGCAAGAAGGTTTCCACCGGCAGCGTCGAGCAGCAGAAGCAGGCGGCGGCCCAGTAACTCGGGTCGCGTAAGCCGTTTCCCGTAAGCCGCCACACCGCGACCGATAACCCGCAACCAGACGAGAGGCGGCAGAGATGAGCAACGCGGAACAATTCCTGGCCACGATCGGCCCGTTGGCTGAGCGATCCGTTCCCGTCCTCGGGGAATCTGCCGCCGCTCCCCGCTCCACCACCGATTACGTGGGCACCGGTTACAAGGCCCTCCCTCGCGGCCAGTACCCACGTGACCGGTGGTGGGGCGACCACTTCCTCCTGAAGACCGCCTTGGGCTTCGCCGTTCCCCTGGCCCTGCTGCTCGCCTGGCGCTTCGGCGCGCAATATGGCTGGGTGCCGGAGCAGATCCTTCCCGCCCCCGCCGTCGTTTTGCAGACCGTGGCGGATGGCTGGCGCGACGGCAGCCTGGTCGGCGACACGCTGATCAGCTTGCTACGCGTGCTGCGCGGTTTTGCGGCCGGCGCGGCGGTCGGCCTGCTGCTCGGCGCCGGCATGGCGCTGTCGCCCCGCTTGCGCGCCTATGTCGATCCGGTCTTCCTGGCGGTCAGCCAGGTGCCGATCCTTGGCTGGGTGCCGCTCCTGATCCTGCTGGTCGGCATCGACGAGGCGCTGAAGACCATCATCATCGCCCTCGCCGCCTTCATCCCCATCACCCTCGGCACCTATCAGGGCATCCGCGACGTGCCCGCCACCTATCGCGAGGTCGGTCAGGTCCTGACCTTCAACCGCCGTGACACCTTCGGCATCATCATCCTGCCCGCCGCCATACCTGCCATCTTCACCGGCCTGCGCGAGGGCCTCGCCAATGGCTGGCAGACCCTGGTGGCGGTGGAGCTGCTCGCCTCGACCGAAGGGCTCGGCTATCAGATGGCCTATGGCCGCCAGCTCTTCCAACTTGAACTGGTGCTCGCCGCCATGATCGTCATCGGCCTGATCGGCTTCGCCTTCGACTGGACGCTCGGCCGCATCGCCCGCCATTTACAGCGCTGGGAAATGCCGGCATGAGCGGTCGCGATTCCCGCCCCTGGCATGCGTGGCGTGCCACAGCCCTGCCATTGGGCCTGCTGGTCCTGTGGTCGGCTTCCAGTCATCTGGGTTGGGTCGATCCACAAATCCTGCCGGCGCCCGAGGCCGTTCTGCGCCGCGCCTGGCATGAGAGTCATGACGGCATGCTGATGGTCGATCTCGGCGCCAGCCTGTTGCGCGATGTCGCCGGCTTCGTCATCGGCAGCCTCGCCGGCATCGCCGGCGGGACGCTGCTCGGCCTCTCCGCCACGGCCGAGCGGCTGTTCGGGCCGATGCTGCGGGTCCATCGCCAGATCGCGCTCTTTGCCTGGGTGCCGCTGATCGCCGTCTGGTTCGGCGCCGGCGAGATCGGCAAGATCGCCTTCATCGCCCTCGCCGCCTTCCAGCCCAACCTCACCACGAGCTGGCAGGCCTGGCGCGCCTTGCCGCAAAGCTATCGGGAGCTGGGCGCGGTCCTGACCCTCGGCCGGCTGGATTTCATCCGCCTGATCGGCCTGCCGGCCAGCCTGCCGCAGATCTTCACCGGGCTGCAGGCGGGCTTGATCTATGCCTGGCAGGCAACCGTCGCCGCCGAGATCTTCATGACCATCGCGCCCGGCATCGGCGGCCGGATGATGGAGGGGCGCCAGCTCTTCCAGATGGATCTGGTCCTGGTCTGCGTGCTGCTGCTGGGCCTGATCGGCATCGCCTTCAACAAGAGCGCCAGCCTTCTCGAACATCTTCTGCTGCGACGGAGAACGACATGACGGATCATGCAGCCTTCCCTCATCGCGACCATGCCCATTCCCATCTGCATCTGGAAACCGGCGACGGCATCCATGCCCATGCGGCGGCCCCCGAACCCGCCTTGGAACTGATCGGCATCGGCAAGACCTTCCAGGTCGCCGGCAAGCGGGTCGAAGCCCTGCGCGACATCGATCTGCGGATCGCGCCGGGTGAGTTCCTCAGCATCGTCGGCAGTTCCGGCTGCGGCAAATCCACTTTGCTGCGCCTGATCCTCGGCCTCGATCCGCATCACGGCGGCGAGGTCCGCATCGACGGCGCGCCGGTCACCAGGCCCGGCCTCGATCGCGGCATCGTCTTTCAGGAACACCGCCTGCTGCCCTGGCTGACGGTCGAGCGCAATGTCGCCATCGCGCTGCGCAAGAGCAAGCTCAGCGCGGTGCAGAAACGCGAGACCATCCGCGCGCATCTCGATCTGGTCGGCTTGGCGGATTTCGCCGCCGCCTATCCGGCACAGCTTTCCGGTGGCATGCGCCAGCGTGTCGCCATCGCCCGCGCGCTCGTCAACCGGCCACGCTTCCTGCTGCTGGATGAACCCTTGGGAGCGCTCGACGCCCTCACCCGGCTGCGGCTGCAGGACGAGATCAGGCGCATCGTGCGCCAGGAAGGCATCACCGCCATCCTGGTGACCCATGATGTCGACGAGGCGGTCTATCTCGGCAACCACATCGCCGTCATGCAGCCCAATCCCGGCCGCATCGCCCATATCCTTCCCGTCGTGCTGCCCGAAGCACGCCACCGCTCCGATCCCGCCTTCCTGCGCCTGCGCGACCGTGTGCTCGGCCTGCTCGGCGTCACCTCGGCAGCGCCGGCGCAGATGGCACCGAAGCCGACGACGGCTGTCGAGGACACGATCGAAGCCTGGCTCGCCATCGGCCTCGCTGCAGGTGGATGAGGTGCAGGGCTGATCAGGGAACGTCCGGGTTCTATCCCCTCACCCTTCTCTCCTGCCAGTTTCACACGATGCCGCACCTTACTCATTGTCACCCCGGGCTCGACCCGGGGGGTCCATGGTGAAAGCAGCACACGGCATCTTCCATGGATTGCCCTGCCGACGAATGTCGGCCTACCCCGACGGGGCGAGAGAGGGTCGGGATGAGGGGGTGGCGGCAACGAATGAGGCCTTGACGGTCGCTTTACTTCATTCACACCCGCTCGATCGCGATCGCTGTCGCCTCGCCGCCGCCGATGCAGAGCGAGGCGATGCCGCGTTTGCCGCCGTGGTGCTGCAGGGCATGCAGCAGGGTGACGATGATGCGGGCGCCGGTGGCACCGATCGGGTGACCGAGGGCGCAGGCGCCGCCATGGACATTCACCTTCTCCACCGGCAGATCGAGATCGCGCATCGCCGCCATGACGACGACGGCGAAGGCCTCATTGATTTCGAAGAGATCGACCTCGCCGGCCGACCAGCCGGCTTTCTCCAGTACCTTGCGGATGGCGGGGATTGGCGCCGTGGTGAACCACGCGGGGTCCTGGCTGTGGGTGGCATGGGCCTTGATCTCGGCCAGGATCGGCAGGCCCTCGCGCTCGGCCACCGACCGGCGCGTCAGCACCAACGCCGCCGCGCCATCGGCATTGGCGGATGAGCTGGCCGCGGTGACGGTGCCATTGGCGGCGAAAGCCGGCTTCAGATTGGGGATCTTCTCGGGCGACAGCTTCAGCGGATTCTCGTCGCGCTCCACCTTCACCGCGCCGCCCTTGGCCGGCACCTCGACCGGTGTGATCTCGGCGGCGAAGACGCCGCCCTCTATGGCGTCGCGCGCCCGCGTCAGGGTGCGGATGGCATAGGCGTCCTGCTCCGCGCGGGTGAACTGATAGGCCTGCGCCGTCGCCTCGCCGAAACTGCCCATGGGCCGGCCGCCCTCATAAGCGTCTTCGAGGCCGTCCATCATCATGTGATCCAGTATCCGGTCATGGCCGACGCGATAGCCGCCGCGCGCCTTGGCCAGCAGATAAGGCGCGTTCGACATGCTCTCCATGCCGCCGGTCACCACGATTTCCGCCGAACCGGCGAGCAGCAGGTCATGGCCGAGCATGGTCGCCTTCATGCCGGAGCCGCAAACCTTGTTGACGGTGGTGGCACCCGTCGCATCGGGCAGGCCGGCACCGCGCATCGCCTGACGCGCCGGGGCCTGGCCATGCCCGGCCGGCAGGACACAGCCCATCAGCACCTCGTCCACCTTCTCCGGCGCGAGCTTCGCCTGGGCAAGCGCCGCGCGGATCACATGGGCACCCAGTTGCGGCCCCGTCAGGCCGGACAGGTCCCCCAGGAAGCGGCCAAGCGGTGTGCGCGTCGCGGCGGCGATGATGACGGGATCTTTTGCTGGGGTGCTCGGCATGACGGTCTCTCCTTCAAGCACGACTGGTTCAACCCACGGCGGGAAAATCACACGACTGGAAAATCACAGGCGGGACGGCAAGTCCCGGTAACGGCGCAGGACAGCGAAACCTTATCCTGCCACACCCTGTTTATATGATGATCGTCATATTATATAGTCAAGGGGCACCAAAGAAGCAGAGATGGCGGAAGCCTGTTATCCTTGCCTTTTTTCGCCGCTGGCCCGTCGCGCAAGCGGGAACGAAACCGGACCGAACAGAGTGGAGACCAGATGCGCTACAGCAAGACCCACAAGGCCGAAACACGACGCCAGGTTCTGGAAACCGCCGCCCGGCGCTTCCGCGCCGATGGGATCGAAGCAGTCGGCATCGCCGCGCTGATGGCCGAGGCCGGCCTGACCCATGGCGGCTTCTATGCGCATTTTCCCTCGAAGGAAGCCCTGGTTGAGGAAAGCCTCACCGCCGTCCTCGCACAATCGGCCGAGACATTGTCGCGGCTGGCGGGGAAGTCAGATGTGGCGGGATCGGATCATGAAGCGGACACCTTGCGGGGATTGGAGAAGATCCTGCGCTTCTATCTCAGCCCCACCCATCGCGATCGTCCGGATCAGGGCTGTGCTGCCGCCAGCCTCGCCGCCGAAATCGCCCGACATGCGCCGGAGACCCGCGCGGCCTTTACCGAATCCTTGCAGCGCGTCACCGGCGTGATCGCCGATCACCTGCCGCCCGCGATTGCCAAAAACAAGCACCAGGACCGTGCCCGCCAGGATCGCGCCCGTCAGGATCGAGCTTGGGCAATCTTCGCCACCATGCTGGGCAGTCTGCAGCTTGCCCGTGCGGTCAGCGACGCGGCCCTCTCAAAGCGCCTTCTGAAGCAAGGCATCGAGGCTGCGCTGATTCTGGCACGGGACCTGCACTCCACTGACGCCGCAGGCTCGTAAGCTCATGGCGCGGCTTTCTTGAGCAGTGCCCGGCCCTACGTGACGTAACCACTAGGTGACGTAACCAGGCCTACGTCACGTAACTCGTCAGCATAAGGACAATTGCCAGGATCATCACACCGGCCAGACTGCCGAGGAAGACCATGCGTTGCCACGGCTTGCGCAGGATGATCTCACCCTGCCGCGCCTTTTCCGCCGGGTCGTGCTGCAAATCCTCCTTCGCCGCCCGTTTGTCGTGCCGGTTGTCATGCCCGTCCGATGCCTGTCGGTCGGATGGATGATTTGCCATCGATGCCTCCGTCTCTCACCTCCCCTATCCGCTCCCACTGGCTGTTCTCACTGGCCGTTCTCACTGGCCAATCAACCTGGATTGTTCTTATTGAGGTAACGATGACGACGTGGAATTTCTCCCTGTTTTCTCGCACCGCTTCCTTCTTCAGCCGATGTTTTATGGAACTACCGTGAACTCGTTCTGTTGCACTTAGCGATGGGCGACCGCTCATCACGTGATGAGGGGCCGATTTCTCGTCCCATTTTCGCGTCCCACCGCCAACACATAGTTGAGTGAAAGAGACGGAGCATTGTCATGAAAGTTGCGAAGATCATGACCGCCGAAATTTATTTGGTCGGCCCCGAAGATTCATTGATGGATGTCGCGCAGTTGATGGCCAGGGAGGATATCGGCTTTTTGCCGGTTGGCGATGGCACCCGCCTCATCGGCACGGTGACGGACCGGGATATCGTCACGCGGGGTGTCGCGGTCGGCATGACCGGCAACAACCGCGTGCGCGACGTGATGACGCCGGAAGTCGAGTATTGCTTCTCGGATGAAGAGATCGACCGCGTGATCGAGAATATGGGCGATTGGAAAGTGCGACGCTTGCCGGTGGTGAACCGCGAGAAACAACTGGTCGGTGTCATTTCGCTGGCGGATGCGGCCCTGAAGCACGACCCGGAAGCGGTCGGCTCCGCCCTGACCGGCGTGGTCGAGCCAGGCGGCGCCCATTCGCGCGCGCCTGGATTGCCGGACTAAGCCCATTGTAGTCCGAAAAAAGATGGAGAGTGATTTGTGGAGGTGCGATAACTCGGGCGTTAGGCACCTCTCGATGCGAAAGAGACGTCAACTGCAAGCGTCTCATCTGATGCCGCCACTCCTCACCCCCACCCTCTCTCCCCGTTCTCACGGGGCGAGGGAGATGCCGTCATTTATCACTCGGAATTACCGAGCGATATAAGCCCTTAGGCTCCCTCGCCCCGCTTGCGGAAAGAGGGTCGGGGTGAGGGGTGGCGGAGGCATACGAGATGTTTGCAGTTCAAGCCTCTCTCCTCCCGATCTATCACATGTTCCCACGGACGAAGGTCACCCTTAACCGGACAACAGTGGATTTGATCCGTGGCTCCATGGCAGAGACAGCGCACGGCATCTACCATGGACCCCGCCAACGAATGTCGGTCTACGCCGAGGGGGTCAAGCCCGAGGGTGACAGGTGGGGAGGTGGCGGTCGCGGTGCGAACTCTTACGAATTGGTCGCCACGGATCCTGCCCGATGGCTATGGACCTTGCCCGACCATGGGTTCTCTGCCGCGTCATCGCCAGGCATCATCGCTCAGCACCATCGCCGGGTTCGCACATCGCCGACCTCACCCACCTCTGTCATCCCCGGACTTGATCCGGGGATCCATGGCAAGGGCAGCGCACGGTATCGACGTGAAGAAACGGCGCCGACACGGAATCGGGCGGCCTGGCGATAGTCTCGCCGGAGCTCAGTCGCGGGGGCGGATGGTGAAGTTGTACCAGGAGGTCCAGGCGGAGAGCAGGAAAGCGGCGGGCCAGAGCGCCGGCGACCAGGTCATCGACGACAGAGGCAGCCCGGCCAGAGACAATCCAGGCAAGGCCAATCCGGGCAGGGCCAACCCAGGCAGGGCCAATCCCGACAAGCCCCCGGATGAACCGGTCCGCGAATCGATGTGTGAGCCGATCTGCGATACGGCCCGCGCCAGCGGGCCGTTGTCATTTGCCGGACGACTGCCGCCACGCGGCAAGGCGATGACCTTGGCGGTCCTCCGGCGCGCCTTGCGACGCGAGGTCTTTCCGGTTGCGGAATCCACCATCCTCATCTCCATACCGCCGGATCGGCGGGTCAAGTTCGGGCCGCCGGGATCGGCGGATCAAAGATCGGGCCACCGGGATCGGCGGGCCCGATGCGGCCGACACGACCGCGCTCCATTACATATAGATGACATGGATGAATGATTCGTTGAAGCGGCGGCAACTTCACATTGCGGAGACCTTTCCCGTGGAAACCCTTCACAAAACGGCGAGCGGCGGGCCATGATGCGGCATGCGCATCGTCGATATCCGCGAACAGACCCTGTCGATCTCACGCTATGGTGAACCGGCGCAAGTTGTCAGCAACCTGGACAACCCGGGCACGCTGACTACCAGCATCGTCGCCGTGGTGACGGATCTGCAACGCGACGGCAAGCCGGTCGTCGGCTACGGCTTCGCCTCCTTCGGCCGCTACGGCCAAGGCGGGCTGATTCGCGAGCGCTTCGCCCCGCGCCTGCTGCGGGCCGAGGCCGCCGCGCTGACGACACCGCAGGCGAGCAGTATCGGGGCTGGCAATCTCGACCCCATGCGGGCCTGGGCGGTGATGATGCGGGGCGAGAAAGCCGGCGGCCATGGCGAACGCTGCGTCGCCGTCGGCGCGCTGGACATGGCGATCTGGGACGCGGCGGCGAAGATCGCCGGCCTGCCGCTGCACCGCTTCCTGGCCGAGCATACGGGCAGCCTGCCCTCACCCCCATCTCCGCCACCCACCCCGTCCTTGGCGACGGCGGAACAGGCGACGACGGGCCAGGCATCGACGGGCCAGGCATCGACGGGCCAGGCATCGACGGGGCAGGCGACGGTAGACCAGGCGCCGACGAGCCGGGCGACAGGGAGCCGGGTGCCGGTCTATGCCTCGGGCGGTTATCTTTATCCGGCGGATGACCTGGCCCGGCTCGCCGACGAGATGCACGGCTTTCTCGATCAGGGCTATACCCATCTCAAGATCAAGATCGGCGCCGCCAGCCAGGCGGAGGATCTGCAGCGCATCGAGACCGTGCTGAAGCTGCTGCCCTCGCCGGCCCATCTCGCCGTCGATGCGATGAACGCCTATGGCCATGAGGATGCGGTGCGGATGGCATCGGTGCTGTCGCCGGTCGGGCTGCGCTGGTTCGAGGATCTCTGCGATCCCCTGGATTTCGACACCCAGGCCCATGTCGCCAGCTTCTATGCCCCACCCATCGCCGCCGGCGAAGCACTGTTCTCTTTGGCGGAGGCGAAGCTGCTGCACCGCCATGGTGGCCTGCGGCCGGATCGCGACATCCTCCTGTTCGATCCGGTGCATTGCTACGGCCTGACGCATTACCTGGAGATCGTCGCCGCTTTCGAACAGGCGGGCTGGCCGCGCACCGCCTTCTGGCCCCATGGCGGCCATCTCTTCTCGCTGCAGATCGCCGCCGCCCTCGGCCTCGGCGGCGCCGAGATGAATCCCCGCAGCTTCCAGCCCTTCGGCGGGTTGGCCGAGACAGCCGCCCTCAGCGATGGCCATGTCCTCCTGGATGGCTGTGCCGGGCCACCTGACATGCCCGGCATCGGCCTGGAGAGCCGGCCGGCGCTGCTCGACCTCCTGAACCGGCTGTAGCGCCCCTCAACTCGCGAGGAAGATCAGCGAGGCTTGGGCCTGGTCGAGCACGGCGCCGGGCACATTGCCGAAGAAGAGCGCATCGCCCTGCCGCCGGTTGACGCCCATGATGATGAGATTGTAGCCGCCGCGCCGCGCCTCGCGCAGGATCGCCTTATGCGGCTCGCCATGGCCGCGGATCGCGGTGCGCATCACCACATTGTAGCGCTCGGCCAGATCGACGATGTCCTTGAGGAAGGCTTCTTCCTGCGGCAGCGTCGCCATGGTCTCCGCGGCCTGGCCAGCAGCCGCGCGTTCGCCCTTGGTGGTGGCTGCGACATAGAGCGCGGTCAGAGACGCATTATTCGCCCGGGCGATGGCAATGGCGAGTTCGGCGGCCCGGGTCGAAACCGCCGTGCCGCTGACCGGCAGCAGGATCTTGAAGCCGCTGGTCGCCGGCCGCTCGAGATGATCGCCCCGCGCGACGACGGTCAGCAGCGGCCCGTTGAAACTGGCGGCGATCTGCGACACCTGATCGTGAAAGCCGCCGTCAGGCGCCGTCATCGTCTCCAGCCCGACCAGCAGCAGGTCATAGCCCTTGCCGGCCTCTGCGGCGACCGCGCGTTCCATCGCTGCCGCCGTGTTCTGCATGTTCCTGACGGCGATCCGCTCGGGGACCAGGGCATGAGGTTCGCCGGTGGCGCGGGCCGCCACATTCGCACCGTCGGCGAGGGCCGATTCCGGGGTCGCCCGTCCGGCCGCCCTGCCCGCCGTCAGCCGCGCGGGCATCGCGTCGTCATCCGCGAGATGCAGGACCGTGATCGGAATGCCGCGCGCGCCGGCAATCATGCCGGTCAGGCGCGAGGTAAAGCGGCCGGTCGGGCTGCGATCCACCGCCAGCAGCAGGCGTTCGACGGTCGAGAGGAAGCCGCTCGCCTCGATTTCCTCACGCGACAGCCGTACCCGCTCCGCCTCGCTCAGCGGCAGACGCGACAGCGACCAGCGCAGCATCGGCGGCATGGCCAGGGTGGTGACGACCGCCATGGTGAGGATCATGGTATAGAGATTCTGGCTCAGCAGTCCCGCCGAGAGACCGATCGTCGCAACGATCACCTCGGTCGAGCCACGTGCATTCATGCCGCTGGCCAGCGCCAGGGATTCGCCCTGGCTCATCCCGCCCAACGTGCCACCGATGAAGGCGCCGGAGAACTTGCCGACAGTGGCGATGGCGATCAGTCCCACGGTCAGCAGCAGCAGGTCCGGCTGATGCAGGATCGTGAGATCCGCCGAGAGGCCGGCAAGGCCGAAGAAGACAGGTGCGAACAAGGCGGTGATCAGGCCACGCAACTGCTGATCGATCTGCCGCGTCAGGATCGGCGATTCACCGATCAGGATGCCGGCGACAAAGGCGCCGAGCACGGTATGGACGCCGATCGCATGGGTGATCATGGCCAGCACGCCCATCAGCACCAGGATCAGGCTGATGACCGGCAGCTCGCTGCGGAAATTGTCGTTGGTCCAGCGGATCAGGGGGAAGACCAGCCGCCGCCCGACGGTCAGGCTGATCACCAGGAAGGCCAACGTGCCGAGAATGCTCTGCGCCAGACTGCCGGCATCCAGCGAGCCGTGGCGCGCCAGGCTGAAGGTGATGGCGATGATGATCCAACCGATCGTGTCGTCGATCACCGCCGAGGCGAGGATGATCTGGCCGACATTGCGGCGCATGAAATTCATCTCGCGCACGACAATGGCGACGATCTTCACCGACGAGATCGAGAGCGCCGTGCCCAGCAGCAGCGAGGCCATCACCCGTTCCTGGGGATCGGGCAGCAGCGATGCGGGCAAAACCTGGCCGAGGGCGAAGCCGCAGGCGAAGGGCAGACAGATGCCGGCGATGGAGACGCTGGCCGCCGCCCGGCCGATCCGCCGCACCAGCTTGAGATCCGTTTCCATCCCCGCCAGCAGCAGCAGCAGCAGGACGCCGAACTGCGCCAGACCGTCGATCATCGCCTTCTGCTCGGGCGCCGCGGGGAACAGGTAATGCTGCCCCGCCGGCCAGAGCGCGCCGAGCCCCGAGGGACCGAGCAGGATGCCGGCCAGCAATTGCCCCATCACCGTCGGCTGGCCGATCCGCTGCATGCCCTCGCCCAGCAGCCGGCCGAGACCGACAAGCACCACGATCTGGATCAGGAAAATGAACTCAGACGGACCCTTTTCCGTGATCCCGGCGGCGAAAGCCTGAACCGCCGGCATGGTGACGAACAGGGCCGCGAGCCCGAGGCATGAAAAGAGAACAAGCCAGGGAGCAGCCCGCGCAGGATGTCGGGGATTCAGGGAATGCGGGGGATTCGGGCGGCGCATAGCGTTGTCGGATCCCTCTCACCGTCAGCAAACTGGCAGCCTCGAGGATCGATCCACCGCCTGGCCAGTGGAGCGGCCACCCGCCGCCCGGTGTAACCCGTGTGGCGATGACGTCTCCGGCGGCAGCCATCGTCCCCATGGCGCACGACAGCATGATGACCGGTTCGCGCCGTTACATCAATGCACTGCTAAAACCAAGCCAGCATGGTGGCACCCGGCTTGTTGATGCCGCTCACCCAGCCCCTCGCCCCGTTTGCACGCAGGACTCTCCGGTTAAAGGTCAAGCTTGCGTGGGGAGAGGGAGTGCTCTCCCGCGAGGAGGGCTTTGGATAAGGGTAAAGAGACGCATCGTTGCCGGTTTTGTGCGGTGCCAGTAGCGGCCCACATTGTCACCCTCGGGCTTGACCCGAGGGTCCATGGTGGAAGCGCTCCAGGGCATCTCCCATGGATTGCCCTGCCGACGAATGTCGGCCGGCGCCGACGGGGTCGAGCCCGGCAATGACAAACGAGAGAGGGCACCCGCTGTGCGACGCCGGAAAGCGCCGCCTCGCCCCGCCTGCCGACGCATGTGGGCTTACGCCGACTGGCGGGGAGAGGATTGGGGTGAGGGGTAGAAACACCAGATGAGATGATTGCCATTGCCGGCGACGCCACCGCCGCCGCATCGACGGAGCACCGAAATCAACCGGCGGACTGGAAAGCTACCCGGGCGAATGGATTACTCCGCCGCCGTCGCCTTGTTGATGTTCAACCGGGGTTCCGCCAGCAATTTGCTGATGTCTCGCTGCGGCAGCGGCCGGCCGAGCAGGAAGCCTTGCGCCTGATCGCATTGCTCGCTCTGCAGCAGGGCGAGCTGCTGCTGCGTCTCGACACCTTCCGCCGTGACGGTGATGCGCAGCGAGCGGCCGAGGGCGATGACCGCGCGCACGATCGACATGGAATCCGCATTCTTTTCCATCTCCCAGATGAAGGAGCGGTCGATCTTGATCTTGTCGAAGGGGAAGCGCTGCAGATAGCTCAAGCTGGAATAGCCGGTACCGAAATCGTCCAGCGAGATGCGGACGCCGGCATCCTTCAGCACACCAAGCGTCGCAAGCGTGCGCTCGGTATCTTCGATCAGCACGCCCTCGGTGATTTCCAGTTCCAGGCGCCGGGGATCGAGTGCGGTCTGTTCGAGGATCGTCAGCACCTCGCGGGCGAGATCGGCATGGCGGAACTGCGCCGGGGAAATGTTCACCGCGACGATCGTGTCGGCCGGCCAGGTCGCGGCTTCGCGGCAGGCGCCGCGCAGCACCCAGGAGCCGAGCGGCATGATCAGGCCACATTCCTCCGCCAGCGGGATGAATTCAGCCGGCGAGATCGACCCGCGTTCGGGATGGTTCCAGCGCACCAGCGCCTCGAAACCCAGGACCTTGACCTCGTCGCAATCGACCAGCGGCTGATAATGCAGTTCCAATTGCTGGCTGGCCAGCGCCTGGCGCAGATCGCGTTCCAGCAGCCGGCGCTCCTGCAGCCGCACATCCATCTCCGCCTCGAAGAAGCGATAGGTGCCGCGCCCGGCTTCCTTGGCGCGATAGAGCGCGGTATCGGCGGCACGCACCAGTTCCTCGCCGTCCTCACCGTCGCCGGGGAACAGCGCGATGCCGATGCTGGCGCCGATGATGGTCTGATGACCGTCGAGATCGAAGGGCTGGGCCAGTGCCTTGACCAGGCGGTCGCCGAGGATCGCGGGCCCATCGGGATGCGAAACGCCGACCTGGATGATGGCGAATTCGTCGCCGCTGAGCCGGGCCACGGTATCGTCGGCGCGAACGCTGCCGGCGAGCCGCCTCGCCACCTGGCGCAGCAATTCGTCGCCGCTGCCATGGCCACTGAGATCGTTGACGTTCTTGAAGCGGTCGAGATCGAGGCACAGCACCGCGGCTGTCGAGGAACCGCGCCGGCTGCGGGCCACCGCCTGATTGAGGCGGTCATGGAACAGATTGCGGTTGGGCAGCCCGGTCAGGCCGTCATGATGCGCCATGTGGCGGATCCGTTCCTCCGCCGTCTTGCGTTCGCGGATATCGCGCACCGCCACCACCCGGGCCACATCCGCATGATATTGAATCGTGCGGCCGAGAATCTCGACGGGGATGCTGCTGCCATCGGCATGCTGCAGATCGATCTCGATGGCGGTCTCGCCCGAGGCAGATGCCTGATGCTGGGCCGCTTCCTCGCCGGCGCCGGTTTCCCCGGCCTCGACCGCGGTCGCCTGCTGCGCTTCGCGCAGATGGGCGAGCTGTACCCGCACCTTGGCCAGGCTCGCCTCGGTGCAGATGTCCAGCACATGCCGGCCGATCAGATCGCCGATCGACCGTCCGAGCAATTGCGCCAGCGCCTCATTGGCATCGATGATTTGACCGTCGACATGAATCAGGATGCCTTCGAAAGTGGCATCGGCCAACTGACGGAACCGCGCCTCGCTGGCCCGCAGCCGGTCGGCTTCCTGGGCGGCGCGGGTGGTCAGATGCTGGTCGAGAATGGAACCGGCCAGGCTGAGCGCCAGGATCAGCAATGTGACGACGGTGACGGCGATGGCCAGCCAGGCCGGCTGGAAAGCCTGGGGCGGAACGATCACCGAGGGATCGGGCTGGAGCTGCACCGCCGCCATAGCGGTGAAATGCATGCCGCAGATGCCGAGCGCCAGCAGGCCGGCGGCAGCGAAACGGGATTTGAGGCTCGATCCCGAGAAACCGATCAGGGTCGCAAGGCCGCCGACCAGCGTGCCGAACAACCAGGCCGCGGCGGCCATGCCGAGATCATAAGACAGGATGCCCGGCACGCGCAGGGCGTTCATGCCGGTGAAATGCATCGCGCCGATGCCGAAGCCAACCAAAGCCCCGCCGGCCATCATCCAGATCTGGCCTGCCCCCTGGCCAGTTCCCTGCTTCGTCCCCTGCCCGGCAATCGCCAGCGCCTTGCCCCGTTTTGCCATCGCCAGGCCACAGCCGCAGATCACCACGGCGATGACGATCGACAGCAAGGTGGAGCCAAGCGCATAAGCCGCCTGCATATGCGGAACGTAAGCCAGCATGGCGATGAAATGCGTGGCCCAGATGCCGCTGCCGGCGGCGAAGGCGGCGGCGATGATCCAGTTCCGGCGGTTGCGCGGACTGCCATCGCTGGCACGGGTCAACAGGCTGAAAGCTGTATAACAGGCGAAAAAGCAGATCAGCCCGGCCAGGACGACAAGGCGAAGGTCATGCTCCTGAGTAATACAGGTATAGACGCGCAACATGGCGGTGACCTCTTCTCACCCCAGTCAACCCCATCGAGCGCATCTCAATGGAAAGCAACCGACGGGCGGACTCTGATCTTCGAACGCGCCAGAACATCGCCCGGATTGCCCGGAACTCTTCTGGCCGTACCCCCTCCGGACAGATGCCTGCGACCGGCATCCGACCCTGACGGCACTCCTATTCCTTTACACACGGATTCCTTAGCAAGTCATTAACCGAGTTGCCTTACCCCCCTCCTGGGATGTGAGCCCCGACACATCTGACGACTTTTTTATTCCAAACGAGGGACAGATTATTCACGAAACGCGTGAGGCCGCCGCAAACCCGGCGCCGCCGCTTTCCTGACAGCTTGGTTACTTCTCCGCCACCGCGCCGATGCTGGCGATGGTGACACAGAGCAATCCGCTCCATTGCAGCAGAGATAGATGCTGCCCCAGCACCGCCATCCCGACCAGCGCGCCGATGGCCGGCTCGGCGCTCATCAGCACGCCGAAGACACGCGTGGTCATGCGGCGCAGGGCCTGCATCTCCAGGGCAAAGGGCAGCAGCGGCACCAGCACCGCCAAGCCGGCCGCCGCCAGCACATAAAGCGGCGTCGCCCCCGCCACCGCCTGATGAAAGCCGAAGGGCAATGCGGCAATGGCGGCGAAGATGAAGGACATCGACAATCCCTCGAGGCCGCTGAAGGCGGAGCCGACCCGCTTCATCAGGATGATATAGCAGGCCCAACCGGTGGCGGCGCCAAGCGCGAAGCCGGCGCCCACCAGATCGACGGTCCAGCCCGCGCGGTCGCGCACCAGCATGACGACGCCGACCGCCGCCAAAGCCGGCCAGATGAGATGCCGCAGACGGCGCATGCCGAAGGCCGCCACCGCCAGGGGGCCGAGGAAATCGATCGAGGTGGCGAGGCCGAGCGGAATGCGGGTGACCGCCTGGAAATAGCACAGGGTCATGCCCGCCATGGTGACGCCGAGCAGCGCCGCCGCCCGCCATTGCGCCGCCGTATAGCTGAAGACACGCGGCCGGCTGATCGCCGCCAGGATGACCGCCGCGAAAGCGAGGCGCAGCCAGGTGGTGCCCATCGGCCCCAGCACTTCCATCAATGGCTTGGAAAGGCCGGCGCCGAGCTGCACGCTGGTCATCGAGGCCAGGGTGAAGAGCGGCGCGACAAAGGAGCGTTTCCCCGAGGCGCGGCCTTCCGATGAGTGGCCGGGCGCCATGCCCGCCTCCTCCCGATCCGGCGCCACGATCGCCCCGGATTCCAATACCGCGACCTCGTCATTCCGTTCCAACGCATCCCCCTCCGCTTATGGACCCGGCAAGCTAGCAGGCAGGATGGTGCTACGACCTCTGCAGAATGAGCGGGGCAGCCCGCTGAAAGCGTGAGCCAGCGAACGCATCCCGGAGAAAGCACAACACGCCGTCAGCGGTCTCGTCGCCTGCGGGCGTGACGCGATGGCCATGATCCGGTCTCGCTTAGGCTGTCATCTCATGTTGTCTGTCTGAGCGCAGCATCGCCCCCCACCCTAACCCTCCCCCGCAAGGGGGGAGGGAATGCGGCCGCAAATTATCGATCGGGAGCATCGACAGGAGGTCAATGCAACATTGCCGCCGGACCGGGCTTCATTTCCCTCCCCCCTTGCGGGGGAGGGTCAGGGTGGGGGGAGTGTCTGATGACAGACCGAGCCGACCAGCCGTGCCCCTCACCTCTCAATGCGCGCGGCTGGTGCCGTCGTCATCGGACTGTTGCGCGGAGGCGAGCTTGAAGACCAGCGGGCGGAGTTGAAACAGCACGTCGTTGACATCGGTGAAGCCGAGATCCGTCAGGCTGCGGCGCAGGAAAGCGCGGATCTCGTCGGCGATGTCAGTGATGCCTTCCTGGCGCCATTCGAGCACGAGCCAGCGGCGCCAGAGGACGGGGTCGCCCGCCTGCAACGCGTTCAGCAGCGCCATCGCTTCCGCCGGGCTCAGCTTCCTGTGCCGCATGCCGCTTCTCTCTCCACCATCCGATCCCCAATGCCCCGACAATCGTGACCCGGCAATAGCAGAAATCGGCCAGAGCGTCCTGTCTGCAACGTGGCCGCCCGTGACGCCATTCGATCGGCACCAACAATTTCCCAATTGAAAAATCCGATCGTTGATATTAAAACAACAATCAGGATATCGGCGAAACCGCGCCGATTGCCCTGACGGCCTGTTTCACGAGGGAATTGGCGGAAATCCGCCGAAAATCTGTGAAACAGCCGTGAGTCACCCGACCCAAGCATCCGCGCTCAAGCCTGGAGGCACCGATATGTCGCGTCTGGAGTATTGTAAATTTAGCAACGAAGATCTGGAGATCGCGGCCGCGGCCTGCCGCGACTATCGCCGGCGGCACCGCCTCAGCCGCCTGCAGCTTGCCGTCCTGCTCGACACCAAGCCCTCGCGGCTGGCGGACCTGGAACGCGGCCGCGATCCGCAATCGGACCGCCTGATCGAGGCGATCTTCGCCCTCGACGAGACCGAGCCGCCAGAAGAGATCGAAATCGACTGACACGGCACCGGCCTCCACCCGACAGCATCTTCCATGCGGTAACAGGCATGTCCTTCGATGTGGCAGCGATCCGTCAGGCCAATCCGCTGGCGACGGTGATCGGCGCGCGGGTGAAGCTGATGCGCAGCGGCGTCGAATTCATCGGCCTGTGTCCGTTCCATCATGAGAAGACGCCGTCCTTCACCGTGAACGAGGCGAAGGGCTTCTACCACTGCTTCGGCTGCGGCGCCCATGGCGATGTCATCAACTTCATCGCCGATTATCACCAGATCGATTTCCGCACCGCCTGCGATATCCTCGGCGGCCGGCAGACGCCCGCCTCTCCCTCGCTTGCACCACCGCGCCGCGTCCTCGACCCGATCGCGCCGCCGCAGGATGTCTATGCCGGTCTCATCGCCGTCGAACCCGATCGGGACACGGCGATCATCGAGAGCGGCCAGCCGGTGCGCTGCTGGAATCCGAAACGGCCGGACCGCCCCTGGGTCACCTATACACCGTCCTGCGTCTATCCCTATCGCCGGGCCGACGGCGCGCTGATCGGTTATGTGCTGCGCATCGACTTGACCGACGGCGGCACCAGCGCAACAAGCAAGGCACGCAAGATCACGCCGCAGATCCGCCGCGCCCGCCTGCCCGCCGACCGCGACACGGATGGCGAGATCGTCTGGTCGCATTGGCCCTTCGACAAGCCGCGCCCGCTCTATCGCCTGCCGGAGCTTGCGACGGCGCCGGAGGATCAGGTGCTGCTGGTCGAAGGCGAGAAAGCCGCCGAGGCCGCCGCGCATCTCTTCGCAGGCCTGCCGATCACGGTCACCACCTGGCCCGGCGGCGGCAAGGGTGCACGGCATGCCGATTGGTCGGCGCTGCGAGGCCGCAGCCTCGTCCTCTGGAGCGACGCGGATCAGCCCGGCGCCGAGGCTATGCTGGGTTGGCGCGACAAAAGCGGCGCGCTGCATCCGGGTGTGGCACAACTCTGCCATCAGGCCGGCGCCGCCACGATCCGCGTCATTCCCTGGGACCGCGCGAAGCCGCAAGGCTGGGATGTCGCCGATGCGCTGGCCGAGGGCCTGACGCGCGATCAGGTGCTCGCCTGGCTGACGGCGCGGGTCGAGACCTGGCGTCCGGAGCTGCCGGTTCCCGAACATGCGGCACCCGATCACGCAGTACCTGCACAGGCTGAGTCGGGACATACGGAGCCTGAGCATGCAACGACAGCACCGGATAAGACGGCAAAGGCAAAACCGCCTGCCGACAGGGAACCGCCGCATGACGGTGAAGACGATGCCTGCCCCTTCCGCATCCTCGGCTACAATAAGGGCACCTATTACTATTATCCGCGCGCCAGCCGGCAGGTGGTGGCGCTGACCGCCGCAGCCCATGGCAAGGCGCATCTCCTGACCTTGGCGCCACTCGCTTATTGGGCACGGCATCATCCGGGGCGCAACGGCTTCGATCTCGATGCTGCGGCCGACCGGCTGATCGCCGGCGCCCATCGCATCGGCCTGTTCACGCCGGACCGGCTGCGCGGACGCGGCGCCTGGCGGGACCGCATCCAAGGCCGTTCACGCATCGTCGTCCATACGGGTCCCCATGCTTATATTGACGGACAGCCGCATGATCCGGCCGCCATCGAGGGCGATTACATCTACGAAGCGGCCCCGGCGGTGAGCGCGACGGAAGCCGGCGCAGCCTCGGCGGAACCAGCATCGACCGCCGAGGCCAACCGCCTGGTGCAGCTCTGCCAGCGCCTCACCTGGGAGAATGGGTTGAGCGGCGACCTGCTGGCCGGCTGGTGCGTCATCGCGCCGATCTGCGGCGTGCTCGCCTGGCGGCCGCATATCTGGATCACCGGTCCGGCCCAGGCCGGCAAATCGACCGTGGTGAAGGACATCATCGGCCGCGTGGTGGGCCAGTTCGCGCTCTATATGGATGGCAAGACCACGGAAGCCGGCATCCGGCAATTGCTCGGCGCCGATGCACGGCCGGTGATCCTGGACGAGGTTGAAAGCGAGGACATGCAGGCGGCGCAACGCGTCCAGCATATCCTCGACATGGCGCGGGTCAGCTCCAGCGGCGGCACCGTGGTCAAGGGCTCCACCGCCGGCAAGCCTATGAGCTATACCTTGCGCGCCAGTTTCTGCTTCTCCTCGATCAACACCGCCGTCGCCCATTACGCCGACGAGACGCGCATCAGCAAATTGGTATTGAGGCGAAACGAGGCGCCCGATGCCGATCAACACTATCGCCAGCTCACCGAGGATATCGAAGCCTGGCTGACATCGGATTACGCCGCACGCCTGCTGGCCCGCTCGATCGCCCATATCGACGTGCTGCTGCGCAACGTCGAGACCTTCAAGAATGTCGCCGCCCGCCTGCTGCAATCGCGCCGCGCCGCCGATCAGATCGGCACCATGCTGGCCGGCCTGCATCTTTGCTACAGCAGCAAGGCGATCAGCATCGCCGATGCCGAAGACTGGGTCCGCCGCCGCGACTGGCACGATCACACGGCGATCGGCGTCGCCGGCGACGAGACGCGCCTGCTCGAACGCCTCGCCACGCGCCGCCTGCGGGTGCCGGGCGCGTCCGGCATGCGCGAGGTCACGGTCGGCCAGGCGGTGGTCGCCGTCCATGGCAATCCGGACTCCTATGCCGACTGGGTGGCGGAACTGGGTGCAAACGGCTTCAAGCTGGATGGCGACCATCTGCTGATCGCCAATAACGCAAGCCCGCTGAAAAAAATGCTGGAAGGCACGCCCTGGTCGGCCGACTGGCTACGCCCCCTGCGCCTCCTCCCCGGCGCCAGCGCTGCCCCCAACACCTATTTCAGCCCCGGCCTGAAAAGCCGCGCGACAAGGCTGCCAGTGCGGTTGTTGGGGGTGGATAATCACGAATGAATTTCAACATCTTACCATCAAATCATCCATTCGAAGTGTTGAACGAAAATATACTATTAATAATTAAATATGCTTCAAACTAAATCGTGACGGCGATTCCTGGCACCCTTGATATTTACGATAAGTTTCGTATATAGAGGAATGAATCTTGGGCTTTAAGGCAGCGAAGCAAGGTATCCTGATGGCGTTGGCTGAAGGCAGATACCTTCACGCGGCACGGAAAGATATCGATGCCAAGAATGACTTGAAAACTGGCAGGGTAACGGCGGATCAGGTTGCCGAAGTGATTAAACGCAGCCGGGGCTTTGATCATTCGGAGAGCCCACATCATCAAGTGCCGTCAATTCTAGTGCACACGATCACAAAGAACGGTTGGTACATCAAATTCTATTTCCTTGAGCCGGACGCATGGTTCATCAGCGTGCATCAATGAAGAACGAGAGCCAGGAGAGTACAGGGAGCGGTGAGATGAAGGTTCACTTCGAGGGTGAGAAGGGTCGAGCCATCTGTGATAAAGATGGGCTTACCACCATGTCGTATACCTATCGGGATGTTCCCTTTAGCGATGGCCTCGGGATGGCCAAAGGAATCCTTGTTGGCGTGTGCGACAAATGTGGTGAAGTCATCGCTGTTCCCCCTCAGTCCACTCCGGCGATCAAGGCCGCCCGGGACGCAGCCACTGTGCCAATTGAAGCTAGCCTGCCTGGCATTTATTTGGAGGTGCTGAATCTCGCCTGCTATCGCATCAATCCACAAATGTCGGCAGTTAGGAAGGATGTTCATAAGCAGCTCCTCACCTACTACGTTCATATTCTTTCTGAAAATGAGAAGCGAGCTAAGCGTCTTTCCGACTCCGTCAAAAAAAATGATCTGCTCTCCCAGTCGAGTGCCGCCGGGAAGATAAAGAAACGACTGTCCATGAAGGTATCTGAGGCAACATCTGCTCGGATGGAACATCTCAAAAGCCAGTCCAATGTCACAACGACAGAGCTTTTGAAATCGGTAATCGCTGAGATCGATAAAGACATTGTTAGGCCTGACAAGCCGGCTCATCTCAAAAGTCTGCAGATGATGCTTGCCGTCGCCAACGGATAATCGGCATCGGCGTCGATTATTGCTGCGCGCTCCCTCGATAACCCCGCCCCAGCTCTGAAAGGCCCAGCAACCAGCCAGCCGGTACGGTTGTTGGTACCGGAAGAGGTGCAAGACGAGAATCCGCCCTTTCCAGACGCCATCACTCCGCCCTAACATCCCCGGCAACAAACATGGCCAACGTCAGTCGGCCAAAAACCATACGGTCGGGGGCGACATTGCGGGGAGATGTCAGATGAGCCCATCTGGACAGGCAGGCGGACAAGTAATCACACCGGCAACGACACGCTTCTACGGAAAGTATCGCGGCGGCGTGGTGAACAATGCCGATCCGCAGCAGATCGGCCGCCTGCAGGTCGAGGTGCCGGATGTGCTGGGCGCGGCGGTTTCGTCCTGGGCGATGCCCTGTGTGCCGGTCGCGGGACCGCAGATGGGCTTCTTCGTGCTGCCGCCTGTCGGCGCCGATCTTTGGGTCGAATTCGAGCACGGCGATCCCGACAGGCCGATCTGGGTCGGCGGTTTCTGGAGCTCGGCCGCGCAGCTTCCCGTCTCGGCGCAGGCCGCACCGCCAGCGACGAGCCTTTTCGTGTTGGAGACGCTGGCGCGCAACGGCATCACCATTTCCGATCAACCCGGTCCGACTGGCGGCATCGTCCTCCGAAGCGCAGGGGGCGCGACGCTCATCGTCAACGACACCGGCATCCATCTGCAGAACGGCCAGGGCGCCAGCGTGACACTGAGCGGACCGGAAGTGTCCATCAATAACGGCGCCCTGGCTGTTATCTAGATTGGTCCGTGGTCTAGATTGGGTCGTGACCTAAATCCGGCTGTCATCAAGAGTTCGGAGAGATCAATGCCATGAAGAGGCATGCCCCATGAGCAGTCCCGTTCTCACCGCCGCCACGCCCCTCACCTGCGCCCATGGCGGCCTCGCCGAGCCGATCGTCATGCCGTCATTGCGCGTGCTGGTGAGCGGCGAGCCTGTCGCCACCTTGGCCACCAGCTATGCGATCGCCGGCTGTCCTTTACCGCCGGCATCGGCGCCTGGCCCCTGCCGCATCGGCCGCTTCATCAGCGCCGCGAGCCGTGTCACCGCGATGGGCCAGCCGGTGCTGCTGCAAAGCGGGCAATCGGTCTGTGTCCCGACCGGCACACCGATGCTTGTCCTGACGGTCCGGCAACGGGTGACGGCGCTCTGATCCCACCCGTTGATCTCGCACGTATCGATCTCGCACAAGTTGGTCTCGCGCTGGCCGATCTCGCTTAAGGCGCAATTTCTTCTTGCTTCAAGCGCCATCTGGCGCAAGTTAAGTTGCCGCCTTCACGAGCGGCGGGGGATCGCCGGGCAAGCATCCGGCTGTGTCCTCATCTTGCTTTTTGCCTGCGGAGATCAAGATGCTGAAGCTGTTCTATACGGCCAATACCTGCGCGCTCGCCTCACGGATCGCCCTGGAAGAAGTGGGCATGCCTTATGAACTGGCGCGGATCGATTTCGCCAGCGGAGAACAGCGCAGCCCGGATTATCTCAAGATCAATCCCAAGGGCCGGGTGCCGGCGCTCGCCACGCAGCGCGGCGTCATCACCGAATCCCCGGCGATCCTCGCTTATCTCGCCCAGGCCTTTCCGGCGGCGAAGCTGGCGCCGCTGGACGATCCCTTCGCCTTCGCCGAAGTGCAGGCCTTCAACGGCTATATCGGCTCCACCCTCCATGTCGCTCATGCCCATGGTCCGCGCGGCACCCGCTGGGCCGACGAGCCGGTCGCCATCGAAGCGATGAAACGCAAGGTGCCGGAAACCATGACCGCCTGCTTCGAGCTGATCGAGCACGGCATGTTCAAGGGCCCCTGGGTGATGGGCGAGAGCTATACGATCTGCGACCCTTATCTCTTCACCGTCGCCCGCTGGCTGGAAGGTGACGGCGTCGATCCGTCCCGCTTCCCCAGGCTGATGGAGCACCGCCACCGCATGGAAGCTCGCCCCGCCGTGCAGCGTGCACTAGCGGACTGAGTGCAGTATCACGGGGGAAAATGGTCGAGATGACTGCCCGGGCATTACATGATCACGTGCTGCTCTCCATTCTTTTCGACTGGGAGGAGCAATCCGTCACGATCAACTACAAAGGCTACGCGATGACCGGAGCCATTCGGGCAGAAGGTGTCACGGATCTTCACGTCCCTTGTATGAAAAGCTGGGGACGCAGCGTCCATATCAATATGACGGCTGGCCCAGAGAGATTGGTGGACGGGCTGTACAAGCTTGAGATTGAAATGCAGTCGGGAGACACGATCTCCCTCATCGCCAGAAACATAGAGGCGCCGCTTGTGAACTGAATCCGTCTCTATTCCATAAATTAGGGTGCGGTGTTTTCAGGTTGAAGCAACCATACTTCACCCTAAAAGCATCGCGCTTCAACATCTCAAAATTAGGGAGTTCGACAGTTGCTTGCTGAAATGATTTGGACCAGAGCCGGAATCGGTAATTTCATGCGGCTCCCATAAGCTTAGTAGCACCGAATAAGAAAGTACCGAAGCCATCAACCAGCCTTGCCGCACGGCAACCTGATGCCTGCTCGGGCGCCCTTCAGGCTGGAAACAGAAGCATGATACTCGTGGCTGGCGCTTCTACTTCACCCCGCTGGCTGCGATCAGTTTTTCGGCGATGGAAGCGAGGTTGACGGCGGGGCCGCCGGCGCCGAAGAGCTGGCCGGAACTGTAGGTGCCTTCCAACAGGAGCAGCAGGCCGTCGCCGAGCTGATCGGGATCGTCGGCGCCCATCTCGCGGGCGAGGTCGCGCAGGCGTTGGCGCAGGTTGCGCTTGTTGTCGATGGCGACGAGGCGCGCCGGATGATCCGGCTCCGGATATTCCACCGCCGCATTGCTCAGGCCGCAGCCGCGATAGCCGTCCTGGCTCGCGCGCTGGCCGAGGCCTCGCAGATAGCTGAGGATCTGTTCCTTGGGATTGCCGGGATGATCGGCGATGGCGGCATCGAGCCGGCGACAGAATTCGGCGTCGTAATCGCGTAGATACGCGGCGGCCAACTCGTCCTTGGACGCGAAATTGCGATAGAGGCTGGGCTTGGTGACGCCGGCCTGGGTGACGATCTCATCCACCCCCACGGCCCGGATGCCCTGGTGATAGAACAGGTCCCAGGCCGTCTGACGGATGCGGTCGGCGGCCCGCACGGGTTTTTCTGCTCGCGCCGCCAGGCTGTCGACGATCACCAGTTTGTCGTCACCCCCGATGCCGCCCAGAGGGCGCGCACCCGAAGGGACGTCATTCGGGGAGACATCACCTGGGGGAATATTGCCTGAGGAGGTATCGCCTGAGGAAGTCTCACCCAGGGAGATATCATCTGAAGAACCGCCAACGGCGCGCGCTGCCGGCCCGGCTTGCCGCCGCCCCGCCTCCCGGTTCTCCGTCTCTCCGGCCTGTTGCCGTTTCGTGTTTTTCGTTGTCATGATTGACCGCCGCAAAATCCACTTGACGATGTTACTGAACGGTACGTACTCTGGCAAGCATCTCGTGACGTACCGTTCAGTAACATAGGCATAATATAATGTCCGAACCGACGCCGCACCAGTCTTCCGCCGGTCAGCCTTCCCACGGTCAACCCTCCGGCGGCCAGCCTTCCGCCGCTGCAGCCGCCGTTCCCGGCCGTTTCGGGCTGGGGCAGAAATACGCCTTCGTGGTGGCCGGCGTGGTCTTCCTGGCGCTGCTGATCTCGGCCGGCGTGCGCGGGGCACCGGGCGTCCTCATCCTGCCCCTGGAAAAGAGCTTCGGCTGGAACCGCGATATCATCTCGCTCTCGGCGGCGATCGGCATCTTCCTTTATGGCATGGTCGGCCCCTTCGCCGCCGCGCTGATGGAGAGCGTCGGCATCCGCCGCACCATGATCGGCGCGCTGGCGCTGATGTCGGCGGCGACGGCAGCCAGTTCGCTGATGAGCGAGCCCTGGCATCTGATATTGACCTGGGGTGTGCTCTCGGGGCTCGGCACCGGCTGCGTCGCCATCGTGCTGGGCGCCACCGTGGTCAATCGCTGGTTCCGCAGCAATCGCGGCCTCGTCATGGGCCTGCTGACGGCCAGCACCGCCACCGGCAATCTCATCTTCATGCCGATCCTGGCGGCCTTGGCACAAAACGGCGGCTGGCGGCCGGTGGTCTGGACCATCGCCATCTGCTGCGCGGCGCTGATACCGCTGGTGCTGTTCCTGCTGCCGGAGCGCCCGAGCCGTCTCGGCCTCGTCCCCTATGGTGCCGACCGCGATTACCAGGACCCGCCGCCGCTGCAGGCCAAGGACATCGCCTCGCGCACCCTCGGCACCCTGATCCGGGCCATGCAGCACCGTGCTTTCTGGTTGCTCTTCGCCACCTTCTTCATCTGCGGCTTCACCACCAACGGCCTGGTCGGCACGCATCTGATCGCACTGTGCGGCGATATGGGCATCCCCGAGGTGAAGGCCGCCGGGCTGCTGGCGCTGATGGGCTTCTTCGATCTCTTCGGCACCACGGCCTCGGGCTGGCTGACCGATCGCTTCGACTCCCGCAAGCTGCTCTTTGTGTATTACGGGCTGCGCGGGCTGTCGCTGGTCTATCTCCCCTATTCCGATTTCTCGGTCTACAGCCTGACCCTGTTCGGCGTCTTCTACGGCCTCGACTGGATCGCCACGGTGCCGCCGACCTTGCGTCTCGCCAGCGAAGCCTTCGGCGATCGCGACGCCCCCATCGTCTTCGGCTGGATCGCCGCCGGCCATCAGATCGGCGCCGCCAGCGCCAGCTTCCTCGGCGGCTATCTGCGCACCACCCAGGGCAATTACGTCGATGCCTTCGTCATCGCCGGCCTGACCGGCCTGCTCGCGGCCCTGCTCTCGCTGATGATCGCCGGCCGCAAGCGCGAAGCGGCACCGATGCCGGCGTAAGAGGATGCCCGCATAAGAGACGGCTGGCGTAAGGGCTCTATCGGATGGTGCCGGCGGCCTTGTCCGCCGGCAAGCGCTCGGCCCGCAGCCGATATTCCGGCATGACGGCCTGCCATCGTGCCGCGACGGGAAGCGGCTCCTGGCCCAGTACACGGGCCGCCAGATCCTCGATCGAGAGATGCCAGCCGCAGGCGACCGGCACCAGCCAGTCCGGCGCGAGGCGGCGATGCAGAAGGACGAGCTGCGTCTTCTCACCCTGCGCGCTCAGCTCGAAGGCCACTTCGGTTTCCAGCTCGGCAGCGCCAGGTGCCGCACCGGGCATGGGCATGCTGCCGCGCCAAGTATAGGCCAGCACCCGTTCGGTATCGCAGCGCGTGATGACGCCACGAACCAGCATGCGATCCTCCGGCGCCGGCGTCTCACCCTTCTGCAATATCGCCAGTTGCACGCGGCCGCCCAGGCGCAAATCGATCGCGGCCTCCGCCAGCCAGGTCGCCAGTTTCACCGGCTCGGTCAGGAAGGCCCAGACCTGGGCCGGCTTCGCCCGGATCAGCCGGGCCAGCCGGAAAGTATCCGCCTCCGTGAAATCACCGAAACCGCTCATCGCATCCTCCTGCCGGTGCGTCCGCCAGCCTGTGCGTCCGCCAACCTGTGCGTCCGCCAGCCGGCCCGGGCCACCCCGCTCATTCTGCATCATGACGCCAACGAACCGCTCAAACGCACACTTTCGCACAACCTCACTCAACCTCTAACAACGATGCTGCCCCATAAGTTCGCTCTCCCTGGCTCACAGCCCGGCTCCGATGCGCATCCCCCCGCCAGCAGCGGGGCTTTGATGCAGCGCAGCGCAACGCGACAAGCAACCAGCGCATCGACATGCCGGATCTTGCCTCAAGCTGACTCTACTGTGCGCTGGATCACATGCCGATGGATTATCGACTGACTTTATCGTGACGAAAGATTCATCGCCTTGCCCAAGTCTCGCCACGATCCATGTCTATGTAGACACATATAGACAGGCCGAGATAGAAACCCAGCGAAAAGACACGAGGTGCGGGATGTTTCAACAGCAGAAGATCGATCGCAGTCAGTTGCAGCGGCCGGACGCTCTCCGGTCCACTACGACCGCGTTGACTGACGATATCACGCCCGTCGAAACGACGTTGGACGAGCTGTTCGCCGATCCGATCATGTCCGCCCTCTGGCGCGCCCATGGCATCACCGAGAGCGATGCACGGCATGCGGCCGCTGAGGCGACACGGCGGCTGAAGGCACGGTCAACCCATCGCGCACCGGCCCCCAACCACTTCGCCGCCTGGTTCGGTCAACCTTGTGCATGATCATCCCAGTGCTTGATCAACAGAGCGCTTGATCGCCAGAGTGCTTGATCGCGCGCCCGAATTCCCCAACCGGCCCCTCCCAGTCGGTTCAAGACCAACCGAGTACATCCCCGTCAGGCGGCCGGCCCAATTGCCGGCCGTTTTGTTTTCCGCACGCGCCGGCTGCCGGTTTTCAAGCGCACGCGAGAAAAAATTGGATAATTTTCGCAAGCGCTGGGAACTAAAGCCCCGAAGCTGTGTTTTTTAGGTTAGGGAACGCCAAGACCGTCCTCCCTGTTCTACCGTGCGAGCCCCCAAGCGCCGGTGGACACCTTGGCGTTCCCTAGCTTCCCTTCCCGCTTCCGTCGTCTCCACCCTGCCCTTTAGAGCAGGCTGAAGGCGTGTCCCGTTACGACGGGCCGTAGCCGAAGTAGCCGGTCTGCACTTGGCAAACACTCCCTCTCCCCACTATCGCGGGGCGAGGGAGTGTTTCTCCAGCTCTGCATTGCGCTTGCACCCTCACGATTGCCGTTGCCGGAAGGTGACAAATGAAAGAACTTCAATGCACGAAACCCACGACAGAGCTCCCTCGCCCCGCTTGCGGGGAGAGGGTTGGGGTGAGGGGTGGTGGCCACGCATGAGGTGCGTGCCTTTGATGCCTCTCTAACATCAATGATGCCTCTAGCAAGAAACGCATCGGAGCCCTCCCATCAAATCAGGGGGAATCTCGACCGGATAGCCCTTCATCCCAATGGATGGAGAACGCCTCAAGAGAGCCTCATCAAACGGCACATCTGAAGATCCAAGCTCGCATCACGCATGCGGTCGCGCACTGGTCAGCCTGGGGACAGACATTGGCCGCGGATGCCGAAGCATGACCGCAGACTGACATCCGTTATTCCAGATTTTTCACGGATCGTTCGTCGAGCCTCATGCGTTGGAACGTCAGGCGATCAACTTCTGCGCAACAATGCCGCAGAGACGCAGGAACTTCGTGGCGCGACAGTATCATCCTCATCGCATCGTCGATCGCTGCCAGTGAACGAAAGCCGATGAATAAAATATCGGTGAATAAAATCGACGAACGACGGATCAACGCCCAATACCACATTCCGAACATCTCCGGTCAAACTCTCGCCACGATCACCGACTAGGGTCGCACCACAAGCCGACGATCAGACTGCAACACCAGACTGAAAGTGAGACGCCATGATGCAGATGCAGCCGCAACGATCCCGCCCCCACTATTTCTTCGACGGCGAAGTCACCCTGGACGAGCTTCTCTCCGATCCCGTCATGCCGGCGCTCTGGCGTGCCGATGGCATCAATGAGGGCGATGTCCGGCGCCTGATGGAGGAGACGCGGAAGAAACTGCGTCGGCCGAAACAGAACGGTCAGAAGCGATGACGCCGCTGCTGCGTCCTGGACGGGTGCGTCCTGGACGGGTGCGGTCGGGGCGACTGCATTCTGGACCGTTGCACTCCCGGCCGTTGCGTTTCCGCCTGTTGCATTCCGGCGCTGCCGTGTCCCGGCATCGCGACGTTCTCTCCGTGGTGTGCGCCTAGCCCGCCCCGCTCCGCCTCACTTGTTCCACCCCGCCGCCCATCGTCCTCCACCCATTCAAACGCGATCCAGGTCATCCGCCTGAAGAGCGTCAGCCCTGCGCCTCTTGCCGCCGGCACGCGAGTCACCTAGCCTGCCAACGGAGCGACCTGTTTCTGTTGGGGGAATCAATGTCGGGTTTCTTGGAGCGATGGGCGGCCATCACGTCTTTCTCGGGCGTGCCGTCCCTGATCATTCTTGTGCTACTGGCGGCCTGTTCAACGCCGCAAACGTTCGACAGCAAATCGGCCGGTGGCCTGCAGCGCATCGTCATGGTCAAGGTGCAGGAGCCGGAACGCTATCTGGTCGGCTCGAACGGCTCATCCGCCAGCCTCACCGGCAATGGCTCGCTGCTCGGCCAGATCATCGCCGGTGCACAGTCGGAAAACGAAACCAATCAGAAATTCCGCGCCGGCATCGCGACGCAGAAGGTGACGCTTGGCAGCGACATGACCGCCGCGATCGCCGACAAGCTGCGACAGGATGGCTATCAGGTCGAACTGGTCGACCTGCCGGCCCCACCGCCGGGTGAGATGCATAAGGATTTCACCGCGTTCAAGGATAAGGGCGATGCCGTGCTCGACCTGGTCTTGCTCGGCGCCGGCTATGGCTATTCCACCGGCCTGCCCTATGAACCGGCCGTGACGTTGCAGGCGGAGCTGACCGAGCTCAAGACGCAGCGCCTGCTCTATCGCAACACCATCTCCTATGCCAATACGCGGCCGCAAGGCGGGCTCGGCTATCAGATGCTGCAGCCCACTCCCGGCTATGCCTTTTGCGGCGGCGGCGATCTGATCAAGGAGCCCGAACGCGCGGCGGCCGGCCTGCGCTCCAGCGTCGCGCCGATTGCCGGGACGATCGGCACGGATCTGCGGCGGGCCAAATAGCGGCATCCACCCGACATCCGATCAACCGTGCCGGCGGCGGAACCGCCTTGCTTGCGGCTATCCGCTCACGTAGCTTCGATGACAGAAAATGCAGCTTTTGGTTGGCGGCGAAGACACGGCCTCGCCTTGAGGGGCTGTCTGAGTGAATATCTTGGGGGATAGTCGATGCTGAGCATGACATTGAAAATAAGGGCGGCGAAAAGATCGGCGGCGAAGAAATGGGCGGCACGCCTGCTGCCCGTCGCGGCCTTGGCGGCGCTGACCGCCACCACGGCCTGCGCGCCGAAGCCGGTCGCGCTGGTCGATACGAAGAGCGTCATGGCGGCCCGCAAGATCGCGGTGATCGCCCCGGCGGAACCCGGTTACTACGAACTGCGCTGGCCGGGCGGCGCCTTCGTCGCCCTGGACCATCTGCCCAAGGCCCCGGCGCCCAATCGCACGGTCCAGGCCTTCAAGGACAATCTCGGCAAGCAGGACCTGCTGCTCGGCCCCGATCTCACCACCGAGATCAGCGAGGCCCTGAGCAGCAAGGGCTACCAGGTGACGGTGGTGAGCGTGCCACATCCACAGCCGGCCCAGTTCCTCGCCAATCCGCTGCAGTCGCAGCAGCCGGCGGTCGGCGCCGCCGATGCCGTCCTCGATCTCGTCATTCCCTGGGCCGGCTATGCCCATGGCGGCGGCAAGCCCTATCGGCCCGCCATCCGCCTGGATGCACGGCTGACCGATGTGAAGAGCGGCAAGGTGATCCTGCAGCGGACCTATTACTGCGCCGATCCCGCCGCGATGCGCACCCACGATCCGGTGCTGAGCTGCATCGGCGAATACGAGTTCAAGAATGGCGGCGAGCTGCTCGACAAGCCCGCCAAAGTCGCCGCCGGCCTCCGCGCCACCCTGCCCCACCTCGCCAAGGGTGTCGCCGACAGTTTCAAGTGATGGCGGAAGCGGTCTGCCGCTATCCGGCTACACAGGCAAACGGCAATACCTAGTCTGTCGCCAACACCCCTCACCCCAACCCTCTCCCCACTCACGTGGGGCGAGGGAGCTTAATCGTTTGTATTGCTCGATCATCTCGCGTGAGAGACGACAAAATCTCCCTCTCCCCGTGACAACGGGGAGAGGGTTGGGGTGAGGGGTGTTGGCGACAAACGAGATGCCTGCCGTCGAAACCTTTTTCGCATCGAAGAGCCGGCAGCATCTCTCTCCACACATCACCGACGCATTCGTGCAAGATGCCTTCGCGACTGTCAGGCCAGCCCGAGAATGGCGCGGGCTTCGGCTGGCGTCGCGGGGCGGCAGGCATGAACGGTGCGGCGGGCGGCAAGGCTCACCAGCTCCGCGTTGCTCGCGGCAAGGCGTGTCTTGCTGACACGGATGTTGTCCTCGAGACCGGTGCGGATCGCCGGCACGCCGCGCGCCAAGGCCCAATCCATCACCGCATTCTGATGAGCGACGATACCGGCAGCGGTCCATGTTACCCCGGGGATGACGCGCTGTAATTCACCGAGCAGGATGTCGAACACGTTCTCTTCCGCCGGCAAGACGTTCTTGATACCCAGAACGACTTGCACATGCGGCCGCTCATCGAGCAATTGCTCGTCGAGCGGAATTGCAGGCGCTGTTGCTGCACACGGCAATCTATGCCGGCATTCCGGCCTCCAACGACGCTTTCAAGATCGCCAACGAGATTCTCGCCTCGTGCCCCACATCGACGTAAGGCAGCGGCGTAAGGCAGCGACGTAAGGCAGCGACATGAGGCCGTATCCAGATGCTCAGCGCAATTGCGTGACGACGATGGTCAGCACGACGGCGCCGACCAGCAGATCGAGGATGCGCCAGGCGGTCGGCCTGGTGAAAAGCGGCGCCAGCAGCCGCGCGCCATAGCCGAGAGCCGAAAAGCAGACGATATCGGCGAGGATCGCCCCGGCGATGAAGGCCGGCCGCGTTTCCGGCGCCAGCTTGGCCCCGGCGGCGCCGAGGATCAGGATCGCATCGACATAGACATGGGGATTGAGCCAGGTCAGGGCCGCGATGGTCAGCACCACCTTGCGGGCCGGTTCCTGTATCGCCGCTGACGGCATGCCGGCATCCAGGCCATCCATGCGGGTACCCGCCCCGATGCGGACACCTTCCCCCGCCGCCAGCGGCATGCTGCGCCCGCCCCGCCAGGCCCGGCGCAAAGCCGCGACGCCGAACCAGGTCAGGTAAGCGGCACCGAGATAGACCAGCAGGCGCACCAGCCAGGCATAGTCCTGCACCAATACCGCCGCGCCGGCGACACCCGCCAGGATGAACAGGACATCCGAGAGAATGCAGACCGCCACCACCTTGCCGATATGAGAGCGCAAGATCCCCTGGCGCAGGACATAGGAAACCTGGGCACCGATGGTCATGACCAAGGCGGCGCAGAGCGAGGCGCCGCGCCAGAATTCGTTGATCCCCGCTTCATTGAACGCTACCCAAGTCATCTTCCCTGCTCTCGCAATCTGAATGTTTCGCTCTACGGCTGTCCGGCTCAGGAAGTGAGCTCGTATGGCAACATCGAGTTCGTTGCTAACACCCCTCACCCCAACCCTCTCCCCGCACACGGGGCGAGGGAGTTTTTCAGCTTCGCACAGCCTGAGCATTCTCTCGTTTGACATTGCCGGGCCCGTCCTCGGGCCTGACCCGAGGATTGACCCGCTGCCATGGGGTGAATGAGCTCTATCGCAGGCTTCACACAACCCTTACGTCCGCTCATTTGTCACCCCCGGGCTTGACCCGGGGTCCATGGTGAAAGCAACACACGGCATCTCCCATGGATTGCCGGGTCAATCCTCGGGTCAAGCCCGAGGACAGGTCCGGCAATGACAAATGAGAAGACACGCGTGCTGTGCAAGGCCGGATAAACTCCCTCGCCCCGTGTGCGGGGAGAGGATTGGGGTGAGGGGTGGCAAGGTCATCTGGGATGCTTGCCGCTGCAGGGTCCGGCACATCGAAGAGCTTCCGGCCATCGATATATCAACCGAGCACTTTTCCTCAATCCATCTCCATCTTCACCGGACGGCCATGTCTTCACCGGACGGCTGTCGTTTCACCCGGATATTGCCCACGCCACGGAAATAAGGAAAACTAAACTTTCTAAAGGAGCATAAGGAAAATTCATGCTGGATTACGCCCTGCTGGAAGCCCTGGGTGCGGTCATTCGCCAGGGCTCGTTCGACAAGGCCGCCGCTGCGCTCAGCATCACGCCCTCCGCCGTTTCGCAGCGCATCAAGCTGCTGGAGGAACGGGTCGGCTGCGTGCTGGTGCGGCGCGGCCAGCCTTGCCGTGCCACCGAGACCGGCGCCCTGCTCTGCCGTCATCTGGAGCGGGTCGATCTGATGGAGGCGGATCTCCGCCGCCAGATGCCGGCCACCGCTGGCGGCGATCCGGCCGGCGATGGCGAGGAAGACTCCGACGCGCCCTGGCCGACTTTGCGGATCGCGGTCAATGACGACAGCATGGCGAGCTGGTTCATCCCGGCGGTCGCCGGCTTCGCCCTGCAGCGCCGGATCCTGCTGGATGTGGTGATCGACGACCAGGACCATACCGCGCGTCTGCTGAAGGAGGGCGCCGTTCAGGGTGCGGTGACGACCGAGGCGAAGCCGGTCCAGGGCTGCCGCATCCTGAAGCTCGGCACGGTACGCAACCATGCGGTCTGCTCACCGGCCTTCCATCGACGCTACTTCGCCGGCCGTGGCGGTCAACCGGCGCTCGGCCGTGAGCAGCTGCGCCGCGCGCCCAACATCTGCTTCAACCACAAGGACAACCTGCAGCGCGTCTTTATGCGCAAGCTGACGCGTGAGGCTCCGGAGCCGCCGACCCATTGGCTGCCCAATGCCAACGGTTACATGCAGGCCTATCTCGGCGGCCTCGGCTGGGGCATGTGCCCCGAACATCTGGCCGCGCCGCATCTGAAAAGCGGCGCCCTGGTGGAACTGGCGCCGGGCAAGCATCTCGACCTCGCGCTCTACTGGCAGAGCTGGCGGCTTTCCATCGATCTTCTCGACGCCTTCACCGACGCCCTGCGCACGGGTGCGAAACACGTGCTGCGATGAGATGCCCGACTGGCTTCATGAGAACCAAGGAAGCGAGGACCGGGAAGACGAGCACCGGAAAAACCAGAACAGGGGCCCAGGACCGAGGCCCAGAACCGGGGCCCAGAACCGGGGTGCGGTCATTCCCTTCCCCGCCCCGCCGCCTCGTCAGTTGCAGCGCCAGGTACCGCCGAGGGTCTGGTTGCAGCTCGTGCCCCGGCTGCCCTGCATGCCGCCGCCCAGGGTCTGATTGAAGGTCTCGCCCTTGCTGTCGCGATAGCTCCCGCCCAGGGTCTGATTGACCGAATAACCGTCGCTGCGCTGCCAGGAGCCGCCGGTCGTCTGGTTCCAGCTCCGCCCGTTCTGATCGCTGTAACCGCCGCCGCTGTTGCGGTCCCAGCTATTGCCATAACCATCCGACGAACCGCCATTCATGGCATTGCCGTTGCAATTGATCTGCCACGAGGCGCAACCGCCCCAGGCCGCCGATGCCGGCAGCAAGGCCGCCGCCAGGCCCAGACCGATCAAGCGCAGGCCGACCAAGCCCAGGCAGAGCAGCGCCGCACGCCCCAACCTCGATCCGCCTGTTCTCGATCTGCCCATTGTCAAACCACGCGCCCTCGGCCTGCGGGTCCTCGATCTCGGCTGGCCCAGCTCACTGAGCCGCCGCGTCCCCCATTGCACTGTCGCCATCATGATCTCCTCACCACCCATTCGATCGTTTCCATGCCGTCCTCGCCGGACAACACGCTATACGTGTACAAGGCAAACTCAAGACACATGACTGTGTTTGACGCGCTCGGGATCGCAGGCCTAAGCCAACACCCTTCCCGGCCCGCCAATCCATCCTGCCAATCCATCGTGGGTTCCGCATGACTTGCTCCATTCACCGATTGACCTCTGATTTCGATTTACGTAAAATCGATAATTATGCATATGAAAGGAACAAGACAGGAACATTTGGCGCCATCCCGGCGAAAACGTCAAGTGCCGGACAATGGCGGGGCTGCGCCTTATCCGCCCCTCCAGCATTTCTCGATGGTCCGGCCCCGGGAATCTGCTGCCAGGGTGACGGCCGGCACGACGGATTGGTTTAAAGATGTGGGAATCACGACCTGACGATTGCAAGCGGAGGCTGATCTTTGCGATAATATCAATTAACGCTGCAGCCGTTTCCGCGGAATATATCCGCCGGTTTGCCGATGCAGCCGATGGCCAATCACAAATAACCAATCAACGGGGAGTTTCATGAACGAGACGGTCACGGCCAGGGACATCGCCAGGAATCCTGCCGAGCATATTGCCGGGGACATCGCCTCGCGCCCGCTGCGCCAGCAATTGCTGGCGCGCTATGACGCCGAGAGTTTGGAAACGATGACGGCGGCCCAGTTGCGGGATGCCGTCGATTACCTGCTCGCCGGCTTCGACCGGCCGGTTCCTTCCCCGGCACACCCAGCCACAACGCATCTGGCGGAGGCTCCATCCAAATACGAAATGGAGACCAATTTCATCGAACTCGCCGCCACCCTGAGCGAAGCCCACCGCACCTTCAAGCAATTGGAGCGGGATTTCTATCTCGCCGCCTTCGGCCGCTACGAGGAGTAAGGCTCCCCTCCGCCGGACGGTCCCCAGCACTCCGCATGATCCAGGTCATACAGCCCGACTCGCCTGCCGCCGCACAGGCAGGATGCATGCGGCCACCCTCTCCGCCCCAGCCTCGTCCCGCCCCCTGATCCTGGCCCTGGCCCTGGCCGAGATCCGCCCGCTTGCTCCTTCGGAGCCGCCGCCCCGCAGGCTCGCTAATTCATTGATAATTATTCAAGAATTGACCCATTCCCGAGGGATGCCGCAACATATTGTGGCTACTCGTCACGCGTCCCCTAATTCCCCTCTTGCCATTAATTGATATTTAATCAACAATCGAGACATGAAGCTGCTCGAGATCAATCATCAGTTCTTCCGCAACGCCCTGCTCGCCGCCGATAAGAGCCAGCGGGAAATGGCGCGCCATATGGGCCTCGATCCCTCGGCCATCACCTTGATGTTCCAGGGTCGCCGCGCCATGCAGCTGCATGAGGCGCAACAGATCGCCCAGTTCCTCTCCGTGCCTGTCGAGGATGTGCTGCGCAATGCCGGCTTGGAATTGAGCGGCGGGCCGACGCAACAATCGGCCGCACGCGGGGCGGCAACCCCGACGGCGACGGCGCCGCTCGGCGGCACGGTGGATGCGAAGGGCGAAGTACATCTCGACATCAAGGGCGCGAAACAACAGATCGATGCCCCGCCCCGCCTGCCGGCCGGCGCCATCGTCATCCGCGCCGCCGGCGATGTCTTCGCCCCCACCGTCATGCGCGGCGCCCTGCTGTTCTTCAAACCCAGCGATGCGGTCGAGCCCAGCGCCGTCGGCCGCCTCTCAGTGGTTCGCCTCGGCAACAGGAAGCTGCATCTCGCCCATGTCGCGCCGGGCTTCGATTTCGATCGCTACAATCTGCTCGACGCTCAGGGCGAGAAGGAGAATATCGCCCTGACAGCCGCCACGCCGGTGCTCTGGATCAAGCCGTAAGGCCACTCGCCTTATCCTACCGCGCATCTCGCGTAGAGGCTGTTTCAGCGCCCGGGCGAAATCGTTCCCGCGATCTCCCTCGTTCCCGTAATCCCCTTCGGAAGCATCCGGCCTTAGCGTTCGTTCCGGCTTCCGCCCCGATCGAATCCCAGCGGCCCGCCGCCGGCGAAGGCGAAATAGAGGAAGATGAAACAGTAGAGAATGGCGGCCTCGCCGTTATTCACCACCGGATAGAAACCGTTGGGGAAATGATACAGGAAATAGGCCGCCGCCATGTCTCCCGAGAGGATGAAGGCAACGATACGCGTCTGGAAACCAGCCAGCATCAGAAGGCCGCCAATCACCTCGATCCAGCCCTGAACCAGGAGCAGGGTCGGCAGCGGTTGAACAGGAAACGGGGCGGGAAAATTCGTGAATTTCTGGACGCCATGTTCCAGGAACAGAAGCGCGACGACGATACGGACAAGGCTCAGCACATAAGGTGCGGATTTCTCAAGGCTGGACATCTTTGTCACCTCCGATCAGTAGGCCGCTATTTGTCAGGCTACCAGTTATCGGGCGGGAGAAGCACCGTGGCGGACGCCTGCCCGATAGGCTTCACAAGAGTAAATTATAACAGGGGCAGGTCGGCGGGGACCTTCACCGGAACAGGCTACGCTGCCGCAGGCTTCTGTTAAAAGCCGGCATGGACGATGAGCGCCAGGCCGGACAGCACCGAAAGCAGGCAGGCCGAGGTCAGGAGATAGCGGCGCATCCGGGGCGCCGGTTCGTCCGCCTCGTCGCTGTTGGCCGGACGGAAACGGGCGAATTCGTCATATCGCAGGAGCCTGAACTCCCTGACCGCCGCATGGGAAGCTATGGCGCCGAGGCCGCGAACGGCATTGTCATTCGCCGCCGGAAAAAGATGGGGAAAAGGCTGTACCGCTTGCCGCCGATCGATCATCTATCCCGTCCCGAGGCTCGCCGCCCCGATGCCCGCACCTCGATACCCGCACCCCGATACCCGTCGTGTAGATACCTGTCGTGTAGATACCTGTCGTCCGGACACCTGTTGGCCGCGCGCCTGTCTCATCGGATGGTCCGCCAGCCCGTCAACCGGACCGGTCACATCCATCGGCGGGCAGCATGCCCTGCCCGCTTAACAGAGACCTGTCGCGGCCGCTTGCCAGCAGCCCCGGCGGATGCGTTAACTATCGCTGGGAATCCTACACCTCGGACGTGACATCGCCATGACCAGTCAGACAGGCACCAGTCAAACAGGCACCAGCCAGGCAGCTTGCGGCCAATCCGGCCCCAGCCATCCGGCCACACCGCAACCGATTGCCGCCATCGCCAGCTATCACGCCCATATCTATTACGATGTCGCCGCGACCCGGGGTGAGGCTGAGATCCTGCGCCGGCAGATCGCCGAGCGTTTCGCGGTTCGTGTCGGCAACTGGCACGACAAGCTGATCGGGCCACATACCAGGGCGATGTACCAGATCGCCTTCGCCGTCGAGGTCTTCCCCAAGATCGTGCCCTGGCTGATGCTGAACCATCGCGGCCTCAGCATCCTCGTCCATCCCAATACCGAACGGCCACGCGACGATCACCTGATCCACGCGCTGTGGATCGGCGACAAGCTGCCGGTCAAGGGCGAGACCCTGAACGAAACCCTGGGCGCGGACGAGGAACCGGAAATGCTGGCACCGAACACCACGCCGACGGTGACGGAGATCTGAAGCGGCCCCGACCGGCAACTGCCGCCCTCCGGATATCGCGCTCTTTCCCCCTCTAGCCGACGAGGCTGCGGATGGCATAGCATCATCGCGTCGATAGGCTATCGGGGGAAGCTATCGTGACCAACCTGCCGGGATCACAGGGCTATGGAAATCTCAACCTTGTTCATGTGCTGCACGACGTGCATGCCATCTTCCGTCGCCACATTTCGGTCTTCATGCTCATCATTTTTCTGAGCCGTCTGCCATCTATCATGGCCTTTGAAACTGGCCATGACGGAATCCTGCCAGTACCGACGCATCTGTATCAAATCCTGGGATACTTCGCCGTTCAGATTGCCTTGTGGTTACCGGAGATCCTGGCCGCCGCGATTGTTATCATCATCGGATTGATGCAACTCAATCATCGCCGCCCCAGTTACAGCTTTGCCATACACCGGACGCAACGCCGATCCATCATCATATGCATGGGAAGCACGCTGGAGGTCGGCACGCTCATGCTGATGACATTCATTTTCATGTTGCCAGAGATATACGAATTTGACCGCCCGCATAATAGCTTCACAACAGCCGGCATCGGCGTTGCCGTTTGTGCAGTGCCGGTTTGTGCGCTCCTGGTTTTATTTTCGGTGTATTTGCCGATTGCCACCTTTGAGGAACGCGGTATTTGGCAGAGCCTGCGACGGAGTTGGGAACTGACCACCGGCAACCGTTGGAAGGTACTGCTGATAACGGGGGTAGTGGCGGCCGTGCATGCGATTGTCTTCTGGTTCCCGCGCCTGCCACTGACTGCCATCCATCCAACTGCCGCATTCTGTCTTAAACATGCGCTGGTTCTTCTGGTCATCTGCTTCCGCTCGGCGATACAAACCGCCCTCTACCACAATCTCAGACGGATAACCGGTGAGCCAATTACCTCGCTCGAATTCAGTTAATTGGTCGCTCGTGCAAGGTAAATCCACCCGTGACAAACAGTCCCCCCGACCCTGCTGCCCATCCGGTCCACCTACAATCGACGAATCAAACGCGACGAACATCCGTGATCAGGCACTTCTCCCTGGCGCGGTTGCTGACCGGTGACGTAGCATCCATTCAGTGATCGAGCGCTTTGGGGGAAGCTATCGTGACTGACGTGCCGGAGGCTTCTGGAAAGAAAGCACTCGTTCTTCGTGATGTCCTGCGCGATGCCCTTTCCATGGCTCGGCTCGGCCTTTGGCGCTGCGGCCTGATCATCATTCTTGGCGCGTTGCCGCGGATGATCTATCTGGTGCTCGATCCAGGCACCATCACGAAATTCCCCGAGCAGATGTCTGGCGTGCCAATGTACTTTGCCCGCTTTACTCTTATTTCTCTGCCGATGGTCGTTGCTCAATCGATGGTGATCATCATCGCCTTGATGCAGGCGAGAAACCAGCGCATCGACTATGCCTTCGCCTTTTGGCATGCGTTACGCCGTCTCGTCATTATCTGCCTTGGCTATCTGTGGATCGCGCTGCCGACAGTTATTGCGGTGATACTCTTCATCATCCCGGCCCTCGCAGTCTTTGCATTTTCACGAAACACCACGGCCACACTCGCCATCGGCATGGCGTTCACAATGATTCCCCTCGCCTATATCGCGGCGCGCGCGGCCGTCTACCTTCCGGTCGCGGTGCTCGAGAATCAGGGCGCCTGGTGCAGCGTCGAACGCAGCGCATCATTGACACGTGGCTATCGCCGGAAGGCCCTGTTCATCGTCGCCCTCGTGGCGGCTGCAAACGGGGCGATCGATTGGGTCGCGCAGCGGATTTACGGTTCGGCCGACCTTGGCACTGGATTCTATGCTCATTCCATCGCATCAGTCCCCCTGGAATACATCGACACGATGGTGGAGATGGCCCTCTTTCTCCACCTGCGCCGGATCGAGGGCGATCCGGTCACTGCCCTTGCACTTGCATAGCCGATGAACGCGGCTTGGCGTCGAAAGCCCACGTCAGCGGCTCGGCTCTACTGCGCTTCAAACTAATTGACTAAATATTCAGTTAGTTTATCATCGACACCAACAATAAGAAAGCACCGCCATCCCTTCCCCCCGCGCCATGCATGGCCGGGGAACGCTCCCGCGCAGCCTGGGCTGAGCAGGATCCGGAAACCGGGTGCGGCCACAAAACAAACAGGGAGAAAACGAATGAAGGCGAAGACGATTTTCGCGGCGGCGCTTTTGACCGCCGTCACGGCGGGGCTGACGGCTGGACTGGCGGCGCCCACTCCGGCCCAAGCCGAATCCCTCTACATCTATAGCTGGGCCGATTACATCCCCGAACAGGTCATCAAGGACTTCACCAAGGAAACCGGTATCGAGGTGAAGATGGCCAATTACGAAAGCGTGGAGATGGCCGAAACCAAATTGCTGACCGGCAATACCGGCTTCGATGTGGTGGTGACGGCGGTCTTCACCGTGCCGCGCCTGATCAAGGCCAGGGTCCTAAAGGAACTCGATCACGGCAAGCTGCCGAACCTCGCCAATCTCGATCCCGAATTCGTCAAGGACAAGCTGCAACTGATCGATGCCGGCACCCGCTATGCCGTCCCCTATGACTGGGGCCTGACGACAATCGGCTATGACGCCGACAAGGTGAAGCAGGCGTTGGGTGCCGATGCGCCGACCGACAGCCTCGCCCTGCTCTTCGATCCCGCCAATGCCGCGAAGCTGAAGGGCTGCGGCATCAGCATGCTGGATTCGGCCGCCGATGCCATGACCCTCGCCATGCTCTATACCGGCACGAAGAACATTTTCCATCCCACCGCCGACGAGATGCGCAAGGCCGCCGATGCCCTGAAAGCCGTGCGCCCTTATGTCCGCTATTACGACAATACGCGCTATCCGCAGGATCTCTCCACCGGCGATGTCTGCATCTCCATGGCCTGGAACAATGACGTCATCCGCGCCGCCGGCATCGCCGCCGATGCCGGGCACAAGGTCAATCTCAAGGTCATGCTGGCCAAGGAAGGGGCCGCCGTCTGGTCGGACCAGTTGGTGATCCCGGCCGATGCGCCGCATCCCGATGCCGCCCATGCCTTCCTCAATTTCCTGCTGAAAGGCGAATCCGCCGCCGCCATCACGGAGACGACGCTGGTCGCCGCCCCCAACACCAAGGCCGCCGAGCATCTGAGCCCGGCCCTGCGCGACAATCCCGGCATCTTCCCGCCGCACGACTGGGTCAAGGCGCAGCGTCCCGACGATACGTTCGATGCCCGCAGCCAGCGCGACATCACCCGCTATTTCACCGAGGCCAAGGCCGGCGACTGACCCGTCGCCCGCTTACCCGCAGTTTTTCACCACCACGCTGTTCATCATTGGAGACACCATTTTGTCCGATCTCGATCTCTGTTACATGCCCGCCACCGAGGCGCTGCGCCGTTTCAAGGACCGCAGCCTGTCGCCGGTCGAGCTGCTGCAGGCGGTAACCGCCCGTGCCGAAGAAGTAGGGCCGAAGGTCAATCCCTTCGCCAATCGTCACCTCGATGAAGCGATGGCCCAGGCCCGCGAGGCCGAGGCGCGCTACCGGAAGAGCGACGGGCGGCTGCGGCCGCTCGAGGGATTGCCTCTCGGCCTCAAGGACGAATCCGCCTGGAAGGATCACCCGCTGACCAACGGCTCGCTGCTGTGGAAGGATTACCGCGCCACCGACACCGCGCCGGCCACCGAACGCATTCTCGATTCCGGCGCGGTCATTCCCGCCCAGACGACAACGCCAGAATTCAGTTGCGCCTCCGCCACCTGGTCGCGCCTCTGGGGCGTCACCCATTCGCCCTGGAATCTCGCCCTCACCTGCGGCGGGTCCTCGGGCGGATCGGGTGCCGCTTTGGCGGCCGGCATGGTGACGCTCGCCAGCGGCAGCGATATCGGCGGCTCGATCCGCATTCCCGCCGCCTGCAACGGTGTCGTCGGCTTCAAGCCGCCCTATGGCCGCAACCCGTCGGAACTGATCTTCAATCTCGACCGCTATAACCATTGCGGGCCGATGGCGCGGTCGGTCGCCGATTGCGCCCTGCTCCAGAACACCATGAGCGGGCCGCATCCGCGCGACATCGCCACCATCCGGCCGAAGCTGGAACTGCCGACGACCTTCGAAGGCGTCAAGGGCTGGCGCATCGCCTATTCCGAGGATCTCGGCTACTTCCCCGTCAGCGACGAGGTGCGCCGGCATCTGCGCGACACGGCAACCGCCTTGCGCGATGCCGGGGCCATCGTCGAGGAAGTGCAGTTGGGCTGGACGCGCGAGACCATCAAGGGGGCGCAGATCCATCTCGGCGGCATGTTCGGCGGCTGGATCAGCCAGTTCCTCGAACAGCGCGATCAGATGACCTCCTATGCCCGCTATTTCAGCGAGAATGCGACGAAGGTCACGACGACGGAACTGCTGGCCGGCGCCGAGATCGAGGGCAAGATGTACGAGAAGCTCTCCGCCGTCTTCGCCAATTACCAGGCCCTGATCTGCCCGACCCTGGCGGATACGCCGATCAAGGCGGATTACGATCCCGCCAAGGATACCTGCCTGGTCAACGGCCAGCCCGGCGACTGGCTCTATGACTGGTGCATGACCTATCCCTTCAACATGATGAGCCGCTGCCCGGTCCTGGTCGTGCCGGTGCGCCAGACGAGCTGCGGCATTCCCTTCGGCGTGCAGATCGTCGGCCAAACCTTCGATGATGTCAGCGTCTTCCAGATCGGCGCCGCCCTGGAACGCCAATACCCCTGGTACGACCGCGCCGACCGCCGGCCGGCTCTCTGAGGTAGCCAACATCGACGTGTCACCCCCGGACGAGATCCGGGGGCACATGCCGATATTCGTCGGCGGGATGGGCCATGCCAACATCGAGCACGGTCTCTGCCGTGGATTGCCGGGTCAAGCCCGGCAATGACAAAAAGAGGAACCATGAGCATTGTGCGCCCCTGATCATGATGTGAGACCAGCCCAGCGCACCGCCGCCGCCACGTCCTCTTTTGTCACCCTCGGGCTTGATGTTTAGCCCTGGGAGATAGCTGACAGGTGTTCGGGGACATGGTTGACAC
>CAYOQR010000023.1:0-71340 GCA_964406155.1 uncultured Rhodospirillaceae bacterium | reverse complement strand
AGGTGCCGCCCATGAAGGCGGCGGCCGGGAAGTGCTGGCGCAGGAAATTGTGGATCGCCGCATCGTCATGGCAGGCGCCGTAGAAAACGAAGATGAAATCGGCCCGGAGCCCGTCCGCCGTGATCCGCGCCTCCAGTTCACGCAAGGCGGCCTGGGTATCGGCGGCGGTGGCGGCAAGGGAATGCAGGCGGACCAAGACACATGTCTCCGTGAATGAGAACCAGGAAGGAGGCCGGGGCAGGAGGTCAGGGAGGAAAACCGGGAAAGAGGGCCGGCCGACGGACCAGCCGATATCCAGCCGATGGCGTCCCCGTTTTCATCCCCCGGATTCCCGCCTCCAGGACTCTCACCCCCGGATTCGTTCAGGGTCATTCCAATCCAGGTGTCTTAAAATGATCTTAAAATTCTTCGCATTGGCAAGAGGCTAAATGTGACGGACCCGCCGGGCGTGGCATGTTGCCGGGGTTAACGGGTTTCGCCGCCTGGGTGGGACCGGCTGATACGAGCCAGGGGCATGAACCAGGGGCATGAGCCAGGGGCACGAACAGGCCCTGTTTCAGGTAGCGTTGTCGCGGGCGGCGAAATACTGGCACCAGCCTTGGGCGGTGACCGGCGCCTGGACGATGCGGCAATGGCCCGGCGGGAGGAATTGCAGGCAGATCTCGCAGCGTTGCTGGCCATTGGGTCGCGCCTGGTAATGCGCGTCGGCCTGCTTGATCTTGTTGGCCTCCTTGATGTCGTCACCCTCGGCCATGAGGCGATCGCCAGAGGTGGTAGTAGCGGTGGCTGCGGCGGCGGCCGGTGAGGTGGCCAGGCGGTCCAACGCCGCCAGGCTGACTGCGGTGGAGGCAGCGGCGAGAAGCCGCCGCCGCGATATCACGTATCTCATCGGGCATCCTCTCAGCCTGAGGCCGGCCGAGGCACATCGACCTGCGCTTCGGCCGGTTGTCATCGGATGTCATGACGGCGTCATCATGATCGCGTTATTTGGCGACGAGCTGTTCCTGCGCCTTGCTCACATGCCAGAGCACGATGTGGTAATGTGGCATGGGCACGCCGGGATGGCCGGCATTGTAATAGATGCTGACGTGATCGACCTTGCCACCGGGCGCGGCGAGGTCGTCGAATTTCTTTTGCGCGTCGAGATCCATCAGCGGAATCATATAGATCGTGCTGACCAGCTTGCCGGCATGGTCATAGGCCAGGAAGGGGCCGGCCGGCAGGGTCTTGGGATCGACATAGAGCGTGCCGAGCCCGGGCAGGAAATCCGGCAGTTTCACCAGGGCGCTGACTTTCTGATAGGCGCCGCCCGGCGGGGCCTTCTGTACATCCAGGGCGAAGGCGGGGCCCGTCGTCAGGGCGGTGAGGGGCATGGCCGCGAGCAATAGAATGCCGGCGGCGAAAAGAGCTTTTCGCATGACGTTCTCCTGTGAGGTCAGTGGTCGTGATGGGCCCGGCCGGGCGGTGCGCCGGTTCCGGGCCGGGCGGTTACGGCACCGCGAGATCCGACGTATCGTGCCGCATCCGGGCAATGGCGGCCGCGGGGGTGACTGCCGCCGGCAGTCCGAGGCGGGCGAGGATGGCGGCGGTCAGGCGGTCGCAGCGCGATCCCAGGAAGGGAAACACGCCGTCGAAGATGGCGCCGAGTTCGGCGCTGAGCGCCTCGCGCAGCAACTTGTTCGCCCGATGCAGGCGCGTCTTCACGGTCTGTGCGGGAATGCCGAGATAGGCGGCGGTTTCCTCGATGCTCATCTGTTCGATGGTGCGCAGCATGAAGACGCTGCGGAAGGGCGGCGGCAGGTTGTCGACGGCGGTTTCGATGGCGCGGCGCAGTTCATGACGCGCCATCGCCTGTTCCGGTGTCGGTGCCGCGACCGGTATCGCCGCGACAAGATGGCCACCATCCGTCGGAATGTCGGCGAGGTCGTTGACTGAACCGGCGGCCGGGTTGCCGGGCTGCGATTTCTGGCGGCGCAAGCGGATCAAGGCCTCGTTCACCACGATGCGGCCGAGCCAGGTAGCGAGGCTGCAATCGCCCCGGAAGCTGTCGAGGTGGGTGAAGGCCTTGAGATAAGTCTCCTGCACCGCTTCCTCGGCCTCGGCATCGTTGCGGAGAAAACCGCGCGCCAATCGATAGAGGCGCTGGTTGTTGCGGCGCATCAGATCGGCGAAGGCCGTCGGCTGGCCGTCCCGCAATCTCTGCAGCAGGTCGCCCTCGCCGGCCGTCGCGCCCGCCTCATGCCCGGAAGCCGTCATCTGCATCGATCTCTCCCGCGCCTCACTTGCCTGCGCCTGATTTGACTTTAGGCCACCGATCGGTCGGGTCCAATCGCTGCCGGTCAGATTGTTCCGCTTATCGGATTAGATGCGGCAGGGCGGGTAAAGGTTCCCGGGGCTATGTATTTTGTTCGGCGGACCTTGTTCCGGGCGCGGGAGGTCAGGCATGCGTCCCGTCCGCGGGCCGCGTTTTCGTCGGAGGGCGGGACAGGGTGCGGGAGATCAGCGGCTCGTTCTCGGCATACCATTTGTCCGGATCGGTCCAGACATAGGGGCAGACATGGTGGATGGTGATCCGGTCGGTTTCCAGATGCCGGCTGCGCAGGATCTCGTCCAGGAAGGCATGCGGATCGTCGCCCTCGTAATAGGCGATGACCTGGTTGTGGCCGTCGAGCGCAACCAGTTGGGAACTCAGTTTACGAATCCAGTCCATGAAGTACTCCGTCGATCAGGTCTCATCCCTTTCTCTCACATTTATATCGTGATACGATATAAATAAACAAGGGCTGGCGCGGTGAAACGCAGCCGGGCGCGGTCTGGCGCGGCGGGAACTGCCCCCGCCGCGCTGGTCGCGGCCCAGGCTGGTCGCGGCTCAGGCTGGTCGCGGCTCAGGGGATGGTCATGGGGGGATGCTAACCGATTGGGAGATGGCTTGTGCGATGGTGCCCTGTCGGCGCAGGCCAACATCCGTCTCCGGGACAATCCATGGGAGTGCAGCGCGCTGCTTTTGCCATGGACCCCCGGATCAAGTCCGGGGGTGACGGGGGAGGGTGGTTGATGCCGTGCGACGCTGTGCCCATTCGCCATAGCCGGGCTCGCACAGCTTCTCACCACACTCGCTTGTTCTCACCACACGCGCTTGTCATTGCCGGACCTGTCCTCGGGCTTGACCCGGCAATCTATGGGAGATGCCGTACGCTGTTGTTGCCATGGACCTCCCGCCGGCGGGATGAGCGGCGGCGATACGCGCGATGTCGCCACGCTTGCTCATCCCCCAACCGGACCGCGGTGTAACGTTACCGGTGGCCCATGCGCGGTGTGTTGTCGACCTTGATCGGGCGCGGCTTGACGAATAACAGGGTGAAGCGGTCGCTTTCGCCGATAGCGAGATATTTGGCACGGTCCTGGTCGCCGAGCTTGAGGGTCGGCGGCAGGGTCCAGACGCCGTCGGGATAATCCTTGGTGTCCTTCGGATTGGCATTGACCTCGGATGTCGAGACCAGGCGGAAGCCGGCCTTCTGGATGAGGGCGATGGCGTAATCCTCGCGCACATAGCCGCTGGCGGCCTTGGGGTCTTGGGGAAGGTCGGTCCGGCCGCGATGGTCCTCGATGCCGAGCATGCCGCCGGGCTTCAGCGCCTTGTAGAAGGCGCGCAACGAGGCCTCGGCGGTGCCGTCGGCCATCCAGTTATGCAGGTTGCGGAAGGTCACGACCAAATCCGCCGAATTCGCCGGGGCGATGTCGTCGCTGTCGCCCTGGAACTCGGTCACGATCACCTTGTCATAGAGTGCCGGATCGGCGGCCAGCTTGGCGGCGAAGCCGTTGCGGCTGGCGATTGCCTCGGCGGAACTGTCACTCTTGGCCGGGCCGGCGGCATAATAGCGGCCATGATCGCGCAGATAGGGCGCCAGGATCTCGGTCCACCAGCCGCCGCTGCCGGGATCGATCTCGACCACGGTCATGTCGTCCTTGAGGCCGAAGAAGGCCAGCGTCTCGGTGGGGTGGCGATAGATGTCGCGCTGGCGGTGCGGCTCGTTGCGCTGCGGCCCGGCGATCGCCTGCTGCAGCTTGGAATCCGGCGTCGGCGATCCGGCGCAGGCGCCGAGCAGCGGTGCCAGCAGCAACAGGGCCGCCGCGATGGTGGTTCTTTTCATCATCGTGATCCTATCTATTCGGATTCGGGTATTCGACGTCGGTGGTGTGACCCCCAGTGATCTGATTCTAGCAATCTGACTCCAGTGATCCACTCCCCATTGATCCACCCTAGTTGATCCAGTGGCGGGCGGCACCATGCTGTACCGCCGACGCTGGATAGCATGTAAACGAAAAGAGCGAGAGTACAGCGGCCGCAACAGCTAGCCCACGTGCTGACACTAGCGAGCAGATTTGCAACGTGGCGAAACTTTTTTGAGAATGGTGCATTCGATCCCTCCGAACGCTTCATTGCTCTATTCTCTCAAAAATTTACAACCTCGAATAGCAAATCAGCGCTGCATATCGTTGTATGGTGAATTACCCCGTCGTACGCCAACGCCGCGTGTGGGGCATCATGGTCGCCCAGGAGAACGGTTCAACACCGCGTCAGCATCGCCCGGAAGGGGGGCGCTGATACGAATCGGCCTCGCGGTTCGGTATAATTTATAGTTAACTATAAAAATAGTTTACACTATAATTGAATCCGGGAATAGCTTGTCGCCAAGGGCCGGATCGAACGAGGCCCGTTCTCGAGATGGGTTGTCTCAATAGGTTGCCTCAGGGGAGAATGTCTTGACGACGAAGCTGGGATATCTGGTTGCCGCCGCCCTGTTGCTGGGGGCGGGTCCGGCCGGGGCCGAGGACAAGGTTCTGAACGTCTACAACTGGTCCGACTTGATCGGCGAGACTACTGTCGCCGATTTCACCAAGGCGACCGGCATCAAGGTCAATTACGATACCTATGACAGCGATGAGACGCTGGAAGCGAAGATGATGGCCGGCAATACCGGCTATGACATCGTCGTGCCCTCGGCCACCTTCCTCGCCAGCAAGGTGAAGGCCGGCGTGTTGAAGGAATTGGATCGCAGCAAGATTCCCAACTGGAAGAGCCTCGACCCGAGCTTGATGAAGATGGTCGAAAGCGCCGATCCCGGCAACAAGCATGCGATCATCTATGACTGGGGCACGACCGGGCTTGGCGTGAATGTCGACAAGGTACGGCAGCGCCTGCCGGATACCAAGCTCGACAGCTATGACCTGCTGTTCAAGCCGGAGAATGCCGCGAAGCTGAAGGATTGCGGCATCACCATCATCGACAGCCCGGCCGATGTGATGCCGATCATGCTGCATTATCTGGGGCTCAACTCGGATAGCGAGGATCCCGGCGACCTGAAGAAGGCGCAGGCCGCGCTGATGGCGATCCGGCCCTACCTCAAATACGTGAATTCGTCCTCTTATCTGAACGATCTGGCGAGCGGCGAGGTCTGCCTGTCGCTGGGCTGGTCGGGGGATGTTTCGATCGCCCGGCACCGTGCCGAGGAAGCGAAGAATGGTGTCAAGGTGGAGTACGTGTTGCCGAAGGAAGGCACGCTGAGCTGGTTCGGCGTCATCGGCATCCCGGCCGATGCGCCGCATCCCGACGCGGCCTACGCGTTCCTCAATTTCCTGCTGGAGCCCAAGGTGATGGCCGGCTTCACCAATACGGTCGGCTACGGCAATGCGGTGCCGGACAGTCTGGCCTTCGTCAAGCCGGAGATCGCCAGCGACCCGGCCATCTTCCCGTCACCGGAAGATCGCGCCCGGCTGTTCCCGTCCGCCGCCTCGACGCCGAAATACGACCGCGAGCGCACACGGGCCTGGACTAGTTTCAAGGCGGGTGAATGATGCGAGCGAGCGACGGTGGGCTGATGTGGCGGGGCCCATCAAGGGGTGCCCCGTCAATCGGCACGCCTGTCAATCGGTGCGGTGGCCGAGCAGGAGGGTCTTCAGGTCGCGGCGGATGGCCTTCAGCGTAAGGGCGGTGGTCATGCGCTCCAGGCAGGCCAGTTGGCGGAAGTGATAGGCGTAGATCGCGTAGCCGATATCGACCAGCGCATCGATATCGGCCGTCGCCTTCAACTGGCCGCGCTCGATCAGCAGCTTGATCAGTTGACGCAGATTGTCGCGGAACAGAGATCGCACGTTTTCGATCTGTACGCGGTTTTCCTGATCGCGCGTCATCGAGGCCAGCAATTCACGCCATAATTTCTTGTCGGCCTCGTCATCCAAATTGCCGAAATCCGCCTTGATCAGGGCGACGATCGCCTCGACCGGATTGCGCGGCGGCTCCTGGGCGACGGCGAGAACGGCAGGCTGACAGTCCTCGGTGCTCTTCTTGACGATCTCGACCAGGATCTGCTGCTTGGTGGAAAAATAGTTATAGACGGTGGCCACCGAGACATCGGCGGCAACGGCGATATCCTCGATGCGCGTCTTTTCGAAACTGTGATCCCGGAAGAGGCCGATCGCCGCGTCGATCAGGGCCTGGCGCTGCTTTGCCTTTTTCCGGTCGCGCAGGGCGCCAGTCTTGGGGGCGGCCTTCGTTTCCGATTTCGTCTCAGCCATTTCGGTCGTCTCGGATGATTTTGTTTGCCGCGATCATCGGCGGGTCCCGTTTCGATAGCCGAAGCGGAGTCCGGCGACAAGCGTAATCGCGGTCATTTTATAATTATAGTTGACTATAAAATTATATCTGAATACTGAAATCTCATCGATGCGGATTGTCAGCAATACGGAATTGTCGAGGGGAGGCGGAAAGAGCATGGCCAGCTTGTTCGAGGAAGACCGGGTACCGGGCGGGACAGCCGCCGCATGGCCGGTGGTCGAGACCACCACCGGCAAGGTCGCGGGTACCCATGATGCGGCGTCAGGCCAATGGCGCTTTTTCGGCATTCCCTATGCGGAGCCGCCGCTGGGTGCGTTGCGCTTCAAGCCGCCGGTGGCGAAACGGCCCTGGGCCGGTGTGCTGGATGCCGGCCGGTTCGGACCGGCGGCGCCGCAGATATTCGATCCCTGCGAAGGCAGCTATGACGAATTCACCGATGCCGCGCCGGATGCCGCGCCGACCAGTTGGGTGGGATCGGAGGATTGCCTGACGCTCAATCTCTGGAGGCGGGCGCCGACCGGAGCTGAACTGGGCGATACGCAGCCGGGAGGGAAGCGCCCCGTCCTGGTCTGGATCCATGGCGGCGCCAACTGGCTGGAGAGCAGCCGGCTTGCGACCTATCACGGCGACCGTTTCGTCACCCGCGCGGATGTGATCTTCGTCTCGTTCAACTACCGCCTGGGCATATTCGGCTTTCTCGATCTCAGCGGGATCGGCGGCGCCGATTATCGCGGCAGCCATTCGAACGGATTGCGCGACCAGGTCCTGGCCTTACGCTGGATCAGGGACAATATCGCGGCCTTCGGCGGCGATCCCGAGAACATCACGGTGATGGGCGAATCCGCCGGCAGCATCGATATCAGTTGGCATCTGACGGCGGGCCATCTGGATGGCATCGCCCGGCGTGTCGTCATGATGAGCGGCGTCGGCAATCTCATCGGCTTGAGCGGCGATTTCCAGGGCGGTTTCAGCGAGGCGCATGGGCTGGAACGCGCGGGCGATTTCCTGGCGCGGCTCGGTGTCGCGTCCATGGCGGACCTGCAGGCGCTGAGCACCGAGCAGATCATGACACGGGTGGTCGGTGTCGCCGCCGCGTCGGAGATCCTGTTCGACATGGATTCCCTGTTCTGGGCCAAGGTCAGCGCGGATTTCGCGCCGCGCGATCCCTTCACTGCGGCGCGCGAGGGTGGCGGGCGCGGCATCGATGTGATGATCGGCTGTACCGGCTACGAGATGGGGCTTTGGCTGTTCTGGGACGACGATCTCGACCGTCATCCCTGCCAATGGGCGGCGGAAAGGTTGCAGCATCTTTCGCCGGCTTTGAGCGCGGAGGCTGCCGCCGCCTATGACGCTTGGTTCGCCGAGGAAGAGAGCGGTAAGCGTGGCATGCATCTTCTCGGGGATTCGCTCTTCCTGATGCCGGCTTTGTGGTTCGCCGAGGAAGTGACGAAGCAAGGCGGCAAGGTCTGGCTCTACCAGTTCGACTGGGCGGCTGAAGCACGGCATGGCGCCTTGCATGCGGCGGACCAGTCCTTCCTGTTCGACAAGCTGGAGACCTCGGTCGGGCAACAGCTTTGCGGCGTGCCGGCGGATGAAGCGGAGGCGCAATCGCGTCGACGCCTGGTCGCGGCGATGCAGGATGCCGTCCTCGCCTTCGCCCTGGCGGGCGACCCCGATGCCCATGCCAATCCCGATCTCCCGGCCTGGCCGCGTTACGATCTCGACCGTCGCGCGCAGATGAGCTTCGACCGTAGCTGCCGGATCAAGAACGACCCGGCCGCCGCGCGGCGGCACTGGTGGACCGAGAACGTCTATCTCCCCAATCGACACAAGTGAGCCGGCACTAACGAGGGCGTGGGCTTGCTGTAAAGGTATGCGCGCGATGTTGATTGCGCACTCCTTTGACATCCTCGGACTTGACCCAGTGTTGTCCCGTCAAGGAAGCGGGGTTTCATAGAAAGGCTTGATGTAGCTTGCCCGAGGAACATCCCCAGATCGGTATACATCTTAATCCTCCCCCTTTGTGGGGGAGGATTAAGATGGGGGGTGATACAGCGTAAGGTCGAGGCGGAAATGTTAAAGGCGCGCAACCAAACTTCCTGAGGTCGGCTCTCTCACCACGTCAAGCCGCTCATAATATCCGCTCAGGATTCTCGACCTTCTCCAATGACGGGCGCTTTTGTCGCAGGGCGGGTGGCTGGTCGGGTTCCCATAAAACAGGTACCGTTTGTACCTGTTTAAAGACTCCAGATCGCATCATCACCACTGCAACAAACCTGACCGTGAGCAAAGGAAAAGATCATGCTGAGTGCCGAAACCCGCCGATTGGTGAAAGCCACCGTCCCGGTGCTGAGGGAACATGGCGAGACGCTGACGCGCCATTTCTATCAGCGCATGTTCACCCATAACCCGGAACTCAAGCATCTCTTCAACCAGGGTCATCAGGCGAGCGGGCAGCAGCAGCAGGCTTTGGCCCTGGCCGTGCTGGGCTATGCCGAGAATATCGACGATCCGTCGGTGCTGGCGCCGGTCCTGGGCCGCATCGCCCATAAGCATGCCAGCCTCGGCATCCGCGCCGAGCACTATCCGATCGTCGGCATGCATCTGCTGGCCTCGATCCGCGAAGTGATGGGTGAGGCCGCGACCGATGAGCTGGTCGATGCTTGGGCCGCAGCCTACAAGCAGCTCGCCGATCTGCTGATCGCGGCGGAGAGCGATCTCTATCGCGAGGCGGCGCTGGCGAAAGGCGGCTGGTCCGGCTGGCGGCCGTTCCGCCTCGGCCGCCGGGTGCGCGAGAGCGAGGAGATCACCTCGTTCTATCTCTATCCCGTGGACGGCGCGCCGGTGCCGGACTTCACGCCCGGCCAGTTCATCAGCCTGCGCGGCCGGGCCGGCGATGGCAGCGTGATCCAGCCGCGGCAATACAGCCTGTCGGATGCGCCGAATGGCGAATATCTCCGCCTCTCGATCAAGCGGGAAGCGGCGAATGACGCCGGCGCCGCGCCGCATGGGCTGATCTCCAACTGGCTGCATGACACGGTGGAGGAGGGGACGTTGCTGGAACTCTCACCGCCTTTCGGCGACTTCGTGCTGCATGACGGGCGCGAGACGCCGGTGGTGCTGATCAGCGGCGGCGTCGGCCTGACGCCGATGGTCTCGATGCTGAACCATCTGGTGCGCGAACAGCCGCAACGCCGGGTCAGCTTCATCCATGCGGCGCGGCATCGCGGCGTGCATGCGCTGAACAGCCATGTGCGGGAGATCGCCGCACAGCATCCGCAGGTGGCGATCAAGGTGTTCTATGAACGGGTGGTATCGGGCGACCGGCCGGGGATCGATTACGACCATGCCGGGCGCATCGATCTTGCGGCGATCCGCGATGCCGTGCTCCTGCCCGAGGCGGATTACTATCTCTGCGGGCCGGTGCCGTTCATGCAGGCCATGCTGGCGGCCTTGCGGGCGGAAGGCGTCGCCGCCGACCGCATCCATTACGAGGTCTTCGGCTCGCATGCCCTGGCCGCAGCCTGAAAGGGCTGCCAGAGGGAGGGCTATCTGAGGGAAGCTATCTGAGAAGACCGGCACCAGCGAGGAAAGGGGCGGAGGAACACGCGGCTTACCTTGCCGCGATCTGTCAGGATGACACGACGAGAGAACCGGGCCACAGGATTGTGGTCCGGTTTTCGGGCTTGTGCGGGGGGCGGGTGCGGCGCGACAATTCGGGAATCGAGGCGATCGAACGGTGCGCGCCATGGCACAGGATAGTCGGCATCTGCAGATGGACGGTCGGAACGGCGAGGAGAGCTCCTCGCGCGGGGAATTGCTGGGCTATGGACTGGCGTTTCTCTGCGTCGCCGTGGCGACGGGATTGGCCCTGGGGGTGCGGGCCTGGGATGGCGAGGTCATCCTCTTCCCGTTCTTCATCGCCATCATCGTCACGGCCTGGATCAGCGGACCGCTGCCGGCCTGGATCGCCACGGTCATTGCCGTGCTGGTGGTCGATTACGTCTTCACGCCACCCTATAATTCCTTCGCCGTGTCGCTGGAGGCGCTGCCGAATTTCATCGGCTTCGCGCTCTGCCTCGGCATCACCTGCCTGATCGTCGCCCAGAAGCGGCGGTCCGACGCGCTCATCAGCGAGATCACGCATCAGCACAGCGAGAAACGGCAGAGCGAGCTTAGCCTTCTGCGCGAGGCCAATGCGGCGCTGAGCGACCGGCTGGCGCAGCGCGACGAAGCGGCGGCGGTGGCGGAGACGTTATTCGAGCACAGCGAGATATTGATGCTGCGGCTGGATGCGGCGGGGCGGTTGCGCGATCTCAATCCGGCGGCGGCGCGGATACTCGGTCTCGGCCGGCCGGCTGCGCTTGGCAAGGCTGGGGCGGATCTGCTGGTGCCGGAGGCCGAGCGGGCACGTTTCCAGGAGCGGCTGGTGGCCGCCCGGCAGCAGCCGTCGGATCAGGATCTCGGCATCTGGCCGTCACCCACGGCGACGGGTGCGCGCATCCGCTGGACCTGCCTGATCCTGGCGCGGGGCGAGGGGGGACAGAAAGGGCGGGACGAAAGCGGGCCGGATCTGCTCTGCCTCGGGGTGACGCTGTGGGGCCGCTAGAGCCGGACGCCCATCCACTGATCCCCATCCACTGATCCCCGTCCGTTGATCCCTGCCTGTTGATCCCTGCCTGTTGATCCCTGCCTGTTGATCCCAGGCCGTTCCCTTTACCGCAGATAAAAGGATGCTCCCGCGCCCGGCTGTCGAAAGCGGGCGCGGGAGCATCGTGGTCAGAGCATCATGTGATCGGGCGTCACATGACCAGGCCGTCAGGCGGCATCCACTCAGATGCCATCCAGTCAGGCGGCATCCACGAGGACGACTTCGGCATCCTCCAGCGCGGTGACGCGCAGGGTCGCCTCGTCGCGGATGGCGGCGCCGTCGCGGGCGTCGATCCGCACGCCGTTGATCTCGACCGCACCCTTGGCCGGGACGAGATAGGCGTTGCGGCCGCTGCCCAGTCTGTAATCTGCGGTCTCGCCGGCCCTCAGCGTGGCGCCGAGGACGCGGGCATCGGTGCGGATCGGCAGGGCATCCTCGTCACCCGCGATGCCGCTGGCGAGCGCCACGAAGGCGCCGGCCCGCTCGCCCTTGGGGAAGGGCTTGGCGCCCCAGGACGGCTTGCCGCCGCGCTGGTTCGGCACAATCCAGATCTGGAAGATGCGCGTCGTCTCGTCCTCCATGTTGTATTCGCCATGACGGATGCCCGAGCCGGCGCTCATCACCTGCACATCGCCCGCTTCGGTGCGCCCCTGATTGCCGAGGCTGTCCTGATGGGTGATGGCCCCTTCGCGGACATAGGTGATGATCTCCATGTCGGCATGGGGATGCGGCGGGAAGCCCGTCTTCGGCGCGATGGTGTCGTCGTTCCAGACACGCAGGGCACCCCAATGCACGCGGTCGGGGTCGTGATACTCGGCAAAGGAAAAGTGATGCTTGGCGTTCAACCAGCCGTGATCGGCACCGCCGAGACTGTCGAAGGGCCTGCGTTCAATCATGTTCCGTCTCCAAAACTGCCGCCGGACGCACCTTGCGCCGGCACACGCGGAGATAATGGGGGCTGGCCGGTCGCGTAAAAAGAGCGTGGCTGGAAACAGATTGTTTCCAAATCCGTACCGGTTACCGGCGATTGTTTCACGGCTGTCGGAGGAGGGGTGATGGGAACGGATGGGAGTTTGGCGCTGGAAATCCCCGTTGCACCGAAACGCCGGCGTTGTCAGGTCATGGCGTCGTCCGCGATATAGCTGACAGGTGGGCCGGGAAAAGATGCGACCGAGCTTGAGAGGCCTTCGGTTTTGGCGCTAAGCTGGAGGCGGCCGCCCGTCCGATGGCAGTGCCCGGTGGGCATCGTCCGATGGGGACGCGGCGGCATCCCATCGGAGGTCGTGATGAAGCATCAGACATTCGACCAGTTGCAAAAGATCGCCGAGATTTCAAGACCGCAGGATCGCCCGATGATGACCCGGCGCGAGCGCCTGGAACGTTGGGCGACGCTGCTGGAACGCGAGCCCGAGCGCCGCTTCGGCACCTTCCATCAGATCGAATACGAGGCCGATATGTTGCGCGCCCATGCGCGCTGCCTGGGCTCGCCGATCTCGGTCGCCTATGCCGATCCGCTGTTGCGGGCGGAGGGGCTGGAAGGTGACAGCTATGGCCAGGCCCAGCGCTTCTTCAGCCTGAACGACCGGCAGCTTCACGAGATCGTCTGTTCCTGCCGGCACGGTACCAGCATGACCGCCCTGGCGGCGGCGCGCCAGGTACGGGTTGCCATGCGGCGGCCGCAGATGACGCTGATCGCCTGGTTTATGGACGCTTTCGCGTCGCTGTATCTTCGCTGATCGGCTTTAGGGCTGATCGGAACGTGAGCTGATCAGCCGGCTGCGCCCTTGCCGCGATAGGGTTCCGAGTGGTTCCAATGCAGGCGCCAGTTCTCGGCGTATTGCCGCGCGAGATCCTGATCCTCGATCAGCAGCAGGTTCTCCGCGTTCTTTTCCTGCGCGGCCTTGGTGAAGTTGAAGCTGCCGGTCAGCACCCGGCGGCCGTCGATCACCATCACCTTGTTATGGGCGATGGCATGGCGGCGGTCGATCCGCACCGGAATGCCGGCATTGGCGAGGAAATCGGCGCCGGTATATTTGGCGCTTGCCTGGCTGCTGTCGAGGATGACCTCGACATCGACGCCGCGCTTATACGCATCGCGCAGCGCCTTGGCGATCGGCGCCGAGGTGAAGCTGTAGGCCTGAACGAGGACACGGGCTTGCGCCCGGCCGATCGCATCGACGATCCGGTCGGTGCAGTCGCCACCCGGCGTGAAGCAAACCTGCAAGGTCGCTGCCGCCTGGCTCGGCGTGATGCCGGCCGAGACGAACAGCGTGGCGGCGGTGATGGCGAGAGCGGCGAGGCGGAAAGGCGAGAGGGTGGTGCGGGACAATACGGAAGGGCGGGACAGAACGGCGGGGTGGTGGGAGAGCTGAAACATTCTATGCAGTGATCGATAAGCGGTAGATGATGAGGGGATTTTCGGCGCGAGGTTGGCCGGCAGGAGGACAACCGGTGGTGTGGCCCGCTGTGGTTTGGCTCGCTGTGGCTTGGCTCGCTGTAGTGTGGCCCGGCGGTATGACCCGACGGTGTGGCAAGGAGAGGCGGAGCGGTTCTGCGACTGCATACAATATGATGCAGTCGAAAAGCCAGCTTCTTATCGCGGCCGAAAACAGATTATCGTGATCGACAGGATTGCGGCAATTCCCGGACGGTCATGCTGCTGTAAGCGGGATGCGGTCGTGTCGCGTCACGACAACCCTGGCAGCGGATGGTGTGGCAGCGAATGGCATGGCCACGGATGCCGCGGCAACGGATAAGGAGGCGTACGAAATGGCGGACGATACGGCGATGGCAGGAATGGTGATGCGGACGGAAGCGATCGCGACAAAACCGATGGAGAAGAAAGCGGCCGGCAAGACCATCCGATTCGAGCCGACGCCGCGCCGCTTGCGGGTCGAGGTGGCGGGCGTCATCATCGCCGACACGACGCGCGGCATGCTGCTGCTGGAAAGCGGGCATATGCCAACCTATTATTTCCCCCGCGCCGATGTCCGTTTCGATCTGCTCCAATCATCCGATCATAAGACGCATTGCCCGTATAAGGGCGATGCCGCCTATTGGCATCTCGCGGTCGGCGACCGGGTTATCGAGAATGCCGTCTGGGGTTATCCGAAGCCGCAGGCGACGGCGCCGGGCTTCGCGACGCCGACCGGGCCGAATGGCGAGAGCCTTTCGGAATATGTCGCCTTCTATTGGAACAAGATGGATCATTGGTTCGAAGAGGATGAGGAAGTCTTCGCCCATGCCCGCGATCCTTATAAGCGGGTCGATATCATCGCCAGCAAGCGCAAGGTGGAAGTGGTGATCGGCGGCGAGATCGTCGCGGCCTCGACCCGGGCGCTGTTCCTTTTCGAGACCGGCCTGCCGGTGCGCTATTACCTGCCGCGCGCCGATGTCAAAGCGGAGGTGCTGCGCTCGAGCGCCACGCAGACGCGTTGCCCCTATAAAGGCGTCGCGCATTATCACGGGATCGTGATACGCGGTACCGACCATGGCGAGCTTGCCTGGTTCTATCCCGATCCGATTCCCGAAGCCGCCCGTATCAAGGACCACATCGCCTTCTATAACGAGAAGGTCGATGCCATCCTGCTGGATGGAATCGAGGTCGCGGGAACGATGATGCAGCGGTCGTGACGCCACCCGGCCGATAGCGAGAAAAGCCCGGTAAATATGGAGAAAAAGCCAGCATCGGAGGGCGGCGTGGCCCGTCCTCCGATGCTGCAGCCCGACAGCCTTTCGGCTGTCGATTGTTCATCCGACACCCGTGCCGAGGCTGCTTGCGCTACAGGATCTCCATCCGGTGCCGCCATGCGATTGCCAGGAAGATGACGGCGGGAATGAGCGCACGCATCGCATCCTGATGCAGGATAAAAAAATAGACGAGGGTGGCGGCGATCATGATGCAGCCGCCGATCAACGCACCGAAGGCCATGGTCGCGGGGATGAGCAACAAGATCGCCGCAGCGATCTCAAGGAGCGCAGTCACATAGCGCAGCCACTGGCCGACTTCCATTTCTTCGAATAGGCGAATCATCTCGTCGATGCCGATCAGCTTCACGATGCCGGCGACGATGAGCAGAAGGGCGAGAGATAATTTGAGCGCCCAGAATGCGATCGATTTCCACCGCGGAGATGGCGTCGGAGCGACAGCGAATGACGACATGGGCATTCTCCCGCGCAAGCAATTATGGTAGGTATAGTTTCGTTAGCAGACAGAGCTATCAAGTAGGATGGATTTCATTTGCTAGTATGGAAAATATGACCGGGCACTCGGATGAAGAGTGCAAACAACAGGCCCTCAATGGGCCGCCTCCCGAGATCATCGCGACCCTCGCGGTCTTTGATGGCAAGTGGAAGGTGCTGATCCTCTGGCAGCTATTTTTCCGGACATGCCGCTTCAATGAATTGCGCCGCGCGATCAGCGGCGTCAGCCAGCACATGCTGACTACACATTTGCGTGAGCTGGAGAGGGAAGGGATCATCACGCGCACGGTCTATCCCGAAGTGCCGCCGCGTGTCGAATATGCCCTGAGCGAACATGGCCGGAGCCTGCGCGATGTGATGAGCGCACTCTCGAAATGGGGGGAGACCCATCTCGCTCGCCGCGATTGACGCGCGCGGTTGAGTTGAACGGGCGTTCAAGAATTTCCGGGCGCATCTGATGCGATAGCTGGGTAGCGGTTGATGCGATCGACGACCGGCCGACAGGTTTCCCATAAGCTCCATCTTGCCGATACCAGGCCTTCTTCCTAGACTATGTAAGTATATGGTTGGGGGAGTGGCGGATGAGCGATACACGGGACACGGGCGAGAGCCGGCCCACGGCCAAAGCCAGTATCGACGATGCCGTTAGTGGAACCTGGTTCAAATTAATCAATATTCATGACCGGGAGAGTGCGCTGCGTGCAGCTTGGCGTGGTGGCGGCGTCTTAATATTTCCGGTCGTGTTGGATCTCCTGTCCCTTGCCGCGCATCTGTTCGGCCTAAGCAGCACATTGCCGTTGTCGGAGATGGTCACCGGGTTCGGCGCTTCCCCTCTCGTTGTGACGGTTGAAATCGTCCTCCGGGACATCGTTTTGCTGGCGATTGCCTGGCGTGTCGCATCGGGGCGGGGCTATCTCCTGGCCATACTGGCTCTCGCGCTGAATCTCACCGTCATTCTATGCATCCTCATCTTGAGGCCGCTCAGCTTCACAAATGTCGTCCTGGCCGGCCTTCTTTTCTGTCTTTTAGTTTTGCCGGCAATCGATGGCGTTCGCGGGACTTGGTTCCTGCATCGCCGGAAGGGGGCGATGCCATAGGGTCGATGGTGCTGTAGCCGACGATTCTACGTCGGCCGGGGAACTGCCGGCGGTCATGTCATCCGTTTGAAGGATGCCGGCTGCGAAAAACGCTTTAAGCTCTTAAATGGTGAAAGGGCTGACGGCAGGGGGCGGTCATGCAGCTTCAAGGTTCGTGCTGCTGTGGCGCGGTGCGATTCACGGTGACGGCGCATGCGCCGGTTCCCTATCTGCGATGCTATTGCTCGATCTGCCGCAAGTCGGCCGGCGGTGGCGGCTATGCGGTCAAACTCGGCGCCAAGGCGGCGAGTTTGCGCGTCGAGGGAAAGGAGTTCGTGGGATCGTTCCACGCGCCGATCGGCGGCGAGCCTTCGCCGATCCAGCGCCACTTCTGCACCGGTTGCGGATCGGCCCTGTGGCTGCAGGACCCGCGTCATCCCGAGCAACTGCATCTTCTGGCCAGCGCCATCGACACGCCTTTGCCCGAGCCGCCGGAGCAGACGCATATGATGCTGGCATCGAAGGCGAATTGGGTCCGTCTCGACGCGAAGATGGCCGAACGGCGCTATGATGCCCATCCGACACAGACTTTGGAGGAATGGCACCGCCTGCACGATCTGCTCGACGAGTGAGCGGTCGACTCTCTTCGATGCACTCTAGAAGCGGCGGCGCGTCTGTGCACGACGCAGGATGTCCTTGGCCACCAGAACCTCGGTACCGGCCAGGCCGACGGAACAGAAGAGCGTGATGTCATCAGGCGCGCGCCGCGCCGGCTTGCGACCCGCGACGAGATCAGCAAGATCGACCAGGCGTTGCCGATGCGGCGTGCCGTCCAGGAAGAAGGGCGCGTCGAGGGCGTCGCATTGCTGCGGTGAATCCGTGGCGATGGTGCGGGCGAGGGCGGCGATGTCGACGCCGATCTCGTGATGGCGCCGGGTTTTCGGTCCGAGACTGTTGATATGCACGCCCGGACTCAGCCACTCCGCTTGCAGCACCGGTACGTGGCTTGGCGTCGCGCAGATAATGATCCCGGCCCCGGCGACAGCGGCCTGAGCGGATTTCACCGGCATCACCGGCAGGTCGAGCTCCGCGCTCATTTCAGCGGCGAAGCGGCGGCGGTTGTCTTCCGACCGGCTGAACACGCGGATGTCGCGCAGCGGCCTGACGGCGGCGGCGGCTTCGAGCTGGCTGCGCGCCTGGGGGCCGCTGCCGATGATGCCGAGGATGCCGGCCTCAGGCGCCGCCATGCGATCGATGGCGAGGCCGCCGATGGCCCCGGTGCGGATCTCGCCAAGGCGTGTACCCAAGATAAGCCCCAGGAGGTTGCGGGACGCTCCCTCGGCACCAGCGGCCCAGACGGCGACGATCTGCTCATCGGCATCGCCGAAGGTATCGTAGGCGCGGAAGCCGGCGACCCGCTCATCACCGCCGATGGTGAAGGTCAGCCGTCCGGCTTCTTCCGCCGCCGGGCCGGGAAAGGCGACGTGATGGCGCGGCGGCGCGACGAAGGCACCGGCGGCTCGCGCCCGGAAGGCGGTTTCGACGGCGGCAATGGCGTGCCGCATATCGGCGAAGACGGGGAGGTCGTCATCCGTCAGGATCAGGGGCATCGCATCGGTCTCCGTGCTGGTGACGGCGGAGGCATGGATCGGGGCGGGGCGGCGGCCGGGCTAGATTTAGCCGGGCCGAGTTGACCGGGCGGAATTGACCGGGCCGGAATTGACCTCGTTGGGTTGATCGTCGGCATCAGGATAACGCCACGTCTTTGCCGGATGCAACGTGTCAAGAACGGCAAGGCGGCAGAAAGCATCGGAGGCTTTGTCCTCCGCACGCTCTTGTGATGAAATCACAAGAGCGACTGCAAGGATGATGTCACGGCGTCGGTCGGATCACAGGAGGGAGACGGTCATGCAGCTTGATGGATCATGCTATTGCGGAGCGGTCACGTTCAGCGTGAAAGCCTATGCGCCGGCGCCGTTCCTGCGCTGCTATTGCTCGATCTGCCGCAAGACGGGCGGTGGGGGCGGCTATGCGATCAATCTCGGCGCGCAGATGAAGACGCTGAAGGTGACGGGCGAGAAGCATATCGGCGTCTTCCATGCGGTGATCGACGGCGAGAAGAGCCCCGGCGAGCGGCGCTTCTGCAAGAAATGCGGCACGGCGCTCTGGGTCTGGGACCCGCGCTGGCCGGATCTCGTGCATCCCTTCGCCAGCGCCGTCGACAGCGACCTGCCGGAACCGCCGGAACAGGTGCATATGATGCTGGGCTCGAAGGCCAATTGGGTGCGCGTCGATGCCAAAAGCGGCGAAGCGAGATATGACGAATATCCCGATTTCTCGCTCGAGGAATGGCACCGCAAGCATCATCTGCTGCAGAAGGCGTGAGCGGCGGACTTATCCTCTCCCGCAGCCCATGCCTCCTATACGTGGCTCCGTTTCGCCGCGACGAGATGGACGGTGGAAGCGGGGCTGGCGATCCAGAAACCGTCGAAGCCGTCCGGCAGCTTTTCCACCGCGTCGCATCGGGTGACGCCCGATTGCTCGAGATGGCGTGCCGCTGCCGGGAGGCCGTCGGTCACCAGTTCCAGCCAGACCTCCGTCTGGCCCCGGCCGTCGCAGCGATCGATCCAGAGCTGGTTCGCGCCGAATTCGAAACAGATATGAGGCAGATGCTGGTCCAGCGGTTTCAAGCCAGCCACGTCGCGATAGAAGGCAACCGTGGCCTCGTAGAGATGCGTCGGTACCTTGACGGCGATGTTGCGGCCGCCGTTGAATGCCATCGTCATGTCGGTCTCCGGATGATCTGGCGTTGATGTCGGTGTCGTCACTCCGGCGATGACTCCGGCAGGGCGTCGAGCCGCGCGTTGTAGCGCTGCCGGTGCTGCAGGAAGGTGCTCCAGAAGGGCGGCGGCACGCGGCCGGCAAGGCGGTCGGCCAGGATGCCGAGATGGGTATGCCAGCCGCCGCCGACCTCGCGCATCGCCTCGCGCGACAGGCGGCGATGGGTGAGAGTGAGCAGCACCTTGTCGCCCTGCGGCGTCAGCTCATATGTCACCTCGGCGGTGTCGGCGCCGCGATCCGGCCAGGTATGGCGGAGGAGGCGCGGCGGATCGCAGCGCGTGATCTCGGCCGCGAAGCCGGTGCAGTCATATTTCCGATAGGCCTCCGGCGTCTCCTCCTTGGTGGGGGAGAGATCGCCGTTGCGGAAGGTCAGCTCCGCCTTGCCGCCGGGGTGCAGCTCCATGACGCCGCTGGCGAGCCAGGTGGCGCGCTTGTCGGATTCCGTGAGGTAAGCCCAGATCCGTTCGATGGGGCCGGGGAGCAGGCGCTCGAACCGTACCGTGCCATCGGCGGTGATGATGCCGTCCGCGAGCGCGCCGTCGTGACTCATGGTCGTTCTCCTTTTGCCTATTCCTGCGATCCAGCCAGCCCTATCCGTTGCCGCGACGCATCGGTGCAGCCGGCAGGGTTGCGATGATGTGGGGGCGCTTCAGCCCTTGGGCGATGTCTTGTGCGTTTTGCCGCGTCGCGGCTGCTTCGTCCTGCTGGTGGCGGTCTTGCCGCTCGTGGTTTCGTCGTCAGTCGGTTTATCTGGGGCTGCCGGGAAGGCGTTGAGTTGCCGCTCCAACTCGTCCAGGCGCGAGCGCCAGAAGCGCCGGACCTGCTGCAGCCAGAGATCGATCTCGCCGAGTCCGTCGGCATCCAATGCGTAAATGCGCCGTTGCCCGTCGATCCGCGCCGTCACCAGCCGCGCCTCCTTCAGCACCTTGAGATGCTGCGAGATGGCCGGCGCGCTGATCTCGAAATGCCGGCCGATATCGCCGGAGGTCAGCTCGCCGGCTGCCAGCATTTCCACAATCTGCCGCCGGGTCGGATCGGCGAGGGCGACGAAGGTCTGCATGCGGTGGATGATGCGGTATGTGCTTAATTAAGTCAATGCTTAAATATAAACCTCACTGCTGCATCCGACGAATTCCGGGGGTCCATGGCGGAAGCCGCACGCTGCTTTTACGGTGGACCCCCGGATCAAGTCCGGGGGTGACAAATGAATGGATGCGGGTATCGTGCGACGCCATCAACGGCACGTCGTCTTCAGTTTTGCACGGCGCATATGCTCTCTCATTTGTCATTGCCGGGCTCGACCCGGCAATCCATGGAGAATGCAGTGCGCCGCTCTTACGATGGCCACTCGCCGACGGGGTCAAGCCCGGGGATGACAGATGGGGGAAGGGGATGCAGTCGCGAAAGAGGGCGGGATGGACCGCGACTGGACGATCACGTCACGCACTGGGTTTTCGTCAATTGCCCCATCGCCATCAGGCCCATCACCGGCAGTGCTGTCCCCTCAGTTCTGCGCGATCTTCACCGGTAGCGTGGTGTCGCCGCCCAGGGCCTGGTAGAGGGTGACGTGGTTGGCGAGGCGGTTGTAGCGGTTCTCTGCGAGGGCGCTTTCGGCACTGCGGCGGGTTTCCTGGGAATCCAGCCAGTCCTTCAGCGGCACGGCGCCGGCGCGGTAGCGCAGTTCGTAGAGATGCTCGGTGGTGCGGGCGGCATCGAGCGCCGCTTGCAGGCGGTCGCCCTGGGCGGCGTATTGCGTGCGGGCCGAGAGCGCGTTCTCCACATCCCTGAAGGCGGCATAGAGGGTCTGGCGGTAAGTCACCACGGCTTCCTGGTACTGGGCCTTCGAGACCTTGATGTCGAGCTGCATCTTGTTGACCTCGAGGAACGGCAGGACGACACCGGCGCCGAGCGTGCCGAAGGGATTCTTCATGAGATCGGTCAAGGCGATCGAGGTGCTGCCGAGCGAACCGGTCAGCGAGATCGTCGGCAGATAGCCGAGCCTGACCGCATCGCCATTGAGCAGAGTCTCGCGCAGCCGCATCTCGGCCGCCTTGATATCGGGGCGGCGGCCGAGCAATTCAGCGGGCAGGCCGGCCTGGACTTCCGGCAGCGCACCCGTCGGCAGGGTCTTCGGATCGGCGACGATGGGACCCGGCGGCTGGTCGAACAGGATCGCCAAGGCGTTATAGGCCTCGACCCGCTGCTGCAGGAGCTGGGTATGGCTGGCCTGCTGGGCGGCGAGGTTGCGCTCGGCCTCGGATATCTCCAGCGACGAAGCGCCGCCGGCGCCGTATTGCACCTTGACGAGATCGAGCGTGGTCTGGGCATAGGCGATGCTCTCCTCGCTCAGGGCCACGCGTTCGTTGAGATAGCCGATCTGCCAATAGAGATCCATGGTGGTGCCGATCAGCGAGAGCGCCGTGCTCTGGCGGTCCTGCTCGGTCGCCTGCGCTTCCCAGTCGGCGGCATCGGCGAGGCTGGAGATGCGGCCCCAGAGGTCGAGCTCGTAGCTGACGGTGGCGGAAGCCGAATAGGATTCCGTCTTTGTCCGCAGGCCGCTCAGTTGCTTGTTCAGACTGCCATTGCCGCTGGCGCCGAGGACCGGGAAGAGGTCGTTCTCGGCGAGGCCGGCCTTGAGCTGCGCCTGGCGTACGCGGAAACCGGCGGCGGCGAGATCGTTATTGCGGGCGAGCGCCTGTTCGACCAGCGCATCCAGCACCGGGTCGTTGAAATTGCGCCACCAGGGATCACCGGCCGGATTGCCGGCAATGGGCGTGCCGGAAACCGGTGTCGTCGCGGTGGAGGCGATCTGCGTCCATTTGCCGGGTGTCGTCACATTCGGCTGCTCATAGGGCGTGTTGAGCAGGCCGCAGCCGGGCAGGGCCAGCACGGTGGCAATCAGGCCGACAGAACGGAGATGTGTCTTCAAGGTCGAACGTATCTGGGACGGGCGCATCTTGCGGTCACTCACGATCAATCACGGGGCTTCAGTCACGGGCGAGCGCCTCGACCGGATCGAGGCGGGCGGCATTGCGGGCCGGCAGGAAGCCGAAGGTGATGCCGATCAGGGTCGAGGTGGCGAAAGCGGCGACGATCGAAGCATTGGAGAAGACCAGGGTGAAGGGGCTGCCGGCCTGCTGGAAGGCGACGCCGACCAGGAGTGCGAGGCCCACGCCCAGGGCGCCGCCGGTCAGGCAGATCAGCGTCGCCTCGATCAGGAATTGCTGCATGATGTCGCTGCGCCGGGCGCCCACGGCCATGCGCACGCCGATCTCCTTGGTGCGCTCGGTCACCGAGACCAGCATGATGTTCATGACGCCGATGCCGCCGACGATCAGCGAGATGACGGCGATGGCCGAGATCAGCAGGGTCATGGTGGCAGTGGTGCTCTGGATCGTCTCGCGGATGCTGGAGGTGTTGAAGACGTAGAAATCCTTGATGCCGTGGCGCTGCAGCAGCAGCTTCTCGATACCCTGCTGGGCCGCCTCGGCGGAGACCGCGTCGTCGATGCGGACGGTGATGCGCTTCAGGTAGTTCTGGCCGAGGACGCGGCTCATCGCCGTCGTATAGGGGATATAGACGTTGAGATTCTCGTTATTGCCGAAGGCGCTGGTCTTGGCGGCGGCGACGGCGACCACGCGGATCGGCACATTGCCGATGAAGATCACCTGGCCGATGGGATCGACACCGCTGTGGTCGGTGCCGTCTCCGAACAGCTTTTGATAGGTGTTCTGGTCGATGACGGCATCCTGGGCCAGTTGCCGGACGGCATCGGTGTCGAAGCGACGGCCCATCTCCATCTGCATGTCGCGCACCTGGAAGAACTGGGCGCCGACGCCGTTGAGCATGCCGCTGACCGAGACATTGCGGTAGCGCAAGGTGGTGGCGCCGGAGACGATGGGCGTCACGCTGTCGACGAAAGGCTGGCGGGCGAGGGCATCGGCGTCGCGCGGCAAGAGCGTGCGGATGGTGGCGGATTTTTCGTCGCCGAAATCGCTGCCCGGGAAGATGTCCAGCGTGTTGGTGCCGATGGCGCTGATATCCTTCAGAATCTGCTGCTGCGAGCCGGTACCCAGCGCCACCACCGAAATGACGGCGGTGATGCCGATGATGATGCCGAGCATGGTCAGGAAGGTGCGCAGGCGATGGGCCATCATGGCCAGCACGGCCATATGCGCGGCTTCGGCGAAGCGGTCCCAGAGGGCACCCAAGCGGCGGGCGCCGAAAGCGCGTTTGGCGGGCGATGCCGGCCTGGCGGGTTTTGCCGCGACGTCATCCGTGCGGCGGCGGTCGGCGATGATCTCGCCATCGCTGATCTCGATGATGCGCTGGGCGTGCTCGGCCACCTGCATGTCATGGGTGACGATGATGACGGTATGGCCCTCGGCGTGAAGCTCCTTGAGGATCGCCATCACCTCCTGGCCGCTATGACTGTCGAGGGCACCGGTCGGCTCGTCGGCCAGGATCACTTCGCCGCCATTCATGAGAGCGCGGGCGATGGAGACGCGCTGCTGCTGGCCGCCGGAGAGCTGGCCGGGGCGATGGGTGAGGCGGTCGGCGAGGCCGAGCCGGGTGAGGAGGGCGGTGGCGCGGCCGCGTCGGGTCGGGCGGTCCTTGCCGGCATAGATCGCCGGCGTCTCGACATTGCCGAGCGCCGTCAGGTCGGAGAGCAGGTGATAGCGCTGGAAGATGAAGCCGAAATGTTCGCGGCGCAGTTCCGCCAGTTCGTCCGGGCCGAGCCGGCCGGTCTCGCGCCCGGCCACCCGATAGGTGCCGCCGCTCGGCCGGTCGAGGCAGCCGAGGATGTTCATCAGCGTCGATTTGCCGGAACCCGAGGCGCCGACGATGGCGACCATCTCGCCGGCCCGGATGTCGAGATTGACATTCTTGAGCACGGCGATGGTTTCCTCGCCGGCGGGAAATTCCCGGCGCAGGTCGCGCAGTTCGAGGAGCGCGCCGGCGGATGGCGCGCTGCGCTCCGTGGCGGCGGGGGCGAGGCGGTTGCTCATGACGCGGCTGCCTGGGCGGTTGCGTGGCTATCGGCAGTCACCCGGCGTGCCTTGCCCCTCACCCCGACCCTCTCCCCAGAGGGGCGAGGGAGGCCATGTACGATGGGTCTACTCTCCTTGGAGGAGGGCAGGAGGCGAAGTGTGGTGCGTCTGCTTTCTCGCTTGTCATTGCCGGGCTTGACCCCGTCGGCGTATGCCGACATGCGTCGGCGGCAATCCATGGGAGATGTCGCATGCGTTGCCGGCATGGACCCCCGGGTCAAGCCCGGGGGTGACAGAAGAGTATGAGGGGACTCAGCGTGCGCTGCGTTGCTTGGTGTTGAATGGAATGCAGTAGGCCACAGACTCTCTCGCTTGTCATTGCCGGGCTTGACCCCGTCGGCGTATGCCGACATGCGTCGGCGGCAATCCATGGGAGATGCCGCGTGCGTTGCCGGCATGGACCCCCGGGTCAAGCCCGGGGGTGACAATTGAGAAAGTATGGACATGGTGCGGTCGTCATCCACGCTTGCGCGAGATGGTGCATTGGTTGGCATGTCGTGCATCACCACCACCATCCTCACAACCGGATGCGGGGGCGGCGTTGGGGTTGGGTGGCGGTGGCGCCGGCTTCGCCGATGATGACGCGGTCGCCGAGCTGGAGGCCGTCGAGGATCTGGATATTGGCGGTGTCGTCGATGCCGGTCTTGATGTGGCGTTCCACCGGGTTGCCATCGGGACCGAGGACGGTGACAGAGTAGCTGCCGTCCTTGTGGCGCTGGCCGAGGGCGGCCTTGGGGATGCTGGGCACGTCCTTCGCTTCGGCGAGGACGATGGAGACCTGGGCGGTCATCGAGATGCGCAGGCGGCCGTCGGGATTGGGGACGTCGAAGACGCCGTTGTAATAGACGGCGGCATTGGTCGAGCTGCTGGCGGCGCTGCTGCTCTTGCTGGCGCCGGCGGTGTCGTCCTGGCTGATCGTTTCCGGTGCCGGTTCGATCTGGCGCAGGGTGGCGGTATAGCGGTGATCGGGATCGCCGAGGATGGTGAAATAGATCGGCTGGCCGGGCTGCACCTTGACGACATCGGCCTCGGAGATCTGCGCCTTGATGGTCATGGTGTCGAGCTGCGAGAGCATGACGATGGTCGGCGTGGTCTGCGCCGCATTGACGGTCTGGCCTTCCTTGGCGGCGACATAGACCACGGTGCCGTCGATCGGCGCGGTGATGCTGGTATAGCTGAGATTGAGTTTCGCGGTATCGACAGCGATGGTGCTCTGCTGGATCTGGGCGTCGAGGGCGGCGATATCGGCATTGGTGGCGTTCAGCGTCGCCTCGGCGGTTTCGTAGGTTTCGCGTGAACTGGCATCGGCCTTCAGCAAGGTCTGCTGGCGCTGGAACTGCAACTTGGCCTGTTTCAGCGCCGCCTGCTTCGCCAGACGCTGGGCCTTGATGTTCTGCAGACGCGCCTCGGCATCGCGCAAGTCGTTCTGCTGGGTGCGAGGATCGATCTCGGCGATCAGGTCGCCCTGCTTGACCTGGTCGCCCAAGGCCACCTTCAGCGATTTGATCTGGCCGGAAACCTGGGCGCCGATACTGACCTGGGTACGCGCGGCGAGCGTGCCGCTGGCCAGTACGGTCTGTTCGATATCGGTTTTGGCGACGTCGGCGGTGAGGTAGCTGGGCGCGGATTCCGCCGGAAAAGCGATCAGCTTGACCGCCGCCGCGATCGCGGCCAGGGCGCCGAGGACCAGCACCGTCCGAAGTACTTTCTTATTGTTCGCCATCGATATTCCACCGAAAATTCCGCTGCAGATACTCGGCCGTTCACGCCGCCGGTCCGATCTCCACACGCTTTCGTGACGCCAGCATGACGGGACCGGATCGGCTGCGGTCAGATATGTATTGGTAAAGCTTGCAGGATTTAAGGCGTGGATCGTAAGCAAGGCGCCTGGGAAGTGTAAAAGTTATGTAAAGACACCCCACCGCCTGTCGCAATCGACCGGTGGGAGTGTATGTAGGAAACCGACACGCACTGGGAAACCGATATACGGGGAGAAGGCAGGCCGCGTTGCATATTCTGATTGTCGATGACGATGCCGAGCTGTCGGCGATGCTGACCGAATATCTGGCGGCCGAGGGATTCACCACGGCGGCGGTCTTCAACGGCGAGGCCGGGGTCGAGGCGGCCTTGTCCGGCCGCTATGACGCGGTGATCCTGGACGTCATGCTGCCGCGCCTGAGCGGCACAGAGGCGTTGCGCCGCATCCGGCAGGAAAGCCGTATTCCCATCATCATGCTGACCGCCAAGGGCGACAATATCGACCGGGTGGTGGGGCTGGAGATGGGCGCCGACGATTACGTGCCGAAACCCTGCTATCCGCGCGAACTGGTGGCGAGGTTGCGTGCTGTGCTGCGCCGCTCGGCCGCACCGGAAGATCGCATGGCGTCGCGCGCGGTCGAGGATATGGTGACGGCCGGGCCGCTGAGCCTGTCGTCGCGCCAGCGGACGGTGGCGTGGAACGGCAAGCCGATCGAGCTCACCGCCTCGGAATTCAACATGCTGGAATTGCTGCTGCGCGCCGGCGACGACGTGGTGACGAAGGACGAATTGTCGGAGCGGGGACTGGGCCGGCCGCGCGAGGCCTATGACCGCAGTGTCGATGTGCATATGAGCAATCTGCGGCAGAAACTTGGTCAAGCATCCGGGGGACACGGTCCGCGTGGCAAAACCCAGGCCGATCCGGCGCGGGACAACGTGCCGCAGATCGTCACGGTTCGCGGCGTCGGCTATCGCCTGTTGCGCAACGGTGCGGGCTCGGGCGCGGGTTCGGCCGCTGGTCCGGCATGAAGCGGCGCCTGTTCTGGAAGATCCTGATCGGGTTCTGGATCACCTTCATCCTGATCATGGAGGGGACCTGGCTGGTCTTCGCGCTCTATGGTCCCAACGAGGCGCGGCTGGAGCGGATCGAGCAACGCGCCCGGGCACAGGTGGCGGCGCTGGCGACGGCCGCCTATTACGGTGGCGGCGCGGCCCTTGAAGAGGCGCTGAAGGCCTGGCCGCATAGCGACAGCCCGGCATCGGACGAGCGCTCCTTGATCACGTTCCGCATCCTGAAGGAGGCGCCATCGGCCACGGGGACCGCTGCTGCCGGTGGAAACGGGAATACGAACAGCGTCGAAGCCGGAACCAGCGGCGCGGGGAATAACGCGACACAGGCCGGGCCGGGCGGCAATTACACGATTGCGACGGATGCGGACGGCAATGTCACCGCGACGATCCAGTCCAAGGACAATGTCACCTATCGCCTCGTCTATAATCTCAGCGCCATCCGCGCCCGGCTGCAATCGCCGGGGCCGCTGGACGTGCCCTGGGAACTGGTGGTGCTGGGCCTTGTCGGTGGGCTGGTCTTCAGTGCCTGCCTTGCCTGGTATCTGACGCGGCCGATCCAGCGCCTGCGCGAAGGCTTCGACCGGCTGGCGGCCGGCGACCTCGCCACGCGCCTGGGGCCGACCATGGGGCGGCGGCGCGACGAGATCGCCGATCTCGCCCGCGATTTCGATGTGATGGCGACCCAGTTGCAGCAGCTTGTCGCCGCCCGCGAGCAATTGCTGCATGACGTCTCGCATGAGCTGCGCTCGCCCCTGGCGCGGCTGCAGGTGGCGATCGGCCTCGCGCGGCAGAACCCGCAGCGCGTCACCTCGGCCCTGGAGCGGGTCGAGGCCGAAGCCCGGCGTCTGGACGAATTGGTGGGCGAGGTGCTGACCCTGTCGCGGGCCGAAAGCGGTGTGCCGCAGCTCGACGATTATTTCGATCTCGCCGGGCTGGTGCAGAAGGTGGTGGCGGATGCGCGGTTCGAGGCCCAGGCCTCGGGCGTCGAGATCGCGGTCGAGGACCTCAGCGTGGATGCCGTGGGCGGGCAGGATTTCGATACCGTCATCCAGGGCAATGCCGAGCTGATCCGCCGGGCCCTGGAGAATATCGTGCGCAATGCCCTGCATCATTCACGGGCGGGGCAGCGTGTCACGGTGACGATCTCCGTCGATCCGGCCGCTGTTGATCTGGCCGCCAGGGATTTCGTTATCAGCGTCGCCGATCAGGGACCGGGTGTTGCGGCCGAGGCGTTGGACAGTATTTTCGATCCCTTCGTGCGCGCCGGGGACGCCCGCGAAGGTCAGGCAGGTTTCGGGGCTGGCTTCGGATTGGGGCTGGCCATCGCCAAGCGCGCGGTGCTCGCCCATGGCGGCCGGATCGAGGCGCGGAACGGTACAAGCGGGCCTGGATCGGATGGGCCAAGATCAGATGGCCCGGGGTCTGATGGGCCGGGGTCTGATGGGCCGGGATTGATCGTGACGCTGCGGCTGCCGGTCAATGCGCGGCCGCTGGAGATCCAGGAGCCGGCCTGACGCACCAGCCCTGATAGCAGCGGCAGGTCAATTGATATAGAGCGTGAGGCCGATCATCGCATCGACGGTATGGCCGTCGCGCGCCAGAGGCAGCAGCAGGACGTCATAGGCGATATAGGCGCGGGCAGGGATCTCCCAGCGCAGGCTGCCCCGGCGCAGCCAGATGCGGCGGTCGAGGCAATCGAGATATTGCGGTTCCAGCTTGCTCTGGTCATAGCCGCCGCCCAGCTCATGCAGGTATTGGCCGGGGCGTGTGCTCTCGCGCTCGACGATCTCCTGGCCGAGCAGGCGGAAGCGGAAACGCGGTGTGCGGTCGCCTTCATAGAGCACTTCGGTCAGGAAGAGATTGGGGATCAGCGCCGGGGCCATCTGCACCGGATCGATATCCTGGCGGCTGGGCAGGCGGTTCAGGCGGGTCGCCAGGCTGAGCCAGTAGTAAAAGAATTTCTGCCAGCGGCGATCGGAATGGGTGGCCAGGAATTGGCGCAGGCCGGGGGCCAGTTCGATATGGCCGGCAGCCAGCTTGACGATATCGGCCGGGGCACCGGGCAGGGCCGAACCGGGTGTCACGGGCGGCGTATCGGTATAGCGCGAGATCACGCCCGAGGCGACGCGCTCCCGGCCCGCCGGTTGCGTCGAGGCGGGGGGTGTCGAGGTGGAGGACGTGGTCTCGGAAGAGCGGCGGCTGTCGCCGGGGGCTAGGGGTTCGATAATCGCCATGATGATCCAGTGACACGATAACCGGCGCCCGCTGTCCAAGGCCCGCATGCAGCAATCTGCATGCAGTGTTGTGCCGGCGCCGCGCCAAGCCCTTAGCGCCGTCGCGGCAGCTTGGCAACTATCTTTCGCGGATTTTCGACGAATTGATGATATGGCTTACAAGCTGTCGCGTTCCCGCTGCCAGCCGACCGAAGACTGCGCTAGGCTGAAGGCGGGCGCATGAAACTGTCGGGGCGCTTGATCCCGGTGCGGGTTGTACCGGACCTTTTTGGGCGTTCGGTGACAACCGGCGATTCCGCCGCTGCCGGAAGTGCCACGGATCACGCACCAAGACGCGTCATCGCTGCCGGCGAAAAGCGATCCTTCACCCCTTCTGTCGCAAGCCGGTTCGTGTAGCCGTATCTTATTCGGCTTAGCCAAACGCCCCGGACGCCGATAGCGGGTATGGCAGCAAGGCGGGAGCAGGTGGGCCGACGACGACACGATCCGGCTGGCAACCATGGCGCTCGTTGTCGGCATGGTCCGTGTCGCGCTGTAGTCAATTTATTCATCAAGCTGGTCCCAAAATCCGATCGCGGAATTCTGATTGTAGCGGCGATATTGGATCGGCTGGCCAAGACACTGCCGCGGCATATCCACGGCGGATCTGATCCGGTGGAAATCGACCGGCATCCGCTGGCTTGCGCCGCCAGGATCGAGGGATCCAACGGGGTTTCCATGGCCCAACATCCGCAGCCAAATTTATTTTCAATTTAGGATTATTGTCTGGAATAGGAATTGCATAGTTAACAACTTTTTCGTTTTTCACGCTTAGCTTCGATCGCAAGCCATCGGCCTGATCCGTCAGGGCGCGAAAGGAGCAGGTGGGCACCATGTTTCATCGCAACAGATTTATCGTCGTCCTCGCCGATATCATCGCGCTGTCCCGCATGCGCATCTTCGCGCGTCACCAGGGCGGGTCGATCAGCGTCATCACCGCGATCACCATGCCGGTCCTGGTCGGGATGATGGGATTGGGTGCGGAGGTTACCTATTGGTATCTGCATCAGCGCTCGATGCAGAATGCCGCCGACGCAGCGGTGATGGCCGCGGCCTCCAATGCGGGTACGACGGCCTATATAGTCGAGGCGAAGGCGGTTGCGGGGCAATACGGCTATCAGGATGGAACCGGCAATGTGACGGTGACCGCGACCAATCCCGCCAGCGCGCCGGGCTGTGCGTCGAATTGCTACAGTGTCACGGTCGCCGATAAGGTGCCGTTGTTCCTGTCGCAGGTCGTCGGCTATTCCGGCAATACGGCCGTCAACGGGCAGCGCGGGGTGCAGTTGGTGGCGACGGCCGTCGCCACCGGCAGCATCTCGCGCCAATATTGCCTGCTGGCCTTGGCCAGCAGCGGCGCCGAAGGCATCCATACCAACGGCGCCCCCAAGGCCAATCTGACCGGCTGCAATATCATGTCCAATACCTCGGCCACCTGTAACGGCCACAGTCTCAATGCCGATGTTGGCGATGCCGTTGGCACCAATAACGGCTGCGGCGTGGTGCAGAATTCCGGCGTGCCAAAAGTTGCCGATCCCTATTCCGGCCTGGCCAGCAACATTCCGGCCGATACCTGCAACTCCTCCTATCCTCAGGAGCCGTCATTGCCGGCGACGAACAAATGGTCCGGCACCAAATCGCTGAGCGGCAATGTCACTGTCTGCGGCGACTTGCAACTGACCGGCAATACCACGATCAATGCGCCGGCCGGCGCCGTGCTGGTCATCCAAAACGGTCAGCTCGACACCGGTAAATATAGCTTGACGACGTCCAGCGGCTCGGCGTTGACCGTGGTGTTCTCGGGTACCAATGGCGGCAGCTATCAGCACGCACCGACCGGTGGCGGCACATTGGACATCGCCGCGCCTACGTCGGGCCCCTGGAGCGGTGTCGCGCTCTATCAGGACCCGAACCTCACGACCAATGTCGATATCTCGGCTGCCGGCAACAGCCCGACATGGAACATCACGGGCCTCGTCTATCTGCCGCATTCCAGTGTGACCTTCAGTGGCGCGGTCAACAAATCCAGCAATGGCTCTGCCTGTTTCGGCATGGTGGTCGACAATATTCTGATCAATGGTACGGGCGCGATTCTCAACACTGGCGGATGCAATGCGGCGGGACTGACACTGCCGCAGAACATGACGACGCGGCAAAAGCTGGTGAACTAGATGGCTTGGCGAAGCCCGAAGCAGATCGTGATGGAGAGGGAAGACGCGGCCACGCATGGCAGCGCGATGCGGAAGTTTTGCAGCGATATACGCGGGATCGCCGCGGTCGAGTTCTCGCTGATCGCGTTGTTTTTGTCTTTGACTTGTCTGACCGTCATCGATATCGGCAATTATGTATACCAGCGCATGGAAGTGGAGAATGCCGCCAGGATGGGCGCGCAATGGGCCTGGAAGGCCTGCCCGCCTGGCAGCCAGCCAGCGACAGTGAATTGTCCCGGATTGACTGCGGCCGTCACGTCGGGGATTCAAAGCACGTCGCTGGGTAAAGCGGTCACTCTCGTCGTCTCACCACCCACGGAAGGGTATTACTGCGCGACCTCGGGAAACACCCTTAAACCTCAGGGCACGCTGTCAAGCAGGCCGCCGGATTGCACGGACACCGGTTATCCGGGTGCATTGCCAGGCGATTATATCCAGGTGCAAGTGACGGCGCCCTATGCCCCCTTGTTTCCCGGCCTCAGCGTCATGAGCACGTTCGCTGGCACTATCGGGGCGACTAGCTGGATCAGGTTGAACTGACCGATGACGACTTTCACCAAGCCGCGATTCACAACCTGCGACGGCGGCACGACGGCGGTTGAATTCGCCTTTGTGGCACCGGTCTTCGTCATGCTGCTGCTCGGCATCATTTACGGCTGTCAGTTGATCTATACGCTGGGCGGCCTGCATTATGCCACCGAGGCGGCGGCGCGCTGCAGTTCCGTGATGAGCACGACCTGCGCCACTTCTGCGGCGACGCAGGCATATGCTTTAACCAAGTATTACGGTACGAGTGGCACCACGCCAACTTTCGCCGTGTCAACAGTTGCCTGCGGACAACAGGTGACGGGAACGCTCACCTACGTCCTGGATATCGCTGTTACCCGGTGGAGCATTCCGCTGAGGGCGACCGCTTGCTTCCCCTGAAGCATCGCGGTTGATGTCGCTTGCGCCACGGCGGCAAGCACATCTTAGATCCAGATACCAACTACCTAGCTGGCCTGTCGGGAGCCAGCCCGGGTGCGGTTTCCCCTGGGATTTGCCATCCGGCCTGACGATCCGCTACAACAAACCCTTCGGACTGTCATGAGGGGATTTCGCATCATGGGTGATGTGGCGCCATTGTCTCTCTACGCGACGGAAATCAAGAAAGAGTGGATCGATTTCTACGATCATATGAACGTCGCCTATTACGTGCTGATCTGCGACGAGGCGACCGGCGCCTTCTGGGATCATGTCAATGACGGCCGCGGCCTGGCGGCGCGGGATGGCGGCGAATTGGTGGTGCTGGAGAACCATACCAATTATCTGCGCGAGGTACGGCTGGGCGACCCCGTGCGCGTCATGACGCAATTGCTGGAATACGACAACAAGCGGCTGCGCCTGTTCCATACCCTGGTCCATGCGACGGAGGGCTTCGTTTCCGCCACCAATGAGGTGAAGGCGATCGGCTTCGATCTCAATCAGCGCCGCATCATGTCGTTCCGGCCGGCAGTGCAGGCACGCCTGCAAACGATACTCGCCGAACACCGGCAGTTGCCGATGGCGCCGGAGGCGGGGAAGGGCATCACGCTCGGCCGGTCGTAGCAGCAGGCATCCGGCATCGTCGAGACCGTTTTCATTTCATTTTTTGACGTGACATGCCGCGGTCGGGTTTAGGCATTCGATCCGGATGGTGACATCGAGTTTGTTGCCCCCTCACCCCAACCCTCTCCCGCGAGGGGAGAGGGAGCTCATCGAGTATCCGGAACAACTCAGTCAAACGCATGAACATTAGAAAAACATGTGCATCCGCTGCGGGCAGCAGCGCCCCCTCTCCCCTCTGCCGACGAATGTCGGCTCGCGCCGACGGGCGGGAGAGGGTTGGGGTGAGGGGGCGGATATGCATCCGAGATGATTACAGTCGAAGTTTTTTCAAGAAGCCTCGAACAGACCGTGCATCAAGACCTTCCTCAAAAACTGACGCAACTTTGATCGACCACCAGTGGATGTGACAGCACCATGACGACCAAGCCGACGGTGATGACCGTCCTGCGCAACCGGGATTACCGGCTGTTCGCCGTGGCTTCCTTTCTGGCGGAGCTGGCGGCGCAGGTGTTGACCGTGGCGGTTGCGTGGAAGATCTACGACATCTCGCGCGATCCCTTCGACCTCGGCCTGGTCGGGCTGATGCAGTTCATCCCGGCCTGCCTGCTGGTACTGGTCACCGGCGGCGTCGCCGACAGTTTTTCGCGGCGGCGGATCATGGTTGTCTGCCTCGGTGTCGAATTCGCCTTCACCTTGGCGATCTTCCTGGTGGCGCGTCACGACACGCTGCATGTCTGGCCGATCCTGCTGCTGATCGCCGGATTAAGTGCCGGACGCGCTTTCATGAATCCGGCCGTCTCCTCCCTGGCGCCGAACCTGGTGACACGCGACGAGATCGCACCGGCCATCGCCTTTTCGACTTCCACCAGCCAGTTGAGCTCGATCGCCGGTCCGGCCTTGGGCGGATTGTTTTACGGTATCTCGCCGGGTTTCGCCTATGGCAGCGCCCTGGCGATGGTGACGGTCGCCGCCATCGCCGTGCTCGGCATCCGCCACCGCGAGCTGAAGCGGGCGCAGGACCAGCGCGTGATCGATGCGCTGATCGGCGGCTTTAGATACATCTTCGCGGAGAAGGTGGTGCTGGGCGCCACCACCTTGGATCTTTTCGCGGTCCTGCTGGGCAGTGCGGCGGCCTTGCTGCCGGTCTTTGCCCGCGACATCCTGGAAGCGGGGCCGACCGGGCTCGGCCTGTTGCGCGCCGCGACCGGTGTGGGGGCACTGGGCATGGCGATCGCCCTCGGCATCTGGCCGATCCGGCGCAAGGCCGGCCTGATCATGTTCTCGACCGTGGTCGTGTTCGGCCTCGGTACCATCGTCTTCGGCCTGTCGACCTCCCTGGCGGTATCGGTGACCGCGCTGGTGGTGATGGGGGCCAGCGATATGATCAGCGTCTATATCCGCGAAGTGCTGATCCAGCTCTGGACGCCGGACCATCTGCGCGGCCGGGTCAATGCCGTCAATGCGGTGATCATCGGCGCTTCCAACGAGCTCGGCGCCTTCCGGGCGGGGATCGTCGCCGCCGGCCTCGGCCCGGTGATCGCCACCGTGATCGGCGGTATCTGTACGATCGTCGTCTCGCTGCTATGGTTCCGCTGGTTCCCGAAGCTGCGCGAGGCCAATGACCTGACGCAGGAGTGAACCCTCACCCCACGTTTCAGAGTGGCGTCAGGCCAGCAGCCGGCCGAGATGGGCGACGTCTTCGGCGATGGCGGTGGCGCCGGCGGCACTGAGCTGGGCCGGCGGCTGGTGGCCCCAGGCAACACCGATCGGCCGGGCACCCGCCGCCAAGGCCATCTTCATGTCGAAAATGGAATCGCCGATCATCACCGTGTCGGCCGGCGCCGTGCCGGTCGCCGCGGTCACCGCTGTCTTGGCCCGCAGGATCATGGTGGGGTCCGGCTTCGAGGGGCAGTCGTCGCTGGTATGGATGCTGGTGAAGACGCCGGCCCAGCGGTGCATCTCGATGAGACGATCGGTGCCGCGACGGCCCTTGCCGGTGGCGATGGCCAGGCGGCAATCGGTGCGCCGGCGCAAGGTCTCGATCAGATCGGCGGCACCGGGGAAGAGGTTTTCGGAATGGGCATCCGCCGCGCGGAGGGCCCAGGCCTGACGCTTATAGGCGTCGATCAGGCTGTCGATCGGGCCGTCCTCGCCGACCAGGGCGGCAAAGACCTGGCGATGGGAGAGGCCGACCAAGGCCATGATCGCTTCCTCGGCCGGGACCTTCAGCCCGTGTTCGGGGAAGATATGCCGGTGGATCGCCAGGATCATCTCCCGGCTGTCCACCAGGGTGCCGTCCAGGTCGAACACGATCAGGCGCATGCCGGAATCCTCAGTCGAATGAAACGCTAGCGAATAAGCCGAAGCGGTTGATAGACCAAGGCCGGCGGAAGCGCAATGTGGCGGCTAGGTTCTGTACTCATAAAGAGGATTCCCCTCAAAGCAGGGATGTGATTCAACCTCCTAAACGGTAGGAGGTTGTGATGGCGCGCTTTGACCTTTCCGACAAGGAATGGGCGATCATCTCGCCGCTGCTTCCGAACAAGCCGCGCGGGGTAGCCCGGAGCGATGATCGCCGGGTTCTGAACGGCATCTTCTACATTTTGCGGACCGGTTCGCCCTGGCGGGATTTGCCGGAGCGTTATGGTCCCTACACGACGGCCTATAACCGCTTCAATCGCTGGGCCAAGGCGGGCGTCTGGCTGCGGATCTTCGAGACATTGGCGGCCCAATCGCCGCAGTCGATGCAGTTCATTGACAGTTCGATTATCCGCGCCCACCAACACGCCGCAGGCGGAAAAAAGGGGGCCCGGATAACGCCATTGGCCGTTCTCGTGGAGGACTGACCACCAAGATCCACGCCATCGTCGATGAGAATGGCTTGCCGGTAAAGCTGCTCTTGACGCCAGGTCAGGCCTCGGACAAGGCAACGGCGCCAAGTTTGCTGGAAGGCTTACCGAGCGCCAAAGCCTTCGTCGGGGACCGCGCTTACGATTGGCAGCATCTGATCGACCTCATTCACCTGCGGGGCGGCCAGGCCCAAATCCCCACTCAACGGGATCGTAAAATCCAGCGGTCAGTCGACAAAGCGATCTATCGTCAACGAAACCTGATCGAACGCTTCTTCAATAAACTCAAGCATTTCAGGCGGATTGCGACACGCTTCGACAAGCTCGCAGGAAACTTCCTCGCTGCCGTCTCCCTCGCCTCAACCCGCCTCTGGATGCGAATTTATGAGTCCACTACCTAGAGCCGGATGCTCACAAGTGGAATCGCTGAAGCGATTTCACTTGTGAGCTGAATCCGTCTCTTCTCAATAATATAGAGGGCGATTCAGCTTTCAGGTTGAAGCAGGCATGCTTCAACCTGAAAGCATCGCGCTCTAACCGGCTGGCTTCGGCATGAAGCGGCGGCGCAGGATGAAAGCCGCGCCGAAGGTGGCGGCGGCCAGCAGCAGCGAGAGATAGAGCGCCGTCGCTTCGCCGGCCCGTTCGATGACCAGGGCATAGATCAGGGGCGCGGCGGCGGCGAGCAGGAAGCTTGGCACCAGGAGCTTGCCGGTGACGGCGCCGTAGCGCGTGTGATCGAACAGGACCAGGGGCAGGGTGCCGCGGGTGATGGTGGCGATGCCGTTGCCGGCGCCGTAGAGAAAGGCGAAGCCGATGGCGGCGACGGCGTGCTGGCCGCTGAACAACCCGGCCAGGAAACAGACCGGCAGCAAGGCGGTGGCACCGAGATTGAGGTCCAACGGATGCACGCGGTTGCCGAACAGCATTTCGCAGAGCCGGGCCGAAGACTGGCCGACGCCACGCAAAGCGGAAATCCAGACGGCGAGGCCGGTCGCGAGGCCCAGTCCCGCCAGGACCGAGATCATATGCGCCGACATGCCGGCATTGAGGAAATTGACCAGCATGGCGATAACCGCATAGAGGCCGCCGGCAACGGTTCGGTCACGCGGCGTGGCTGCCAGCGGCGTGGCTGCCAGCGGTGTGGCTGCCAGCGGTGTGGTGGCAGGTGGCGTTGCCGTCGCAGGTATTACCGATGGCGACGCGGGCGCGGGAGATGGCGCAGGGGAAGCGGGCGTCGGAGCCGGGGCGCGAGGGACGCTGGTGTGGCGGCGGTCGGGGATCGCGAGATGCAGGGGGAGGGTGAGGAGAGCAAGGCCGGCATAGACGAAGAGCGCGCCGCGCCAGCCGAAAGCATTTTCGAGGGCATGGCCGATCGGCCAGAAGGTGGTGGAGGCAAGGCCGCCGAGAAGCGTGATCTGTGAGATCGGCCGACGGGCGAGCGGGCCGCCGATCCGGGCCAGGGTCGCGAAGGCAGCTTCATAGAGGGTCAGGCGCATGGCGAGGCCGAGCACGAGCCAGGCGGCATAATAGAGGGTGAGATCATGCGCCGCCGCGAGCATCAGGCAACCGGCCGATGCGCAAAGCGACCCCGCCGCCATCACCCGCCGGCCACCATGGCGGTCGATCAGCTTGCCGATCAGCGGCGAGCTCAACCCCATCATCAGCAAGGCGGCGGAGAAGCCGCCATAGACGAGGCTCTGGCCCCAGCCCGTCTCGGCGGCGATCGACCCGCCGAAGCCGCCGATCATGTAGTAGATCGTCCCCCAGCAGATCAACTGCGACAGGCCGAGACAGAGAACGGTGCGGCGGGGAACCAAGCGGCTGCTTTCAACGGGAATGGTGGATGGATGACATGCCGCCGATGTTGCCGAACTGTGCCGTGGGATGCAATGCGGTTTGGAGAAGTGGGCCGATGACTGAAATTGCATGACAGGTATTGTCGTTCTCTTGCTCTGTACGTGACAGCCTTGTTATCGGCGGTGCCGCTTGTTGGATGTGTTTCGCCTGCGCGGTGGCGTCCGGTTCGTCGGTGCTACCCCTCACCCCAACCCTCTCCCCGTTGTCACGGGGCGAGGGGGACTTGCGTTATCCGCGACTGGAATTTGTCGGGGCAAGCACGACGACTCCCTTTCCCCGCTTGCGCGGAGAGGGTTGGGGTAAGGGGCAATGCCAAGTGCGGCTGTGGCGGGCTGTGGATACTACCCTCGATCAAAGGCGCATCTGGCGTTCGGTCGGCCGGCAGGTGGAATAGGGCTTCGCCTGATCGTCGATCGTCAGATCGCTCGCGCTCTGTTGGGCTTCCAGTCTTGCCTCGCGGCGGGTGATGCCGATGTCGCGGAGGAGATGATCGTCGAGATGCTGCAGGGCCCGGCGCTGGCGGCGCCGGGAAAGCGGCGACAGGATGAGGTCGCGCCAGCATTCGCGCAGGAGGTGGATGAGGAAAGCAGACCGGTTGGACATGATTGTAATCCAATGGCCGCCGCCAATGGGGCTGAGGGCGTCCCAGGGAGGTGAGTACCTTGGGGAAGTGAGCATCGCGGAGGCCTTGAGTTGCAAATGGTGCCGGGATTAGATTGGGCCTGATCGGCCTATCAGGAAAGATTTGAGTTCTTATTCTTTCCATAAGGAATTCTTTGAGATGCGCGGATTGAATCCGGATCAGTTGCGGGCCTTCGTGCAGGTGGTGGAGCTGGGCAGCTTCTCGGCGGCGGCGGCGCGGCTCAATCTCACCCAGCCGGCGGTCAGCCAGCAGGTCCGGCAATTGGAGGAACGGCTGGGGTTGCGCCTGGTCGAGCGGGTCGGACGACGGGCGACGGCGACAGCGGCGGGTACCGAATTGCTGGTTCATGCACGCGGCATCGAGGCGGCGATCGACGCGGCGCTGGATGCCATGGGGCAGCAGGACGGCGGCGAGATGGGGCGGGTGCGGATCGGCACGGGATCGACCGCCTGCATCTATCTGCTGCCGCCTTTGCTGCGCGATCTGCGGCAGCGTTTCCCGGGGCTGGAGATCATGGTCAATACGGGCACGACCGCCGATATCCTGAAATCGCTGGAAGCCAATGCATTGGATCTCGCACTCGTCACCCTGCCGGCGCCGGGACGGATGTTCGCCGTGACGCCGCTGATGACGGATGATGTGCTGGCGGTGGAGGCGGCCGATGCCGCCAGTCTACCGGAGCGGGTGACGCCTGCCGCTCTCGCCAAGCGTCCGCTGTTCCTGGAAGGGCCGAACAGCCAGACAAGGCGGGTGATCGAGGGCTGGTTCCGGCACGGCGGATTGCGGGTGAAGCCGGCCATGGCCGTGGACAATGTCGAGGCGATCAAGGAAATGGTCGGCGTGGGGCTCGGCTGCTCGGTCCTGCCCGGCGTGGCGGTGGCGGGAGCGGCGGCGCGGACCATCAGTGGCGTCGCGCTGCGGGTCAAGCCGCTGTCGCCGCGCTTGCAGCGCGAGCTTGGCCTGGTGATGCGCCGCGACAAAGTGCTGACGCGCGGCTTGCGCGAAACCGTCAAGGCGCTGATGCGGTTGAAGCGCTCAGGGCGGTGAGGTTGAGGGCGGTGTCGCGCCTTTGATATAAGGGGTGTCTCATCTGTGGCGACCGCGTTGGTCGTCGTCACCCCTCACCCCGACCCTCTCCCCGTTATCACGGGGCGAGGGAGCTTAAATCATCGTTACGCTTGCCTATCCTCCATTCGAGCCAATCTTCTATTCGAGACGAAGAAAACCTCCCTCGTTCCGCCCGCCGACGAATGTCGGCCTACGCCGACGGACGGGGAGAAGCTCGGGGTGAGGGGTGGCAGCGGCAAATGAGATTCGGCCTATGCTGACGGAGCAAGCCGGAGGGTGCATTTGAGTGGATGCAGGCATCACGTAAAGACTGCAATGCGACCCTATTATCTCTCGGGTTAGATTGAGGGAACGAGTGTTGGAGATACTATGTTGGCGGGCGGGATTGCCGGTTGCCAGCCGCTGATCTAAGGATAATCGGGATGGAACACGGGCGGATATTCCCCGTGGGCTTTAGCGACGGATGGCGCTCATGGCGGATCGGGATACGGGAACGGATGGCACGGCCCAGGATCACACAGCACGGGATCGCGCAGCACGGGATCATTGGGATCGGATCTATGGCAGCAAGGGCGATGCCGAGCTGAGCTGGTTCGAGCCGGAGCCGGCGGTCTCGCTGAAGCTGATCCGGGAGGCGGGTGTATCGACCGAGGCCGTCATCCTGGATATCGGCGGCGGCGCGTCGCTGCTGGCCGACCGGCTGTTGGATCTCGGCTATCGCCATCTGCTGTTGCTGGATATCTCGGCAGCGGCCTTGCAGCGGGTGCAAGAGCGGCTGAAGCAGCGGGAGGAGCGAGAAGGGGCGGATATGCCGCGCCTGATCGTCACCGATATCCGTCATTGGCAGGCGGATATGGCGGTCGATCTGTGGCACGACCGCGCGGCCCTGCATTTCCTGACGGATGAAGCCGACCGGCGGCTTTATGCGGCGGCGTTGCGCCGGGCGCTGAAGGTCGGCGGCAGCGCCATCCTCGGCAGCTTCGCCCTGAGCGGGCCCGAACGATGCAGCGGCCTGCCGGTGCAGCGTCACGATGCGGCCAGCCTGACGGCGCTGCTGGGGGACGGGTTCGCGCTGGAGGATGCCTTCGAGATCGATCACGCGACGCCCTGGGGCAGCGTGCAGCGCTTCCATTATGCCCGCTTCCGGCGGGTCGCTTGAACGGATTTCGGCTTTAAGGCGCCTGCGTCATATTGGGTTCAAAGACGGGCGCCAGATTCAAGCCCGGGCCGGACCCGGCGGTGGAGGCCTTGCCGGAGGCCAGGGTGACGTTGGCATCCGGTGTCTTTGCCGCCGTTGCCGGCAGTGTCGAGCCGTCCAGGGTCGCCGCCTGCAGCATGGCCTGGCGTGCCTCATCCTCGCGGCCGGCTGCTTTCAAGGCAAGGCCGAGACTGCGATAGGCATGGGCGTAACGCGGCGCGAGGACCACCGCCTGCTGCGCCATGGCGACCGCCTCGCCGATCTTGCGGTTCTCCCGCAGCACATTGCTGAGATTGTTGAAGGCGGGCGCATAGGTCGGGACGAGGGCGACGACCTGGCGATAGGCGGCCTCTGCCTCATCCATTTTTTTCTGCTGCTGATAGACGACGCCGAGATTGAAGTAGGCGGTCGGTGATTGCGGCGCCAAAGTGATGGCGCTTTGCAGGGCGGCGACGGCATCGTCATCGCGGCCGAGATCGTGCAAAGCGGAGCCGAGGCCGATATGCGCCTCCGGCTGCCGCGGATTGAGGCTGACGGATTTCGCGAAGGCGACGACGGCGGCATCGAGCTGACCCGTCTGATAGAGCGCGTTGCCGAGATTGTTATAGGCGACGGCATCCTTCGGCGCGGCGATGATGGCTTTCTGATAGGCGGCGATAGCATCGTCGAGGCGGCCACGATGCTTGAGGGCGATGCCGAGTTCGTTATAGGCGGCGGCATTGGTCGGATCGAGCCGCACGGAGGTCTCATAGGCGCGGATCGAGGCATCGAGGCGATACTGATCGTAATAGACCCGGCCGAGATAGTAATAAGCGAGCGCGCTGGCATCGTCGCGGGCGATGGCCTGGCGATAGGCGGCGATGGCGTCGTTGAAATGGCGCGTGGCATAGAACTTGTTGCCGAGGGCGATGAAGTCCGCCGCCGTCCTGGGATTGGTCAGTGACGGGGGGGTGGCCGGTGAAGGTGCGGTGGCCGGTTTCGCCGGCTTGGCCGCGACTTCATCCATCATCGCGGGATCTGTGCTGAAGGCCGGCGATCCGTACGGCGGACGGGTCGCCTGCTCCTTGGGGCTGTCCGCGCGGACCGGGATCACATCCATCGACAGGAAAGCCGTCGCCGCGAGGCAGGCCAGGATCACGATGGACGATGCATGGCAACATTCCGACGGCACAGCGTGACGGAGCCTTGCTTCTGAGCGGGGTGAAACCATCATCAATCGGTCGAACAGGCGATTCATGTGCGACGTCTCCCCAGCAAGATGCCTCACCAACCAGATGTCTTCCCAACCAGATATCTGGCGCCAGAATGCGTTTGTTGCAATGAACCCTGGAATGCCGGCCAAGCCGCTTCGGGTCATGTCATCTTGATAGTTTTGGTCCGAGCAGTCTTGATCCGAGTAATCTTGATCCAAGCAGCCTTGATTCGAGCAGCGTTGTTTTGATCTGGGGCGTGCCGTCGCGGCATCCCTTATTCCAGCGCTCCGATTTTAGCGCCCCAGTTTAGCGCCGGGAGATGACCGATTCATGGTGACGGTGCGTTCTCCTGCCCGATCGGCAGTGCAATTCCGTCCTGCAATTCTGTCCCGGGGTACCATCCCGTCCCTGTGCGATCTTCCGTGGATCACACCCGTGATCGCCGTTGGGATCGCCTCGCGGCTTGTTCCGCCGCATATTCTTCGACTCTAGAACTGAAAAAGGGCAAATGACAGGGAATTCGAGTCTCGCGGCTTGACGGACGCCCGAGGATTCAAATCTTGTCACCTGGAGGATTTACCGTCCGGGCAGGCGGAATTTGACGCCATATGAATTGACCGGGCGCGGCGGTCATTCTAGCGTCCCGTGTGCGCGGCAGGGGGTGCCTTGCGCCGCGCTCCGGAGGACTTAACTGATATCGGATCATGCTGCATTGGACCCTATTGCGCCGGATCTATCCCGGCCTGGAATGGACGCGGAACAGCCTGCTGCATCTTGTCGGCATGAAGACGATCGGCATCAGCGCCATCGTCCGCAATCCGGCAGGGGAGGTCTTGCTGGTCAAGCATACCTATCGCCATGACTGGTACCTGCCGGGTGGCGGGCTGCGCCGGGGCGAGGCGCCGGCGGACGGATTGGCGCGGGAGCTGCGCGAGGAAGTGGGGCTGGGGCTGGCCGGCCCGCCGCGCCTGCTGCAGGTCTATCTGCATCATTATCGCGGCATGATCGATTATCCGATCCTCTATGAAGTGACCGAATTCACCGGCACGGCCCATGCCGCCGACCGCATGGAGATCACCGAGACCGGCTGGTTCGCCCCCGACCGCTTGCCGCCCGATGTCTCGCCGAAGACGCGGTTGCGCATCGAGGAATGGACCGGCACGCGGCCGATTGCGGCGGTGTGGTAGGGATAGCGACATTGATCATGCAAGATCAATGATGCTCTATCGGCAGTAGAGCGCAAAAAAGGCCCGACACAAGCAGGCGACCAGATGCCGAGTGGTTTCCCGTGTCGATAGCGTCCAATCCAAGCTACGGGCAGGTATGATCAAGGTGCGTCATAACCCAAGGCCTTGGCACGGTTGCGGGCAGTTGCGGCGGCGGCGGGCTGGCCGGTCGCGTCCAGGGCTTTAGCCAGGGCGGCCTGGGCCTTGCCGTTGTTTGGGTCGAGACGGGTGGCTTCGGTCAGGTGATCGGCGGCTTCGCGGTTCGATCCCAGGATCAGGTAAACGATGCCCAGGTTTAATTGGCTTTCGGCATCGGTCGGATCGATCGCGAGATGCTTGCGCAGGATGGCGATATTCTCGTCGTCCCGTTTGAGGAACAGCAGGGCTGTCACATATGCCTGGGTGAGGGAACGGCTTTCAGGCATCTGCTCGAAGGCGATACGGAAGGGCGGGATGCTGCCGGCATAATCGCCTTGCAGCAGCAGGATACTGCCAATGCCCTGATTGGCTTCGGGATCACGCGGCGCGCGCTGCAATGCCTTGCGGTAGACCTCGACGGCCTCAGCTTGCTTGTCCTGGAACCTGAGCGCCGTGCCGAGGCCGGTCAGGGTCGCGGCATCGTCAGGCCGCAGATGCAGCGATTGGCGATAGGCATCCGCCGCCGCCGCATATTGCTTCTGTATCGTGAAGATGAGGCCGAGCATATATGGCGGGCGAGGATCGGCGGGATTGACCCGTGCGGCCTCGCGCATGAGGGCTGCCGCATCGTCGAAGCGCTTTTGATCGACATAGAGCGAGACCAGCAGGTTGGCGGGACGCTCGGCACCCGGCTTCAGGCGCAGGGAATCGCGCAGCACCGCCTCGGCAAGTTTGGTGTCGCCCCGCTGCAGCAGGGCCGCCCCCAATTCGGCGCAGTCATCGGCGAGATGATTGCCGGTGGTCGCCTGGCGGCAGGCCAAAGCGGTGGCGTCGTTCCCCGCTGCCCTGGCGGCGCTGATCCCGGCGCCGATGCGATCCGGCTGGGCCGTGCCGCAGACCAGCATGACGCCCGAAAGCGCCAGCATCATCGGCAGATGATGGAAACGGTACCGCATACGCATCATGACGAGCCCCTGTCCCTGTGCCGTACCCGCCAATGATATTGCCGGCAAATGCACTCAATAATAGTTCAATATCTCATTCATTGCGCCATGGTTGCAAGCGGGAAGTGTGATCTTCTGCCCGCTGAAAAGAAGCAATATCAGGGGGATATGTCAGGGTGCTGGATGTCCTCAAGGGAATTTGATGGCGGGCAGCGGCCATTTAGCGGTGTCGCATGGGATGGGGCCATGCTATTGCCTAGGCCCGTTCGAGGCTCGCGCCGTACTGGTCGATCGGACCGTCCGATCGGACCACCTGATCGGAACTGGCAACCCGGCCGAGGCGTCATACCGTCATGTTTCCGACCATATTGATTCCGGATTGATCGAAGATGCGTGTGTTGCGTTTCCTGCCGCTTTCCTTGCTGACCGCCGTTCTGCTGCTGACGACCCTGGCGGCGCCGGTTCTGGCGCAGCAGACGGCACCGGCTCCCGCTGCCTCGCCCACGGTCGTTGTACCGGCGACCGGGCAGGGGGGTGGGCAGGGAACTGGGCAGAACGTCACGGCGGAGCAGGCGCGGCAGGCGCTGGACGTGCTGCAGAACGAGGCGAAGCGCAACCAGCTCATCCAGGTGCTGCAGACCATTGCCAATACCGCGGGTACCAATACGCCCGTCGCCAGCCCGGCACCGGCAAAGCCGGCTAATCCTGCTCCGGCGCCAGCCACGTCCGCGCCTGCAAGTCCAGCACCCGCAAGTCCAGCACCGGCGGCCGATAATGCGCCGCTGGCGGCCGACAGTCTCGGCGCGCAATTGATGGTGCAGGGCCTCGCCTGGCTCGACGACGCCACGGCGCAGATCACCAGCAGCGCGAAGACCGTCGCCGATGTGCCGAAACTGTGGCACTGGTTCCGCACGCTGATCACCGATCCCGATACCCGCAACACGCTGTTGGATGCGATCTGGCGCTTGGCGGTGATGGTGGGCGGCGCCCTGGCCGGCGAATGGCTGCTGCGTTTGCTGCTGCGCCGGCCGCTGGGGGCGATCGAGCACCGCGCGACGCCGCCCTCGGGCGAGATGCCCAATCCGGCGGAGACGGTGCCGAGCGATATCGATCCCGGCGATGTCGAGCCGAGCTACCGCCCCGCCGTGCCGAAACCCGGCCGGGACCTGGCGCTCCTGAAGCGGGTGCCGCTGGCCTTGCTGCATTTCCTGCTGGAGCTGCTGCCCATCGTCATCTTCGCGGTGATCGGCAACATCCTGTTGAGCACGCCAATGGCGGATGTGCGCGTGGTGCGTCTGGCCGGCGTCGCCATCATCAATGCCTATGTGATCTGCCGGGCGATCTCCTGCGTGGTGCGGCTGTTCGTTCTCTCCTCCACCTCGGGGCTGCGGCTGCTGCCGGTCAGCGACGAGACCGGCGCCTATATCGAGGTCTGGACCTATCGCGTGGTGGGCACGGCCCTGTTCGGCTGGGCGATGGCGGAAATGGCGCGGCTGCTCGGCCTGTCGCGGGCCGGCCATGGCACGCTGATCAAGCTGATCTCGCTGATCGTTCATATCTATATCGTCATCATCATCCTGCAATGCCGGCGCGCCGTAGGCGAGTGGCTGCGGGCAAAGCCGGACGAACACGGCCAGACGCGGCGCGGTGTGATCACCGCCATCCGCAACCAGGCGGCCGCTTTGTGGCATTTCATCGCCATCTTCCTGGTGATGGCGATGTGGGTGGTCTGGGCGATCGGTGTGCCCAATGCCCAGGAGCGGCTGATGCAGTTCACGCTGACGACGGCCCTGGTGCTGGTCATCGCGCGGCTGGTCGCCATGGCGCTGCTGGGCGGCTTCGACCGCCTGTTCAAGATCGATGTCGATCTCGAACACCGGTTCCCGGGTCTGAAGCAGCGGGCCAACCGCTATTATCCGCTGCTGCGGGGCGTCGTCACGGCGGCAGCGGTTGCATTGACGGCGATCGCCTTGCTGGAAGCCTGGGGAATGAATGCGATCGGCTGGTTCCATAGCGGCGAGATCGGCAGCCGGCTGGTTTCGGCGATCATCACCATCGCCATCTCGGCATTGATTTCCGTGGCCGTCTGGGAAGGCGCCAATATCGCCATCGACCGGCATATGTCGCGGCTGGATACGCGGGGCGATTTCGCCCATGCCGCCCGCATGCGCACCCTGGTGCCGATCATGCGCACCATCCTGCTGGTGATCGTCTCGGTGGTGGTGGTCTTCACCTTCCTCAGCGAGATCGGCGTCAATATCGCGCCGCTGCTGGCCGGCGCCAGCATCATCGGCGTCGCCGTCGGTTTCGGCTCGCAGAAGCTGGTGCAGGATTTCATCACGGGCATTTTCCTGCTGCTGGAAAACGCCATGCAGGTCGGTGATTTCATCACGGCGTCCGGCCTGTCCGGCACGGTGGAAAAGCTCTCGATCCGCACGATCCGGCTGCGCGCGGGAGATGGAGCGGTGCATATCATCCCCTTCAGCTCGGTCGGCACGGTGACCAATGTCAATCGCGGCGTCGGCAATGCCGCCGTCAAGGTGACGGTGGCGGGCAAGGAGGATATCGACAAGGTCGGCGAGGTCTTGAAGCAGATCGCGCTCGAGATGCGGGCGGATGACAGTTTCAAATACATGATGCGCAGCGACCTGCAGCTCTGGGGCGTCGATGCAGTGGATGGCGGCAATGCCACCCTGGTCGGCCAGATCGTCTGCACCGATAGCGGGCGCTGGGGCGTGCAGCGCGAATTCAACCGCCGCATGAAGAAGAAGTTCGATGAGCTCGGCATCATGATCGCGGTGCCGGTGCAGGCGGTGGTGATCCGGCATGAAGGCAAGGCAGCCGATGCAGCGGCCGAAGCTGAGGCCGAGGTGCGGGAAGCGGAGGCCGGCACCCGGCCGGGCGACGAGCGCAAGCCGGCCGGCAAGGCCGCGCGGCCGGAAGACGGCAAGGGCGGGGCGGAAGATGAGGCCGCCGAGGAAGATGAGAGCGCGACCTCGGTGCGGCATTCGCCGCCGCCAAGCGCGCTCGGGCATACGGAGTAAGGGGCGGGCGGAGTAAGTGAGACATCGGGCAAGGCTCATCTCCTGACGCCTCATTTTCAGCGGTTTCCGGCGGGATCGTGATATCCTGATCGCCGGTTCCCGGAAGCGGCCGCCGCGACCGCCGGGAAATGGGAGGACTGAGTCACCTGAGGTAAAAGGTGGCCGGGTTATACGGGAGGACTAGGTCATGGGCCTGCACTTCCTGGCACAGCCGGGACAATGGAATGCCGAACGGGAATCCGTCCGCTTCGACGCCCGCGACGCCGATGCAGGCGGCACAACGGATAGCGGCGCCGGAATTGACAACAGCGGGCTGCCGGTCATCTGCCTGATCCATAAAGTGGCGCTGGGCGATCTCTGCCATCTGCATGAGGCGGGGTTGGAGGAACTGCTCGCGGGTTTCGAGCGGCAGCGCCGCAAGATCGAGGGCATCGCCGCGTGGAAATACCAGAGCGGCGCGCGTCGGCGGAACGGCGAGGTCTTCATCGCTGCGCAGGACCTCGACGCCTTCGCTCGGCGCGGCCAAGTGGAGCGCGAGGTAACGCTGATCTTCGACAGCTCGAAGATCCATTACGACAACCTGCATGAATGGGTGCGCTTCTACGCAACCGATGGCGGCTCAGCGGTCTCCTGCGCGGTGACGCGCGGCGCGCTGCTGGACCGGGAACGGGTTCGCCAGGCGGATGAGCGGCAACTGATCGAGGCCTATCTGCGCAACCGCCAGATGATCGACGCCGCCGCCGAAACCAAATACCGCAACAACGAGATCGAACCTGGCGGCATCGTCGTGGTGATGAGCCGGGATATCAATCATTGAGAATTGAGCGGCTGTAGCTACCCCTCACCCCGACCTTCTCCCCGCAAGTGGGGCGAGGGAGGTTATCGTGTTTGGTTGAGACCTTTCGCATTGGTGAAGCCTGTCGCGCTTAAGCTCCCTCGCCCCGCGATCAGCGGGGAGAGGGTTGGGGTGAGGGGCATTTGCGAAATAAGGGCCGTTTACATTGTTAGCAACCTAGAGCGCGATACTTTCAGATTGAGGTGTGCTTGCTTCAATCTGGAAGCTGAATCCGTTTCTAGAGTTCCTCTGGGCAATACCCCTTAGTGCGCCGGACGGATGCGGCGGCGGGCGAGTTCCCAGAGGATGGCGCCGATGATGGTGACGAGCATCAGGGTGAGGCCGAGGGCGTTCACGGCGGGGGTGAGACCGGTACGGACCTTGGTCGCGATGAAGATCGTCAGCGGGGTTTCGACACCGCGCACGAAGAGGGTGGTGTTGTAGTTCTCGATCGACTGCATGAAGGCGATGGTGCCGGCGGCCAATAATGAGGGCCGTAGATAGGGGAGCAGGATGCGGCGGAAGATCAGTCCTTTGGAGGCGCCGAGGCCAAGGGCGGCTTCTTCCTGGATGCGGTCGAAGCGGTGCAGGCGGGCGGCGACCATCAGCATGACATAGGCGGTGATGAAGCTGGATTGCGCCAGCACGATCAGCGTCAGGCCGCCGCCGATGCCGAAGCCGCGCCAGAAGATGAGCGTGGAGATGCCGATCACCACGCCGGGCATCAGCAAGGGCGAGACCATCACGGCGTAGAGGAAGCCCCGGGCCCGGCCATGCAGGCTGGTCAGCACGAGCGCGGCGGCGGTGCCGACCGGCAGGGAAAAGGCGATTACTCCGGCGGCGATGAGGAAGGAGGTGACGAGGGCGTCGCGCATGGCCTGGTCGTTGGCCAAGGCGGTGAACCAGTCCAGGGTGGTGCCGAGCCAGGGCGTGACGGTGGGGAAGCGGCTGGTGTTGAAGGTGGCGGCCCCCATCACCCCGAGCGGCACGAAGATGTAAGCGAGCAGGGCCACCAGATAGAGCAGGAAAAGAAGGCGCGGGATCGCATCGATGGCGGCGGCCCAGCCGCTGGTGCGGCGTAAGCTCGTTGACGCCGGGGATGCGGCGGAAAGCGAAGTGGCGGCGGTCATTTCGTCACGCTCACGAGATTGACGCGGAACAGGCGCAAGGTGCAGAGCACGACGGCGAGGCAGAGCAGCAACAGCAGCAGGGCATAGGCCGCGCCCCGGTTCCAGTTGCCGCCCTCGAAGAACCATTCATAGATCAGTTGCGTGAACCAGCGGCTGCCCGGCGCGCCGAGCAAGGCGGGTGCCACGTAGCTGCCGGCCGCCAGCATATAGGTGAACATGCAGCCGGTGGCGATGCCGGCCTTGGCATGGGGCACGATCACGCGGCGATGGATGCGAAGGGTGGAGGCGCCGAGATCGCGGGCGGCATCGATCTGTGCCCGGTCGATGGTGGCGATGGAATTATAGATCGGGAACAGCATGAAGAGGATATAGCCGTAGGTCATGCCGGCCAGCACGCCGAGATCGCCATACCAGCGCACCGGCTGGTCGATCATGCCCAATACCTGCAGCAGGGCGTTCAGCGGGCCCTGCAGGCTGAGCAGGATGTACCAGGCGAGCGAGCGCAGCACCTCGTTCATCCAGAAGGGAATGGTGAGGGCGAGCAGCACCAGCGCCGCGCGCCGGGGTGCCGCCGCCACGGCCAGCCAATAGGCAAGGGGATAGCAGAGGATCAGGGTGGTGAGGGTGACGAGGCCGCTGGCCCAGATGGTCTTCAGGAAAATCAGCCGATGGATGGGCTGCCCTGCGAGATAAGCGAAATTGTCGAGCGAATAGATATCCGTCGGGCCGCCGATTTGGGCTGGCGGGAGATTGGGCCGCAGGGCGAAGTCCAGCATCATCAGATTGGGCATCAGGACGAGGCCGGCTAGCCAGACCGCGACCAGGATGACGAAGAGCGATCCCAGCCCGTGACCGAAGCGCTTGAAGAGATCAGGCATCGGCCGGCGCCTCGGAGAGGATGACGGCATGCTCGGGTGCGAAGCCGAAGGTCGCCGTCTGGCCGATGGCGGGGGCTGTCTCGAGCTGGATGCCGGGGATCGCCACTTGCAGGGGAACCGACTGGCCGCCCTGGGCGACGACCGCATGGGCCATGGCGAAGGCGCCTTCGAAATCCAAGCGCTCGGTCCGGGCGGTCAGGCGGTTGCCGGCGGATTCATCATCGGCAAAGGCCGCGCCGGTGATGGCATCGCAGGTGATCACCTCGGGGCGGACATAGAGCCGGGCGGCGGTGCCCCTGCGCAGGCCGGCACCGGTCCGGCCGACGAAGCGGCCGATCGGGCTGTCGAGCAAGGCAAGGCCGCCGGCGATGTCGAGGATCGTGCCGGCGATGGCATTGGTCTCGCCGACGAATTCGGCGACGAAGGCGGTGGCGGGATCGTCATAGAGCTCACGCGGCGTCGCCACCTGCTGCAGCGCCCCGGCATTCATCACCGCGACGCGGTCGGACATGGCCATGGCCTCGGACTGGTCATGGGTGATGTAGACGAAGGTGACGCCGGTGCGCTTCTGCAAGGCGCGCAATTCGGCCCGCATATGCTGGCGCAGTTTGAGATCGAGCGCCGAGAGCGGCTCGTCCAGCAGCAGGACCTGAGGCTCCACCGCCAAAGCACGGGCGATGGCGACGCGCTGGCGCTGGCCGCCGGAAAGCTCATGCACCATGCGATCGCCATAGCCGGGCAAAGCAACGACCTCCAATAGGGCCTCGGCCCGGTGGCGGCGCTCCTTCTTCGCCATGCCGCGCGCCTCCAGCCCGAAGGCGATGTTTTCCCAGACCGGCATCAGGGGGAAGAGGGCGAGCGACTGGAAGATCATCGAGGTCGGCCGCCGGTTGGCGGCGAGGCCGGCCATGTCCCGGCCGCCGATCAGCACACGTCCGGCGCTCGGTTCGAGGAAACCGGCGATCAGCCGCAGCAGGGTGGTCTTGCCGCAGCCGGAGGGGCCGAGAATGGAAAAGAATTCACCCGGTTCGACGGCGAGGGACAATCTTTTGACCGCATGGGTCTTGTTGAAGATCATCTCGACATCGATGAGGTCTACGGAATGGGTCATGTCGGGCAGGCTTACCGGGCGGTGAGAGGGGAGCAGCGGCAAGAGGACGGGACACAGATGTGCCCCGTCCCTTGTTGTGAGAGATGCAGTGCCGGTGAAATTTGTGAGACCGCGGCGATCAGGCGCTGAGGAACTTGTCCTGATACTCGCTGCGGCGTTCGACGAACCAGCTTTCCTGGACCGGCCACCACCACAGGCGCTGCAGCGCATCGCCCGGATAGGCGGCGGTGAAGAAGGCCTTGGAGGCTTCCGGCAACAGCGCCTCGGCGCCCTTCGCCGTGGTGTTGATCGAGGTATGGGTGGCATACATGGCGCCGGCTTTCGGCGTCAGCATCCAGTTGATGAAGGCATAGGCCTGGGTGGTATTGACCGCACCGACCGGAATGGAGACGCCTTCCATCCAGGCGAGCGCGCCTTCGATCGGCGCGACATAGCCAATCGGCAGGCCTTCCTTGGCGAGGCCGCCGGCCGAGGAATCCCAGGTCTGACCGAGGATGCAGCCATTGGTGCGGAAGGCACCCTGGGCTTCGTTCTCGTTGGACCAGAACTGGGCGATATTGCCCTTGCGCTTGATCGCCTCGGCGATGATGACGTCGTAATTCGCGCGCATGGTCGCTTCGTCCTTGAAGCTGTCGCGCAGGGGCTTCGGCAGCTTGCCCTGGGCTTCGAGCCAGAGACCGAGGCCGACCAGGGCGGAATGGCCGCGCACGGTGACCTTGCCGGTCATGTCGGGGCCCCAGAGATTGCCATAGGAGGCCTTGCCATATTCCAGCGGCATCCTGTTCTTGTCGAAGGTGAGGGCCTCTGTACCCCAATCGGTCGGCACCTGATAACGCTTGCCGGCGACCACGGCGCCCAGCGTCTTCGAGCCTTCGACGGCGCTTTCGATGCAGCGGTCCCATTCGACCTTGCTCTCGTCGATCGGCTGAATCAGATTGGCCTCGACGTAATTCGGCACGCGGTCCACCGCCGGCCAGATCACATCGAAACCAGCGCCTTGATTGACCTTCATCTGGTTCAAGAGCTCGTCATTCGTGCCATAGGGCGTATACGAGGTCTTGATGCCGGTTTCGTTCTGGAAGGCCGCCAGCAATTCATCCGACAGATAGCCGGCCCAGGCGGTGATCTTCAATTCGCCGGACGAGGCACGGGCGAAGGTGCCGCGTGTCACGAAAGGCGCCGCGACGGCCGAGGCGGCGGCAGTCCGCAGCAGATTACGACGGGTCAGGGGGCGCGTGAGCAAGGTGGGTGAGGTGAAAGTCGTCATCGTTATTCCTGCAGCTTCAGATGAATGTCGTCACGAAGAGGATCACCGCGATGTCAGGGCATCGACAGGTGCGGCGCCTTGGTAGCAGCGCTTTGTGACAAACACGCAACGGGCGGATGACGAATTGATGCGGCATACGCATCGCCCCTGCGTCGGATCGAAGCAGGGGCGATGATGCTTGACGAAGGTCAGTGCATCTTGAGGCTGGGCTGCGTCATGCGCTGCAGCCGGTTGGTGAGGATGAGAATCAGCGTGCGCCAGAGGCCGTGCAGCGCCATCTGATGCATGCGGTAGAGCGAGATATAGGCGAAGCGCGCAAACCAGCCGTCGATCATGTGGCTCTTGCGGAAGACGCCACCCATCAGCGTGCCGAAAGCGGTATAGCGGCTGAGCGAGACCAGCGAGCCGAAATCGCTGTAGCGGTATTCCGGCAGAGGCGGCGGCGTGCGGCCGGCGCGCAGGGCTTCGATGCGCTGGATCAGGCCCTTCGCCAGGAGATCCGCCTGCTGATGCGCGGCCTGGGCGCGGGCGGGCACCGCTTGGTCGCTACCGGGGGCGACAGGGCAATGGGCGCAATCGCCGAAGGCGAAGACTGCATCGTCCAGGGTGGTCTGCAGGGTCGGGCGCACCATGAGCTGGCCGTTGCGGAAATTCTCCAGGCCGCCGAGGCCGCGCAGGAAATCCGGCGCCTTGATGCCGGCGGCCCAGACACGGATCTCGGCGGGAATGATACGGCCGTCGGCCAGCTCCACCTGATTGGCGTCGATCCTGGCGACTTTGGCCTTGGTGAGGACGGCCACGCCGAGCTTACGCAAGGCTTCGGTGACGGAGGCTGCCAGGCGCTCGGGCAAAGGCGGGAGCAGGCGGTCGGCCATTTCGATGATGCTGATCTGCAGCAGGTCCTCGCGGATCGGATCGGCGTAGTAAGAGAGGACTTCCACCGCTTGATGCAGTTCCGCCGCGAGTTCCACGCCGGTCGCGCCGCCGCCGATGATGGCGACGCCGATCCGTGCGGCGCCGCGTTCCGTCGATTCCCGGTCGAGGGCGCTGGCCAGGACAGACAGCAATTCGCGATGCAATGCCTCGGCCTCGGCGCGGCTGTCGAGGAAGCGGCAATGCTCCTTGGCGCCCGGCGTGCCGAAATCGTTGCTGACGCTGCCGACCGCCAGGATCAGCGTGTCGTAATGCAGATGCCGGAGGCCGACGATCTCGCGCCCATCATCGCCGATGACGGGCGCCAGTTCGATCTCGCGCCGTGCGCGGTCGAGGCCGGTCATGCGCCCGAACTGGAACCGGTAGCCGTGATAGCGGGCATGGGCGAGATAGTTCAATTCGTCCTGATAGGAATTGAGCGTGCCGGCGGCGACTTCGTGCAGCAGCGGCTTCCAGAGATGGGTGGGATTGGCATCGACCAGCACGATCTCGGCCTGACCCCTGCGTCCCAGTCGGTCGCCCAGCTTGGTCGCGAGTTCGAGGCCGCCGGCACCGCCGCCGACAATGACGATGCGATGGCGGTCGGAGATGGGCATGGTCCGCCGGGAGGCTGCGTCCTGCTGTTGCATAGGCGCTCCTTGTCGATGGCCGCGATACTCAGCAACCGGACGCGGCGAATCCCCGGATTCTTGTAGCCAGAGTCGGACTGGTCGTCAAATCAGGCGGGCGTCAAATCAGGGGTATCAAATCAGGCCGAGGCGCGTCAGGGCGGCATCGAAGGCAGGAAGATCCGGCACAGTCAGGCCGAATTGTGTATCGAGGAGATGATGAAATTCCGCCGCCATTGTCAATTCGCGGCGTTCGACGGTGCCGTCGAGCCCATAGACACTGTAGCGGTTGTTGAGCAGCGCCTGGCGCCCGGTCGGTGTCGGCCGTGCCACGATCAGGGCATTGCGGAAATAAGAGTCGGGGTGGGTCGAGAGATAGTAATTGCTGACGGTATAATCGATCTCATAGGCCGGCAGCAGATCGAAGCGATAAAGCGTTGTCCAGTTTTCATCCAGTTGCGCCTGCAGCTTGAAGCCGCCCTCGACCGGGTGCAGGCGGAAAGGCCCGTGCGGCGTCTGCTGGATATCATTGGCGACGAGACGCAGGGGTGCGGTCAGGGTCAGGCCGCCGAAACCGATATCGGCGATATAGCTGTGACCCTCCAGTTCGATCTTGAGCAACATGTGGCTGCGCGCCGTGATGGCATCCTCCGGCTGGGTCCACAGCACCCGGGCTGCGAGGCCGGAAACATGAAAGCCGAGCATCTCCAGCACAAGCTGAAACAGCAGGTTCTGTTCGAAGCAATAGCCGCCGCGCCGGCTGTGTACCAACTTGCGCGCTACCGCCGCCGGATCGAGATCGACCGGGCGACCGAGCAGGGGATCGAGATTCTCGAAGGCAATCGTCTGCGGGTGCAGGAGATGCAGCGCCCGCAATGTCTCCAGTGTGGCATCGCGCGGCCCCGCATAGCCGATGCGCTGGAAATAGGCGTCGAGATCGATGCGGGGATCGGCGGTCGTCATTCAAGCGGGCTTTCGCTGCGGGTCATGATGGGCAGTGATGTTAGGGCAAGGCGGGGATGGCGCCAAGTGGGGCATGCTGTGCTGCTGGTTGGTACCTCGTCCGTTGACCCCCTCACCCCAACCCTCTCCCGCCCCGACGACGAATGTCGGCCTACGCCGACTGAGGGGAGAGGGGGCTTGCGCTGAGGGAGAGGATGTTTTTTCGGCTGTTGCACAGCGGTTGCTATCTCTCATTTGTCATTGCCGGGCTTGACCCGGCAATCCATGGGAGATGTCGTGCACTGCATTTCCCATGGCCCCCCCCCGCCGACGAATGTCGGCCTGCGCCGACGGGATCAAGCCCGGGGTTGACGGATGAGGAGAGGGAAGCGATGTGAGTACCGGTAGTAGAACCCGCTCTCCTTCTGCCGATGCATATCGACCTACACGCTGACGGGGCGGAGCGAGGGGGCACGCGATAACTGGCAGCTATCGATCTATCGTCTCTACGCCCCCAATGAATCACAAGGTTGGCATGGCGTACCAGTCGTCATCGCCGATGACGAAATAGCGGGTCACGCGTTTGCCGTCCCAGTGATATTGTAGGGTGCGGGCCTGGACGATGGGGAGATGGATGAGGTCGGGCCAGAATAATGCCGCCGCCTGTCCCGCCGGCCAGCGGACACTGGGATAGACGATGCCGTCGCTGCCGTCGCGATGCAGGGTTGTGGCGAGGGCCTGTGCCGCCGTCCAGTCATCGGGGTTAAGGCAATCGGTGAAACCGGCCCCGCGCAGATCATGGAGATCGCCGCCGATCCGGGCGGTGAGCTCGCGGAGCTGAACATCCGCCGGCGGCTCCGCCGTGCGGCGCATGAAGCGCTCGACGTGATACACCGTCTCCATCAGCGCGACCTCGAAGCGATCGCCGCAATACCAGACGCCATAAGCGCCGATGGAGAAGCGGCTGGGGCGGTCGCGGGAGACATGGGTGAAGGCGCCCATCGCCAGGCTGGCACTGGGACCCGAGAGGCGCCGTGCTTCCGGCACCAGGCGCAACTCGCCGATCTGATCGCGCACGCGGGGATTGGTTTTCGCCTCGGCGCTGGCGATCAGCTCCCAATCGGTGGGATCGGCGATGTCCTCGAACAGCCAGACCGGTGGATAGACGGTGCGGATGATGCGATGGCCGACCGGCCAATCGATCCTGGTACGCGGCGGTGTTTTCACGGCGATGTCCTTACCAGCCGCCCCGCTCAGCATCGAGATAGTTGCGCACGGCGGTGAGGTCGCTGGGCGCGCCGCTCAGCATGCGATCCAGCGCCGACTGGCCGCCGAAAGCGTCGTTCGGCTTCGAGATCCAGGCATAGCCGCACTCCGGTTCCTTGAACATATAGCGCAGCGCCTTGTGGATACCCATGAGGTCGCCCAGGCGCCAGATCGTGTCATGGGGCAGGGGGCCGATCTCGCCGCGTTTCCAGCGATAGAAGGTCGAGGTGCTGGGCTGTCCCAGCAACAGGCGCGCCTGGGTGTCGTTGACGCCCCAGAGCCGAAACAGATTGAAGGCGGCGCGCAGCATCGCCATCGCCTCGTCCTGGGTGATCGCGCCGCTGGTCGGTTCGTGGGCCGCAGGGGAAATGACCTGAGGCATGGTGAATATCCTTATATCATTTGATCTTAAATATATTAATTAGTGTCAATTAATACAAGCTCTCCGATTATGAGCCAAGACCGCACTCCCGCCGGTTTGTACTGTTTCCTGTCTGAGATAAGAGATGGGGAGGCGGAGACGTTTTCGGGAATGGAAAATTATTAAATAATATCAATTATTTAATTTGTTTTGGCCGCCTACATGGTTGCTCGACCGGCGGCTGGCCGCGCCTTGCGAGAGGAAACGGTCAGGCGTGGCGGAACGATCCGAGGACGGCTCGCATGGCCGCCAGCGTTTGTGTCGGTTCGCCAGCCGCATCGATACGGTGCCAGTCGATATGGCCAAGATCGTAGCCGAGCTGCTGGCGCAACACCGCAAGATCCGCATCGGAGACGTCGTTGCGGCGTGCAGCGATGCGGGATGCCAGGACATCCTGCGGCACGTCGAGCCAGAAACCGGTGAAGGGAAGTCGAAGCTGCTCCGCCTGAGCAGCGATTGCGTGCCGCTCGGTTTCGCGCAGATAGGCCGCATCCACGATGACGGTATAGCCGGCCCGCAAGGCCGTCGCGGTCTCCTCCATCATGGCGGCATAGACGCGGTCGTTCGTCTCCTTGGTATAGGCTTCCGGCGGCAGGCGCGTTTCCGGCGCCACCTGCATCAGGCGCTTGCGCAAGCTGTCGCTGCGGGTGATGCGGGCGCCGGGCATCGGCTTGAAGCGCGGCGCCAGGGCTTTGGCATAGGTCGATTTCCCGCTGCCGCTGAAGCCGCCGATTGCGATCAATTGGGGGGCGATCAGGCGGGGGGCGGTCAGAGGCGGCGATCCATCCATCAATTCGCCTGACAATAAGATGCGGCCATCCAGCATGTATCTGGCGGTATCCAGATAGCCGATCGCCTCATCCTTCTTCGATGCGGCCTCTTTCGATGTGGCGAGGACCGGATCGTCCAGCGTCTTGCTGGCGCCAGCGAGGATATGGGCGCGGATCGCCGCCCGGAGCGACAGGAAGAAGGGCAGGGTGGCGAGGCCGGCAATATCGCCGTTCCGGTCGAGGTAACGATTGAGAACGATATTGGCGAGGTCGGTGCGATCGCGATGGCAGAGATCCATCAGCAGGAAGGAAAGATCATAGAAGGTGTCGATGCAGGAAATGGCATCGCTGAATTCGATGCCGTCAAACAGGAGCGGCTTGCCGTCGTAAAGGCAGATATTGCCAAGATGCAGATCGCCGTGGCAGCGCCGCACGAAACCGGCCGCCTGGCGACGGTCGATCAGGACTTCGAGAGATGCAAACTCGGGCAGCATGCAGTGGTTGGCCAGCCCCTCGATGAACGGCAGGTTCAACGGTGGGGATTGCAGACGCAGATTGTCGAGCGCGTCCATCATGACATTCCGCATTGCGACCGCACCGCCTTGGGATGGGGCAGGTTCCGCTGCCTCATGGAACCGATGGATGGCATCGGCAAGGTCCTGCATCAGGGCCGGCGTCAATCGATCTTCTTCGGCCAATGTCGCGAGCAGGGCGTCGTCGGGGAAGCGGCGCATCTCCAGGATCCAGTCCAAAGCGGCACCGGATGCGTCCGCCGATGCGAGACGCAGCTTAGCATCGGCCGTCCGGACGATCTTGTGCCGTCCCAGATAGAGCTGCGGTGCGGTCCGGCGGTTGAGGGTGAGCTCCGCCAGGACGAAGGCCTCACGCGCTGCCGGATCGGTATAGTCGAGATAGGAGAATTTGACTGCCTTCTTCAGTTTGAAGGCGCGATCACCGATGAGGAAGATGACGGAGCAATGCGTTTCGATCCGCCGTACGGCCATGCCGGCCGCGTCGGCGACAATGCCGTCATAGGCCGCGCCATCGGCGAGGAAGGCGACGATATCGGCCTGATCGACCGCAGGAAGAGGTGTGGCAGGTGGCATCCGACAATCACCCTATTATCGGGATGGAACTGGGGGATGGATCTGAACTCTTCCAATAGAGATAGATACTTTACCGCGCCGATCCACCCCTTTGATGTGATCTCGGGGTGATCCGATCAGCGACGATCCGCAGATAAATCAATCGGCATCGTCACGGGGCGGCGTTCGATCCGGGTGATAGGCGTCGTCATCGAATCCGGCGCGGTCGCTGTAAAAGACTGCCGCCATCAGGCCGGCGGTCAGCGCCATGGTGAAACCGCCGCCGATGATCAGGGCATAGAGCGCGAAACCATGCGCGCCCACACCGTCGAAGCCCGTCGCGGCCCAGAGCGAGAGGGCGGCGATGATCATGCCGGCGAAGAAGGCGCCGAGAATGATCAGGAGAAACAGCCGGGCAATGCGTCGCGTCTTGCGGCCCGATGCGACCGGTTCGGACGTGGCGTTGGCATGCGGCGTTTGAGCGTCGGTCTTATGGAGCTTGCCGGAGAAGGTAACGGGCATGGCGACTTCCTTCGCATCGGTGTGAATCGCAGTCTAACATCCCTGTTCCGCGATTGGCGCCCGGATTCCGGCTGCCGCTGTACGCAGAACATATATGACTATATGGGGTGCATATCATGCGATGGCGGCAACGACCGTTGTCGCGGCAGGAAATTTTTCGCCCGGCAGTTTCGTTTTTTTGTTGATAAATTATCATCATTCAATTAACATTGAGAAATAGACAATAAATGAGCCACCATGCCGACCGCTGTCCAGCCGACCGACGATCACGACAAGGCGAAAGCGCGATGCCGGGAGCCGGATCTGATCCGGAATCGTGAATTGGAAACAGCGGGCCGGCCGTGCAGCCCGACCTTCTGTTCACAAGGTTCGGCCTGTCCCGGATGCAAGCGGGGCAACCGACGATCCATCAAGGCCACCTGATCCGGTGGCTGTTTTCACCGCGGGCCTATCGCAGGTGGCGGCGTCTGGCGATCGCGCCGCATTTCATCATCGGTCGTAACGAGATCTCACAACAGAGAGGTTCAACATGGGATTTGGAGGATCGGCTCCGAAACCACCGCCGCCACCGCCACCGCCGCCGGAGCCGCCGCGGGAATTGGACCCGCTCGTGCTCAAGGCACGCAGGGATGAGCGACAAAGAGCGGTGGCAGCACGCGGTGCGGCATCGACGGTTTTGACCAGTGGAAGCGGCTCACTGGGAACGCCGGCCCTGGCCAAGACCTTGCTGGGGCAGTGATCGCGTGCCACGCGGAAGCGCCGGCATGATCGGCGGCAAACCGACTGACGTTGCGACGAGCGCGCCGGTGTTTTTGACCCGGTAGCGGCCGTCGCCGGCCCTCTCATCCCCCGATTGCCCGCCGACCGGCTGCGCCGGTCCGGCGGGACGATCCTGGCGGTGCTCCTCCCGCCCCAGTCCCGCTGCACGCTGCGAGGGCGTGGGATGAGAGGGCCACATCTATCTGAGATGTTGATATAAAAGCAATTATCGGGGTGAATTCAGACAATGGCGGAACACGGCGAACTGATGCAGCAGCTATTGCGGCGCAAGACGGCGCTGCAGAACGAGCGCCGGTCCTATATCGCCCATTGGCAGGATCTCAGCGATTTCATCCTGCCGCGGCGCGGTCGCGGGCTGTTGAGTTCCGGCAGCCTGGTCGAGGACGTCTATAAGGGCGGCAAGAAGAACCAGCGCATCATCGATTCAACCGGCACCATCGCCGCGCGCACCTGCGCCTCGGGCCTGATGTCGGGCATCACCTCGCCGGCGCGGCCCTGGTTCCGCCTGACCATGCCGGATCAGCAACTGGCGGATTTCACGCCGGTCAAATTGTGGCTGGACGAGGTGCGCAAGCGCATGCTGCGCGTCATGGCGAAGTCGAATTTCTATAATTCCTTCGCGACGCTCTATGAAGAGCTCTCGGTCTTCGGCACGGCGGTCAATCTGATCTTGGAGGATGACGAGGATATCGTCCGCTGCTACCCGTTGACGGTGGGCGAGTATTTCCTCGCCAACGATCATCGCCTGGCGGTCGATACGCTCTACCGGGAATTCACCATGACGGTGGCCGGCATGGTCGGGCAGTTCGGGTTGGAGAATTGCTCGGACAATATCCAGCAGAAATACCGCGATGGACAGCTCGACCAGGAATATCGCGTCTGCCATGCGATCGAGCCCAATGACAAGCGGGTCATCGGCTATATCGACAACAAGAACATGCCGTATCGCTCAGTCTATTGGGAAGCGGCGGGCGACGGCGATTGCAAGCGGCCGCTGAGCATCTCGGGTTTCCGGGAGCGCCCCTTCCAGGCGGCACGCTGGCATGTCACAGGCAATGACGTCTATGGCCGCTCGCCCGGCATGGAGGCGCTGCCCTTCATTCGTCAGTTGCAGTTCGAGCAGAAGCAGAAGGCGCAGGGCATCGCCAAGCAGGTCAATCCGCCGATGACCGCCAATGTGCAGATGAAGAACCAGGAGCTGTCGGTCCTTCCCGGCGGCGTCACCTTCACGCCGGCCAATGGCGGCGGTAGCGGCTTCGCGCCGGCCTATCAGGTGAATATCGAATTGGGCGAGCTGCGCCAGGACATCCAGGATATCCGCCAGCAGGTCAACCAGGCCTTCTTCGCCGATCTCTTCCTGATGATCTCGCAGCTCGACGACGTACGCTCGGCAACCGAGATCATCGAACGGAAGCAGGAAAAGCTGCTGATGCTGGGCCCCGTGCTGGAACGGCTGCATGACGAGCTGCTGGACCCGGCGATCGACCGCGTCTTCAACATCCTGCTGGAGAAGGATCTGCTGCCGGAGCCGCCGCGGGAATTGCGCGGCGTGAATCTCGATATCGAATACATCTCGACCCTGGCTCAGGCCCAGAAGGCGGCGGAGACCGGCAGCATCGAGCGGATTTCCGGCTTTGTCGGCAATCTCGCCGGTGCCAAGCCGGAAGCGCTGGACAAGATCGATCTCGATGCGGCGATCGACGAATATGCCGAGGCGCTCGGCGTGTCGCCCAAGATCATCCTCGGCGCCGACCAGGTGGCGGAAACCCGTGCCGCCCGCGCCCAGGCGCAACAGCAGCAGCAGGCCATGGCGATGGCACAGCAGGCGGCGTCCGGCGCCAAGACGCTGTCGGACGCGAAGCTCGGCAAGGGCAGCAATGTGCTGGAGCAGTTGATCGGCGGCCTGGGCGGCGGGCAGGGTGGTGCCGGGCAGGGCGGTGCAGGGCAGGGTGAGGGATGATGATTTTCCGTTTCTCAATGTCATTGCCGGGCTTGACCCGGCAATCCATGGGGGAGGCCAGGCAGTCTCTTTCATGGATGCCCGGGTCAAGCCCGGGCATGACAACCGAGTGTATGTGGCATGACGTGCAACTGACCGATGAGGACCGCCGATGACCGACCCCTTCGATGCCGGCGATGCGGCGCAGGTGGGTGAGCGGCAGGAGAAGCTGCGGTTCAAGGCGCGCAATGAAACAGAGCAATTCCGGATGCTGATGGAGCAGAAGGCGTTTCGCGCCTTCGTCTGGCGGCTGCTGGGCGAGGCGCAGGTGTTCCAGCCGATCATGACCGGCAACAGCTACACCTTCATGAATGAGGGCAAGCGGCAGATGGGGCTGTGGGTGCTGGAGCAGATCAACCGCGTCTGCCCGGAGCTCTACGTCACCATGACCAAGGAAGCGACGGCGAAGGGAACGGCGGAGAAGGGCGAGCCTCTCGCCTGAAGATCGGGAATTCAGCAGGAGCAGGAAAGGAAGAGATGATGTCTGACACAGAAACCGCGCAGTCCACCGAGGCGGTCGCCAGTGACCAGACGTTGCTCGGCAACCAGGACGGGACCGACCGCGATGCGACGGCAGGTTCCGGGGATGCCGGGGCATCGGCGGGTGAGGATGCATCCGAGGACCAAGGTCCGGATGTGGGAGCCTATGCCGATTTTACGCTGCCCGAGGGTGTCGTGATCGATGTCGACGGGATGAGCGAGGCGAAGAAATTCTTTGCCGAGGACGGGCTCAGCCAGGACAGGGCGCAAGCCTATGTCGATCTCTATACCAACCGGCTGAAGGACGCCATGGAGGCGCCCTATAAGCTGTGGGCGGAAACCCAGCGTAGCTGGCAGGACGAGGTTCGTAACGACCGGGAGATCGGCGGCGCCAGACTGGCGGCCAATCTCGGCGTGGCGGCGAAAGCCGTGGACCGGTTCGGCGGCGACGCGCTGCGCCAGGCGCTGAATGTCAGTGGGGCGGGCAACCACCCTGAGATCATTCGCGCCTTCATTCGCATCGGCAAGGCGATTTCGGAAGACGGCCTGGTGATGGGGCGCGGTGTCGCCCATGACGCCAGGAGCCGGGCCGATCGCCTTTATCCAACGGACCCGCTGAAGCCGCGCGACTGATAGCGCGGCCCCCTAACAGGATTCGGTGGGTCAGGCAAATCTAACAAGGAGTCACTAGATGGCGACCATCGGTGGTCAGTATCTCAGCATCACGGATCTTGCGAAGCGGATGACCGCGGACGACAAGATCGCGGATGTGATCGACATTCTTACGCAAACCAACGAAGTCCTGGAGGACATGGTCTGGGTCGAAGGCAACCTGCCGACCGGCCACCTGACCACGATCCGTACCGGCCTGCCCCAGGCGACCTGGCGTCTGCTCTATCAGGGCGCGCAGCCGCAGAAATCGACGACCGCGCAGATCACGGACACGACCGGCATGCTGGAAACCTACAGCATCGTCGACAAGGATCTGGCCGATCTCAACGGCAATGCCGCCGATTTCCGCTTGTCGGAAGACGAAGCCTTCCTGGAAGGCATGAACCAGCAGATGGCGCAGACGCTGTTCTACGGCAACATCGCCGCGACGCCGGAGCGTTTCCAGGGCCTGGCGCCGCGCTACAACACGCTGCAGGCGGCGCAGGCGCAGACCGCCAATAATGTGATCGATGCCGGCGGCACCGGTTCGACCAATACCAGCGTCTGGCTGTTGGTCTGGGGCAAGCGCACGATCCACGGCATCTATCCGAAGAAGTCGAAAGCCGGCCTGACCCATGAGGATGTCAGCACTCCGGCGCCGATCGATGACGGCACCGGCGGCAAGTACCAGGCCTATCAGACCAAGTATCAGTGGAAATGCGGCCTGACGGTGCGCGATTGGCGGTTTGCCGTGCGCATCGCCAATATCGATGTGCCCTCGCTGGCCGGCGGTTCGCCGGTCAACCTGCAGCGCCTGTTCATCCGTGCCATCAGCAAGGTGCCCAGCCTGAAGCTCGGCCGCCCGGTCTTCTACGTGAACCGCGCGGTGAAGACCTGGGCCGACATCCAGCAGACCGAGAAGCCGACCCTCGGCTTCCACACGGTCGAGGATGCCCAGGGCAATCCGCTGACGGCCTTCCGCGGCATCCCGATCCGCCTGGTGGATCAGCTCCTCAACACCGAAGCGCGGGTGGTGTGAGGCGCCGTTACGGCGTGAGCGATTAGTGCCCGTTTGGGCAGCGAGACAGCGGCACCGTGGACCCCCGGGTCAAGCCCGGGGGTGACAGATGGGTCTGGGGAGAGAGGATGCGACCAAGGGAACGATCATCGTTTCTTGTTTCGCACGACCCTCAGACCATTCTCCCTCGTCATTGCCGGGCTTGACCCGGCAATCCATGGCAGATGCCGGCTGCAGCATATGGATAAAGGAAAGACCTATGATTCTGGACAGCACGAATCTGTTCTCCAACCAGCAGGCGGTCACGGCCACGGCGAATTCGACCAATGTGATCGACCTCACCCAGGCGCGCGATGTCGGGCCTGGTTTCGACATCAACTTCTTCATCGCCTGCACCCAGGATGTTGCCGCCGCCGGCGCCGCCACGGTGCAGTTCGCCCTGGTCACGGCGGACAGCGCCGATCTCACTACCAATCCGGTGGTGCTGATGCAGAGCGATGCGATCGGTAAGGCGGCGCTGACCGCCGGCACGCAGGTCCTGCGTACTGCGGTTCCGGTCTCGCGTACCGGCGGCAAGCGCTATCTCGGCGTCACCTATACGGTGGCGACCGGGCCGCTCACCGCCGGCAAGTTCACCGCCGGCCTGGCGCTCGATCTGCAGGCCAATGTCGCCTATCCGGAAGGGCTGAACGTTTCCGGATTCTAACACCAAACACCTCGCTTGACCTTGACGTGGATCCCCGGCTGACGAATGTCGGCCTGCGCCGACAGGGTCAAGCCCGGGGATGACAATCGGTGAAGCGGGTGCACCTCGTGATTAACCTCTCCACCTGTCACTCCCGGGCTTGACCCGGGAGTCCATGGCCGATGCGAGATACGTGCGTTCATCAACGAGCAAGAGAGCAGGAGGAAGCATCATGGCGCGGTATCGCGTTCTGGAAACATCCTATATCGGCGACCGGCTGTATGAGGCGGGGAGTGAGATCGATTACGGCGATCTGCCGGGCACCAATCTGGAGCCGTTGGATGCCGCTGCGCGCAAGGCCGCGAAAGCGGCCGAGGCGCTGATGGCCTCGCAGGAGCAGTACGAGGATATCGAGGGCGAGGAAGCGTCGCCGCTCAACCTCGCCTGACGCCCTGGCGCCATCATCCGGCAACCCATTATCAGAGGACATCATCATGGGTAAACGAACCACGACCGCCACCGACGAGGCCCTGGAAGTGCTGAGCGGCAGCTTCGCCGCGACAGGTCAGTCGGCGGCCAGGGCGATGGCGGGAGATTTCAATATCGCCCTCTGGGGGACCTTCGCCGGTACGGTGGCGCCGGAACGCTCCTTCGACGGCGGCACCACCTGGCTGCCGGTCGCCAAGGATACCAGCGGTGCCGCCGCCAGTTTCACCGTCCCCACCAGCCTGTCGATCAGCGAGCCGGAAAAGGGCGTGCTCTACCGCCTGAACTGCACCGCCTATACCAGCGGCAGCATCGGCTATCGGCTGTCGCAATAGGGGCGGCGCCATGAAAGCCGGCATGCGGACAGGGATGGCGGTACCGGCGCGGACGCCGGTCGGCGCCGCCGGTCAATCGACCCTGGGCAAATCAACAAAGAGAGGCTGATGTCATGGCCGATCTCATTCAGATCGCCAATCTGGCTTTGTCGCGCATCGGCACGCGGTCGACCGTCGCCGATCTCGGCGAGGACAGCCCGGAGGCGCGCAGCTTCAACACCATCTACGAGATCGCCCGGGACGAGACCCTGGAGGCGATGGACTGGGGCTTCGCGCGATGCCGCCTGTATCTCGCCGATCTTGGGGAGCCACCGGTCGACTGGGCCTATCGCTATGCCTATCCGACCGATTGCCTGAAGATGCGCGGCATCCTCAATCCGCTGCAAAGCGGTGTCGTCGTGACCGGCCCGGGCGCCTTCGGGCTGGCGGCGGTTCCGGGGCGGGGCGGGGGCAGCGGCGTGCTGCCCTATGAGGTGGCGATCGATCTCGACGGCCAGGGCAACGATCTCAAGGTGATCTATTGCGACCAGCCGCAGGCCCAGGCCTATTACACCAAGCGGGTGGCCAATACCACGCTGTTCCCGCCGGGATTCGTTGCTGCCCTGTCCTGGGCTTGCGGCGCGCAGATGGCGGTGCCGCTGACCGGCAATCTTAACCTCATGCAGGCTTGCCAGACCATGTGGCACCAGACCGTCGCGACCGCCGCCGCGGCCGATGCCAATGAAGGCGTGCAGCAGCAGACCACCATTCCCGATTGGATCGCCCATCGATGACGCAGAACGTGATTCAGCCGAGCTTCGCCGGCGGCGAATTGTCGCCCAAGCTGCATGGCCGGGTCGATCTGGCCAAGTACCGGGTCGGTTGCCGCAAGCTGCAGAACTTCTTCATCCATCCAGCCGGCGGCGCCAGCAATCGCGCCGGCACGGAATTCGTGGGCGAGGTGAAGGACAGCGCCAAGCGCGGCCGGCTGATCCCGTTCCAGTTCAACACGCAGCAGGCCTATGTGCTGGAATTCGGCGATTATACCCTGCGGGTGATCAAGGATGGTGGCTATGTGCTGGAAACGCCGATCAATGTGACCGGCGTCAGCCAGGCCAATCCGGTGACGGTGCAGGCGGCCAACGGCTATGCCAATGGCGATGAGGTCTATCTCAGCGGCCTGACCGGCATGACCGATCTGAACGGCCGCCGCTTCAAGATCGCCGGCGCCACGCCGATCGGGTTCCAACTGGATGGCATCGACGGCTCGGCCTTGCCGGCCTATGGCGGCGGCGGAACGGTGGCGCGGATCTATACCGTCGTCTCGCCCTATGCGGCGGCGGATTTGCGCTCCGATCCGGCGGCGAAGAATCCGGGTATCAAATTCACCCAGTCGGCGGACGTGATGACCTTCTGTCATCCGGGCTATCCGCCCTATGACCTCAGCCGCACCGGCGATACGGCCTGGTCGTTCTCGAAAGTCACTTTCGCACCGCAAGTGAACCGGCCGACCGGCCTCGCCCTGACCCCCGCCACCTCGGGGTCGAGCACGTACCGGTACAAGGTCACGGCGGTGAGCGGAGACGGCACCGAGGAAAGCTTGCCCGGCATCACCGGCGCGTTCGGCATTTCGAGCATCACCAAGGCCAATCCGGCGGTCGTCACGACCTCCGCCGCGCATGGCCTGCAAAGCGGCGATGAGATTTACATTCAGGGCGTCGCGGGCATGACGGAGGTCAATAGCCGCGGCTTCCTGATCGCCGTCAGCGGGTCGAATTCGTTTGCGCTGCATAAGCTGGACAACAGCAATGTCGACAGCACAAGCTACGGTGCCTATGGCGGCGGCGGCTCCTGGTCCACGGCCTTCGTCCGCACCGCCAGCGCGGCGGCCCTGTCATCCACGAATACCATCACGGTTTCCTGGAGCGGCCAGGCGGGCGTCTCGAAGTTCAACATCTATCGCGAGATCAGCGGCACCTTCGGCTGGGTCGGCGTGTCCTACGGCACCTCGTTCACGGACGTCAATATCGCGCCGGACATCAACGACACCCCGCCATCCGGCCGCGATCCGTTCGAGGGCGGGAACTGGCCCAGCGTGGTGGCCTATCACGAGCAGCGGAAATTCTTCGCCAATTCGGCGAAGCAGCCGCAGACCTTCTGGGCGACGCAATCCGGCAATTTCCGCAACATGAATGTCGCTTCGCCGACCAAGGACGATGACGCCATCACCCGGACCCTGGTCGCGGCCGAGGTCAATGCCATCCGCCACATGGTGTCGATGAACACGCTGATCCTGCTGACCAGCGGCGCCGAATGGAAATGCACCGGCGGATCGAACAGCGACGCGATCACGCCCGCGAACTGCTATAACCGGCCGCAATCCTATAACGGCTGCAGCGACGTCCGCCCCATCGTCGTCAACAACACCATCCTGTTCATCCAGGACAAGGGCGGCGTGGTGCGGGATATCGGCTATGAATTCGCCAGCGACAGCTATACCGGCACCGATCGCTCGGTCCTGGCCGATCACCTGTTCTACGGCCGCACCATCCAGGAATGGGCCTTCGCCCAGGAGCCCTTCCGCATCATCTGGTCGGTGCGCGACGACGGCGTCTTGCTGGGCCTCACCTATATGCGGGAGCAGGAGGTCTATGCCTGGCACCGCCATGTGACGGACGGCGCCTTCGAAAGCGTGGCGGTGATCTCGGAAAACGGCGAGGACGTCGCCTATTTCATCATCCGGCGGACCGTCAATGGCCGGACCAAGCGCTATGTCGAGCGCCTGCATACGCGCTATTTCGCCAATGTCCAGGATGCCTGGTTCCTCGATTGCGCCCTGCAATATAACGGTCCCGCGACGCAGCATGTGAGCAATCTCTGGCATCTCGAGGGAAAGGAAGTCGGGGTGCTTGGCGATGGCAATGTCTTCCCCCCGGCCACGGTCACGAACGGGCGGATCACGCTCGACAATCCGGCCAGCAAGATCACCATCGGCCTGCGTTACATCGCCGAGCTGGAGACACTGGATCTCGATGTCGGCGATCCGACGGTCCAGGGCAAGCGCAAGAAGATCTCCGCCGTGACCGTGAAGGTGGAGAACAGCCGCGGCGTGAAGGTCGGCGGCACCCATGAGAACGGCCAGGTCTCGCGTCTGACCGAGGTCAAGGAACGCACCAACCAGATGTATGGCACGCCGATCGGCTTGCTGACCGGCATCGAACGCGTGCTGCAGGATCCGAGCTGGAACAGCAACGGCCGTGTCCTGATCCGCCAGGACAATCCGCTGCCCTGCACGATTCTCGCCGCCGTCCCGGAGGTCGATCTTGGATATTGATCATATCCGGCGGCTTTACGACGTGACCGAGGCGAGGCCGGATCATGCCCGGACCATGGCGCCGATCATGCGCGCGCAAGACCGCGACGAGGTCTGGGCGGCGGCGGCGGTCGGCCCCCTGGAAGGGTTGGAGATTTCGCTCGCCGGATCGCTCCAGGCTTGGACCTGGCTGGTCGAGGGCCGGCCGGTCTGCATGTTCGGCGTCGGCTGCCAGTCGCTGCTGGGGGGAACCGGCATTCCCTGGCTCCTCTCCAGCGATCTGGTCGGCCGGCATTGGATGCCGATGCTACGATTTTACCGGCCTTTCCTGGCGGAAATGTCGGCCCTGTTCCCCGTGCTCACCAATTGGGTCGATGCCCGCTACCGGAAAGCAATCCGCTGGCTGGCCTGGATGGGATTCGAGCTGTTTCCCGCCGCGCCGCACGGCCCCTTCGGCTTGCCGCATCACCGGATCGAATTGCGGCGCGACCGATGGGAACGGGAGCAGGCGGCATGAGCGTCACGGTCCGGAAATGTACTGTCGGCGAAATGGAGCTGCATCCGGACTTCCCGGCCTTGGCGAAGGAATATGCCGCGGAATCCAAGATCCACGGCCTGCCGGACCCGGACGAGAAGGCCGCGACCTATCGGCTGATCGAACAGGCCGGCGTCTTTCATCTCTACGGGGCCTTTAACGAAGACGCGTTGATCGGACTTCTGACCATGCTGACGCCGGTCATTCCTCATTACGGGATCGCGGTCGCGGTTCTCGAATCCTTCTTCGTTGCCGGGGTGCACCGCAAGACCGGGGCGGGGCTCAAGCTGTTACGCACGGCCGAAGCTCATGCGCGGGAAATGAAGGCTCCGGGCCTCCTGGTCAGCGCTCCCTTCGGGGGAAGGCTGGCCGACGTCCTGCCGCGCCTCGGCTATCGGGAAACCAACCGGGTCTTTTTCAAGGAGATGGCCCATGCTTGATGTCATCCGGGCGGAAAACGTCATCCCGGCGATGAGCGAGGAAGCGATCGACAAGGTGCGCGCGCTGGAAGCGCTCTCCCTGCAATGCCCGCAGGAGCGCATCGAGACGGCGCATCTCTTTCACGGCGGCATGTATGCCCGCACGATCATGATTCCGGCCGGCATGGTGCTGACCGGCGCCCTCATTCGCATCGCGACGGTGCTGATCGTCAGCGGCGATTGCATCGTCTATCTCGACGGCGCGGCACGGGAGCTGCGCGGCTACAACGTCTTTGCCGCTGCCGCACATCGGAAACAGGCATTCGTCACCCTGACCGACACCCATGTAACGATGCTTTTCCCAAGCAAGGCCAGGACGGTTGAGCAGGCGGAGGAGCAATTCACGGAGGAGGCGGCCAGCCTGATGTCCCGGCTCGATCCCGACACGAACACAGTGATTTTCACGGGGGAATGACATGAGCGGCGGAATTTCAGCATCGACGGTCGCGGCCATCACCATTGCAACGACGGTCGCCTCCACCGCCATGGCGGCAGTCAGTTCCATTCAACAAGGCAAGGCCCAGGCACAGCAGGCGAAATACAATGCCGCCGTGGCGAAGAACAACCAGATCATCGCCAACCAGAATGCGGAAGATGCCCTGAAGCGCGGCGCAGTCGACGAGGCCGAGCAGCGCAAGAAGACGCAATTGCTGCTGGGCCAGCAGCGGGCGGGCTTCGCGGCCCAGGGCGCCGATCTTAGCAGCGGCTCGGTCCTCGACATCCTCGGCGACACGGCGGCGATGGGCGAGCTGGATGCGCTCACCATTCGCGGCAATGCCGAGCGCGAGGCGCGGCAGTTCCGGGTGCAGGGCGCCAATTATGCCGCCGATGCCCAGCTCAAGCGGATGGAAGCCCGGCAGGCCACGACCAAGGGCTATTTCGACATGGGCAGCTCGATCCTGGGCGGCGCCTCGAAGCTGATCGGTCAAATTCCCGTAAAGTAACAAGAAGGCAGAAAGTTCATGCCGAGCATACCGCAATACAACGAACGCCAGGTGAAGATCGCCCCGGCGGCGACCCCGTATTACACGGTGCAGGCGACCGCCGAGCAGTTCGGCAGCGAGACGGCGAAGTCCCTGGGCACGCTGGGCGAAAATGTGGAGACGGCCGGCTTGGCGGTGGCCGATTATGTCGGGCGACGGGCCAAGGCTGCCGCGGATGCCGAGGCCGCAGCGGCGGCGCAGGCGGCTGGCACGCGCGTGGTGGATCTCTTCAACCAGTTCGAGGAGAAGCGCCAGGCGATCAGCGACAGCTACCAGACCCTCCAGGGCAAGACGGCGGTCGATGGCCACGATGCGACGGTGGCGCAGCTTGCGCGGCTGAAGCGGGACTATC
>CAYOQR010000022.1:0-74765 GCA_964406155.1 uncultured Rhodospirillaceae bacterium | reverse complement strand
TCAGGCCGAGCGAGCCGAAGCCCTGGGCCACGGTGTCGGACTGCACGTCGCCGTCATAGTTCTTGCAGGCCCAGACGAAGCCGCCGGACCACTTCAGGGCACTGGCCACCATGTCGTCGATCAGGCGATGCTCGTAGGTGATGCCCTTCGCCTTGAACTTGTCGGCGAATTCCTTGTCGAACACGTCCTGGAAGACGTCCTTGAAGCGGCCGTCATAGGCCTTGAGGATGGTGTTCTTGGTCGAGAGATAGACCGGCCAGCCGAGGGTCAGGCCATAATTGAAGCTGGCCCGGGCGAAGCCGCTGATCGACTCATCGAGATTGTACATGCCGAGCGCGACGCCGCCGCCGGGGAACTTGAAGACTTCCTTCTCGATCGGCGCGCTGCCGTCTTCCGGCTCGAAGCGCATCGTCAGCTTGCCCTTGCCGGGCACGACGAAATCGGTGGCGCGGTACTGATCGCCGAAAGCATGACGGCCGATGACGATGGGCTGGGTCCAGCCCGGCACCAGGCGCGGCACATTCTTGCAGATGATCGGCTGACGGAACACGGTGCCGTCCAGGATGTTGCGGATCGTGCCGTTCGGCGACTTCCACATATGCTTCAGGTTGAATTCCTTCACCCGCGCTTCGTCGGGGGTGATGGTGGCGCATTTGACGCCGACGCGATGCTGATTGATGGCATTGGCGGCCTCGACCGTGATCTTGTCGTCGGTCTTGTCGCGGCTCTCGATGCCGAGATCGAAGTATTTCAGATCCACGTCGAGATAGGGGAGGATCAGCTTGTTCTTGATGAAGCTCCAGATGATCCGCGTCATCTCGTCGCCATCAAGCTCGACGATCGGATTCTTGACCTTGATCTTGCTCATATCGGCAAGCGCTCCTTGGAAGTTAAACGAAGGATGTGTCGATCGGGGTGGCGGAGTTTAGCACCCGCCGCCCCGGGAATTCCAGTTGACCTATGAATGAAGTCCGGTTGGTGAATGCCAGTTGGACCTATGCCCGTGCCTGTGCCCGTATCGGCGTCTATGCCGGTTCGGGCCTACATCAATTCAGGATGGTCCGGCGCGGCGGTTTCGGGTTGCTGCGCCAGCAGGTCGAACAGCCGGCCGACCGAATTCACCACGGAAAAATGCTGCCGGATCGCCGGCTTGGCGAAGCCGCTCTCGATCACCTGATCGAACAGCGCGACCAGCTTGTCCCAATAGCCGTCGATATTGAGAACCACCACCGGCTTGTCATGCAGCTTCAACTGGCGCCAGGTGATGATCTCGAAGGCCTCATCCAGGGTGCCGATGCCGCCCGGCAGGATGACGAAGGCGTCGGAGAGGTCGAACATCATCCGCTTGCGGGTATGCATCGTGTCGACGACCTTGAGTTCGGTCAGGCCGTCATGGCCGACTTCATCGTCCTGGAGATGGCGGGGGATGATGCCGGTCACCTTGCCGCCGGCCTTGAGCGTGGCGTCGGCCACCGTGCCCATCAGGCCGACCCGGCCACCGCCATAGACCAGGCCGATGCCGCGACGGCCCATTTCCCGGCCGAGATCGGTGGCGGCGGCGGCAAAGCTGGGCGAGAGACCGAAGGCGGAACCGCAATAGACGCAAATCGATTTCACAAGAGCCATTTTTAGATAACGTCCTGTACTGGCATTTCGGGGCAGAACCTAGCGCACTTGGCGGAGCACGGCAAAGTCCCTCCCGGGAAAGTGACCACAATCCTGATCTCGGCCTGATCTCGGCCTGATCCTGGCCCGGTGCCGGCCAGATCCCGGCGCCCGATATCCGGTCCCGGCGGGTAATGACGGGTGATTTCGGGGGAGCGGGGATGAATATCACCCGATGTCATCGTGATGCCACATTCAATAATTATCGCAGCTATTGAAGTTGTCAGCTTCCGGGCAGGGGATTAACCTTGCTGTCAGTCGTTCGGACTCGTTGTGGCAATCTTGGGGAGAATGATGGCTCGCCTGGCCTTAATCGGGACTATGGGCGCCGTTGTATTGGCGGCAGGTTTGGTTCTGGTCTACGTGCTCTATGAGTCCGATAACGACGACACGCCCCAGGCACCTGCCGCCGCGACCGGAACATCCACCACGGGGACCAGCGGCACGAGCGGGTCGGCGGGGGGGCAAACCCAGACCGCATCCACCAGCCCTGCGCCTGCCACCTTGCCGGCGACCACCATTCCCAGTTTCGATGTCGTGCGGGTCAATCCCAATGGCGATACGGTGGTGGCGGGACGCGCCGCGCCGGGAGCCGAGGTCACGCTGCTGGATAACGGCCAGTCGATCGGCACGGCGACGGCGGATGCGCGCGGCGAATGGGTGTTGCTGCCGAACGGCGCGATGCAGCCCGGCCAGCACAGCTTGACCTTGCGCGCCGAGATCGATGACGCCGCGCCGCAGGAATCCGACCATGCGGTGATCATTGTCCAGCCGGCGCCGGCCAAGGATATCGCCGGCCGCCCGTCCCAGGCGCCGGCGGGGGCCCTGGCGATCGAGGTGCCGCGCAATGGCTCCGGGCCGACCAAGGTGCTCAACATGCCGGGCGGCGTCGCTAAGCCGGGTGAACTGGCCCTGGCGACGGTGGATTACGACGACAAGGGCCGCGCCATTCTCGCCGGCACGTCGAAGCCCAATTCCACGCTCAATCTCTATATCGACAATCAGTTGCTGGGCCAGATCACCAGCGACGACAAGGGCAACTGGTCGTATCTGCCGTCCTCGCCGATTCCCCAGGGCCTGCATCATTTGCGGATCGATCAGGTCGATCCCGCGGGCAAGGTGTTGGCGCGCATCGAGCTGCCTTTCGAACAGGCGCCGACCAGCGTCGCGGCGGCGGATGGCAAGATCGTTGTGCAGCCGGGCAACAGCCTCTGGCGCCTCGCGCGGCAGACCTATGGCAGCGGCCTGCGCTACACCGTCATCTACGAAGCCAACAAGCAGAAGATCGGCGATCCCAACCTGATCTATCCGGGACAGATCTTCGTGCTGCCGCCCACTGGCGCGAATGGTGCCGGCTCGAATGGCGAGAGCGGGGCGCAGCCGGCGCCGGCCACGACGCAGTAACCGAAATATCCGAGCGATCTGACGGATGCCGCCGAGGCGCGGCGTCAGCGGCCGGTGCTGGCGTGGAGATGCGGATAGCCTTCCGTTGTCATCGCGCCGCGCGGCCAGCTCGGCAGGACTTCCGCCAGCAGGTCGAGATAGGGCTTGATCTCCAGCAGGATCTCGATCGCGCTGCTCAGCAGGTCGACCGGCGTGCTGGGTGAGGAGATCGACGCCTTGCCGATGCAGAAGATGCGCTTCTGGCGCGTGACGATCAGGCGGCTGCTGGACAATTGCTGCGAGGCGTCGATCACCGCATGGACCGCCCGGCGCAGGGTGATGCCTTCCACCGTATAGGGATCCGGCGCGATATCGGCCGCCACTTGCAGGATGGTGCCGCCTTCGACCAGCCGCGTGCTGGCGCCGAAACGCAGCCCCTGATACCCGAAGGCAAATTCGATCGATTTTCCCGGCCGCCCGATTCGAACGGAGCCGTCCTGGGCGAACTGGATATGGTCTAGGGCTTCGGGAGTCGTGGGCGGCAAGGCGACCTGCGTCATGTCCTAAAGAGCGAAATTCCTGCAAAAGTCGTAAGCATCTTAACGATCTACGATTAACGATCTGTAAAACCGGCTGTGTCCTTGCGCCGCAATCGCTGGAGCGCGATGGCGTCATATTGCTGCATCCGAGCTGCGACATGAAAGCTGAAACATCCGCTAATTCATTGAAGCGAGACGGATTCAGCCCAGAGGTAAAATTGCTTCGGCGATTCCGCCGCAGAGCACCTGGCTGTCTGCCAGAAACTGCGTGACCCTGTGGCCGATCTGTGGCAGATCAACCACTTGCCGGGCGTTTCGGACCTGTCGGGCTTGTCGCCCGGGCCGAAACGGCCAGATAATAGCTTTAAGGTGTGTGCATCGTGTTACAGACCGTTTTGACGCCGATCCATCGCGAAGGTTGGCCGTTTATCGCGATTTTCGCGGTCGCCACCGTGATTTTGTGGTGGATCGCCATGCCGCTCGGTCTGGTGGGCGTGGTGCTGACCCTGTGGTGCATCTACTTCTTCCGCGATCCGGCCCGGGTGACGCCCAGCCGTCCGGGACTGGTGATCGCGCCGGCCGATGGCGTGGTACAGATGATCCAGCCGGCGATCCCGCCCTCGGAAATCGGCCTGGATCAGCGGCCGCTGACACGGATCAGCATTTTCATGAACGTCTTCAACGTGCATGTGAACCGCAATCCGATCGATGCCGAGGTGATCGCTCTGGCCTACCGGCCGGGCAAGTTCCTCAATGCCGCGCTCGACAAGGCGAGCGAGCATAACGAACGCCAGTCGATCCATCTGCGCACGGCGGACGGGCTGAATTTCTGCGTGGTGCAGATCGCCGGCCTGGTGGCGCGGCGCATCAAGTGCAACCTGACGGCCGGAAAGACGGTGCGGGCAGGGGAGAGATTCGGTATCATCCGCTTCGGCAGCCGGGTCGATGTCTATCTTCCGGATGGCGTGCAGCCGCTGGTTGCCGTCGGTCAGTTGACCACTGCCGGGGAAACCGTGCTGGCGGATATCCGCTCTGACGAAGCACCCCGTCTCGGAGAGATGCGGTAACGGACCTGTGAGCAGCGCGACGGTTCAGGTGTCATGACGGCACTGGTATTGTAGCGGTACCGGGACAGGTATCGTGGCGGTACGGGCGGCGCTACGAAAACGGTAACTGACAGATCAATTGTCATCGAGGAGGGTGCGGGCCATGCGGCGAACCCGTTTGCGCGATCATTCGATCAACCGGCTGATTCCCAATATGCTGACCCTGACGGCTTTGTGCGCCGGCCTCACCAGCATCAAATTCGCGCTGGTCGCGAAATGGGAACTGGCGGTGGTCGCCATTCTCGTGGCGGCGGTCTTCGACGCCCTCGACGGCCGGATCGCGCGGCTGCTGGACAGCACCAGCAAATTCGGCGCCGAACTGGATTCGCTCTCGGATTTCGTCAGCTTCGGCGTGGCGCCGGCGATGATCCTCTATCTCTGGGCGCTGGATCAGTCGGGCCGTATCGGCTGGGGCCTGGCGCTGCTGTTCAGCGCCTGCACGGCTTTGCGCCTCGCCCGCTTCAACACCAAACTGGACAACACCGATCTGCCGGCCTGGACCTCGCGGTTCTTCACCGGCGTGCCGGCGCCCGCCGGCGCGGCCTTGGTGTTGATGCCGCTGGTCGGTTCCTTTGAATACGGCCCGGGCTTCTTCAATCATCCCTTCGTCGTCGGCCTAGTGATGTTCGGTGTGGCGGGGCTGATGGTCAGCCGGTTGCCGACCTTCTCCTTCAAGCGACTGAAGGTAACCCAGGCCTGGGTCCTGCCGGCGATGCTCGCCGCGACCTTCTATATCGCGCTGCTGGCATCGGAGACCTGGAACACGATTCTGTTCAGCGGTCTCGCTTACCTCGCCTCGATGCCGTTCTCCTATATGCAGTTCCAGCGTCTGCAGCGTCAGCGCCCGATGGCACAGCCCTCGATGCTCGACACCACACAGGATGTCGATCACATCTGATCAATGCTCATGACCGTCCCGCCGCGCGGTTTTCGCGGCGGGTAATCGGTACTACGGTTAGATGTGGGTGAGTGTCAGGCGTCGTGCCTACGTGAGTGATGCACCTGTAGGCTTTGCACGATTTCCTCCAGCTTGGTGCGATCCATCAGGAACAGATTGCGCCCCTTGCGCTTGAGCAGGCCGGAAGGATAGAGCTGGCTGATCGCGCGATTGACGGTCTCGCGCGTCGTGCTGGTCAAACTGGCGATCTCATGCATCGGCGGCAGCGGCCGCACCACCCAGAGGCCGGGCACGGCGGCATCGGGCTGCGCCATGCGCAGAAGCTCGGCATAGACGCGTTGCGCCGCCTGCAGGGTGGAAAGTTCCATGATCCGCATGCTGCTGGTGCGGATGATATCGGCCAGGCGCTGCAGCAGCATGAAGCCGACATCGGCGCGGTCGCGCACCAGTTCGGTGAAGATCTCCGGTGCCATGATGGCGAGATCGGTCTTCTCTACGGCGGTGGCGCTGGCGGAACGCGGCTGCTCATCGATCGCCGCCAGTTCGCCGAAGAAATCGCCGGCCTTGCGGGTCGCCAGGGTCACTTCGCGCCCGGCCCCGGAAAAGGTCACGATGGCGACGGCGCCACGCAGGATGAAGAAGACGTCGCGGCTGGTGCTGCCCTTGTCGAGCACGGCCTCGCCGCGATTATAGGTCCGCCAGCGGCAGCGGCTGGAAACCGCTTTGATTTCCTCATCGCTGAGGCAGCGCAGCAGCGGGAAGCCGCGCAAGCTCTTTTCGGCAGCATTGCTGAGTGTCGACGACATGTCCCCGTATTCCGGCTATTAAGTCGATGCCCTATCTTGCCGGCCGCCTTCGCCCTTAGGCCGATTCCCGTAGGGAATGCAGTCATAGCATAGCGGAATGGGAAGTTCGAGGGGGCGCCGAACGGCAAGCCCAGGTTAAATCGCCGGCCTGACGCGTATACAGCTCGGGCGGGTGTCAGGCGGGACCCGCACAACGGAATATGTGTCGATCTTGTCGGACGGGAATTACGCTGGACGGGATTCCGGCCAATCTGGCGAGTCAAGCCATCCGGCTAGCTCACAGGTGCCGCGATCCGGTGGGCGCGGCGGGATTCCGCGACCGTGTTCCAGGCCACGGCGCTCAGCACCATCAACCCGCCGATCACGGCGGCGGGGCCGGGATTTTCACCGAGGACGATGAAGACCCAGACGGGGCCGAGAATGCATTCCAGGAGCCCGATCAGCGAGGCCTCGCCGGCGGGAATAAGCCGTGCCCCGAAGGAAAAGCAGATCAGGCCGACCGCCAACTGGCCAGCGCCGAACAGGAACAGCAAAGCGAGATTGGGCGCATCGACGCCGAAGGGGGCGCCGAGCAGCCCGCCCACCACCGCCATGATGATGCCGGCCAGGCAGCAGGCGGGGGTCATGCGGATATGCTGGAAACGGCGGGTGATCACGGTGGCGACGGCCAGCGAGCAGGCGATCACGGCGGAGAGGATCAGGCCGAGGGGGCTGGCCGCCATATCGTGCTGCGACATCATCACCATGACCCCGCCCAGGGCCAGCAGCATGGCGAGCGCCTTCACCAGCGAGATCGGCTCGCGCATCCAGACCCAGGCGATGATGCCGGCGATCAGCGGGGCGGTGCTCTGGATCACCAGGATCGTGGCGACGGTGGTGTGGCGCAGGGCGATGACGAAGCTGATCGAGGCGGCGCTGAAGCAGAGCGCCACGGCGAGGCCGGGCAGACCCTGGATACGGAACAGGGAGAAGGTTCGGAGCCCTTCGCGCCAGAACAGGAAGCACAGCAGGGCGAGGGCGGAAAAGCCGCCGCGCCAGCAGATCTGGGTCCAGGGATCGGCGGTGATGAAACGCGCGATCAACCCGCCGGTGCTCCAGCACAAAGCGGCGGCGGCCACCAAGAGGGCGCCGCGGCGGTGAATCGCCGCCGAAGATTGATCCGTCATCGATCTCCCCTGTTTTCGCGCCATATGCTGCGCGCCATGCTTTCCGTGCCGTGCCGTGCCGTGCCGTGCCGTGCCGTGCTGCCTGCCCTGACGTCCGACTTGATGCCACCTTGATGGGCCGGAGCCGGGTATCATCCCGATTTTACTTTGATCGTCGGCCGCTGGCGCGGAAATTTCCTCCAGGGCCAGGATAGGGGCGGGGGACGGGTGTTGAGCAGGGCTGCCGGATGCATGCTCGTCCGGCCTTGGGTGCATGGCGTCGGCCCTTGCAATCCGTATCACAGAATGGTCAGGGCGGTGGTTCCCGGCATGACAAAAGCGGCATTGCGACCTATGCTCACCGGCACCTGCGATGAGCTTAGGGGAAAGGCCCGATATGATTGACCGGCGTTGGTGGTTGCTTCTTGGCGTGGCGTTGTTGAGCGGCTGTGCCGGCGAACCTCGTACATCCACAACAGGGGCATCCACGACAGGAGCGTCCACGACGGGGACATCCGCGACCGGAACAACCGCGACCGGGACATCGACCACCGGTACGGCTGGCGGAACCACCGCCGCCGGCGGTGTCACGTCCCAGGGCCCGGCGCAGAATTTCCGGCTGCTCAATCAGACGAGCTGCCCGACCGAGGCCAGCAGCTACGGCGACTGGGTGGCGCGCTTCCAATCCTACGCCGTAAATCAGGGCAAGCGGCCGGATATGATCCAGCTCGCTTTCGCCACGGTGAAGGAGAACCCCTCGATCAGCGCCAGTGCCGGCAAGCAACCGGAATTCGTGACGCCGGTCTGGACCTATATGAGCAAGGCGGTCTCGCCCAGCCGCATCGCCAAGGGCCAGCAGAAATATGCCGAGAATGCTGCGGCCATCGAAGCGGTCTCTCGCGATTATAACGTGCCGGCCTCGGTGATGATGGGGATCTGGGGGCTGGAAACCGATTTCGGCGGCAATTTCGGCGACATCAATGTCTTCGAGGCCCTGTCCAATCTCGGCTACCGCGCCAACCGCGCGCCCTTCGCCTGCAAAGAATTGCTGGCGGCCCTGGACATCGTCGATGCCGGCCATATCAAGCCGAGCCAGATGATCGGCTCCTGGGCCGGAGCTATGGGGCATAGCCAGTTCCTGCCCAGCAACTATCTCAGCGTGGCGGTGGACCGCGAGGGAACCGGCGCGCCGGATCTCTGGAATTCGATGCCGGACGTCTTCGCCTCGACCGCCAACATGCTGAACCGCGACGGCTGGGAGCAGGGCCAGCCCTGGGGCGTCGAAGTCAAGCTGCCGGCGAAGTTCCCCTATGGCGAGGCCGAGCTGGATGTCCAGAAGCCGCTCGCCTATTGGCAAGGCCTGGGGGTGAAGACGATCGATGGGACGCCGTTACCGCCTTTGACCGGCGGCACCTCGATCCTGCTGCTGGCCGGCTATAAGGGGCCAGCCTTCCTGGTGGGGCAGAATTTCCGCACCATCCTGAAATACAACTACTCCACCAGCTACGCTCTGTCGGTCGCCTATCTCGGCGACCAGATCAGGGGCGGGCGGGGCGTTGTCTCGCCCTGGCCGGTCAACGACCCGCAGCTCAATCTCAACGAACGGATCGAGGTGCAGGAATTGCTGGAGCGGCGCGGCTATGACGCCGGCGGGGCGGACGGCATTCTCGGCCTGAAATCCCGCAAGGCGGCCCGGCAGTTCCAGAGGGAAATCGGCTGGCCCCAGGACGGCTATATCACCAAGGCCCTGCTGGCTGAGCTGCGCAAGCGCATGGTGAGCTGAGCGATCAGCCTGAATCTTGGCAACTCCGATCATCCTCGTAGCCCCGGCAAAGGAGATGCGAGGGGCGGGAGGAAATGGCGGCTGACTACCCGTAATCAGTGTCGAGATGGCATGGAATGTGCATTTATTCTTGCTGTTTCGGCGTCCTATCCGGCCGTCCGGTTCTTCAGGAGACAGCCATGATCCATCCGACATCCGCTTCCCCGGCCCCGGGATTAACGCAAGGGGGATTGGGGACGGGCGAGGCCAATCAGCAAGCGGGCAAGGGCAGCGGTGTCGGCGGCGGCGACGATCCGACCAAGACATTCCTCGATTACATGAAGAAATCCGTGGCCGAGCGGATGCGGGACGCTTGGCTGGCGGCGCATAATCTCAGCGAAGAGAAGCTGAAGCAGATGGGCCGGAGGAACGCGCGGCCGTCGAGAAGAAGATGGCGGAAGAGGTCAAGGCCGAGATGAAGCAGCAGACCGCCAATAAGATGAAGGAGAAGGTACCGGGACTCGGCTCCTTGCTGCTCGGCGCCCGGTAAATGGATACCCCTTCAAAATAAACAGCCCGATTGCGGCGGGCGCCGGCAGGATTTGCCGGGCACCCTCGATATCTGAGCAATCGACAGCTCGGGGAAACCGTCAGATCAGGGCCATCGCCCGGTCCAGGATCGTCTTGCCGCCCCAGAACAACAGGCCGATCCAGGCGGCGGCGAGGATCGACAGGACATAGCCGATCAGGGTCAGCAGCCCGTCCCGTTCGACGATCGACAGGGACAGGACGGCGAGGGCGATGCCGGGCAGCAGGTTGCCCATGGGGATCGGCAGGGACAGCAGCAAGGCCAGGGTCAAGGCCACGAGCCCGAGGATCCGTTCCGGCACGCCACTGAGCAGGCCGATCAACCTCGGCTTCAGTTCGCGCTCGATCCAGTGCAAATAACGCGCTGATATTGCAGTAATTTTTTAAACCTGGCCTTTCTTGAGACTTTTGTTGAGCAGCCAGCGCGGTACATAGGGAACCGGTGCGCCCCAGGCCAATTGGGCGGCGAAGAAGATGACCGGCAGGCCGGTGATGAAGGACAGGCCGGGAATGCCGGGCAGGGGGATGCAGTTCGGCAGGCTGAAGATCAGCAGCAGGATGCCGAAGGCACGATCGCCCAGTTGACGGTTGATATCCTCGATGGTGACCGGATCGTCGGGATCGCCCGTCGAGAGCTCGCGCAGGATCTCGGTGATCCGCAGGCGCCGCCCGTCGTCCCGTTGAGTCCCGGGCCGAGTGCCCCGTCAAGACTTCATCGTCGAGGCTTCACATCGGTGGCGTCTTGCCGGTGCTTTGTCACCCCGTGTCCCGTCACCCCGTGCTCTGTCACCCGGTATCCTGTCACGTCGCTGGCTGTTACTGGTTCCCTTGGTCGGATGGTACTAGGTGGGGGCGTCCACCGGGTTTGACCAGGGGGGATCAGACCCGGGGGCTGCGTCACATGGACATCCCGCAAACACCTCCCGGTATTCCCCGGATCGGATTCCGAGCCCCGGCCTAAGGCCGGCTTGGCGCCCCGGCCCGGGCACATGGCCGCAATCCGGGAGGGCGAAAGACCGGAAAATCGGTTTGTCAGCCGGAACAGGGGCTTGGCAATCGTCCCTTGAGCCCCCAGTTGAATAGGCCGCAAGCCATTGCTTTTCGGAGGATGATCGTTATAGTCCGCCCGACTTTTAAGCAATTTGCGGCATTGCAACTGCATATAAACGGACTCGATAGACGAGGGGGCTGATAAAAATGTGGATTTCTCAGGCATGGGCACAGGCAGCGGGCGGCGCCGCACCGGGCGGCGATATGATGGGCACGCTGACGTCTCTCGCCCCGATGCTGCTGATCTTCGTGGTGTTCTACTTCCTGCTGATTCGACCGCAGCAGCGCAAGGCGAAGGCGCATCGTGAACTGGTCCAGACCCTGAAGACCGGCGATCAGGTGCTGACCAGCGGTGGCCTGCTGGGTGTCGTCACCCAGGTCACCAATGAAAGCGAAGTGAAGGTCGAGATCGCCGACGGCGTTCGCGTCCGCGTGCTGCGTCAGTCGATCACCGAGGTGGTCAACAAGACGGCCGAAAAGAAGTAAGACGCATCGTCGGAGACGGCGCCGGGAAACGATCGGGGCCAAGAGCCACCGGAACCAAGACCCTGGGCCAGGAAACTGGGCCAAGAAAGAGACTGACTGGGTAAGCGGGCATGCTGCAGTTTTCGAAGTGGAAGGTCACGCTGATCCTGGCCATCATCCTGGCTGGTTTTATTTTCGCGGCGCCGAATCTGATCAATCGCGACAAGCTGGAGACCATGCCCGGCTGGGTGCCGAAAACGGTGGTCAGCCTGGGCCTGGATCTCCAGGGCGGTTCGCATCTCCTGTATGAAGTCGATACCAAGGCGCTGGTGGCCGAGCGGCTGGCCAGCGTCATGGACGAGGTCCGCACCCAGTTGCGCGCCGCCAATGTCGGCTACACCGACCTTGCCGTGAAGGACGGGGCGGTGGGCCTGAAGCTGCGCGATCCCGGTTCGGCTTCGGCGGCGGAGCCCGCCTTGAAGAAGGCGGCCGGCACGATGGACCTCGCCATCGGCAATGACGGCCAGGTCTCGATCAAGTTCAGCGATGCCGGCGAGCGCGAGTTGAAGGTCCAGGCGGTCGAGCAGTCGATCGAGGTGATCCGCAAGCGTATCGACGAAACCGGCACCAAGGAACCGACCATCATCCGCCAGGGCGACGACCGCATCGTCGTGCAGTTGCCCGGCGTCAAGGACCCGCAGCATCTCAAGGAACTGGTCGGCAAGACGGCGAAGATGACCTTCCGCCTGGTGGATGAGGGCGCCGCCGTCAGCGGCCAGCTCTCGCCGACCACCGAAATGGTGCCCTGGGCGCCGGATACGGGCGAAGCCAAGGCCGGCCAGCCGGGCCTGCCGCTGCAGAAGCGGGTCATGGTGTCGGGCGAGAACCTGACCGGCGCCCAGCAGACTTTCGAGAACGGCATGGCGGTCGTCGCCTTCAGCTTCGATTCCGTCGGCGCCCGCCGCTTCGGCGACGTGACCGCGCAGAATATCGGCAAGCGTTTCGCCATCGTCCTCGACAGCAAGATCATCAGCGCGCCGGTGATCCGCAGCGCCATCATGGGCGGCAGCGGCATCATCAGCGGCAATTTCACCACGGAAAGCGCCCGCGACCTGGCGCTGCTGCTGCGCGCCGGTGCCCTGCCAGCGCCCCTGACGGTGCTGGAGGAACGCTCGGTCGGCGCCGATCTCGGTGCTGACTCGATCGCCGCCGGCAAGCTCGCCTGTATCCTGGCCGTTGTCCTCATCGTCATTGCCATGCTGGTGCTCTACGGCCTGTTCGGCATGTTCGCCAATGCGGCTCTGGTGCTGAACGCCGTCTTGATGATGGCGATCCTCTCGATCTTCGGTGCGACCCTGACCTTCCCCGGCATCGCCGGCATGGTCCTGACCCTCGGCATGGCGGTCGACGCCAACGTGCTGATCCTGGAGCGCGTGCGCGAGGAAATGCGCAACGGCCGCTCGCCGGTGACGGCGATGGAGACCGGCTATCGCGAGGCCCAGGGCACCATCTTCGATGCCAATATCACCCATCTGATCGCCACGGCCTTCCTGTTCCAGTTCGGCTCCGGCCCGATCAAGGGCTTCGCCATCACGCTGATCATCGGCATCGTCACCTCGATGTTCACCTCGATCTGGGTCACCCGTCTGATGACTTCGATCTGGCTGCGCCGCACGCGGCCGAAGCAATTGCCGCTCTAAGAGGCCCGGAATCATGTTTAAGCCGCTTCACATCGTTCCGGCGGGTACGCGCATCGATTTCATGCGCTATCACAAGGTCACCTTCCTGATCTCCGTGATCATGGTGGTGGGTTCGATCGTCCTGTTCTTCACCCGGGGCCTCAATTACGGCATCGATTTCGAGGGCGGTATCCTCATCGAAGTGCGCAGCGAACAGGCCGTGGACCTGAAGGACATGCGCGAGAAGCTCAACAATCTCGGCCTCGGCGAGATTGCACTGCAGACCTTCGGCGACAACAAGGACGTCCTGGTGCGTGTGCCGCTGCAGTCGCAGACCGATGAGAAGGCGCAGCAGACCGCCGTCCAGAAGATCAAGGACACGCTGGGCTCGAACTGGGAATACCGCCGGACCGAGAGCGTGGGACCGAAATTCGGCGAGGAGCTGAAATCCGGCACTGCCTGGGCCTTTGCCCTCGCCATGCTCGGCATCATGGCCTATGTCTGGTTCCGCTATGAATGGCAGTTCGGCGTCAATGCCCTGCTGGCGCTGTTCCATGACGTGATCACCACGATCGGCCTTTTCTCTCTCTTGCATCTCGAATTCGATCTCACCATCGTCGCGGCGGTGCTGACCATCGCCGGTTATTCGGTGAACGACACGGTCGTCATTTATGACCGCATCCGGTACGACCTGAAACGCTACAAGAAGATGCCGATGGGCGAGCTGATCAATCTCGCCCTGAATTCGACCCTGAGCCGGACCACCGTCACCAGCGGCCTGACATTGCTCTCGGTCCTGGCGCTTTACTTCTTCGGCGGCGAGGTGCTGCACGGCTTCTCGGTGGCGCTGATCTGGGGCATCGTGATCGGCACCTATTCGACTATCTGTGTCGCGACGCCGCTGCTGCTCTACAAGAACATCCGTCGGACCGGCGAGGAGAAGCAGGAGGACGGAGCCGCTTCCGCCGCACCTTCCGCGCCTGCGAAGAAACCGGCGCAGAAGACGGCCCAGAAACCGGCAGCGCCCGCGCGGACTGAAGGCGCCGTCAAGAAGGGCTGAAACCAATCGGCTCAGGTGGCGTTGTATCTAAGCGGTATTGTATCCGGGCGGGTCGCCTCTAGAGGTACCGCCGCCACGCTGAGCCCATTTGCAAGGAGGCCGTCATGGATGTGACGCCCCTCATTCCCGAAGGCCGCCAGATCGTCGAAGCCTATGGCGATGGCGGATTCAAGGTCTCCGGCAGCGCCTATCATGGCGCCGTCCTGGTCTTTCCCGGCCGGACCGTTCCCTGGTCGGCGACAAGCTTCGCCGATCTGACCCTCGCGCAATTCGAGCCCGTGATCGAGGCCGGCAAGGCCGGCGAGGTGACGCTCATGCTGCTCGGCTGCGGTCCGCGCATGGCGATGCTGGCACCCGATCTGCGTCAGACCTTGCGCGCCGCCGGCATCGTCACCGAAGTCATGGATACGGGTGCCGCCTGCCGCACCTATAATGTCCTGCTCGCCGAAGGCCGCCAGGTCGTGGCGGCGTTGCTGCCAGTCGAATAAGGCAAGCAAGGAACAGGGCAGGGCGCGAACCGACCGGCAAGGCGCGAACCGGCAGGGGACGAGCTGGCGGGTCACAGCCTCTGCCCAACAAAAACGGGAGCCTGTCGGCTCCCGTTTCGCAGCTCCGGATGAGGCTCGGACTTAGGCGAAGTTCTTCGCCGCGAAGTCCCAGTTCACCAGGTTCCAGAAGGCGCCGACATAATCGGGGCGCTTGTTCCGGTAGTCGATGTAATAGGCATGCTCCCAGACGTCGCAGGTCAGCAGCGGCTTGTCCGCCGTGGTCAGCGGGGTCGCGGCATTGCTGGTGCTGGCGAGATCGAGCGAGCCATCCGGCTTCTTCACCAGCCAGCCCCAGCCGGAGCCGAAGGTGCCAACGGCGACCTTGGTGAACTCGGCCTTGAAGTTGTCGAAGGAGCCCCACTTCTTGTTGATCGCCTCGGCGAGGGCGCCGCTCGGCTGTCCGCCGCCCTTGGGCGACAGGCTGTGCCAATAGAAGGTGTGGTTCCAGATCTGCGCCGCATTGTTGAAGATGCCGCCCGAAGACTTCTTCACGATGTCTTCCAGCGAGGCATTCTCGAATTCGGTGCCCTTGATCAGATTGTTCAGATTGGTGACATAGGTCTGATGATGCTTGCCGTAATGGAACTCCAGGGTTTCCTTGGAGATATGCGGCTGCAGGGCATCGAGCGCATAGGGAAGTTCGGGGAGGGTGTGGGTCGTCATGACTGACATACCTTTCTTCTTGTTGGCAGGTCTTTGTTTGGCTTCTCCGTGACGCAACATTCCTACCGTCATCCGGCGCGCGTTTCACCCCTAAAGTAATGGGGGTTATTGATTGTGAGCGACATCGGCGACGAAAAGTGCCGGTGATGTGTCAATCGGATGTCGGAAGGGCAAGGCGCGGCGCGTTGTCAGGTTTCGACACTGCCGGATGCGGATCGTGGGCGAGATTTGCGACCATCCCGGTAAATTCTTTAAAACCAAGGCAATGCCGTCGAAGCTCGAAGAAAAGTCGAGGCTCCAAGGAAAGGTGGAATGCCAACAAAAACGGGAGCCGATGGCTCCCGTTCCCGCAATGGCGACGCGCTGTTCCGTCGCCGGTCCGATCAGCCGAATTTCTGGCCGACCATGCAATAGAGCATGGGGATCGAGAGCAGCGTGTTGATGCGCGAGGTCAGCATGGCGATGCGTGCCGCCCTCTTCTTAGCATCGGCATCGGCCTCGACGATGCCGAGGGCCTTCTTCTGGTTTGGCCAGATGATGAACCAGACATTGAAGGCCATGATCAGGGCCAGCCACATGCCGATCCCGATGGTTGCGACCCCCGACTGGAAGGTGAGGGCCTCGACCAGGTAGCGGTTGGCGCCGGCGGTCAGCAGGCCGAAGAGAACGGTCAAGGCGGCGGCCCAGCGGAAGAAGAACAGGGCGGTCGGCGCGATCACCTTGCCGATGGCCGGCTTCTGCTCGTCCGGGATCTTCGGCATCGATGGGATCTGCACGAAATTGAAGTAATAGAGCAGGCCGATCCACAGGACACCGGTGACGACATGGATCCAGCGCATGACCAGCGCCGCGTAAGCCTCGCTGCCCATCTGCGATCCGTGGCGCAAAACAGCGATGACGATCGCGACAACGATACCGGCGATCAGGGTTGTCTTCAGATTCTCCAGAATTTTGCTCATTTTTTCTCCCCCATACATGCTAGTCAAATGACCCGAGGCCGTCGGATGCTCCGCGTTCAGCTGGACCGACTGCCTCCCGGACTGATGATCTCAGTCTCTACAGCTTATTGTAGGCCAGGATATCCGGGTGACAATCAGAATGTGTATTTCCTTCTTCTGCGTAAGGGTAAGACGTGGCTGAACCCTCGACACATGGCGGTGAGCAATATTGCCTCGAGCAACTCAGCCGGTTCGACCGCGACCGTTACCTGAGCGTGCTGGTGGCGCCGGCCCGTGACCGGCCGGTCCTCGCCGCCCTGGCGGCCTTCAACCTGGAACTGGCCCAGATCAGCGAATCGGTTTCCGAGCACATGCTGGGCCTCATCCGCCTGCAATGGTGGCGCGATGCGGTGGGCGAGATCGCCGCCGGGGGCGCCGTGCGACGACACGGAGTGACGCCGCCGCTGACCGAGGCGGTGCGCGGCCATCGCCTGCCGGTGGCGCGGCTGGAGGCGATGATTGCCGCCCGCGAACGCGATATCGATCCCGATCCCAATCTCGATCTTGCGGGGGTCGAGGCCTATCTCGACGCGACGGCGGGCAATCTCGTTCGTCTCTCGCTGCAAGCCCTCAGTGGTGAGCGGGGGAGTGGTGAGCGGGGGAGTGTTGAGCACGGGAGCGATCCGGCGGATGAGCGGATGGATGCGATGGCGCGCCATGCCGGCATCGCCTATGGCCTGACCGGCCTGATCCGCGCCACCTTGTTTCAGGCCCAGTACCGGCGGCTCCTGCTGCCTCAGGACGTGATGCGCCGGCATGGCGTCGATCTCGACCTGCTGTTCGACCTCAAGCCGCAGCCGGCTTTGGCCAAGGCGGTGGAGGAACTGGTCCGGATCGCCGGCGATCACCTGACGGCACTCCGCGCCCTGCGGCCGTCACGCCGGGTCGTGCCGGCGCTGCTGACGGCGCGTCTCGCCGGCCTGCAGCTTGAGCGGCTGCGGCGGGGCGGCTACGATCTCTTCGTCTATGAGAATATCGACAACCAGCCGTCGGATATCTGGCGGCTGCTGGTGGCCCGGATCATGGGCCGTGTGTAGCTGGCGGCGTGTAGAACTGGCCGCGCCTAAAGAAAGATCAGAGGGGAGAAACCGGGATCATGAGGCCCGTCCATGAGTAAGCCCGCCATCATTTCCGTCGCCATCACCGGCAGCCAGCCGACCAAGGCGCAGAATCCCGCCGTGCCGCTCTCGCCCCAGGAGCAGATCGAAAGCACCCATCAGGCCTATGAGGCGGGCGCCACGCTCGTGCATATCCATGTGCGCGATGAAGACGGCAAATCCAGTTCCGATGCGGCGCGCTTCGCCGAGGTGCAGGCCGGCATCCGCAAGCATTGCCCGGACATCATCATCCAGCATTCGACCGGCGGGCGCGGCCGCGATGCGGTGGCACGCGGTTCCTGCATCGGTCTGAAGCCGGATATGTGCTCGCTGGCGACGGGATCAGTGAACTTCGCCACCATCATTTATGAGAATCCGCCGCAACTGGTCGAGGAGATGGCGCAGGCGATGCTCGATAACGGCGTCAAGCCGGAATGCGAATTGTTCGACCTCGCCATGCTCTACAACACCCGCACCCTGCTGGATAAGGGATTGCTGAAGGGACCGGCCCATGTGCAATTCGTGCTCGGCATTCCCAATGCCCTGCCGGCGCGGGAGAAGGTGCTGGATTTCATGATCGATGAGTTGCACGAGGTCTTGCCCGGCGCCACCTGGACCGCGGCCGGCATCGGCCGCCTGCAGCTCGACGTCAATCACTGGGCCCTGAAGCGCGGCGGCCATGCCCGCACCGGTCTCGAAGACAATATCTATTTCGAGAAAGGCCGCCTCGCCGCCAGCAATGCCGAACTGGTGAAGCGCGTCGCCGATCTCTGCGGCAAATACGACCGCCACCCCGCCAGCCCAACGGAAGCCCGGCAGTTGCTCTCACTGCCGGCGGCGTAGCGGCGCTGGCTGCGCGCAAGGGGCGATGTCATCTCGTTTGTCATTGCCGGGCTTGACCCCATCGGCGTAGGCCGACAAGCGTCGGCAGGGCAATCCATGGAAAAGGCTGTGCTTGGTGTCGGCATGGACCCCCGGATCAAGTCCGGGGGTGACAGTGGGGATGGTGACACATTGTGCGAGCCTAGCTGAAACGTAGTGCCCGAAGCTGTAACTGGGTCATGTCACTCTCCCTTGTCATTGCCGGGCTTGACCCGGCAATCCATGGCGGAAGTCGTGCTTGATGTAGGCATGGACTCCTGGATCTAACTCCAGGGTGATAGTGGGGCAGTTGGGGACGTAGCCGATTGCTCGGCGTCAACACTCAATCAGCCAGGATCAATCCGCCGCAGCGGCGCTGTAGACGAGGTCGCGGCGGTCGCGCAGGGCGTTGAGGGCCTTGACGCTGTCGGTGCCGCTTTCCGGCCGCAGGACATAGGTGCCGTCGTCATGCGGTCCGTCGACCACGCGCAGATGCAGAGCCTGTAAGAGATGGGCGACGGTGCCGGCATCGGCATCGGCGCGGAAGCTGACACTGAGATCGTCCGAGGTGGCGGTGATCAGGGTATCGGCGGTCAGCGGTCGGCCCAGCATGATCTCCGTCTGGCGATAGAGCCACCAGAGCGTGGCAGCTTGCAGGGCGACGAGAAGCAGCGCCGCTGCCAGGGCCGCCTTGACCCAGCGTCCCCGGCGTTGCGCGGCGCGACGGCTGCGGCGATTGCCGATTTCGGGCGTGCCTTCGAGCTGGTCCTGGCGCGAGTTGTCGAGATGGGAGAGCAGGCGCTGCAACTGACGCTGATCGGCGGTCGGCGCGGCGGCCTGATGCGTCGCCAGTTGATCGCGCAAGATTGCCGTCTCGCGCAAGGCGGTCTTGACGGCAGTATGCTCGGCCGTAGCAGCGGCGGAATTGGCAGCAGTGGTACTGGTAATAGAGGTACCGGCAGCGATAGCCGTTGTGGTGGCGGCCGCTTCGGCGCCGCGCTCGTGACTATTGGCGGCGGTGCCAAGCGGCGCAGCCTGCGGCTGCAAAGCCGGCGTGTCAGTATAGAAATTGATGCGATCCGCGTTTTTCATGCCGCGCGCCGCCAGCCCCCCAACTGCAGTCGTTCAGGGTCCGAACCCTCCCCCCGAAGGGCCGCATCTTAGCAAGTCCACCGGGGCGGAGACAAATAGGGGATTGCGGCAAATAGGCGGTAATTTTCCGCGTTATTTTCCTGTCGCGACTGGTCCTGTCGTGGCCGGTTCTCGCGTTTCAGGCGCCGGCCAGACGACGGGCAGGACCGGGCAGTCGAGCTTTTCTCCGGTTTTCTGTCCCTCATCGATCAGGAAGCGGCTGATTTCCTCGGTCCAGACGCCGCGCGGCTTGAAACGGACATCCTGGTTCCCGAAACGCAGCGACAGGCGGCGGATCTGCCGCGCCAGGGGCTTGGTCCCGGCGGTGGCGCAATGCAAGGTGCGGAGATCGAAAACCAGGCAATCGCCGGGATCGAGGTCCCAGGCGAGCAGACGGTATTTCGCCGGCTCGCTATCGATCTCCGGCACCACATCATAGCCGCCATCCGCCTCGACCCCGTCATAAGGCTGGCGGTGGCGGAAATAGAGCGGCATGAAGAGCTTGCCCCAAAGATGCGAGCCGGCCGCGAAGGTCAGGCCTTCCTCGCGGTCCGCCTTTTCCAGCGGCATCCAGATCACGCACATGCGCCCGCCGTCGAAATCGAAATAGGGTTCGTCGTGATGCCAGGGCGCGCCATTGGTGGCGCCGGCCTCGCGCAGGAACCAGTTGTCCATGATCATGGTGACGCGCTCGGCACCCATCAGGCGGCCGGCGATCTCGCCCGCCGGCGAGTTGAAGATGACCTGCTGGAACGGCGGGTTGTTCTGCCAGTTCCAGAAGGAGAAGAGATATTTCGCCGGCGAGTTCTCCGGCGTCTGGTCGCGGAAGAAACGGCCGGGCGCGTGCAGATCGTGCTCGACGCCAGCGGCCATGGCGGCGACATGGGCGGCGGAAAAGGCGCCCCGCAGGCAGACCACGCCGTCGCGGTCATAGGCGGCGCGGGTCTCGGCATCCCAAGTCCGATGGCTGGGCGCATCGACGATATGGCCGAGCAGCGAATTGGCTGGGCTTTCGGTGATGTTCTCGGCCTGGCTCTCAGGGGTGATGCGGCGACTCTCGTTCATGGCGATGCCTCGGCTCTCGTTGCGGATCCGGTCGGGACGGACCGGGGCGGGTGTCGGAACCATTTGGCGCCGGATAGGGCATCACGTAAAATAATCTGATTGGATATGATAAATCAGGAAATCTGATGACCGAGCCATCGCCTGCCTTGCGCCATCTCTCCTTGCGACAGTGGCGTTATGCCCTGGCCGCCGCCGAGCGCAGCAATGTGACCGCCGCTGCCTCGGCCTTGAATGTCTCGCAGCCGGCGATCTCGGCCGCCATCGCCGAACTGGAGGCGTATTACGGCCGCGCGCTGTTCGTGCGCCGCAAGGGGCAGGGGATCATGCCGACACCATTCGGCCGGCGGCTGTTCGCCCGCGCCCGCAACCTGCTGGCCGAGGCGGCGGATCTCGCTGGCATCGGTCTGGTGGGGGAGGGCGAGGACGATCCGGTCGGCGGCGATGTGGTGCTGGCCTGCCATCACGATCTCGCACCCTTCTATCTGCCGCGCCTGCTGACGGAAATCCGCACCCGGCATCCGGCCGTCACCTTGCGGTTCCGCGAAGGCGATTTCGACGCGATCGCCCGGGCGATGGAAGAGAACAGCATCGATCTCGCGCTCAGCTACGACGTTGCCTTCGACCATACTCTTGAGATCACGGAATTGGGGGCGTTGCGCCTGACGGCGCTGCTGCCGGCGGCGCATCCCCTGGCGGCTCGCAAGACAGTCAAGCTGCGCGATCTCGCGGCGGAACCCTTCGTCATGAACGAGCAGCCGCATACCTGGCAGCATGTGATGGATCTCTTTGCGTTACACGGTCTCCCGGCGCCCCGCATCGCCGCGCGGGTGACCGGCTTCGAATTGCAGCGCGGCCTGGTGGCGGGCGGCCATGGCGTGGCGGTCGCCTATACGCGGCCGGTGGGCGATCGCAGCTATGACGGCGCCGAGATCGCGGTGCGGCCGATCGGCGATGCCGTTCCGCCGCAGAAGATCCTGCTGGTCCGCCATCCGGCCAGCCCGCCCTCACGCGCCTGCGATGCGGTGATGCGCTGCGCCATCGACTGGTTCAAGCGCCATCGGGATATGGTGCGGGAGAGGCGCGGCCGTGCGGCCGGTTAGGCTCCGGACAAACCCGATGTCACCGGTTAAAAACTCACCCGCAGCCCCGCCGAGAAGTTATGGCTCGCGGTATTGCCAACCGGCAGCAGGGCGATATAGCCGCCATAGAGATCGAAGCTCTGGCTGAGCGAAGCGGTGAGGCTCACCCCCAGCATCAACTCGTCGCGGCTCGGCTTCACGCCCTGGATGGTGAAGGCGCCGCCGCCGGCCAGCACCTGGGCGTTGCGGCCGTTGTCCAGCATTTCGTGACTATAGGTGAGATCGAGTTGCGGAGTGATGCGCGTGCCGCGATCGGTCTCGAAGGTCCGGGCCACGCTGATGCCGATCGAGGACTTCAAGGAGTCGAGATCGCCGCTTTTGGCCTGGAGGTCGAAATCCTGTGTGCCGTTCTCCTTGAAGCCGTCCTCGAAGAGATGCAGGTAGTCGAGGCCCAGGCGCGGCGTGAGGGCGATCTTCTGCGGCAGGTCGACCCGGTAGCTCGCCTGCAACCCAGCGCTCAGCTCATGGGCGTCGTGCCGGGACTTGGCCGTGCCGCCGTCGCTGACATCGCGCGTCTCGATGCGGTCATAGGCATAGCCCAGGCTGCCGTCGAGGGCGAAGTTGCCGATCTGATAGCTGCCGTAGAGATTGGCGCGTGGCGTGTTGATCTCTGCATTGCTGCCGTCGCTCTGCTCGATCTGGGTGCGGCTATAGCCCACCGCGCCGCCGATCAGGAATTGATCGGTCAGGTGATAATCATAGCCGGCCATGAAGCCGCCGCCATGGCTGTCCACGTCATGCAGGCTGCCGCCGTCGATATTGCCGAAGCCGCCCGTGGCGCGGAACCAGCCGCCATGCCTGGCGAGCGCTTCCGGCAGAGCCGCGACAACCGCGTTCAAGCCCGCGAGATCGCCGCCGAAGGCCGCCTGTTGGGTCGGATCGCTGCCGGCGAAGGCGGTCCGCAGATCATCGGTCCCGGTCTTTCCCACAGCACCCAGGCGGCGGTCCGAGAGATGGCCGAACAAGGTCCGGCTTGCCGCTTGCGCTCCCTGCACCAGGCTCGCCGTCGTCGCGCCGATCACCTGGCCGTTCTGCGGCGCCACGGTGAAGCCGCCGCCGGTACCGCCGCCACCGAGTGAACTGGCATTGACCATCAGCATGACGTTATTGGGATCGTAGGTGATGTCGTTAAAGATCGCCCCGCCATTCTGCGCCACCGTCGCGAAGCGGGTGCCGCTCAGCCCGGTGCTGCTGACGATGGTATAGCTGCGCGCGCTATAGACGCCCGGCGCGAAGACCAGGTTCAGCGTGCCGCCGAGATTGGCCGTGCCGCCGACTGCGAGTTGCGAGGCGGCCGAGGGGCTCACCTGGATGCGCAGGGTCGAATTGCTGTCCTGGTTGTAGTTGCCGCCGACATGCAGCGTGCCGATCGAGCCGCCCGGCTCCACCATGCCGCCTTGCGCGTTATCGACCGAGCCTGTCACCGTGCCATGGCCGGCCAGCGTGCCGGCGCCGCTGACCGCGACATTGCCGGCCAGCGACGCCGTGGCATGCATCTCGTCGCCCACCGCCAGGATGCCGGCATTGATACTGGTCTGGCCCGTATAGCCGTTGACGCCGTTGAGGACCTGCGTGCCGCTGCCGGTCTTCACCAGGCCGCCGGTGCCGTTGATACGGCCGTCGAAGGTGGTCGTGCCCGTGCCGCCAATCGTCAGGCTCCTGCCGCCCAGCGCGACGGTGCCGCCCGTTCCGGCCAGCGAGCCGATCGTCTGGTTGGTGGTCGAGCTGGAGATATCGACCGCGCCCGTGCCGGCGAGGGTGAGCGCGCCGGTTGCGGCCAGGCTGCCGCCGGCGCCGATTGCCAGCGTGCCGGCATTGATGGTGGTGCCGCCGGTATAGGTATTTACCCCGGTCAGGGTCAGGGTTGCCTAGCCGTTTTTCGTGATGCCGCCGGCGCCCGAGATCGAGCCTCCCATCGTCATCGCATTGCTGCCGGGCAAGGTGAGGGTCGCGCCCGACGACAAGCCGATATTGTTGATCAGACTGACCGCCGTGCTGGCATCCAGCCTGGCGGAGGAGTTGACGCTCAAGGCGCCGGTCCCCAGCGCGCCGCTATTGCCGACGATCAGGTCGCCGGCATTCAGGACCACGCCACCGTGGAAAGCGTTGGCGCCGTTCAAGGTCAATGCGGCACTGCCGTTCTTGGTCAGGCCGCCGCTGCCCGAGATCGTACCTCCCAGCGTCATCGCATTACTGCCGGACAAAGTGAGAATCGCGCCCGGCAACAGGTTGACGTTATTGGCCAGAACGAGCGCCGTGCTGGCATCCAGCCTGGCGGAGGAGTTGACGCTCAAGGTGCCGGTCCCCAGCGCGGTGCTATTGCCGACGATCAGGCCGCCGGCATTCAGGGCCACGCCGCCGCTGAAGGTGCTGGCGCCGTTCAATGTCTGGATGCCGGTGCCGTTCTTGATCAGGCCGCCGTTGCCGGCGATGGTACCCTTGTAGGTGCTGTCGTCGACCCCGTTCAGGGTGAGCGTGTTGCCGCCCAGCGTGACGGTGCCGCCTGTTCCGGCCAGCGAGCCGGTCGCCTGGTTGCCGCCGGCCGAGATGTCGAACGTGCCTGTGCCGGCGAGGGCGAGCGTGCCGAGCGCGGACAGGCTGCCGCCGGTACCGATCGCCAGCGTGCCGGCATTGATGGTGGTGCCGCCGGTATAAGTGTTGGCGCCTTGCAGGGTCAATGTGGCGCTGCCGTCCTTGGCCAGGCTGCCAGAGCCGTTGATCGTGCCGTCAAGGGTCAGATTATTGCTGCCGCCCACTGCCAGGGCGGAGCCGGAAGAGAGCATGACATCGTTCGACAGCGTGATCGACGCGTTCGAATCGAGTGTGGTCGTGCCGTAGACCGTCAGTGCGCCGGTTCCCAGCGCGGTGTTATTGCCGACGATCAGGCCGCCGGCATTCAGGGCCACGCCGCCGCTGAAGGTGCTGGCGCCGTTCAATGTCTGGATGCCGGTGCCGTTCTTGATCAGGCCGCCAGAGCCGTCGATGCTGCCGTTGAAGGCGGCATTGCCCGCGTCGCCAAATCCAAGGAAATTGCCGCCCAGCGCGATCGTGCTGCCGCTGACGCCGCCGAGCGCGCCGATCGTCTGGTTGCCGATCGAGCCGGAGATGTCGAAGCCGGTCCCCGCCGCTGCCAGGTCGACCGCGCCGGTCGCGGCCAGGCTGCCGCCGGCGCCGAGCGCCAGGATGCCCTGCTGAATGGTCGTGCCGCCGGTATAGGTGTTGGCGCCGGTCAGGGTGAGCTTCCCGGCGCCGTCCTTGATGACGCCATCGGTGCCGGTAGCCAGTGAACCGGAATTGACGGTGTCCACCGGCGTGGAAACGTGGATATCGGCCGCCAGAACCGGCTGGGGCGAACCGGTTGCCGCCAGCAGCGTCATCAGGGACATCATCGGCAGCGAACCCGCCGCCATCAACCGCCGCCGCCATCCGCTCGCCGGGCTCACGCTTCCGCCATTCTTGCCATCCGCCATCTTCGCCCCCAATCGCAACACTCAATTCCGGGGTGACAAAGCGGCATGACATCAGGCGCGGCGTGCGATCGGCCGTGGCACTGACATCGGTGCAAATTCCGCCGCTCCCCCAACCGGCGGACACTCCTCTCGGCTTGATCACGATCTGGTCGAGCGAGATCGGACACAAGACGGCCTTGCAAGCAATCTGTCGATCCAATTAGTTAATTTTTCCTTACCAAGAGGAGGAAGCCATGCCGTATGAAACAGGCTGGGCAGCCCTTGCGCCCTTTGAGCAAAGACCGCGCGAGGGGCGGGGCGCCTGCGGTTCTCCACGGCGTCGAAATCGCAGCGTGGAAATCGGGGCGTAAAAATCGCTGAGTAGAAATCGTCGGACGGGGAGGGGCCGATCGGCGATGCCGTTCCGTCGCAGAAGATCCTGCTTGGTCCGCCATCCGGCCAGCCCGCCCTCACGCGCCTGCGATGCGGCGATGCGCTACGCCATCGACTGGTTCAAGCGCCATCAGGGCAAGGCGCGCGGGAGAGGCGGCAGTGCGGCTTGATTTGTGGGAGCGCTTGGTGCGTTGCAGGTAAGCGGCTTGCCGAAACGAAAGAGGCATCACAACTGCAGCCATCTCATGCGGAGCCTCCACCGCCTCACCCCAATCCTCTCCCGCGAGGAGAAAGGGGGCGAGCATCGAACAGCGCTCATACTCACTCGTTTGTCATTGCCAGACCTGTCCTCGAGCTTGACCCGAGGATTGACCTCGTCGGCACAGGCCGACATCCGTCGGCAGGGCAATCCATGGAAGATGTCACGCTTGATGTTTGCATGGACCCGGATCAAGCCCGGGGGTGACAAATGAGTGAATGCCCAGCATCACGCGAAGCCTGCAACAACGCCCCCCTCCCCTCGCGGGAGAGGGTTGGGGTGAGGGGGCTGCAAACTCGGTAGCTCCCAGCTTTTCTTTTCCATGGTCAGCAATGAGCAGAAGTGGATGAGACGCGAGCTACGGCGGTGAAATTGCATCGGCGGGCCTACTCAATAAGATAGGGCGCGATCCGGACCGGGAGGGTTCCATGCTGCCTGCGGCCGTGAGGTTCGACATTTGGAGGCTATTTGCGAGCGACCGCTCGCCGCTGGCTATCTATCCACTGGTCGCAATCGCTGAAGATCGATCGATGGTCTGGGCGTGGTTGTCTGAGGGCGATCGCCAGTTCACCTGCCGAATGGCAGAAAATGCGTGTTTATGGTCATTGCTGCCAGACCCGATCGGCGCCAGTATGAGGGCGGATCAAACACCGGATCATCACGTATCGGGAAACAGTCATGGCGCGGGCGGGGAAGCGACAGGCGGAAGCAGGGCGGAAGGCGGCCGGACAGAAAGCGGCTGAACAGAAGATAAGAGCCGCAGGGCGCAAGGAAACACCTCGCAAAGGGAGACCCCGCCGCATCCACATGCTGGTCTTCCCCGATGCGCATCTGCTGGATATCGCCGGGCCGCTTTCGCTTTTCGCCACGGCCAATGAGATGACCGGTTATCCTGCCTATGACGTCGCGCTGGTGGCGCCGAAAGCGGGGCCGCTTCGCAGCAGTGCCGGGATCGATCTGCTGGTCTCGCTGACGACCGCGAAAGTCCAGCCCGGCCTGGACACGTTGCTGGTTTCCGGCGGGAACGGCGTCGACGCGCTGATGCCGGATCGCAAGGTGATGGACTGGCTGCGGCGGCAATCGGCCCGGGCGCGGCGGGTCGCCTCGGTCTGCAGCGGCGCCCTGTTGCTCGCGGAGGCGGGGTTGCTCGACGGCCGCCGCGCCGTCACCCATTGGGAGCGCTGCGACCAGATGGCGGCGCGCTACCTGAAGATCGCGGTGGAACGCGATCCGATCTTCGTGCGCGACGGCAAGTTCTATTCCTCGGCCGGGATCACCGCCGGCATGGATCTCGCCCTCGCTTTGATCGAAGAGGATCACGGCGCCGATCTCGTGCATCAATTGGCGCGGGAATTCGTGCTCTATATGCGGCGCAGCGGCGGCCAGGCGCAGTTCAGCCCGGCGCTGCGGGCGCAGGAAACCCAGCCCGGCCGGATCAAGGCGGTGCAGGAATGGGTGCTGGCGCATCTGCATCTGCCGCTGGCGGTCGAGGATCTGGCGGCCCGTGCCGCCATGAGCTCGCGCCATTTCGCCCGGCGCTTCACCGTCGAGACCGGCATGACTCCGGCGGCTTTCGTCGCAGCGGCCCGCCTCGATGCCGCGCGCCAGGCCCTGACCACCGGCAGCGAGCAGATCGATCAGGTGGCGCTGCGTTTCGGCTTCGGCACGGCCGAACGCCTGCGCCGGACATTCCAGCGCCATCTCGCGGTGACGCCGAGCCAGTTCCGCACCCATTTCCAACCGTCGGCTGCTACGGGATCCGGGCTGTAGAGCCGAAACCGTTCAAGTCAACGTCACACCTACTCAAGCCGCAGGAGCCGTCATGCCTGGAACCGGAATGCCGCCCGTCAGCAGTGCGACCACGGGAAAAACCGTGAACCTGCTGCTCTTCCCCGATGTCGAGGTGCTGGATTTCGCCGGCCCCTTCGAGGTCTTTTCGATCGCCGCGCAACTGGCCGATCCGGCGCCCTTCCGGGTCGCCACCGTGGCGGATGGAGCGGGTCCGCTTTCCACCATCGGCGGTCTCAAGGTCGTCCCGGATTACGATCTTTCGACCGCGCCGGCGGCGGACATTTTGCTGGTTCCGGGCGGCATGGGCAGCCGGACGGCGATGCATGACGAGAAGCTGCTGTCCTGGCTGGGCCGGCAGGCAGCCGGCGCCGACGTGGTTGCCAGCATCTGCACCGGTGCCCTGTTTCTCGGCCGGCTGGGCCTGCTCGACGGCTTGCGGGCGACCACCCATTGGGGCGCGCTCGATCTTTTGCGCAAAACCGCACCGAAGGCCGAGGTCCTGCCGGAGACCCGCTATATCGATAATGGCCGCATCGTCACCTCGGCGGGCATCTCCGCCGGTATCGACATGTCGCTGTATCTGGTTGCCCGTCTCCGCGGTGCCGCCCTCGCCGAAGAGGTAGCGCGGGAAATGGAATATGACTGGCGCGTCCGCCAGCCGGGTTGATCCGCCAGCCCGGATGAGGGCAGGCCGATCACTCCGCGACGGCTTCGTGCAGGATGGGTGCCTCGGCGCGACTGTCGGCTTCCAATGCGAAGATCCGGATCTGTCCGGCCCGCCCCTTGACCTGGACGGCACCCAAGGTGCGGAAGGCGAATTGGGGGCAGGCCTGTTCGGTGGCTTCGCTGCAGATGATGTCGACGCCATGCAGCTTGGTGGCGCCTTCCAGGCGCGCGGCGATATTGACGTTATCGCCCATGACCGAATAGTTGAACCGTTGCTCTGACCCCAGATTGCCGACGCAGCACAGGCCGGAATTGAGGCCGATGCCGATCTGCAATTGCAGGGGTGCCGTATCGATATCGTTATCTATGCCGGTACCCGGGGTGAGGGAAATCTCGCGGTTCCGTAATCTGGCATTGAGACCGACCAGGCGCTGGCGCATGTCGAGTGCCGCCTGGCAGGCGTTACGGTGGTGATAGGGATCGTCGAGCGGCGCATTCCAGAAGGCCATCAGGCTGTCGCCGATATATTTGTCGATCGTGCCGCCGCGCGCCAGCACCGCTTCGGTCATCTCGGTGAGAAAGAGATTGATGAGAGAGGTGAGGTGCTCGGCGTTGAGTTTCTCGCCGATCGAGGTGAAGTCGCGAATGTCGCAGAACATCACCGTAACCTCGCGCATCTCACCGCCCAGTTTGAGCCGGCTGGGATCGGTCGCCAGCCGTTCCACCATGGCCGGTGCCAGATAGCGGGAGAAGGCCCGGCGCACCTGCCGGCGTTCCAGTTCCGCCTTGATATAGCCCATCAGCGAGCCGCTGCTATAGACCAGCAGGGAAGCGAGCGCCGGATAGAGCGGGTCGATCAGCCAGCCCAGGCGGATAAAGGCGAGGATCGCCAGGGCGACACCGATGGCCGCGGCGATGCCGCCGGCGGCGGCGCAGCCGATCGGCCCCAGTTTCGGCAACAGGACGATCATGGCCGAGCCCAGGACCAGGAGCAGCAGCATTTCCACCAGATCGGCCCAATACGGCCGGCGCAGATAGCTGCCGCTGATGATCTGTTCCAGGATCTGTGCATGCAGTTCGGCGCCGGGGACGGCGGTTTCCAGCGGCGTCGCGCGCTGATCCTTCAGGCCGAGCGCGCTGGTGCCGATGAAGACGATGACGCCGTTGAGATCGACCGGCTGGTGGCGCAGGACTTTCCACGCGGGAATGAGACGCTGCTGATTGTGCCCGGTGTCGTAAAGCCATAATTGCCCGTTCCGGTCGGTCGGCACCCGGAAGGTGCCGATCCGGATTTCATCGATCCCGTCATAGCGGCCGATCGACGCGATACCCTGGGCGCCGGCCGCCTTGATCACATAGGTCGGCGCCTGCTGGGCAACCCGCAGCGCCTCGGCCGCCAGACCCGGATAGAGCCGGCCGTTCATCTGCATCAGCAGGGGGACACGGCGGATGACGCCGTCGTCATCCGGCACCGCATTGAAACTGCCATTGCCCTGCGCGGCTTCCTCCAGGATCGGCAGATCGCCGACGGCGCCGGCATAGCCCAGCACGAAGCGCCGGGGATCCTCGCCCACCGAGGCGAAACCCGCCTTGCGTGCCGGCAATCGTGTTTCGCCGTTGGGGGCCAGAACGAAACCCGTGACCACGGCGGAGCGGGCAAAGCTTTGCGCCAGTTCGGCATCGGGGTCGGGCAGGCCGGCCAGCGCCTCGCGCAATTTGGGAAACCTGTTTTCCGGATCCCAGGTCGGCCCCATGATCCGGGGCGAGGTCCGGTCCGGTTCGGCGAACAGGATGTCGAAGGCGATGGCCGCGGCACCTTCCTCATGCAGCCGGTCGACCAGGCGGGCCACCAGATTGCGCGGCCAGGGCCATTGGCCGTATTGCTGCAGCGTATCCTCATCGAGATCGATGACGCGAACCGGCGCGGGAACATAATGCCGCGGCGCCACGCGCTGAAACTGATCGAAGACGCGCAGCCGCAGATCGACCAGCAGCGAGGGATCGGCGGCGCGGATGACCAGCATGCCGATCAGCACGATCAGGGGGACGCCACGCTGCCACGGCGTCTGCATCATCGGGCCTGCATGTTGTGCGTCGCCTCCACACCGGCCATCCGGCTTTCGTGTCGCGATATCTTTTCCTGGCTTCCACTATCGGCTTGTCGACCGCGCTTCTCACCTAACGCAGTTTCATATCTCGCCGGATCATCCGTATGGATGATGTGCTGTAAATGGGGTCTCCAGTATACAGGCAAATCGGGTGTCGTGCGAAAGACGTGATGGAAAATTTATTCCCATGACGTGACACAAATCCTGACGCGCCCGACCGGCGCCGAAGCCAACCAGCTATGTTAGTCCGCAAGACGCTCGCAACTGCTTCCTTTGCATCCGCATAAAGGAGCTTGGCGATGGTCGACACACGCTTGGTTGCTTCTGTGGTGGGCACATTTCTATTGGCGCTTCCTCCGTTGCTCCTTGTGCCCGGCACCAGCTCCGCATTGCCCATCGCCAGCGTCAGCGAATTGGTGAATTCCGCGACGCGCGAGCCGCCGGGCGATCCCAAGCAGAACGTGCGCCTGTCGGATCAACTGGTGCAGCAGGAGCGCCTGGAGACGGCTGAGAAATCGGCGGTGAAAATCGTCTTCGTCGACGGATCGGAAATGCGGCTCGATGAGAGCAGCCAGATGGTTCTCAGCAAGTATGTGTTCGATCCCAATGAGCAGGCCAGCAACGGTCTGCTGAAACTGGGGACCGGTGTCTTCCGCTTCGTGTCCGGTGGCAAGAACGATCAAGGGGTTGTCCTGCAGACACCGGCGGCGACGATCGGCATTCGCGGTACGGATATCGTTGTCACTATCAGCGCGAATGGCAGGACCAAGGTCGATGTGCTTCAGGGCGCGGTTTTCATTCAACCTACCGGCACCGGTCTCGGCGCGATGGTGACGGTCGGCCAGACGGCGACGGTGGACAGTCCGAACTCCAATGCTTCGACGCATAATATTTTCGGCGGCAAGACGCAAGCTGCCGGCGGCAGCGGCGCCAAGAGTTCCGGCGATAGCGGCGACCGAGGCGGCGGGACCTCGAGTGGCAGCAGCACGAGTGGCGGCGGCTCGGCAAGCGGCAGTACCGGCGGCGGTACGAGCGCTGGGGGGACGGGTACCGGGGGGACGGGGAGTAGCGGCGGGTCGGGCGGCTTCGGTGCGTCGGGCAGCGTCGGGCCCGGCGGGGTCAGCGGGTCAGTCGGTGCCGGCGGCTTCGGTGCGTCGGGCAGCGTCGGGCCTGGCGGCGCCAGCGGATCGGTCGGCGGTCTTAGCGGTCGCAGTGGATCGGGTGGCCCGAGCGGCAGCGGCGGCGGAGGGGGCGGTGGCGGAGGAGGTGGCGGCGGTTCGAAGTGACTGGATCGCGACTTTTATCACCGATGGCGGAAGGCTTTCGGCCGGTATGTAACAGAGCTGACATGTGACGATGCAGCTTCGGCGTTTCGATCGGCGTCATCGTTCCCTCGGGATTTTGTCATCACCCGTTCACCGATGATCCGCATCGCTCGATCTATCGGCCGGATGGGTGGCCGATCGCGCCGGTAGTCGCGGCTTGCGCCGATGGATGGCTTACGCTATCCCGGATGAGGGTAATCCTTGTGCGGGGAGCAGCGATGAATTCGGTCGTCAATTGCGCCATCTATGAAGGCGGCCGCAAATTGCGGGATATCGATGTCGCAGATATCGGACAGGTCGAGGTCGCGCCCGGGCAGTTGATCTGGGTGGGGCTGCTGGAGCCCAGCCAGCAGATGCTGCTGCCCCTGCAGCGGAAGTTCAATCTGCATGAACTGGCGATCGAGGATGCCTATCGCGCCCATCAGCGCCCCAAGCTGGAAGTCTATGGCGATACCGTTTTCGTGATCATGAAGACCTGCCAGTGGCTGGATGACGAACTGGCCCTGGGCGAGACCTGCTTTTTCGTCGGGCGGGGCTATGTCATCTCCGTGCGTCACGGCAAGTCGCTGAGCTATGCCGCCGTGCGCGAGCGCTGCGAGAATGTGCCGAACAAGCTGAAGCATGGCGAGGATTTCATCCTCTATGCACTGATGGATTACATCGTCGATAATTACTTTCCCGTCATCGACGCCCTCGAGGAAAAGATCGAGGAACTGGAAGAGGATGTCTTCGAGGGGCGGGACGAGAGCCGCGACGTGCTCGCCGAGATCGCCTCCTGCAGGCGCGATCTCCTGGCCATGCGCCATGCCGTGGCACCCCTGCCGGATATCTGCCAGCGCATCATGCGCTATGACGTACCGGCGATGGATCGCAGCACCCAGCCGTATTTCCGCGACGTCTACGATCACGCCAATATCCTGATGGACCGGATCGAGGCCCTGCGCGAGACCATAAAATCAGTGGTCGAATCCAAGATGCTGATGGCTTCGATGAAGCAGAACGACGTGATGCGCCGTCTGGCCGCCTGGGCCGCCATGCTGGCCGTTCCCACGGCGGTCGCCGGCATCTACGGCATGAATTTCCAGAACATGCCCGAGCTGAACTGGCGCTACGGCTATTACGTTGTTCTCGGCCTCATCGCCATGTTCTGCAGTGTCCTTTATTGGCGCTTCAAGAAAGCCGGCTGGCTCTGAGGCCGTCCATCACTCGATCACCGTATCGACGCTCCAGCGTGCCGCGCTGACGGTGGGTTCCAGGCTGAGGCGGCCGACGATGGTTTCGAGGATGTTGTCGCCGCGCTTGGCGGCGGTCAAAGCGGCGGTCACTTCCACCCGTCCGGTATTCTCGAGATCGGTGCTGTCGAGGCGGCGCAGGCTGAGGCTGCCGCTGCCCACACCCTGCAGCAGCAGGGCGCGGATATGGGCTTCATCGGGGCTGCGGCAGATGACGCGCACCAGGTAATTGATCTCCACTTCGGCGCTGGCCAGGGGCTGCTTGTTGATCAGGCGCACCAGCGGGCGCAGGAAGAGATTGGTCAGCACCACGAAACCGGCGGCGAGGGCGGCATGGGCGAGGGCGCCGGAGCCGCAGAGGACGCCGACCGCCGCCGAGCACCACAGGGTCGCGGCGGTGTTGAGGCCGCGCACATTGAGCCCTTCGCGGAAGATGACGCCGGCGCCGAGGAAGCCGATGCCGGAGACGACCTGGGCCGCCATGCGCATCGGGCTCGGCTCGTTGGGATAGATCGCGGCGAAGACGACGAAGGAGGCGGCGCCGAGCGAAACCAGCGTATTGGTGCGCAGCCCCGCGAGGCGCTGGCGCCATTGCCGTTCGAAGCCGATGGCGGCGCCCAGGACCAGAGCGGCAGCGAGATTGAGCGCGGCCTGTTCGATGGAGATCGGCATGTCAGCTCGCTTTGCGGTCGCGGTTGTGATTGGGGGGACCGGCCGGCTTGTCGGCGATCCGCGCATTGATGATTCGGTAGCGGTGCCACTGATGAAGGCGAAGGCTCAGGCGGTCGAAGCCGCCCGCGAGCTGGAAGCCAGTCCGGGCGAGAGAGGGGTCGATCAATCCAGCCTTCCAGAGCCATAAGGTGAGCAGCCGCGTTCCCACCGCCGCGCGCCGGCAAAAACGGTTCGCCAGGCGACCGGACAGAACCCTGGGGAGAGCTGCGGCCGCGCTGGCGAGGAAGGTGATGATGCTCGGATTCGATGTCATTTCGATGACGGCCCGATGACGCATCTGTCATATCGCCTCCCGACGCCCATCCCTATGCCGGGGTGAGGGCCGGGAGGCGTGGTCCTTCAGAGCCACATGCCGAAGCGCCGGATATACCAGGTCTTGACCACCTGGGTGAGGGCGCAATAGCTGAGCAGTGTCGCGACCAGCCAGGGGAAGTAGCTCCAGGGCAGCGGCTGCAGGCCGATTGCCGTACCCAGCGGCGAGAAGGGCACGAGGATGCCAAGGCCCATGATGAGACCCGTCAGCAACAGCACCGGCAGGGACGCCGCACTCTGGATGAAGGGGATCTTCTGGGTGCGGATCATATGCACGACCAGCGTCTGCGACAGCAGGCCCTCGATGAACCAGCCGGACTGGAACAGCGACTGATGTTCCGGCGCATTGGCGCCGAAGACATACCACATCAGGCAGAAGGTGGTGATGTCGAAGATCGAGCTGGTCGGGCCGACGAAGATCATGAACCGGGCGATATCGCCGGCCATCCATTTGCGTGGCCGGCGCAGATATTCCTTATCCATCCGGTCGAAGGGAATGGAGAGCTGCGAGATATCGTAGAACAGGTTCTGGATCAGCAGGTGGATCGCCAGCATGGGCAGGAAGGGCAGGAAAGCGCTTGCCACCAGCACGCTGAAGACATTGCCGAAATTCGAGCTGGCCGTCATCTTGATGTATTTGATGATATTGCCGAAAGTCAGGCGTCCTTCGATGACGCCTTCCTCCAGCACCATCAGGCTCTTTTCCAACAGGATGATATCGGCCGATTCCTTGGCGATATCCGCCGCCGTATCGACCGAGATGCCGACATCGGCATCGCGCAGGGCCGGGGCGTCGTTGATACCGTCGCCAAGGAAGCCGACGGTGTGATCCTTGGCCCGCAGGGCCTTGATCACCCGTGCCTTCTGGGTGGGCGACATCTTGGCGAAGACGACCGTCTCCTCGACCTTCTCGCCGAGTTCGCGGTCGCTCATCTGCTCAATCTGGTGGCCGAGCAGCGGCGTGCCGATCTCGATGCCGACCTCATGGCAGATCTTGCGGGTGACGATGGCGTTATCGCCGGTCAGGATCTTCACGGCGACGCCATGCTCGCGCAAGGCGGCGATGGCCGGGCCCGCCGTTTCCTTCGGCGGATCGAGGAAGGCGAGGAAGCCGTGGATGCAGAGGCCCTGCTCATCCGCCATGCCGTAGGTTTCCTTGACAGTGTCGCGGGCAAAGCTGCGGGTGGCGACCGCGATCACGCGGAAGCCGTCCTCGTTATAGTGGCGGGTCATCGCCTGCAGGTCCTGCCGCATCTTGTCGGTCAGGGGCAGGAGCTGGTCGCCCTGCTTGACGAAGTGTGAGATCGACAGCATTTCCTCGACGGCGCCCTTGCAGACCAGCAGGTGTTCGCCATGGACGTCCTCGACGATCACGGACATGCGCCGGCGGGCGAAGTCAAATGGCAGTTCGTCGATCTTCTTATGGGTAATCGGCAGGCGCAGGCGCTTGCCGTCGCGGCTTTCGCCGGCCCGTTCCAGCACCGCCACGTCCAGCAGGTTCTTCAAGCCGCTCTGATGGAAGCTGTTGAGCCAGGCGAGCTTCAGGACCTCGTCATTCTCATGGCCGGAGGGATCGATCGCCTGTTCCAGGATGATCTTGTCCTGGGTCAGGGTGCCGGTCTTATCGGTGCAGAGCACGTCCATGGCGCCGAAATTCTGGATGGCGTTCAGCCGCTTCACCACCACCTTGCGCTTCGACATGGCGATGGCACCCTTGGCGAGATTGGCGCTGACGACCATCGGCAGCATTTCCGGGGTCAGGCCGACGGCAACGGAGACGGCGAAGAGGAAGGCCTCCATCCAGTCGCCTTTGGTGAAGCCGTTGATCAGCAGCACGATGGGAACCATGATCAGCATGAAGCGGATCAGCACCCAGCTCACACTGTTCACGCCCCGGTCGAAGCTGGTCTGTGTCCGCTGGCCGAGAATGGATTTCGCCAGCGACCCGAAATAGGTATGCGCGCCGGTCGCCACCACCACGGCCTTGGCCGTGCCGCTGACCACATTGGTGCCCATGAAGCAGACATTGTTGAAATCGAGCGGGCTGTCGCCCGGCTTGATGACGACGGTTGCCGATTTCTCGGCGACGGCGCCCAAGGTGTCATATTTCTCGACCGGCAGAGCCTCGCCGGTCAGCACCGCCTGGCTGACGAAGAGGTCGCGTGAGGAGATCAAGCGGATATCCGCCGGGATCATATCGCCGGCGGAGAGATGGACGATATCGCCCACCACCAGATCGCGCATGGCGATCTCAGCCTTCTGCGGTTCGGTGCCGGCGGATTTGCGGCGCGTCACCGTGGCGGTGGTCCGCACCATCGCCTTCAGTTTCTCGGCGGCGCGGCTGGAGCGATATTCCTGGAAGAAGCGCATGAAGACGCTGATCGCCACCATGGTGCCGACGATGATGGTGCCGGTCAGGTCGTCCGGATCCGTCGCATAGGAGATGGCGGTCAGGACGATCAGCACCAGGATGAAGGGGTTCTTGAAACAGGATGCCAATTGCATGAACCAATGCGGCATCTTTTCATGTGCCACCTCATTGGCACCGTTGCGGGCGAGGCGCGCGGCGGCTTCGCTGTCGACCAGGCCGTCCAGATTGGCCTCGGTATGGCGCAGGGTCGCGTCGAGATCGTTGAGTGCGGCGACGGCGGCGCGCATCGAATACGCATTGCGGCCGTCGGAACGCTTGTCGTCGGTATCGGTCTTGCGGAGGCTGCCGAAGAAGGGCAGCGCCAGGATGTTTTTCATCTCTCACCTTCCATGCCGCGCGAAAGTGCGGGGCATGGAAGGGGCGGGGCTCAGCCTGTCATCGAGGCGAGCCGCATCCTTCCATGCCGCGTCGCGCGCGGCTGGTTGCTTTTAAAATCTGGGGTGCTGTCTGGGTCCCACCGCGAACCGCCGCCGGAGCAGCGAACGCGGTGGGGCTACTAGGCCCGTCGTCCATTCTTGCCTCCGCCTCTCTTCAATCTAAGAGCACCGCGCTCAAGCGGCGCGACGACGCGCCACGCAGGATGATGGTGTGCGGATATGCCGGCGGTTGCGGAGGGCGCTGCGCCCGTCCGTCCCGTCATCATTGCCGTCATCGTTGCTGGCCATTTTCGTGATGGTCGCGACATTGGCGTCGGCGACCGTCATCGGGGTGACGATATGCCAGATGCTTTCCAGCCGACCGGTCAGCGCATTGCGCTGCCAGACGCAGGAAGCGCCCCGCAGATTGGCCACCACATTGTGGGAAACGTTCTGAAAAACCTTGTTCATTTTGACCTCCATGGGCACCCGGCCCAAGCGGAGGTGAACGAGCGACCGACCCGGAGGTCGGAAAAACCCCTAGGTCAGGACAACGCGCTCACCCAACCGTTCAGGTCGGGCGCGATCCATTCATGTCGAAGCGGCACCACCGGAACCGATGTTTCGGTCCGGGCGGCGCCCCTACTAGGGGAACCGTCCATTTTCTGCTCTCACAGGTTTTGATTGTGCCGCGCCATCTAGGAACGCGCGACACGCTGCTCAACTAGGCTTCGGGGCATAGCCTGTCAAGCCGGAAAATAACTTTTTCCTGTCATATGTGTTTTCCGCACGCTGTATCAGCCGGCGGAGTTTTCTTCGCAGGTTCCGGCATTGCGATGCGCGGCGCTGCGGCGTCCATGCCATTCGCGCAAACTGGCGATCAGCAGCACCGTGGCGCCCAGCACCAGGATCACGCTGAAGCCGGCATTGCGCGAGATGTCCATGGCGGCGCCGGTGATCACCGGGCCGGACGTGCTGCCGAGTTCGAAGGCCATGATGAAGGCGGTGTTGGCGGCGCCGACTTCGCGCGGGCCGAAGCGGTCGCCGATCAGCGCGACGGCCAGGGTATAGAGGCCGTAGACCGACCCGCCCCAGAGGAAGAGCAGCAGATAGAGCGGCCAGGTCTGCGCGAGGACCAGCGGCAGCAGGGCGGCGCCGAACAGCGAGACGATGGTGCAGGCGATGAGCACGATCGACCGTCCGACCCGATCGGCGATCCAACCTAAGGGCAATTGCAGGAAGATGTTGCCGCTGATGAAGAGGCTGACCATCAGCAGTGCCTCTTTCTCGGCGATGCCCTGGCGCAACGCCTGGATCGGCAACTGGGTATAGACCGACATGTCGAGGAAGCCGGCAATGGCCGCCCCCAGCATGATGAGCGGCGCCAGCTTCATGATGCGGAAGATGCCGGTCTCGTCCTGATGGGCGATCTCCGGCGTCGCGCGACCGAGGAAGAAGAGCGGCGTCACCGAGAGCGCCATGCAGCCGGCGATGACGAAGAAGGGCAGGGAGCCCTCGGTACCGGTCTGCTGCAGCACGATCGGGCCGATGGTGAAGCCGGCGGCCATGGTCATGGCATAAAGCGCCATCACCTTGCCGCGATTGCTGCCGGTGGTCAGCAGATTGATCCAGCTTTCCGTCGCCACCCAGTGACCGGCCAGCGCCATGCCGGTGATGAAGCGCAGGATGAACCAGGTGGGCAAAGGCGGCACGAAGGGCATCAGCAGCATGGCGCCGACCGCCAGGGCAAAGCCTGCATAGATGACCGGCAGGGCGCCGAAGCGGGCGAGGATGCGCGGCAGAAACGGTCCGACCGCGAGGACGGCTGCGGCGAACATGGCGGCATTGAGGCCGATCAGCCAGGGCGCGGTGCCCATCTGCTCCAGGCGCACGGAGACCAGCGGCACCACCGCGCCGAAGCCGATGACGATGCCGATCGTGCTGGCAATGATCGCGCACAGCGCACGCCGCCGTTCCGCAGGCGTATAGTCGATGGCGATGCCCTGCGTTTCCTTGCCGGTGGTCTCGGTCATGTCATGTCTCGATGCGATACAGGTAATTCATCCTAGCTGTAGCAGCGTTGCGTGACAGTTGTCGATGTCACCCGGCGCATGCGCGATGCTGAGCCCTATGCAGTGGATGCATTGGCGATCTTTTCTCACTTGTCGTCACCGGGCTTAACCCGGTTGGCGTGGGCCGGCATGCGGCGGCGGTCTATCGTCAATGTCGCGCACGGCCTCTGCCATGGATTGCCGGGTCAAGCCCGGCAATGACTGGAATGGAGAGTTGAACCAGCAGGTGAGAGGGCAGGGCATTGCCTCTTCTCGCTTGTCACCACCGGGCTTGACCCGGTGATCCATCGTCAATGCCGAGCACGGCCTTCGCTATGGATTGCCAGGTCAAATTCGGCAACAACCTGAAAGACCAGCGTCAACCTCGCTCTGCCAGCCGGCGCTTCAGGTCCTGCATCAGCCAGCGTCCGGCGCGGCCGGGCGGCCTTGCGCGGTCATGGACGGTGAAGAGATGGGCGAGGAAGCTGGTATCCTCGCTGATGCGCAGCTTGACCAGCCGGCCGCTGTCGAGATGCGTCTCCACCATATGCAGCGGCATGTTGCACCAGCCGAAGCCGCCCAGGAGATAATCCAGTCGTGTCTGGATATCGGCGAAGCGCCAAAGCCGGCGGCTGATCAGGTTGCCGCGCAGGGACTGGGTGAGGGGTGTGGAATCGGTCAGGACAAGCTGCGTGTCGTCGGCGAGCTCGGCGCGGCTGATCGGCATCGACCGCTTGGCCAGGGGATGCCCCGACGCGACCACCGGCACGAAGGGAATGCTGGTCAATTCCTCGGCATGCAGGTCGGTGGCGCCGGTAATCAGGAATGAATAGATCGCCAGTCGCACCACGCCATCGCGCAGCCGCTGTTCGGGGCCACCAAGACCCTCGGTGAAGAGCAGCACTGGGAGATGCGGAAACTCCCGGTCGAGCGCTCGCAGGCTGTTCATCAGCACGTCGGTCGGGAAGATCGGATCGACGGCCAGGGTCAATTCCGGTTCGATATCGTTGGCGATGCTTTCGGCATGGGCGCGCAGCAGGTCGGCGCCGCGGACCAGGCTGCGGGCATCGTTCAGGATGACCCGGCCGGCCTCGGTCAGGCTGGGGATCTTGCCCTCGCGCTCGAACAAGGCGACGCCCAGGGTTGCCTCCAGGCTCTGCACCGACTGGCTGATCGCCGATTGCACCCGGCCGAGGCGCCGGGCGGCGGCGGAAAAGCTGCCGGTTTCCGAGACGGCGATCAGGATCCGCAGTTGATCCAGGGTCAAACGGTCGAGCATGATACAATCCATTAGTTAATATGATGGATTGTATCATATTTTGGCCGATTGTCCTGATGGATCGGATGCTTCATATCGAAAGGCAGCGAAACACAACCCTGAGAAGGCCCTCGCCATGAACGCTCCTGTGACCCTGTCGCGCAGCCACGACCCCCTGGATGCCGCCGCCCTGGACCAGTTGTTCCGGGAAGCCCGTACCTTCAATGCCTGGCAGGACCGCCCGGTCAGCGACGAGCTGCTGGTTGAGGCCGTCAATCTTGCCAAGATGGCGCCGACCAGCGCCAATGCCTCGCCGGCGCGGATCGTCTTCGTGCGCAGCGCCGAAGCCAAGGCGAAGCTGAAGCCGGCTTTGATGGAAGGCAATGTCGAAAAGACCATGGCGGCGCCGGTTACCGCCATCATCGGTCATGACCTGGAATTCTATGAGTCCCTGCCGAAGCTCTTCCCGCATGCCGATGCGCGCTCCTGGTTCGTCGGCAACGAGGCCTTCGCCGAATTGACGGCCTTCCGCAACGGCACACTGCAGGGTGCCTATCTGATCCTGGCCCTGCGGGCCGTCGGCCTCGATACCGGCCCGATGTCCGGCTTCAACAATGCCCTGGTCGACGAAACCTTCTTCGCCGGCACCAAGGTGAAGTCGAACTTCCTGGTGAATATCGGCTATGGCAGCCAGAAGAACCTGTTCCCCCGCTCGCCGCGTTTCGAGTTCGGCGAGATCGCCAAGATCGTCTGAAGCTTCCCCCGACGCTCAGCCCGATCTCTCTCAAGGCCGGCGCTTCCCCCAGCGCCGGCCTTTCGATTCCGGGATAGGGAGTACCGGCGCACGGGGTAACGGGTCACCTTAGTAAGGGCTTACCCGGTCAGACGATCTTGCCGTCGAAGGGATTACGGCCCTCGCGGTCCTCGATCTCGACCACCCAAAGATCGGGATCGCGGCTGACCTGGCGGTCGATATAGGAGGTGGCATCCGCCTCGCTCATCGCCTGGCCCTGCTGCGCCGCCAGCCAGGCGATATTGCCGTCGAGATCGCGCGACTGGGTCAGGACCTTGCTGGTACCGTCCAGCAGGTTGATCTTCACGATGATGGCGCCGCCCCAATCGTCGCCGCGATGCATCACCGTGGCGAACAGGCCTTGGCCGTTGCAGCGCCGCACCGTTGCCATCACCAGGATATCGCTGGGCATGCGGGCGTCGGTCATGGCGTAGCTCCGCGAACTCGGGCGCATTTTGCGGCGGCATGCCCCTCACCCCGACCCTCTCCCCGCCCGTCGGCGGAGGCCGACATTCGTCGGAGGCGGGGCGAGGGTTGGGGTGAGGGGGCGTCAGTGGATGCAGGGCGACCGATCAACGGAAAGTCCCGTTCACTTCCCCTGCGCCTTCAATGCCGCTTCGCGCATCTGCATGAGCGTCACGCGCGGGGTGATGGCGTTGGGGTCGATGCGGACTTCGATCAAGGCCGGCTTGCCGGCGGCTTGGGCGCGCTGGAAGGCGGCGGCGAAATCCTCGGTCTTTTCCACCGTCTCGCCATGGGCACCATAGGCGCGGGCGAGGGCGGCGAAATCCGGATTGTGCAGTTCGGTGCCGGAGATGCGGGCCGGATAGGTCTTTTCCTGATGCATGCGGATGGTGCCGTACATGCCGTTATTAATGACGAGGAAGATGACGTCGGCCCCGTATTGCACGGCGGTCGCCAGCTCCTGGCCGTTCATCATGAAGCAGCCGTCGCCGTTGAAGGAAACGACGGTGCGCTTCGGCGCGGCCAGCTTCGCGGCGACGGCGGCCGGCACGCCATAGCCCATCGAGCCGTTGGTCGGGGCGAGCTGGCTGCGGAAGGTGCGATACTGGTAGAAGCGATGCGCCCAGGTGGCGTAATTGCCGGCGCCGTTGGTGATGATGGTATCGGCGGGCAGATGGCCGCGCAGCCATTCCATGATATCGCCCATCTGCACCGCGCCCGGCACCGCGACATGCTTCATGTTCTCGAGATAATCGGCGCGGGCGCTGGCGGTCCAGTCGTCCCAGGCCTTGTGGTCGATCGGGCCCATCTGCTTCGCCATATGGGCGAAGGCCTGCATGCCGCTGTTGATCGGCAAGGCGGCCTGGTAGACCCGGCCCAGTTCCTCCGGATCGGCATGGACATGGACCAGCGGCTGATGCGGCATGGGGATGTCCAGCAGCGTATAGCCGGAGGTCGTCATCTCGCCGAGGCGCGGGCCGACCACCAGCAGGAGGTCGGTGGTCTTCACCCGCTCGGCGAGCTTCGGATTGATGCCGATGCCGACATCGCCGACATAATTCGGTAGGGTGTTGTCGTAGAGATCCTGGCAGCGGAAGGAGCAGCCGACCGGCAGGTTGGCGACCTCGGCGAAGGCGCGGATATCCTGCACCGCCGCCTGATCCCAGCCGCCGCCGCCGATGATCATCAGCGGCCGCTTGGCCTTGGCGAGACGCTCGCGCAGATCGCTCATCTGCTCGGCACTGGGGGCGCCGCGCGAGATGCGATAGGGGCCGGCATCGATGGTCGCCACCTGGTCGGTCAGCATGTCTTCGGGCAAAGCCAGGACCACGGGGCCGGGGCGGCCGTTGACGGCACGATGGAAGGCCTGGCTGACATATTCGGGGATGCGCGACGCATCCTCGATCTGCGCCACCCATTTCGCCATCTGGCCGTACATGCGGCGGAAGTCGATCTCCTGGAAGGCCTCGCGCTCGGCCTGGTCGCGGGCGACCTGGCCGATGAAGAGGATCATGGGCGTCGAATCCTGGAAGGCCGTATGCACGCCGACCGAGGCATTGGTGGCGCCGGGGCCGCGGGTGACGAAGCAGATGCCGGGCTTGCCGGTCAGCTTGCCATAGGCCTCGGCCATATAGGCGGCGCCGCCTTCCTGGCGGCAGACCACGAGCTGGATCTGGTCGCGCTTGTCGTAGAAGGCGTCGAGGGCCGCCAGATAGCTCTCGCCCGGCACGCAGAAGGCCATGTCCACACCATGGATCGCCAGTTGGTCGATCAGGACCTGGCCGCCGGTACGCAGGTTATTGGGCCGGGGAGTGCCGCTGGTGCTCATGACTGTCTGCTTTCCTTGGTTGGACGAGAGGGGCTGGACGCGTGGATGCTTCTTGCTAACCCAGCCTCGCCAGCGAGGCAAGCCGAAGGGCCATGCATGCCGCGCAAGCGGCTAGGCGGCGGGCAGATCGCCGGGCTTTTACCTGCCAATCGCGGCCGCTTGGATGAGGCCGGGCACCCGAAAGCGGGCACCCGAAAACAGGCAGGCGGCGGGACGGCTCTCGGGCGGTGTTGGACGGGATGAGGCGCCGCCAATAACTCGCTGCGACAAGTTGCACGGAATATGGCAGAATGCCTTCGGCCGATGCGCGGCAGAGTCGCAGGGCACCGTTCCGTCCGCTGTGGGAGAGCCTGGATGGGATAGGGACTCTGAACTGTCCCAAGACGGGACAGAGACCTGCCGGCAATCACTGCGGTAAGCGGATGATGGAAGCGAGGCTTCCGATCGGCATGACGGCAGATGGACGCCGGCCCAAGCCCGGCGCCAAGTGAATCAAACCACTGCTTCAGACTTTCCTGGGAGAAGGGGAATCATGACTTCAGCACCTGACAATCCGAACGACACCACGACTCCGGTTGCGGCACCGGCCGCCATGTCGGCTGCGCCGGCGGCCGAAGCGGCGGCTCCGGCCACGCCGATGCCGGCGGTTCCGGCGGCCTCCAAGGCGCCGGCCCGCAAGAAGGCGTCGAAGAAAGCCGCGAAGAAGAAATCGGCAAAGAAGGCAGCCAAGAAGCCGGCCGCGAAGAAAGCCGCCAAGAAGGCAGCGAAGAAGGCAGCGAAGAAGCCCGCGGCCAAGAAGAAATCAGCCAAGAAAGCGGCGAAGAAGGCTGCGAAGCGCCCCGCCGCCAAAAAGAAAACCGCGAAGAAAGCCGCCAAGAAGGCAGTGAAGAAGACGGCCAAGAAAGCGGCCAAGAAGAAAACTGCGAAGAAGGCGGCGAAGCGCAAGACGCGCTGAGCGCCAGTGGTTTTTGCCTGAGGCGCCAACGGCTTTTACGCTGAGCGCCAGGGGCTTTAGAGGAGAGAGGGGCCCGGCCATCGGTCGGGCCCTTTTTTCATGAGTCCTTTCTGATGCGCTTTCCCTGCGCCAGTGCCCAGGGGTGTGGGGGCGCTCCGGTGACAGGGAGGAGCGCGGCGCCATCGGCATCAGCGGGGGCCCTGGCTTGTGAAATGCCGGGGGAAGAACAAGGCGAGCTGGCCCGTGGCGATGCGGCGGGCTTCCTGGACCGTGACCGGGGTGCCCGTCACCGTGAGGTCGTTCCACAGGCCGCTCAGGGAGGAATCGATCAGCCGGGCGACGATCTGGGGATCATGGTCCTCATAGCCGCCATCCGCGATGATGCGCCGGCACAGATCCGTGGTCAGGTTGAGGAAATGGCGGCTTTGGGCGCCGAAGATTTGGGCATGCTGCTTGCGGCCGTTGGTCTCGGCCCAGAAGGTCTTCCAGGCGGCAAGATAACGCGGGGTGAAGAAGCTCATGTCGAATTCGGCCTGGACCAGATGCCAGAGCAGATCCACCGGGCGCTCGCCCTTGCCGATCTGGCTGGCATGGAGCGCGCCGAAATAATCCTGCCCCATGGTCCGCAGCACGTCGAGGAGCAGGCGCTCCTTGCTCTTGAAATGGACGATGATGAGGGCCGTGGAGACGCCGGCTATTGCCGCGACCTCGGCCAGGGTGAAGGCGGCATAGCCCTTGGCGGCGAGGACATCGATGGTCGCCTGGATCAGCTCCTGCTTGCGGTCGAGCGGGTTCTTGCGGCTGCGGGTTTTCGCCGTGACCTTGACTCCCGTCTTGCCGCCGGTCGCAGCGCCGGGCTCCGAGGCGATGCCGGTTTTCCTGCCGCCTCGTTGTGCCGGCTTCGTTTTTGCCGGAGATTTTCGTCGAGGTTTCTGTTTCGTCCGGGGTCTCTGTGCCGCCATGCGGAACGCCCTTCGATCATGGCGGCTTCGGTTCGCCGCTTCCTGAGGGTAGGTTGAATTACTAAATATATGTTTAGTATGAAAACAGCGATTTATGCAAGATCATGCAACGATATAAGAAATATATCCGGATTCATCGCGCGTGAAAATGTAACACGATGGATTGTTGACAGCGTTACTAAATTGTCAGTTACTAATGGCGAGCAACAAGGTGGATGCCTCATGAGGGGAAAGGTGAGGCGGGGATAGGATCCGCGGGGCAAAGAGATCCGGGGGGATTTGCGACAAGAAATTTATCTACGGCGAAGCATGTGCGGCCATCGGCCCGGCGTGCCGCGCCGGCAACGCGACAATTTTCTGAGAGATATCGGAGGACAAATGAGCCGTCTCAAGTCACATCGTCTTAAGTCATGGGGGTTTGCCGCTGGCCTTGCCGCCGCGCTGGCCGCGATGAACGTCTCGCCCTCATTCGCGGACCAGACGAAGCTGACCGTTGCCATCGAAGGCGCCTATCCGCCGTATAACGAGGTCGGTCCCGACGGATCGCTGCAAGGTTTCGACATGGATATGGCCAAGGAGATCTGTCACAAGATCGAAGCCGAATGCCGCTTCGTGAAGCAGGATTGGGACGGCATGATTCCCGGCCTGCTCGCCCGGAAATACGACGTCATCATTTCCTCCATGGGTATCCTGCCGGAGCGGGAGGAGAAGATCGACTTCACGATCCCCTATTACCAGGCGCCGACGGCCCTGGTCGCCTGGAAGTCGTCGCATATCAAGGTGGGAGCCGACGGCTATCCCGACACGGACAGCCTGACCGGTAAGAAGATCGGTGTCCAGCGCTCCACGGCCTATGAGGCCTGGGTCCGCGCGAAATGGCCGAAGGCGGAGATCGTCGTCTATGACAACCCGCAGAGCGCCGATCTCGACATCCAAAGCCACCGCCTGGATGGCCGCTTCGACGACTACGTGCTGCTGAGCGCCGGGCTGATGAAATCCGGCAGCGACGTCACGGGCGACGATGGCTTCGAGCGGGTCGGCAAGATCTATACGGAAGAGGCGATGGGGTCGAAAGGCGAGGGGATCGCGCTGCGCAAGGGCAATGATGCGCTGAAGGAGACGATCAACAAGGCCATCCTCGCCATGCGTGCCGATGGCAGCTACAAGACGATCAACGACAAGTATTTCGACTTCGACATCTACGGGAAGTGAGGGTGATGCTTACAGGTTGAGGCAGGGTTGCCTCAACCTGTAAGCTTGACTATCGCGGAAGAGGGGCTGGTTTCAACGACCTCGTCCGGCATTGCCGCCCACCTTCTCCCCACTTTCGTGGGGCGAGGGAGATTCCATCGCCTCTCACGAGAATTGATCGAGTAGTATCAGCCCTTGAGCTCCCTCGCCCCGCTTGCGGAGAGAGGGTTGGAGGGGAGGGAGTGGCGGCATCACACGAGATGGCCACGTTTGAAGTCTCTCTTGCAGTCAAAGACGTCTAATACTCGAGCGAGCCCTTCCTCAAGTCGCTCCCCATTTTAACCGGACAGCCCTGCGGAAGGGCGGGGAGAGGGCAATCCAATAGGAACGGATCCGATGATCCGGCCCCCGCCTCATCGCTCATGCGATACTGGCATCGCCGATCACATCGCCGTCGATTGATAGCCGTGTACGGTCTTCAGCAATGTCGCGTGCAAGGCCGGGTCGCCGCAGGCCAGAACCTTGTCGCCGGACTGCAGGCTCAAAGGGTTCCCCTGCCAATCGGTGATCCGCCCGCCGGCGCCTTCGACGACGGGCACGGCGGCGAGATAGTCGAAGGGGTCCATGCCGGCCTGGATCACGATATCGGCGAAGCCGCTGGCCAACAATCCATAGGACATGCATTCGGTGCCATAGAGCATTTCCCGACTGTCGTCGACCATGCGCTCCAAGGCCTCCTGGTCCCGGCCGCGAAAATATTCGGGCGAGCTGGTCTGCACGCTGGCCTCGCTTACACTGGCGCAGGCACGCACGGTCACGGCCTTGCCGTTATGCAATGTCGGATGACCGCGAGCGCCCACCCAGCGGTCGCCGACGATCGGATGGTCGATGATGCCGAGGCATGGCACGCCTTGATGCAGCAGGGCGATCAGGACGCCGAACATGGGAATGCCGTTGATGAAGGATTTTGTCCCGTCGATGGGATCGATCACCCACACATAATCGGCATCGGCGCGAACCGGCGGGAATTCCTCGCCGAAAACGCCATGCGTCGGAAAAGTCTCGCCGATCAAGTCGATCAGGCGACGTTCGATGGCGCGGTCGATGTCGGTAACCGGCGATTGGTCCGCCTTGGTTTCCCGCATCACCGGGCCTCGGAAGTTCCGCCGAGCGATATCACCCGCGACATCCGCCAGCATATTGGCGTAGGGCAGAAACTCGTCCGAGATGGCATGATCAGATATGGTGTTCACTGTCATCGACTACTCCAAGCTCGGTTGCGCCGCACAAGGCCGCGCGTCAGGATGAATTGCAGCGCCCAGACCAGCGCCGAGGTGGCGAAGACCATGACGCTGAGAGCGGCGGCGGATTGCACCTTGCCCTGATTGACCCAGTGCACGATCGCCACGGCGGAGACTGATGTCTCGGCCGTGTAGAGGAAGATCACCGCCGAAACGGTGGTCATGGCGTTGACGAACAGATAGACCCAGACATTGAGGATGACCGGCAGGCAGATCGGCAGGGTCACACGCCACAGCACCACATGAAACCGCGCTTTCAGCGATTGGCCGACGGCCTCGAATTCCGGCGCGACCTGCTTCAGCGCCGTCACCATGGTGAGATGCGGCACGGTGTAGAAATGCGTGATAACGCTGATGAGCAGGATCGCCGTCGTCCCGTAGATGCCGTTCAGCGGATTGTTCGGATTGTTGAAGAAGAAGATATAAGCAAGGCCGAGAACCATGCCCGGCACCGCCAGCGGCAAGGTGCAGAGGAACTGCGTCAATGCACGCAGCACGTTGGCTCCCTTGATCCGTTCGGCGAAATAGGCGCCCAGGAACACGATGACGACGCCGATCGTGGCGGTCATGAAGGCGAGCCGCAGGCTGTTGAAATAGACGCTCCAGCCCGTACCGTCGACACCCTGGAAATCGTAATGCTTCAGCGTCAGTGCCAGATTATAGGGCCAGAGGGTGAAGACCGATCCCAGGATCGCCATCACGAAGATGGCGACGATGCCGCTGGCAATCATGAGGCCGCAGGTCAGAAAGATACCGTCCCGCAGCCGGTCGCGGCCGATTTCCAGGGGAACGGCCGAGGCATTGGCCATTTCGCCCGCCCGGCGCCGCACCAATTGATCCGCCATGAAGGAAATGACGGCGGGGAACAGCAGGCAGATGCCGACGACGGCGCCCATCTCAAAGTCGAAGCGGCCGACGATCTGCTTATAGACCTCGGTCGCCAGGACCGGATAGGAACCGCCGATGACGCTCGGCACGCCGAAATCGGTGAAGACCAGGGTGAAGATGGCGAAGACCGCACTGATGAGGCCGTAACGCGCACCCGGCAGGGTCACGGTCAGGAAGGTCCGGCAGCGGCCGGCCCGCAGAACCTTGGCCGATTCATAGAGCCGCTGGTCGGCGACGGCGAGCGCCGTGCCGATGATGAGGATCGCATGGGGCAGGGAGAACAACACCTCGCCTAGGACGATGCCGATGGAGCCGTAAATGCTGTGATCGCCCAGAACCGCCTTGAAGATGCCCTTCTTGCCGAAGAGATAGACCAAAGCGATGCCGGGCATCTGGGACGGTGCCAGCAATGGCAACATCATGATGACCCGCAAGGTCCCCTTCAACGGCATCAGGGTGCGGTGCAGGCCATAGGCGAAGACGAAGGCCAGGACCACCGTGATGACGGTCGAGACGACGGCGATGAAGAAGCTGTTGCCGATGACGAGGGTGAGGCCGGGCTCGCTGAAGAAACGGTCGAAATTCGCCAGACCGATGAAGGCGCCGTCCTTGTCCCGCACGCTTTTCGAGAGCAGCGCATAAAGCGGCAGGGCCAAGGTCACCAGCAGATAGAGAACGATGGCGGACAGGCCGAGGCGCATGATCAGGGCATCGCTGAGCCAGGCGCCGGCCTTCTTTCGCCCCTGTCTGTTTCCGGCCTGTCTGTTCCCATCCTGCCTGCTCGCCCGCAGGATTTGCGTGTCAGCCATGGATGGCGGCCTTCGCCTGGGCCATCCGGTCGAAGACACGCAAGCGCTCGGGTGGCAGATGCACGCGCAATTCCCGCCCGGATTCAAGTTTCAGGTCATGGGTGGCATTAGCTGAGGCATTGACCGTGAGCGCCAGCCTGTCCTCGCCTCGTGCCGTGAGGCGGATATTGGAGAAGGCGCCCAGGAAATCCATCTGCTCGATGACGCCCTGCAGCAAATTGCCGCTGGCCGTGTCGCCCGAGCGCAGGGCGATATCCTCCGGCCGGATGCAGAGGGTGACATCCTCGCCATGTCTGCGGCCGCCGGTGGCGCATGTCAGCCGATGCGCGCCGACGCTCACCTCGTCCGCACCGCAGACGGTGCCATTGAGGAAATTCATGTCGCCGACGAAACGGGCGACGAAGGGCGTCGCCGGATGGCGGTAGATCTCGCGCGGCGTGCCGTATTGTTCGATCCGGCCAGCATTCATGACGACGATCCGGTCGGCGATCGCCAGGGCTTCCTCCTGGTCATGGGTGACCATGATCGTGGTGACGCCGACCTTGCGCTGCAAGGCGCGCAGCTCATTGCGCAGATTGATCCGCACCTGCGCATCGAGCGCCGAGAGCGGCTCGTCGAGCAGCAGCAGGCCCGGTTCGATGGCCAAGGCGCGGGCGAGGGCCACGCGCTGCTGCTGGCCGCCGGAGAGTTGCGCCGGGTATTTCGTTGCATGCTCGGTGATGCCGACGAGGTTCAGCAGGTAATCGACACGCTGGCGCGCTTCGGCGCCGCGCTTGCCGATATTCCGCAAGCCGAAGTCGATGTTCTGCGCGACCGTCAGATTGGGAAAAAGTGCGTAGGATTGAAAGACGATACCGAAATCGCGCTGCGACGGGTCGAGCGGCGAAATGTCGATGCCATCCTGCAGGATGCGGCCGGAACTTTGCGGCGCCAGGCCGGCAATGGCCCGCAGCAAGGTGGTCTTGCCGCAGCCGGAGGGCCCCAGGAAACAGACGAACTCGCCCGTATCGATATCGAGCGAGATATTATCCAAGGCGCGGAAGGCGCCAAAGTTTTTGCTGACCTTGTCGATCTTGAGATATGTCGGCACGCACCAATCCCCAAAAACAGGCGGCGGAACGGGTTTTCTGCCCGTTCCGCCATCGCCAGACTTACTTCGGTGCATCCTTCGTGCCGTAGCGACGCTGCCAGTCGTCGAGAATTTCCGTGCGATGCGCGGAGACCCAGACATAGTCGATGTTCATCATCAACTTTTCTTCGCCTTCCGGGTAATGCGGGATCGGTTTGTTGAAGCCCTCGCGCGGCAAGACGACGTAATATTTGGACGTGATCGCCATGCCTTCGTCGCTGATCGCGAAATCGGCCAGCATCTTCGCCGCTTCCGGGTTCTTCCCGCCTTTGACGAGGGCGCTGGCTTCATATTCGGCGCCCAGGCCCTCGGAGGGGAGGATGACGGAGATCGGCGCACCCTTGTTGATTTCCTGCACACCGGGGAAGGCATAGGAAATGCCGACGACGGTTTCGCCCGCCGCCGCCATGCGGCAGGGCTGGCCGCCGGAATGGACGTATTGGTCGATATTTTCGTGCAGCTTGTCCATATAGGCCCAGCCGGTGGCGGCATCTTTCTCGGACAGCCAGCCGACGACGGTCAGGAAGCCGGTGCCGGATGAATTCGGGTTGGGCATGACGATATGCCCCTTGTATTCGGGCTTCAGCAGATCGGCCCAGCTCTTCGGCTCGGGAATGCCAAGCTCCTTGCCTTCGGCCTTGTTGTAGCAGACGGCGGAGGCCCAGGCGTCCATCGCGACCCAATGGGGCGGCGTCGTGACCTGGTCATAGAAATTCTTCTTCACCTTGTCCAGACCGGCCGGGGCATAGGGTGCCAGGACGCCGACCTGGTCGAGCTGCAGCATGCCGCTGACCGCCGCCCCAAACAGAATGTCGGCCTGCGGATTGTCCTTTTCGGCCAGCAGACGCGCGATGATCGGGCCGTTGGAATCGATGATCTTGTTGATCTTGATATCCGGATGCTTGGCCTGGAACGCCGCGATCAGTTCGGCGAACTGGTCTTCATCGAGCGCGCTGTAAACGGTCAACTCCTGGCCCGCTTGCGCCGAGCCGGCAAGCCCCGCCAGCATCGACGCGCCGATCAGTGCAGCCAGCTTGCATTTGGCGAAGCCGCGATATCCTTTCATCATATCCCCCCTGATTGGACATTGCATTCGCCGCCTAGAAAAGACTGTGGGGGGAGGCCTGAAAAGGACCAATTTTTTCGCGCGCGGCGGGGCCAATTTTCGGCCGCGCGGCTGAACACGGCGGCTTAGCGTATCGGCGCCGATCTCTGCTGGACCTGGGTCATGACCTTTTCCAGCCGCGCGACCGCATTGGGAATCCGCTCGACCGGCGTATTGCCGAAACCGAGCAGGAAGCCGGTCAGCTTTTGCGGCAGGCGGCAATGCGGCGACAGCGCCGGCACGTCGAGCCCGACCCGCAAGGCCGCGTCGGAAATGGCGACATCGTCGCACGGCTCGGTCGTGACCACGGTCAATTGCAACCCGGCTTCCAACTGCGGTAGTTCCAGTCGGTCGCCGAATGTCTTCCGCAGCGCGTCGATCAGGGCTTCCGCGCGCTGCTGATAGATCGGCCGTTGCTTGCGCAGATGGCGTGCGAAACGCCCGTCCTTGAGGAAATCGGCGACAGCGCGCTGCACCATCAGCGGATAATGCGACCCGGACATCTGCTGGGCGGCGGTGAAGGCGTCGATCAGCTCGGTCGGCACCACGATGAAGGCCAGCCGCATGCCTGGTGCCAGCGCCCGGTTGAAGGATCCGGCATAGATGACCCGGTTACCCTGCTGAATCTTCTCTTGTTGACCGAGGGTGATGAGCGGCGGTCGCGGCGTGCCCGACCAGCGATATTCGCTGTTGGTGTCGTCCTCGAACACCCAGCCGTTATGGGTGCGGGCCCAATCGATGATGGCGGTGCAGCGTTCCGGCGACATATTGCTGCCGAAGGGAAACTGGGCGACCGGCGTCGCCACCACCATCCTGGCCCGCGCCGCTTCGGGCGGCATCTGGCGCAGATCGAGCCCTTCACGGTCGCAGCGGATCGATACCGTGCGGTGACCGAGGGATTCGAGCAGCATGATCTCGCCGGTATGGCCGGGATCCTCGACGATGATCTCGTCGCCCGGCTCCAGCAGCAGGAAGGCGGACATCTGGATCCCCTGCAAGGTGCTGCCGCAGACGATGATCTGTTCCGGCGTGCAGATGATGCCGCGCGACACGCCGAGATAATGGGCGATCTGCTGGCGCAGATAGGGGAGGCCGCCCGGTTCGCCATAGACCACATCCGCCGCCGGCAGCGAATGCCAGTAGCGGCGGAAGATGGCGTTGAAGGCGTCATAGGGGAAATGATCGGCGGCCGGCACCAGCGGGCTGAGATCGAAGCCGAAGGTGCGCTCCAGCGGTACGCCGACCTGGGCGATGGTCTGGCCGCGGCTCGACAGTGCCTGGTCGCGGCGCAAGGACGCGGTGCCATCGGCGACGGATTTCGGCCGCAATTTACGCGGCACCGGCAGGCTGGCGAAGGTGCCGTCGCCCTGGCGATGGATCAGGAACCCATCGGCCGTCAGTCGTTCATAGGCCAGCAGCACGGTGTTGCGCGACACCTTCAGCTCATCGGCCATGATGCGCGAGGGCGGCAGCCGGGCGGCATCCGGTATGGCGCCGCTGACGATCGCATCCCGGATCTGGACTTCGATCTGGGCATAAAGCGGCGTCTCGCCCTTGCGGGCGAGCTTGATGAGGTTCCAGGTCGGAAATTGCGCCGAATGGGTGGCCATGTTCAGGTCTTACAAGAATTCAAGTTCCGCTCCCGCACGGCAGGGCTGTCCGGCTAAAATAGAGGGCGACTTGAGGGCGTGCCTGCTCGTTCGCGTGTTAGACGCCTTTGGATGCAAGAGAGACTTCGACTGTAACCATCTCATGCGCTGCCGCCACCCCTCACCCCAACCCTCTCCCCGCTATGGCGGGGAGAGGGAGACTTTATCGTCTCGGGATGAAAATCATCAAGCGCCACGCGGCTTAACCTCCCTCTCCCCGCTGATCGCCGGGAGAGGGAGCATTCATCGTCTCTTCTGGAAAATTATCGAGCAATATAAGCGCTTAAACTCCCTCGCCCCACGAAAGTGGGGAGAGGGGTGCTCGCGACAAATGAGATGTTCCCCCCGCAAGCTTGCTCTTTCCCCGACAGACCTGCGCACGGCAGAAGGAGGGGAGAGGGAGAAGCATGTCAGAGCGGCGGCCGGCGATGGGCCCAGGGCTGGCGCTGTTCCAGGGCGGCGGCGATGCGCAATGGCCCCAGGTCCTCGAAGCGGCGGCCGACGATCTGCAGGCCGATCGGCAGTTCCGGGTTGCTGGTCCAGCCGCAGGGGACTGAGAGCGCCGGGCACTGGCTGACGAAATTGAAGACCGAGGTGACGTCGAGGCAGCGGTATTTGCCATCGGGATCGGGCTGCCAGAACTCGGTATCGGCCCGGCCGACGCGCACGGCGGGCTGTGCCATGGTGGGGCAGAGCAGGGCATCGCACTGGACCAGCAGCGGGGCAAGCTGCTTCCAGGCGGCGGTACGGCGGATCTCGATCTTCTTGAACTCGACCGCCGACATGGCGTTCCCCGCATCGAGATAGGCGACGACGCGCGGGTCCATCTTGTCGCGATACTGCTCCAGCTTGTGGCCGAAGAAGGTGGCGAGGTAGACGCCCCAATGGCGTGCCCAATCGTCGTCAAGCTCCAGGCCCCAGGAGGCCGGCAGCGAGACATCGACGATCTCGGCGCCGGCCGTCTCCAGGACTTTCGCGGCGTTGCGCACGGCGGCCTCGACCTCCGGATGCCAGACCCGGTTGCCAAAATCCAGCAGCAGGCCGAGCCGCAGGCCCTTGAGGTCGAGATTGAAGGGCTGGGTGAAATCGAGTGCCGGCTTCAGCGACTGGATGTCGCGCTCGTCCGGTCCCTGGGTCACCTGCAGGAAGAGGCAGGTATCGGCGATGGTGCGGGCGAGCGGTCCGAAATGCGAGAACTGATCGAACTGGCTCGGCAGGATGGTGAAGGGGATACGGCCGAAAGAGGGCTTCAAGCCCACGACACCGCAGAAGCTGGCCGGGATGCGGACCGAACCGCCCATGTCCGAGCCCTCGGCGATCGGCACGCAGCCGCTGGCGACGGCGATGCCGGCACCACCCGAGGAACCGCCCGGCGTGCGCGTCGTGTCCCAGGGATTGCGCGAGATGCCCCAGAGCGGGCTTTCGGTGAAGGAGGAATAGGCGAATTCCGGGGTCGTGGTCTTGCCGATCAGGATGCCGCCGGCCTTCAGCAAGGCCTCGACGATGGGCGCGTCGTGATCCGGCACGTTGTGCTCATAGGCATAGGAGCCGAGCGTCGTGCGCTTGCCCTTGGTGGGGGTGAGATCCTTGATCGCAAAGGGTACGCCGTGCAGCGGTCCGCGAATGGTGCCGGCCTTGGCTTCGGCCTCCATCACGCGGGCTTGCGCGCGTGCTTCCTCCGGATAGACGAAGCAGAAGCCGTTCAGCACCGGATTGACCTGGTCGATCCGCGCCAGGGCATTGTCGATGAGATCGACCGGCGAGAGGCGGCCGGTGCGGATACGTGCCGCCAGCTCGGTAGCCGGCGTATAGCAAAGATCGAGATCGACGGACATATGGTGACTCCCCGCAAACGCTGCCGGCGGGAGGGGCGGTGAACCTTCTGGCTCAGCCTGCCCCGGAAGCCGGGCTTGATGTGATCGTGACGTCGGTACCCGTGGTCTTGCTGGTCGGCATCATTGCCTGCGGCACGAGTGCTGTGGGCAAGACCGGCCGGGCGCCGAGCCGGGTGAGAATCAACCAAGAGAGCGCCGCGGTCAATGCCAGGATCGGCACCACCAGGGCCATATAGACCGGTGAGCGCTGGGCGGCGAGGCCGGAGAGGAAAGCAGGCGACAGCAAGGGCAGATCGCCGGAGAGCGCATTGCCGAGCTGGAAGTCGCCGGCGGCCAGCAGGAAGCAGGCGGCGAAGGCGGCAGGATAGGCCGGGCGCAGGAAGGGCGCCAGCAGTTGCGTCCAGGCGCGGCGGCGCTCCAGGCCGAATTCAATCACCGTTTCCGTGAACCCGGCCGGCGCCTTGCTCCAGGCGAAGGCGATCACCAGCGCGGCGAGCGGTGTGGCCCGCAAGGTCTCGGCTGCGAGGACTGCGATGATACCGAGGTCACCGGGCAGCCAGGACGCCAAGAAGAAATGCGCCGCGAGATGCAAGGTGCCGAGGGCGATGCCCGGCAGCAGCAGCGGCAAAGCGGTCAGCAGCGTGAGGCGCCAGGCACCGCGCTGCAGCCAGACCTGCCACAGACTGGCAAGCCCCGCGCCGGCGAAACAGGCGAGGGCGGCGGTAAGCAGGCCGATGAGGATCGTATTGCCGAGCGCTGGCAGGAGAACGGGATCATGAATGACGGCCCGCCAGAAAAGCGCGAGCCCGGCGGTCTCGGCGATGCCAATGATGTAGCGCAGAGAAAGAACCGCCATCCAGATCAGCGGCAAGGCCAGCAGAGCAATGGTGAGCAGCGTCACGCAGAACAAGCCCGCGCGCGGCGTGAGAAGGGATTGAGCGAGGATGCTGTGTGGGAGCGTGTTCGTTGCCAACGCCCCCTCACCCCACCCCTCTCCCCGCAGGCGGGGCGAGGGGGCCCCGCGAGTGCTATTCAGAACCCCGTCAAATCTGTGAAGGCGAGTAATCTGTGTATTGGATGCCAGCGGCAGCGCTCCCTCGCCCCCCTGCCGACGCATGTCGGCCTCCGCCGACGGGCGGGGAGAGGGTTGGGGTGAGGGGGTGTTTATAGCGGCGCTATGGCCACCATGGATTTCCGCAGACGAGTGGGCGTGGTCAAGCCCAGGGGTGACAGGGGGGCTTAGGTGCGACGATTGGACAAGCCGTTGGATGTTGACGGACGCGCTGGCGCCTGCGTGTCCCTCGCTCGTCATTGCCGGGCTTGACCCGGCAATCCATTTTTGCAGCCGCTGCCTCATCCCTGAAACGCGCCAATCGACCCCAATCGCCCAGATGCCAAACAAGGCAGCAGCGAGCATCAGCAAAGCGATGGTTGCACCAAGGGGCCAGTTGCCGTCGGCTTCCAGGGCCCTCTGCAGGCGTTCGCCGAGCGAGAGGGTGCTACCGTTGCTCAGCAAGGCGGGTTCCAGGAAGGCGCCGAAGGCGGCGACCGCGACGGCGAGGAAGCCGAGGGCGATGCCGGAGCGGGCCTCGGGCAGGACGATCTCGCGCAGGATGCGGACATGGCCGGCACCGCATTCCAAAGCGGTTTCGACCAGGCCGCGATCGGCGCGGCGCATCGTGGCCCATTGGCAGAGGATCGCCAGCGGCAGCAGGCGATGCAATTCGGCGAGCAGGGTCAGCCCGGCACTGAACCACCAACCGGATGCACCGGCATCGCTGTCGGCGGTGAGGCGGGTGACGGCGCGGCCGATCTCGGACCAGCCGATCACCGTCACCACCTGATCGGCGAGCGGCACCAGGATGCAGAGGAAGAGCACGAGACGGCCAAGCGGATGCCGCTCGGCACAGGCGGCGAGATAGGCCGGGGCCAAGGCCAGCAGGCTGGCCAGGGCGGCGATACCGAGCGCCGAGACCAGGCTGCGCAGCAGGATCGGCGCCAGCGCGCCATTGGTGGCTGCACTTTGCTGTAGGCTAAGAAGCAAAGTGAGCAGGGTGGGAAGACCAAGCAACAGCAGCAGGAGCGCCAATGCGAAAGCGGCACAGCGGGGCAGCCAGGCGAAGATGGCCGGCTGATCACGGCTCGGTTCCATCGACAGGAGATCGGAGAGCTTCGGCATCGCGCAGCGACGGCCTCAGGAGGCCGTTGAGGGGTGGAGGGGCGAGGTGTCTTCCCCAGCCTCGTTGCTTTCCGGCTGTTCGCCATCTTCCTCGGCGCGCGTGTCTTCCTTCTCCACTGCCTCTGAAGGATCGGCGTCAGTCGGGGCGTCGGCCACAACGAGTTCGGTAGCTGCAGCCTCTCCAACAGCTTCCTGCTTGCCGGAACCATCGTTACTCTTCGGCGCGATATCCGACTGTTCCAGTTCCGATCCATCGGCGGCAGGCGTTTGGGTCTCATCCGGGACAGCCACGGCCGATGGTGTATCAGGCGAGGATGAGTCCGTCGGCAATACATCGGGTGGAGAGATACTGGCCGGAGAGAGATCGGTCGGGGCGGTGTCGGTTGAGGCGTTATCGACGGCCGGCGCGATGGCTTCTACCGGAACGACGGTCGTCGATGAGGCGCCAGGCGCCGACGTGTCGGCCAGCGAGACGTCGGCGGCGGAGGCATCGGTCATGACGTGATCAGGCCGGAAGTGATCAGATGGGGAGGTATCGAGACTGGGCTCGTCATGTCGATGTGCGTCGGACGCCGACGCAATCTCACCTTCCATCGGGTTCCCGGCTACGGCTTCTGCTGCCGTCTCGCTTTCCGCTGCTTTCGTTTCTGCGGCTTCTGTTTCCCGCATACTGTCTGTCGCTGCATCGTCGATTGGCGCATCCCTGGCCATCGCGTCATGCGTTGCCTCATCGTTCATCGCACTTGCCGTTACGGTGGCGGCAGCGACGGCACCGATGGCCGTCATCGGTTTCTCCTGCGGTTCCGGTGCTGCCGTTGGTACTTGCGTCGCGGCCGGCGTTTCGGATCGGGATGTGTCCGGCGTTCCGGTTGCCGTCGCTTCGACCCGTTCCGTCACTGTCGGCACTGTGGCGGCCGGTTGCGGCAGGATCGCGTCATCCGTCGGCAGGAGACAGCAATCGGCGATGTTCCAGCCGAGGCCGACGGCCATGCCGGGTTCCAGGGGGAAGGGCGCCGGAGCGGGCAGGGTGGCGGTGACGGGCGTCTCGATCCCGGCGACCGCGACCTGCAGGGTCAGCATCACGCCGTCGCCGGCACGGTCGAGGATGCGGCCTTCGAGGCGGCAATCCTGGCGCCGGATGCCAAGGCCGGGCCGCAACGCGGTGGGGCGCAAGAGCAGATAGGCGCGTTCGCTCAAATGGTCGAGACCGTTGAGCCCTAGTGCTGCCTGCTGCAGCGGCAGGACGATGTCCCTCGGATCGTTGCCGGGACAGCGGATGCGGATACGCCCGGTTTCCCGGCCCGCGCTGTCGCGGCCCGTCATTTCGCCGGCGACGATCTCGACCGGCAGCAGATTGACCGCACCGCTGAGACGCGCCGCCAGCAGGCTGGCCGGGCGGCGATAGATCTCGTCCACGCTGCCGCGCTGGATCAGCCGGCCCGCCGCATCGAGCACCGTCACCTGATCGGCCAGCGGCGCCCAGACCGGCAGGCGTTCGGTGGCGCAGAGGATGGTGAGGCCGAGATCGCGCTGCAGCCGGCGGAGATCGCGGACGAAATCCGCCGCTTCCGCCGCCGACAGGGCGAGCAGCGGATCGGTCAGCAGCAGCAGTGCCGGCGACAGGGCCAAGGCGCGGGCGAGGGCGGCGCGCAACTGGGCGGCATGGGGCAGGTCGGCGGGATAGAGATCCAGCATGCGGGCCGACAGCCCCGCCTTCAGCGCCGCCGTCGCGGCGGCGGTGGCGGCCTCGGCCTGCGGCTTCCGGCCGAGACCCGGTTTGCCGAACCCCACTTGGCTGAACCCCATCTGGTGGGTCAGCGGAAAGACGATGTTGCGGCCGATGGTGAGATGGGGAAAGAGGCGCGGCTCGGTGCTGAGGGAGGCGATGTTGCGCCGGCCCAAAGGCAGATGCGTGATCCATTGGCCGGCCAGGCGGATCTGGCCCTGGACATGCCCCTGGCCCCGGACCTGATTGGCGGGAGCCGCCGGCAGCGGCTCGAAACCGGCGATCAGGCGCAGCAGATAAGCGAGCGGCCGCAGATCGGGTCCGGCCAGAAGATGAAACTGCCCGGCGGCGAAATCGAGGGAAAGCGGCTCGATGGGCCGTGCAGTGGGGGAATGTGTCGCCGGGGAAAGTGATCCAATGGGGAAAACCTGGCCGGAAGCAGGTGGGGCAAGCAGCAGTTGATCGATCTGAAGCATGGGCTGGTTAAGCATGATCCCGCATCTTGTCGGGGCCGGCTGGGCAATTCAATATCGATCATGACGCTTCCGCTAAGTTTCGGGGCGATTCCGTCGAAGCGGCCCGCCGCCGCCGGGGCGGAGCATGGAGAAATGGTGTCGAGGTGTGTGTCGCTTGGGCCGGTGATCTGTGGCTGAGGTCGCAAGCCGTGGACCTCACCCCCGCTTGTCATTGCCGGGCTTGATCCCGCAATCCATGGCGGAGGTTGAGTTGGCTATTGATATGGACCCACCGCCGCCGAAGGTCGGCCTGCGCCGAGGGGATCAAGTCCGGGGGTGACGAATGCGTTGGATGATGCAGCGGTGCGAGGCTGGTTGGGGTGAGCACAAGTGGGGTAGGCTCACGACGTGAATAGGGCGCGCAAGTCGCATGTTCCATTCTCTCTTGTCATTGCCGGGCTCGACCCGGCAATCCATGGTGGAGGTCGTGCCAGATGTTGGCGTGGATCCCTGCCGACGAAGGTCGGCCTACGCCGACGGGATCAAGTCCGGGGATGACAAACGAGTAGTAGGGGATGACGGTGTGAGTCTGATCGATCCCGGGCTTATAGGTCGTGTCAGTGAAACCGCGCATCGACGAATAGGCAACGGAGGAAACGGATGATCGAGCAGTTGAGCGACGATCAGGTGGCGCGGTTCCGGCGCGACGGATTCCTGATCCTGGAGAAGCTGATCGCGCCCGAGGATGCGGCGCGCCTCGCCGCGCGCTTCGAGCCTCTGTTCCGGGGCAAGTTCGAAACCGGCCTCTATCCCGATGAATGGAACTGGCAGGAGGGCCGCGACGCGCCGGATCGCACGCGGCAGATCTGCAACGGCTGGAAATCCGACTACACCGTGGCGAGCGTGGTCCTGCGGCGCGAGATCGGCCGGCTCTGCGCCCAGCTCGCGGGCTGGCCGGGCGCGCGTATCGCCCAGGACAATGTGATCTGGAAACCGCCCGGCGCGAAGTCGCTCGGCTATCACCAGGACAATGCCTATAACGGCTGGATCGTGCCCGGCGAGATGCTGAGCTGCTGGATCGCCCTCGACCAGACGAGCGCCAGCGGCGGCACGGTCGAATATGTCAGGGGCTCGCATCTCTGGGGCCCGTCGCCGCCGGCTAAGCAGTTCCATGCACCAGAAGATTACCGTGAGGAGATGATCGCGCGGGCGAGAGCGATGGGGCACGAACCGGAGATCGTCTATGTCGAAGTGCCGCCCGGCGGCTGCGCCTTCCATCACGGCTGGACCTGGCACGGCTCCGGCCCCAACCGCGCCCAGCATCCCCGCCGCTCGGCGGTCAGCCATTGCATGTCATCGGCCGCCGTCTATCATCCGACGGAGGTCAGCTATATCTACAACCGCTACAAACGCATCGGCGACGAGACGATGGACGAAAGCTATTTCCCGGTGCTCTGGCGCGAGGACGGGTATCGAACACCGTGGCTGGATGGGTATATGGGGCAAACTGAAAAATAGATCTACTCAAGAGGAGAGGCATGCTGGCAAGCACTGTTGCGTATACATTTGTGATCTGATTCGGATGCTAACATAAGGACCCGGAATATATTGCAATGACGACGAGCCCAGATAAGCAGTGGCGGATTGACAGCGCCAACCACCTCAAAGGGGTGCGACTGCAATTTCGTCACCACACCCGATGGAGCGAAAACTGGGACCACGACCATTGCGCCGCTTGCGGGAGAAAATTTGCCGAGTTTGATGGTTCGGACATTCAGCACGAAGGCTATGCAACCTGCGACGATTACCCAAAAGGTGCCTGCTATGAATGGGTCTGCCAGACTTGCTTTGACGATTTAAAGGGTGACATGGAGTGGACGGCCGTGGATGGTTGACGGTGTATCGGTTCGTCTTTCCTTCAATAGTTTGTTAAGCGGCGGATAAGAATATTGCCGCATGTAGTTATCTTTGGGGAGGGGGGATGCGGATTGGAGAAGGCGTCTTTGCCGGTCTAGCCGCAGTAGCGGTCGGAATCTTAGTGGCAGTATTAGCCGCAGCTAGCGGTCAACCGGTATTGGTCACGTTGGAGCACGCAGCAGGTTGGACTGCTCAAATGGCCAGTGCGGTAGGTTGGCCAAGTGCTTTCCTCATTGCTCTTTGGTGGTTCCGACCGCAATTAAAAGAAAAACTTGCTGATTTGATTTACAGCGAGGGAGCTGGGCTGAAACTGCGGTTTCGTGAACAGCAAGAGAAATCTCAGACTGCGTTAAGTACTGTGGTCGAACCCCCTCGAGTGAGTCAAACGGTCATTCCTGAGGCAATTGTGGCAACGGGCAATGTGGCCCTTCCTGCAGTACGAGCCGCAGGCCAAGCAACAGTATCAAATCCACCGTTGCCGCCGGCATCGCCTGAGATTGAGCAGCTTGAGACGCGCATCGATGCTCAACTTGGAGAGGTGAACGAGTCGGTACGACTCATTGTACTGCGCCGTGAATTAGCCATTGCTCGTCTGCAAATTGGCTTCGAGCAGACCAACAATTTGATTTATGGTAGCCAGATCAGAGGGCTGCGTGAGCTATGTATCAGAGGAGCCGTGTCAATCCGGGAAGCTGTAGAGTTCTTCGAGAGCATCCGACAGCAGTACCCTCAGTTTCATGTACATGGATTCGACGTTTGGATCGCATATCTGTTACGAAATCTTCTGGTAAGACGTGATGCCGAACGAGTCCAGATCACTGATCTTGGGCGAGCTTTCGTAGAGTATCTCGATCGTTTTCACCCAGGTGAAGTGAAGCTGTGGTGAAATTTCTACCTACATCACTCCTAATGCCTAGGGCGTCGTAAGTGGTTGCGTCTTCATTCTCACACGGATTGCGTACTCGCTCATTCCATAACAGTTCGTAAACAAGCGGGTATAGAGAATCTGTTTTTAGGTCTACGGAAACGACCCGGTAGAACAGCGTATAACGCGCCTTTGAGGTTTGGATTATGCCCTTAATAAAGACCCTTTGGGGAGCGATTAAACAAGAGATTCTAACGACTCCTTTGAATACATTTGCGGCAGTAGCAACTGCAGTATCGTTAATCTATGGCCTAACAATCCTCATTGATGATCATTATTTGCCGGCTAAATCTTATGTGACTGGTGCGAATCTCACAATGACCTGGAGGTCGGATGCTGCTTATGAAGGAGATTTACAGCTAACTTCGATTTCCGACATACATGTCGTCAAAGTATCGGGTACATACCACGGCTTCGACATCAAAGGCTCGATTATGTCGCCGACGACTTTCTCAGTCGAAGGAGACTGTTCTGTCCACGCAGCCCCACAGCTAAGGCTCGAATTTAATCGTGCTCCGGAGTCAGTAGTGTTGTGTATCAAAACTGAGAATCAAAAGGGTGCTGTTGCTGCCCAAGCCATCTCGTTAGTTCGCGATCGAGCCAGCATAACGGTTGATGATCCACAAGCCCTCGTGAACTACAAACAAGAACCGCAGTCTTTTCAAAAGGCGCCGATTTGCGCAAATCGATGGGCTACGGTGAGTAATGGCTAAATGTGTTTGTATGAAATGGCATGAGCTTGATACCCGACAATAGCTCGGTAACTTACAGTTACTCAGCTATGGTATTTCATGTCGACATGCTCGGCGGTGACTATCATGACCGGCGGATATCCACATCCGAGCTGCAACGTCGGCCGATCTGCCGGCGCTCCTGGCCCTGTACAATCAGCTCCATCCCAACGGGCTGACGCTTACGGTCGAGGGTGCCGAGTGCATCCTGGCCCAGTTTCTTCGCTATGAGGGAAGCAGCATTCTCATCGGCTTCTTCGGTGAGGTTTTGGTAACGAGCTGTACCTTGGCGGTGATCCCGAACCTGACGCAAGGCGGGACGCCGTATGCCCTGATCGAGAATGTCGTCACCGATGCCGGGCACCGGCGGCGGGGCTACGGTCAAGCCGTTCTGCAAGCGGCGGTCGCGGCTGCCTGGGAGGCGGGGTGCTGTAAGGTCATGTTGCTGACAGGGGCGGGCGATCCGGGGACCCTGCGATTCTATGAGGGCTGCGGCTTCGAGCGGAGCAAGACCGGCTTCCAGATCCGCCGGGCTCCGGTTCGGGGAATGCCGGCATAACCCTATTAAAACAGGGGGATAGGTCGTCATTTTCGGGACGATTCGAAGTGAATTGAGTTTCGCCGGAAACAAATTTATGACATACCGCCTTGCCGCCCGGACCGGGCGTTCAGCGCGAGTGCCCAGTTCGGTTGCTCCCGCGCGTCCGTCCCAGCCCCGGGACAGCGGCGCCGGACAGCCCCTCTGGACAGTCCCCCGAACAATCCCAGGGGACAATCCCTGGGGACCGACCACCGCTTTCAGTACCCAGGATACGAGACACGTTCATGCCGATTAAGATTCCCAATGACCTGCCCGCCCGCGTGACGCTGGAAGCGGAAGGGGTCATGGTGATGGGCGAGGCCGAGGCGGTACGCCAGGACATCCGCCCGATGCGCATCGGGCTCCTCAACCTGATGCCGAACAAGATCCGCACCGAGACGCAGATTGCGCGCTTGCTGGGCGCGACGCCGTTGCAGGTCGAGCTGACGCTGGTCAAGATCACCAATCACGTCGCCCGCCATACCTCCAGCGAGCATATGATCTCGTTCTATCGCGACTGGGAGGATGTGCGCTCCGAGAAGTTCGACGGCTTCATCATCACCGGCGCGCCGGTCGAGACCATGCCCTTCGAGGACGTCACCTATTGGGACGAGCTGCGCCGCATCTTCGACTGGACGCAGACGAATGTGCACGGCACCTTCAACATCTGCTGGGGCGCCCAGGCGGCGGTGCATCATTTCCACGGCATGCCGAAGCATCCGCTGGATGCCAAGGCCTTCGGCGTGTTCCGCCATCGCAACCTGGCGCCGGCCTCGCCCTATCTGCGCGGCTTCTCCGACGATTTCGGCATTCCCGTGTCGCGCTGGACCGAGGTCAGGCGCGCGGACATTCCGGCCGGCAGCGGCCTGCAGGTGCTGATGGAATCCGACGAGACGGGTCTGTGCATGCTGGACGATCCACGGCATCGGTCGCTGCATATGTTCAACCACATCGAATACGATTCCAGTTCGCTGGGCGAGGAGTACTTCCGCGACGTGGCGGCCAATGAGCCGATCAACCTGCCGAAGGAGTATTTCCCGAACAACGACCCCAAGCGCCAGCCCGAGAACCGCTGGCGCAGCCATGCCCATCTGCTGTTCGGCAACTGGATCAACCAACTCTATCAGACGACGCCCTTCGACGTTGCCGAGATCGGCAAGAAGTAAGGCAGTCGCCACTCACGGGATGTAAGGTCAATCCCGCCCGGCAAGGCCCCCCTTGCCGGGCGAACTGTTTCCATGCCAGCCTGATCGGGTCTTGTCGCAAACTGAGATGCGACAGCCGTCTTGTTGGGAGGGGGCGTGACAAGAGGGGAGCCGGTCTTCTCTGTCCCGGCACGGGTGCCCAATCTGCTGCTGGGCCTACTTGGACTATTCGCGATGATCGCCGGCTATCACTTCTGGGGGGCGGCCGGATTCTTCGTCGCTCTGATCCTGTTCGTTCTCATGAATGTACTGACGGCACGGTTGCGGCAGAACAGCGAGGCGGAGGAGGACCTGCGCCTGCGGGCCGAGCGTGCGCGCGATCAGGAGCCGCCGCTGGACGAAGGGGACAGGCGGAGGTGAAGCCGTGATGACCGGCTCGGTGCACGAAGCCGACACGTCACAGCGTGGATTGTCGCAGGGCCGGATCGCATCTTGACGGTGATCGGGCGGTGACTGTATCGACGATCCAGGATCACGTCATCGAGGGGAGCGGATATCCGATGAAGACAGCGATTGCCTCTTGCGGTTTGTTCCTGGCCGCCGTCTTGCTCTCCGCCTGCAGCCAGAACGCGGGTACGACCGGCGGTGCCATGGTGGACAGTGCCACGGCGAACGGTACTTGCAGCGGTACGCTTTCGCGGGAAATCCGCCTTGGCTTGACCAATCTCAACAATGCGCGCGGCCGGGCGATGCCCCTGTATCTGGCGGAACAGTCCAAGCTCAAATTGATCAGCGTGACGCCCTCGGCGCGGGTGACGGTCAGCCATGGCCCCGGGCAGGACACGCTTCAGCAGACCGACATGTCGCCGGGCGAGACGCTGACGGTGGATGGCGCCCGGGTCGCGGTCTCGGCGGCCGATAGCAGCGTCAAGCCGGTGCAGTACACCGTGCTGTTCTGCACGGATTCGCCAGCGTCATAAGGCCGGCGTCATAAGAACCGCCCTGTGAGGCCGGTGCAGCGCCGTTAATTGCTGTTGCCCGAAAAGAAATTCCCGACCTTGTGGAAGAAGTCGGAGGCGCCATTGCGGAAGTCGCGGGTCGAGCGTTCGAAGAAATTGCCCGTGTCCTGAGCGCCCTGGTCGATCTTCTGGCCGGCTTCGGTCGCGCCCTGCTTCACGCTTTGCGCAGCGGGTTCGACATGGTTCTTGATCGCCTGGCCCGTATCCTGAGCGCCTTGCTTGATCGCGCTGCCCGTGTCCTGGGCGCCCTTCTTGATCGACTGGCCGGCGGCGTTGAAATCGTCGCCGACATCGGCGCGGCCGGCCACCGGCGCAAGCGCCAGGAGAGCCGCCAGCCCGGCTGCGAGGAAAGTCATTTCAGTGCGACGCATCACGCATCATCTCCATTTTTCAATGCCTATCTGACTGGTAAACGATCCAGCCCATACAATGATCCGGACCATGATCCAAATTGGCCGGATTTGTCGCGGTTGATGGGCCCGGAAGGCCTCAGATCAGGCGGTGGCGCCGGCGGAAGCCATGGGGCCGGAAACCACGGCCCCGGAACCCATGGGACCGGAAACCATGCGGTCGCAAACTACGGGCCCGGCGGCAGAGCCGCAACGCCGTGCGGGCCGCGAGGCCGCAGATAACAGCCGTCAAAACGAGTTTCCGCATGGTTTTCTCCCGTTCCGCCGATCAATTTCACGTGCCCGCAGGCGCGTGGGATCATCCTCAATCCAGTTATGGGGTGATGATCCCGGCTTTTCCAGTGCTTTGATCCGACAGGTAACTTGTCCGGTACGCGGGTCCGGGCTGCGCACCTGGCGCCCAAACGCGGCCTGGGCGATCGCGATACGGGCCATCACAACAACTTAATATTGAGATACCGGCCAACTATATCCCTTCGCCGCTTCAGTGCCGCGCGGCGAAGGGATTGACGCGCTTTTCCGCCAAAGCCGCCCAGGCAGCCGCGGCGAGATGCGGCAGGCGGAAATAGAGGCGCGGCTTGGTGGGATCGGTCTGCAGCATGAAGCCGGTGGGAAGCTGCGCCGTGCTGCTCGCCTCGTAACTGCCATCGGCCGTGCGGCGATACTCCACGACGCGGCGCCAGCGCGCGGCTTTATCGGGCAGGCCGAGCAGGTCTGCGGTCAAGGCGGCCTGGGCGGTGCCTTCGGTCCAGATGCCTTCGAGTGCCTCGCTGTAGGCGAAGCCCTCGCCGATCATCAGCCGTTTCTCGATCGTGGCGATGACGCCGCCTTGGTTGTCCTTCGCCGGCAGAGCGGCCGGCGGCAGGAGATCGCGGGGCAGGGCGATGACCGGCCAGACCTGGGCATCCAGGGCCAGGAAGCGGTTCGCGGTCACACCGTCCTCGCTGGTGCCGGTGGCGAAGCAGACGCAAGCGGGCTGCCACATGGCGGTGACGAAACGCGCCGCCGCCGCCGCATCCGCGCGCCATTGCCGGGCCGCCGCCGGATCGTCGGCATCGCTCGCCGTTGCCAGCCGCGCGAAAGCGGCGGCGAGATCGGTATTATGCTCGGTCGATTTCCAGGTGACGATGTCGGGCTTGGGTTCGTGGCCGAAGGTGCCGCCGGTGAAGCCGCCGGGATTCCCGCCGGGATTTCCGCCGGAATTTCCGTGGACGTCCTTTCCCGCTTCAGCTCCGCTGGCGCCACGCTTGTCTTGCCATTGCTGCAGGAAGGCCGCGATGCGGGCGGCGCCATCGCGATAGCGCCGGGCGCTTGTTGCCCCATCTCCCGCCGCTCCACCTCCCGCCGCTCCACCTCCCGTCGTTCCATCTCCTGTTGCCGTATCTCCTGTTGCGGCGGACGCTGTTGTCCCGCCGGCGGGTGGATCGGCGGTACTTGCGGCGGAGGAAGCGCGCGTCTCGTCCAGCGCCAGAAGCGCCAGCATGGCCCAGGCCAGATTGCCGGTATCGCTGCCGGCCTGATAGCGGTCCTCCAGCCAGCGATTCTGGGTCGGATCCCACCAGCCGGCGAGCTTCACCGGATCGTCCTCGACCGGTCCGGCCAGATAGCCGTTGCGCAGGCGCCCGTCATGCCAGAACCGGTCATGCTCCAGGGCGGTGAGGATGGCGTCGCCGATCCGCGCGGCCTTGTCGCGCTGGCCGCAACCGATCAGCGCGATGGCGGCCACTGCATTGTCATAGAGAAAAGCGGCCTGATGCAGCGGCCCTTCCTCGACGGTCGGGAAGCTCGTCAGGAAGACCGGCCCCGACCCGTCATCCAGCAGGCCCGCGAGATAGCTGCAGGCATCGGGCAGATCGGCCCGTGCCGCCGGCGCGGCCGGCAGGAAGATCAGCGCGACCAGCATCGAAGCGACGGCGGCTGCCCATCGGGCGGCTGTGGATCGGATTGCCCGGCCGCCCGACGCGGCGCGTTGCGCGCCGATTCGAGAGGAGGTGTCGAGGAGAGGGGCATCCGGCATGGTGTCTACGGGCTGTTGGCGATTCGGACTCTGGACTTTAGGGTTAGAACCTTGGACTTAGATTTATGAGCTTAGATTTAGATATGGCACGAATCGGGGAAAACTTCGATGTGCGGCACCGGCATGTCCTTCCCACGGCCGGCGCGGGCAATATCGATCCTGGAAACCGGTAGCGGATCGGAAGCGATCTGTCACGACAATGCCGCCGAGGATTGGTAACCTCGGCAGCCCTGGGCAAGAGAGCGTCGGTTGCGGGGACAGGGGCTGTATATGATCGTATGTCCCTTGAATCGCATGTTCCCCGATGCCACCGGAAAGGAGCGGAGAGATGAAGACACCCCATGCCATTCTGATCGGTTTCGCGATGATCGCCCTGGCCATCCTTTTCGTGGGGCGCTCGGATCACGCCCGGGCGCAAAGCGACGACAGCAATTTCGATATTGCGGCGGGCGGCAATATGGGCTTCGTCATCAATAACGCCACCGGCGATCTGTGGCGCTGCGATGCCGTCAGCCCGACCTGCATGCGCGTGCAGCTCAGCAAGTGATCATGAGCCGGTCAGGTGCCGGGACTCAGGTGCCGGGCCGCAATTCGATCACCTCGGCCGCCACGCCTGAGGCCTCGTCCAGCGTCAGGCGGGCGACGGCGATCGGCAGGGTGAAACGGCGCGGGCCGGCGCTGCCGGGATTGACGAAGAGCACACCGTCCTGTTCCCGTACCGCCGGCCGGTGGGAATGGCCCGCCACCACGACCCGGAAGCCGGCCGCCGCCGGATCGATATCCAGCAGCGCCAGATCGTGCAGCACATGGATACACACGGGGCCGATCCGCAGCGCGGCGGTCTCCGGTATGGCGGCGGCCCAGGCGCCGGTATCGTTATTGCCGCGCACCGCCGTGACCGGAGCGATAGCCGCGAGGGCATCGAGAATCTCCGGCTTGCCGATATCGCCGGCATGGATGATGTGGTGGCTGCCGTGCAGCGCCTCAAGGGCTTCCGGCCGCAACAGGCCATGGGTATCGGAAATCAAACCGATCAGGGTCATGAGGAAATGCCGGTGCAGTGCTTGGATGGAATGGAAACGACAGATCGGATAATCCTGGCATGGTATGGCGCAGATGTGGAGCCGCAATCCTTGCCGGCGTGACTGCGAGCGGCTTTCGAGGAGGGGTGGGATGAGCGGCGAGACAATCATCAGGCTAGCATCGACCCAGACGATATTGATCCGGGCGGCCAGGCCGGCGGATGCGGCGGCGATCGCGCGGGCGCATCTTGTCAGCCATCGCGAAACCTATGGGCCGATCTTCGATGCCGGCTATGACGCACCCGATCTCGCGGCCCGCTGCCGTCAGTGGCAGGACTGGCTGGCTGGCGGTCCAAGCGCCTTCGTCGCCGCGATCGGTTCAGCAGCAGATGAGCCGGCGGCGGAAGACGCGGAAGACATCGTCGGTTTCGTTCACGCCGAGACGGCGCATCTCACCAGCCTTTATGTCCTGCGGGCCTATCAGCAGCGCGGCCTCGGCCGGCGGTTGCTGGCCCGGCTGCTCACCGATCTGCACCGGCGGGGCCATGGCGAGGCGCGGTTCCATGTCCTGCCGGCGAACCGCGCGGCGGCCGAATTTTATGAGCGGATGGGCGCGCGCTGGATCGGGCATGAGGTCGATGGCGCCGATGGCAAGATGCACGAGGACCTGCTGTATGTGATCGCCACCGACGCGCTCCGTGCGGCGGAAGCGTGAAGGACAGGGCTGCGGGCATTCGCTGTCGGTTAACGATTTTGTGATGTCAGTACGCTGACAATCCTAGGTGCGTGCGCCTAGGATATCGCCTTAACACTTGCCAGCCCTGATATTTACGGAAAGCCGCCATGCCGCCAAGGGTGACCTGGAAGGCGATCCGGTTTGAAGATTTTTCCGTTATACTCGTGCTGTGCCGGGCGGCTCGGCGGATGATCCGACAGCGGTTGCGCCTTTCTTGCCGCAGCCCAACTGTCGCGATCGGATCGCCGCCAGATGCGATCCGCCGATCCCGCCGGGCCTGTCGTGCCGTGCCAGTTGTGCCGGCACGGCGCGGCTATCTCGGGACGCCGCCAAAAGCAAAAAGATCGACGATGGGAGTGCGATGGTTTCGGGCCGATACCGGCTTGCCTCTATCCGCAAGCCGACGCCTGAGACCTCGCGAGTGACAACACGCGAAAGCGACAATGCGCGGCCGGGGTGAACCGGACCGCGCCGACATGTTGTGAGGGGAGGATCGTCCAATGACCACAATGACAACACGCCAGCATGATCACGGCATGGTGCGCGATGTCGACTGGATTCAGGTCGTCTTCGTCGCCGCCGGCGTGCCGGCACTGGTACTCTTTTCGATGGGCGGCATTTCCGCCACGGTCGGCGCGCCGGCCTGGTTGGTCTGGACCGTTTCGGTCCTGTTCGGCTTCGCCCAGTCCTTCACCTATGCCGAGATCGCCGGGCTGCATCCGTCGAAGACGGGCGGCACCGCGGTGCATGGCGCCACGGCCTGGATCCGCTACAGCCAGATCCTGGCACCTTTGTCGTTGTGGTCGAACTGGCTGGCCTGGACGCCGGTGCTGGCCATCGGTACCGGCCTCGGCGCGGGCTACCTGCTGTCGATCTTCTTCGAGCCGAATTCGGCGATCTCGACCTGGCAGGTGACGCTGCTCGATCTCGGCTTCATTTCCAAGGATCTGACGCTGCGCATCAACTCGACCTTCCTGCTGGGCGCGGCGATCATGCTGGTCTGTTTCGCCATCCAGCATCGCGGCATCCTGCGCACGGCACAGATCCAGACGCTGCTGACCATCGCCTCGCTGCTGCCGCTCTTCATCGTCTGCATCATTCCGCTGCTGCAGGGCAATGTGCTGATGGCGAATTTCGAGCCCTTCACGCCGCTCGCCACCCAGAACGGCCAGGTGATCCCGGGGGCGTGGGACAAGCCCGGCATCCTGCTCTTCCTCGGCGGCCTTTTCATCGCCGCCTGGTCGACCTACGCCTTTGAGACCTCGGTCTGCTACATGAGCGAGTTCAAGAATCCGGGGCGCGACATGCCGAAGGCGATCATCGTCTCCGGCCTCATCTGCATCGTCGCCTATGTCACCATCCCGGTCGTGTTCCAGGGCGTGCTCGGCACGCAGAAGATGCTCGATCCCGGTATCGGCGACGGGTCGGGCATGGGCCTTGCCCTGGCCAGCATGATCCATGCGGGTCCCTTGATCACCAAGGTGCTGGTGCTCCTGCTGCTGCTCAGCCTGATCCTCGCCATCATGACGGCGATGGCCGGTTCCTCGCGCACCCTCGCCCAGGGTGGGCAGGATGGCTGGCTGCCGCGCTATCTCGGCCACGTCAACAATCACGGCGCGCCGACCTATGCGATGTGGACGGATCTCTTCGTCAATCTGATCCTGCTGGCGATGTCGAATTATCTCTTCGTGCTGGCGGTTTCCAACTGCAACTACCTGATCTTCAATTTCTTGAACCTCAATGCGGGCTGGATCCATCGCGTCGATAATCCGAAAGTGCCGCGGCCCTGGCGCTGCCCGACCTGGCTGCTCACCTTGGGCTGCGTGTTCGGCTATATCAACGCGTTCCTGCTGGGGGCGGGCGCCAATGTCTGGGGCAACGGGACCCTCATCGCCGGTTTTGTCTCGGCGCTGCTGGTGATCCCGGTTTTCTTCTTCCGCCATTACGTCACCGACAAGGGCCAGTTCCCGGCGCATATGCATCAGGACCTGATCTTGACCGGCGAAACCAGCCTGGGGCCGAAGCGGGCGGGCATCCTGCCTTATGTCGCCCTGTGCGGCGGCATCGCCTCCTGCCTGCTCGGCTATTACATTTTCTGGTGGGTGTGAGGCCAATACCATGCCGCTGCCGCTCCGGCACGCGACCGGAGCAGCAGCGGCATGCATAACGGCCGGAGCGGGAGGGTGCCATGACCCGGCACAGTTATAGCGAACTGGCTGAAGTCGCCACAAAGATGATCCAGGCCGGCCATGGCCCGGAGCTATTGCTGACCATTGCCGAGGACCTGGCGAGCAGGGGCGAGCCGGACGATGCCGATTACTGGCAACGCGTGGTCGCCACCATGGCGCATTTCCCGCCGGACCCCCGCCGCCAGGCCTGCCTGATCTGCGGCCATCCGGTGGATGAGACCATATCGACGACAGGCGGTGTCCGGCAGGATTGCGTCGCCTGCGGCGTCTTCGAAGTCGCCGAACCACTGCTGAGCTATTGGCGGGAAAATCCGCGGCACTACGAAGACTATCGCAGCCTGATCGAGGCCTATCTCGATTACTGCGCCACCCGGGGCGAGACGGTGCGCCTGACCGAGCTATCGATGGCGGCGATCAAGCGCGGCAGCTTCCATCGGTGAAACGGATTTCATCGCAGATTCTCCAGTAGTCTAGTGCCGCGTCCTCTCCCCATCTTCTCCAGACCGTCGCGGTGACCGACATGCGTCGGCAGGGGGAGAGTGAGTGGTTTCCTGGCTTCGCACGGCGCGCGTATTATCTCGTTTGTCATTGCCGGGCTTGACCCGGCAATCCATGGGAGATGCTGTGCACTGCATTCATCATGGATCCCCGGGTCAAGCCCGGGGATGACAAATGAGTGGATGCGAGTATCACGCAATGCCGGCAATAATCCTCCCTCTCCCCCTGCCGACGTGTGCCAGCCTATGTCGACGAGATCGGAGGGTGCCGCAGCAGTGAATGAAATGATTGCGGATACAATTTCTTCCGTATCGAAAAACCGCTGACGAACGGCGTATCAAGGGCTTCAGTAAATCAGGCGGCATCCTAACCCGGTAGCGGCGCCTCCGCTTGTGCCACGGGCTGGAAGAGCTGGCGTTCGGCGTGGACCTGTTCGGCGATGAAATCGGCGGTGACGCGGATGCGGGCGAGGTCGCGCATGTCGGTGTGGACGATCAGCCAGAAGGCGCGGGTGATGGTGACGCTGTCGGCGAAGATGCGTTGCAGCCGCGTGTCGTCCTTCACCATGAAGCAGGGCAGCACGCAGATGCCGTAGCCGGCCAGGGTCATGTTGTATTGTGCGAGCAGGTTCGAGCTGGTGATCGAGGGTTCGAGATCGCGCGCCACCAGCGGCACGTAATCCAGTTCCGGCGCATAGATGAGATCGCTGACATAGCCGATGAAGCGACGGCTCTTCAGCTCGGCCCGGTCGCGCGGCATCCCCTCGCGGGCGAGATAGTCGCGCGCGGCATAGAGGCCGAGATCGTAATCGCCGAGCTTGCGCGCATGTAATCGCCCTTCCTCCGGCCGGGCGAGGCCGATGGCGATATCGGCCTCGCGCTTGGTCAGGTTGAAGATGCGCGGCATGGTAACGAGCTGCAGGTCGAGATCGGGATGGGCCTCGCCGAGGCGCACCAGACACGGCGCCAGGAAGGTCGTGCCGAAACCGTCCGGCGCGCCGATGCGGACCGTGCCGGCGACCCGCAGGCTGGAACCGGCGATGTCGCTGAGCACGCCGAGGGCGAGGGTTTCCATCGCTTGCGCCGCCGCCAGCAGGCGCTCGCCCTGGGAGGTCAGGACATAGCCACTGACGCTGCGGTCGAACAGGCGGGTCTGCAGCTTGTCCTCGAGATCCTTGATGCGGCGGCTGAGCGTCGAATGATCGACGCCGAGGCGGCGGGCAGCGACGGTCAGCCGGCCGGCCCGGACCACCGCCAGGAACCATTGCAAGCCGTTCCAGTCGAAGGCGTCGGGCATCGGAACTTCCCTCGGCAGCCTCTCTTATATGCGAATTTACGCACAACCATGGTTCAAATTAAGCCATATACGTGCGTAGAACAATATGGTTGCCTAACCGAAAAGAAAATCCAAAGGCAATTCGGGAGGCGGACATGGCACGTGACCTCACGCATTTCGTCGGCGGCAAGCATATCCAGGGCAAATCGGCGCGCTTCGCCGATGTCTTCGATCCCAATACCGGCCAGGTCCAGGCCCGCGTTCCCCTGGCCGCCAAAGCCGAGGTCGAGGCGGCGATCGCCAATGCCCAGGCGGCCCAGCCCGGCTGGGCGGCGCAGAATCCGCAACGCCGCACCCGCGTGCTGATCAAGTTCCTCGAACTGGTCAATCGCGAGATGGAGCCGCTCGCCCGGCTGCTTTCCTCGGAACATGGCAAGACCATCGCCGATGCCAGGGGCGATATCCAGCGCGGGTTGGAGGTGGTGGAATTCGCCATCGGCATTCCGCATCTCCTCAAGGGCGAGTTCAGCGACAGCGCCGGCGGCGGCATCGATGTCTATTCCCTGCGCCAGCCTCTGGGCGTGGTCGCCGGCATCACGCCGTTCAATTTTCCGGCGATGATTCCGCTCTGGAAGGCGGCGCCCGCCATCGCCTGCGGCAATGCCTTCATCCTGAAGCCGTCGGAGCGCGATCCCTCGGTGCCGCTGCGTCTCGCCGAATTGTTCATCGAGGCGGGATTGCCGGCCGGCATCTTCAATGTCGTCAATGGCGACAAGGAAGCGGTGGATGCGCTGCTGACCGACCCCCGCGTCATGGCGGTCGGTTTCGTCGGCTCCAGCGCCATCGCCAATTACATCTATGCGACGGCGGCGGAACACGGCAAGCGGGCGCAATGTTTCGGCGGTGCCAAGAACCACATGATCGTCATGCCCGATGCCGATCTCGACCATGCGGTGGATGCGCTGATCGGCGCCGGTTACGGTTCGGCCGGCGAGCGCTGCATGGCGATCTCGGTGGCGG
>CAYOQR010000021.1:73991-76076 GCA_964406155.1 uncultured Rhodospirillaceae bacterium | reverse complement strand
CGAACCCCACGGGAGGGAAGACAATGGGTATCGATTTCAAGGACGAAACGTTCCGCGACACATTCACCTTCAAGAACAGCCCGGAGACGATCCGGCGGTTCCCGTTTCCGTTCCCGGAAGACAAGTACATGTATTCCGTCAACATGGAGCCGCACATCCCCGGCCCCAAGGGATCGGTCTATGAGCATCTCTTCGATGTCGACGAGCATTACGTCTCCGAGATGCGCGACCGCGCCCTCGTCCTGAACGAGGATCCGCTGCGCTGCCAGGCCCTGCCGCATATGATGACGGCGCAATGGGATCTCCTGGAGCTCATCATGGACTGCAAGTCCAAGAGCTATCCGGAGCTTTTCCAGCTCACCAAGAACGGCGACAAGTGGCATTGGGTCAACAAGCCGCTGGGGATCGAGCAGAGCTTCACCTTCGGCGATGCCAGCACCTTGCCCTACGAGCCGATGGAATACATCACCCGCCAGACCCAGGGCGATTTCGCCATCCTCGACCAGCGCGACAACAATCTCTGGATGGATGCCGGCATGGTCACCACCCAGGCCGACTGGTCGCTGGATTTCGATATCGGCATGAATTTCATGGAATGGCACGGGCCGGTGCCGCTCGCCCATCAGATGGGCGTCTTCGAGCGCGCGCTGAAGTTCCTGCTCAACCTGCAGCACGGCCATCCGGTGCGGCGCCTGAACTGGACCATGACGATCAATCCGCGCCTCGATACCAGCCCGGAGAACTACCATAAATGGGGTGTCGATCGGACCACGGTCACGCCCGAGAATGTCGGCGACAAGGTGCATCTGCGCGTCGAATTGCAGTCGCTGTGGCGCCTGCCGCGCTCCAACGCCATCGTCTTCCCGATCCGCTGCTATCTGATCAAGATGAACGAGGTGATCACCCAGCCGAAATGGGCCCGCCGCCTGCCGCGCGTGCTGCGCAGCCTGCCGCCCGAGCTGGTCGATTACAAGGGCCTGACCCGGTACCGCGACATGACCGTGGACTGGCTGTCGAAATACGACGACGGCAAGCCCACCTCGGTCGGCTTCGGCTTGGATTGAGGACCACTGAGGAAAAGCGGCTCGCATCGGCTACATGACCTTCTGGCATAGCTGAGCGCCAATCCATTACCTCGAGAGACGGCCGACAGCGCAAGCTGCCGGCCTTTTCTTTGGTGGATGAAGGGCAGGGTGCCGACGAGAGCACATGCCGCTCGTTTTGCCCGCCATCATTGGGTTCGCACAGTATCCACCACCTCTCTCCCGTCACCCACGGGCGTGACCCGAGGGTCCATGTTGGCATCACGCGCGGCTTCCACCATGGATTGCCGGGTCGAGCCCGGCAATGACAAGGGAGAGTGAGGTCGATGTTCTGCGAACTCTGCTAAATCAAGAATGGTTTCGCGCGATGCCCGCCACCTCTCTCCCGTCACCCTCGGGCTTGACCCGAGGGTCCATGGCTGATGCAATCGGCGATGCTAGAAAGGGGGCTGGCTAGTCGATGGCCGACTACTTCGTTTACATGCTTGCCAGCGATCGCCATGGCACGCTCTATACCGGCGTCACCAATGATCTCCTCCGCCGGATCAGCCAGCATCGCACCGGCCATCTCGCCGGCTTCACCAAGCGCTACAATGTCAAGAAACTGGTATGGTTCGAGACGACGCCCGATATTCGGGTGGCGACCCAGCGCGAGAAGAATCTGAAGCATTGGCCGCGAACCTGGAAAATCACGCTTATCGAAAAGCAGAATCCAGACTGGCGGGATCTATTCACGGATATCGTGGGCTGAACGAGACTCCGCGCGATGCCCGCCACCTCTCTCCTGTCACCCTCGGGCTTGACCCGAGGGTCCATGTTGGCATCACGCGCGGCTTCCACCATGGATTGCCGGGTCGAGCCCGGCAATGACAAGGGAGAATGAGATCGATGTTCTGCGAACTCTGCTAAATCAAGAATGGGTTCGCGCGGCACACGCCACCTCTCTCCTGTCACCCTGGGGCTTGACCCGAGGGTCCATGTTGGCATCACGCGCGGCTTCCACCATGGATTGCCGGGTCGAGCCCGGCAATGACAAGGGAGA
>CAYOQR010000021.1:0-73891 GCA_964406155.1 uncultured Rhodospirillaceae bacterium | reverse complement strand
CTGCTAAATCAAGAATGGGTTCGCGCGGCACACGCCACCTCTCTCCTGTCACCCTCAGGCTTGACCCGAGGGTCCATATTGGCACCACGCGCGGCTTCCACCATGGATTGCCGGGTCAAGCCCGGCAATGACAAGGGAGAATGAGATCGATGTTCTGCGAGCTCTGTTAAATCAAGAATGGGTTCGCGCGATGCCCGCCACCTCTCCCGCCTGTCACCCTCGGACCTGTCCCCGGACTTGACCCGAGGGGCCATGGGTGATGCTGCGAATACCATCAATCGCGATTGCGCAACTGATGGGCGACGCGGGTGAAATGGGTCATCAGGCGGTCGCGGGTCGCGGGGGCGAGGGCGCAGCGGGCGATGGCTTCGGTCATGCAGGCGAGCCAGGCATCGCGGGCGGCGGCGTTGATTTCCACATGCTCGTGCATCTGGCGTACATCGGAATGGCCGTGGCGCTCGACATAGAGGCGGGGACCGCCGAGGAAGCCGGAGAGGAAGTTGAACTGCTCGACCCGTGAATGCGCGACGCCGCTGCCGCGCAGATGCAGCAGGTGAAGGATCTCACCGGCGGGCTCGTGTTCGACGATGTCGTAGAAGGTCTCGACCAGCCGCCGCACGCCCTCGGCACCGCCCACCGCGTCGTATAACGATCCCCGCATTTCCGTCATCCGCCGGCCTTCCGTTTCCATATCCACCGTCACCCCTGATCCAATGGGCCCTACTCTCTAAGAGGCGGGTCTCTAACAGGCGGGGTGACGACACGCCTTGATGCAGCTCAATAAGAGGTATCGCCTATGACTCTTTTTCGCAAGCCCGGTTGTCGCCAGCCCGGTTGTCGCCAGCCCGGTTATCGACTGGCGGCCCTTATCCGGCCCGATGTCGCGACGAGCTTGTTCAAGTTCGAACGGTGACGGTTCGATTTTCGATACAGCTCGAAAGGCCGCAACGTGGTGTGTGTTTCTGAACAAGTTGGTGAGGGTCGATGGTCCGCCGAGGAAGGCCGGGATGGAATGCCGGGCAGTATGCTGACCGTGTGCTGACTCATTAAGGAATTTTTTGCGACGAGCGGCCCTAGCGGCAAATTTTTAATAAAGCGTTTAGCACTGCACCCCATGGTTACGCCGGTATGCATTTACTGAATCGTTACCCTCTTTTTAGAGGGAACTTTCATCTCCAATAAGGATGCCGGTCGCATGGCTACTCTGCTCTCTCGATTCTCCATCTCGACGAAGATCCTGCTGGTGGTCGCGCTGCTGGCTCTCATCGGTCTCGGTGGCTTGGGATTCGCCGCCTATCGCATGACGCAAATCGACGGCACTTATTACTCCCTGGTCGAAGGGCCGGCGCTGGGCTCGCGCTATGTCGCCCGCTATCGCCGCATCATGATGACCGAGGCGATGCTCGGCTATCGCATCATCGCCAATCAGGACCCGGCCGCGATCCAGGCCGATGTGCAGGCCTTGGCCGATACCAAGTCGGAATACGCCCAGAACATGGCGGAGATCCGGCGCCGGATGCCGCAATACAATGCGGATATGGATCAGATCGAGCAGGAGCATGACGCGGTCGAGGCGGTGCTGACCAAGGTGGTCCCGCTGGCCGTCAAGAACGACGATGCGAGCAACGCCGCGGCCCTGAAGCTGATGAACGGCGAGTTCCAGCAGAGCTTCCAGGTGCTGGAAAAGCATGTCGCCGATGTCGGCAATACGGTCGGCAAAGAGGCAGCCGATGGCGCGACGGCGGCCAGCGATTTCGCCCATAGCACCATCATCGTCACCTTGATCGCGGTGGCGGTAGCGATCGCCGTGGGCCTCGGCCTGGCGATCTATGTTGCCCGGCGCGGCATCGTCGGCCCGCTGCTGGTGCTCAACGGCAATATGCAGCATCTCTCCCAGGGCAAGCTCGATACCCAGGTGGCCGGGGCGGAGCGCGGCGACGAAGTGGGCTCGATGGCGAAGACCCTGCAGGTCTTCAAGGAAGCGCTGATCGCCCAGCGCGACGCCGATGAGAATGCCCGGCGCGATGCCGCCGCCAAGCTGCAGCGGACCCAGGAGATCGAACGGCTGATCGCCAATTTCGATGCCCAGGTGAAGGAGATGATCGGCACGCTTGCCTCGGCGGCGACGGAACTGGAGAGCACGGCGCAGAATATGACGGCGGTTGCCGAGCAGACGACGCGGCAGACCAATGCGGTGGCGGCGGCCTCGGAGGAAACCACGGCCAATGTGCAGACCGTCGCGGCGGCGACCGAGGAACTCTCCTCCTCGATCAGCGAGATCGGCCGCCAGGTGTCGCAATCGGCGCAGATCGCCGGCCAGGCGATGACCCGGGCCGAGCAGACCAACGAAACCGTGCGCGGCCTGACCGTCTCGGCACAGGAGATCGGCGATGTCGTTCGCCTCATCAACGACATCGCCAGCCAGACCAACCTTCTCGCCCTCAATGCCACCATCGAGGCGGCGCGGGCGGGGGAGGCCGGCAAGGGCTTCGCGGTGGTCGCCTCGGAGGTGAAGAACCTCGCCAACCAGACCGCGAAGGCGACGGAAGAGATCAGCCGCAAGATCCAGGAGATCCAGGAATCGACCGGCCGCTCGGCCGAGGCGATCGGCGGCATCGTTGGCATCATCGCCGAGGTCAATCAGGTGGCGACGGCGATCGCCTCCGCCGTCGAGGAGCAGAATGCAGCCACCCAGGAGATCGCCCGCAATGTGCAGGAGGCGGCCCATGGCACGGCCGAGGTCGCCAGCAATATCACCGGCGTCACCCAGGCGGCGGGCGAAACCGGCCGCGCCGCCGAGGATGTGCTCTCCTCGGCCAATGCGCTCGGCCGGCAATCCAACTCGCTGCAATCGGCGGTGAGCAGCTTCATCAACGCCGTGCGGGCCGTGTGATCGGGCAGCGTGATTGGGCCAGTGTGACCGGGTGATGTGACCCGGTCATGTGACCTGGCAGACACACTCAGTTAGATCACGACGTAAAGCCCGCCGGGGGTCGCACCGGCGGGCTTCTTCTTTGCGATCGCGAGGGCGTGGTCGCGGGTATGACATGCGGCATGCGGGCGAAGAGGACAGGCAAGCCAATCGATCGCGGTTTTCTCGGCGGCATCGATTGATGGAAAGGATGCTTGCTGTGTTGAGGCGCCTATAAACCTCTAACTCGTAAAGCTCCGAGGTTAATAAAACACTGTCTGTCGGTGCGATTGAGACGTATAGCCTTATTAATAAACCGTTCAGCGCTACGGATCATCGTAGAGTTGTATGCGCGCGCTGGAGCATTTCCTCCAACGAGGAAATGGTCGCACGGAATAAGGATTATGTTTCAATGGCTATACTGCTCTCCCGACTATCGATTTCAACAAAGATCCTGCTGGTGGTCCTGCTGCTGGCCGTCATCGGCTTCGGCGGCCTTGGTTTCTCGACCCACCGCATGACCGAGATCAGCGGCACCTATCAGGCGCTGGTCCAGGGGCCGGCCTTGGGTGCTCGTTATCTGACCCGCTATCGCCGCATCCTGATGACGGAGGCGATGCTGGGCTACCGCGTGATCGCCGACCGCCAGCAATCGGCGATCCAGGCCGATGTGCAGGCCTTGAACGACGTCAAAACCGAATACGACCAGAACGTGGCGGAGATCCGCCAGCGCATTCCCGAATACAATGCCGAGCTGGACCGGCTGGAGCAGGAGCATGACCAGGTCAGGGCGGCGCTGACCAAAGTGATTCCCCTGGCGGTCAAGAATGACGACCAGAGCAACAATCAGGCCCTGGACGTCATGGATGGCGATTTCACGAACAGCTTCAAGGTGCTGGAGAAACATGTCGCCGATCTCGGCGCGGCGGTCAGCAAGGAGGCGACCGATGGCGCCCAGGCGGCCGGCGATTTCGCCGATATGACCGTCATCGAGACGCTGAGCGCCGTGGCGGCGGCGCTGGTCTTGGGGTTGGGCTTGGCGATCTATGTCGCCCGGCGCGGCATCGTCGGCCCGCTGCTGGTCCTCAACGGCAACATGCAGCATCTCTCCCATGGCAAGCTGGAGACCGAGGTGGCCGGGACCGAGCGCGGCGACGAAGTGGGGGCGATGGCGAAGACGCTGCAGGTCTTCAAGGAAGCGCTGATCGCCCAGCGCGCCGCCGATGAGACTGCCCGGCGCGATGCCGAGGCCAAATTGCAGCGCGCCCAGGAGATCGAACGCCTGATCGCCGGCTTCGACGCCCAGGTGAAGGAGATGATCGGCATGCTGGCCTCGGCGGCGACCGAGCTCGAAGGCACGGCGCAGAACATGACGGCGGTGGCGGAACAGACCAACCGTCAGTCGAACGCCGTGGCCTCGGCATCGGAAGAGACGACGACCAATGTGCAGACCGTGGCATCGGCGACCGAGGAGCTGTCCTCCTCGATCGGCGAGATCGGCCGCCAGGTGGCGCAATCGGCGGCGATCACCGGCAAGGCCATGACCCAGGCCGAGGAAACCAACGAGACGGTGCGCGGCCTGACCGTGGCGGCGCAGGAGATCGGCGATGTCGTGCGCCTGATCAACGACATCGCCAGCCAGACCAACCTGCTGGCGCTCAACGCCACGATCGAGGCCGCGCGGGCAGGCGAGGCCGGCAAGGGCTTCGCCGTGGTCGCCTCGGAGGTGAAGAATCTCGCGACCCAGACCGCCAAGGCGACCGAGGAGATCGGCCGCAAGATCCAGGAGATCCAGGAATCCACCAACCGCTCGGCGGAAGCGATCGGCGGCATCGTCTCGGTCATCGCCGAGATCAATCAGGTGGCGACGGCGATCGCCTCGGCGGTGGAGGAACAGGACGCCGCCACCCAGGAGATCGCCCGCAATGTCCAGCAGGCCGCCCATGGCACGGCGGAGGTCGCCAGCAACATCACCGGCGTGACCGAGGCCGCCGGCGAAACCGGCCGCGCCGCCGAGGACGTGCTCTCCTCGGCCAATGCATTGGGCCGGCAATCGACCTCCCTGCAATCGGCGGTCAGCAGCTTCATCACCGCCGTGCGAGCGGTATGAGGCGAGCGGCGTGATGCGGGGCGGGATGATTGGCATCGGATGAGTGATGCCCGCTTAAGGTTGAAGCTGGTTCGCCCAAGTATCTTTGAGACAAAAGAGACGTCGCTGTCATCATCTCACGCGTAGCGACCACCCCCTCACCCCGACCCTCTCCGGCGGGGGGAGAGGGGGCGATTTTTCCGGATTCGCACAGCATGTGCGTTTCCTCATTTGTCATTGCCGGACCTGTCCTCGGGCTTGACCCGTGGATTGACCCCGTCGGCGTAGGCCGACATTCGTCGGTAGGGCAATCCATGGCTGAGGCAGTGCGCGGCATCCCCCATGGCCCCCCGGGTCAAGCCCGGGGGTGACAAACGAGTGGGTGCAGGTGTCGCGCGAAGCCCGTAACAGCGCTCCCTCTTCTCCTGCTGACACATTTCGGCCTGTACAAACGGGGTGGGAGAGGGGTGGGGTGAGGGGGTGATGTACTGAATGGATCAGGGCGTATCTTTAAGCGGGCCACACTCGGCTTGATCCCAACAGGCAAGTGCTGATGGAACCAAGCCCGGGGGTGACAAAGGAGAGGGAGAGAGGGGCCGTGCGCCCCGTGCCTCATCCGAATGCCTGCACATCTTACCCGAACGTTGTGGGATCGGGGCCGATGCGGCCGTCGCGGCTGTCGAGTTTGGCGATGGCGGCGTGATCGGCGTCGTCCAGGCGGAAATCGAAGACGGCGATGTTCTCGCGGATGCGCGCCGGGGTGACGGATTTCGGGATCGCGATCAGCCCCTGATCGAGATGCCAGCGGATGACGATCTGGGCCGGCGTCCGGCCATGCTTGCGGGCGATGGCGGCAATGGCCGGGTCCTGCAGCAGCTTGCCCTGGCCGAGCGGGCTCCAGCTTTCGGTGGCGATGCCGTGCTTGGCGTGGAAGTCGCGCAGCGCCTTTTGCTGGAAGCGCGGATGCAGCTCGATCTGATTGACCGCCGGCACCACGCCGGTTTCGTCGATCAGGCGCTGCAGGTGATCGGCGTTGAAATTGGAGACGCCGATGGAGCGGGCGCGGCCCTGTTCGCGCAGGCGGATCAGCGCCTTCCAGGCCTCGACGAAGCGGCCTTCCTTCGGCACCGGCCAGTGGATCAGATAGAGATCGACTTGATCGATACGCAGGCGTTCCAGGCTCTCGCCGAAGGCGGCCACGGCCGTGCTGTGGCGGTTGTTCCAGAGCTTGGTGGTGATGAAGAGGTCGTCGCGCTTGACCGCGCCGGATTTCAGCGCGGCCTGGATCGCGGTGCCGACGCCGGCCTCGTTCTCGTAGATCGCGGCGGTGTCGATGGCGCGATAGCCGGCGGCGACGGCTTCGCCGATCACGGCCGGCGCTTCCGCATCCGCGACCTGCCAGACGCCGAAGCCGAGCTGCGGGATCGCCTTGCCGTCATTGAGGGAAATCTGCGGCTGCGTGAGGGTCTTGCTGGCGGACATGCGGAAAGCTCCTGATCGGAAGAAGGGGCCGGCGGCCACGTGCCGAAACGACGAGCCTGGGAACGGCCGGGGAGGGTGTGATCGACAGGTAATCAGTGATGGGGCATCAATGAAAGGCAGCACACCCCAACGGCGTACCGGCGGCGAACCGGTCCGGACTCATGTGGCCGGCTTCACCCGGTCTGTCAAGGGGCGCGCCCAAGGCGTGATCTTGAGGAGAGGGGGGAGACGTCCAGAGTGCGACGGTTTCAGATCGACGCATGCCTGCGTCAATCCGAAAGCTGAAGCGCCCTCCAATCTATTGAGGAGAGAGGGATTCAGCTCACATGTGAAATCGCCCCGGCATTTCCATTTGTGCGCATCCGGCCCCAGGGGAATTCGGGTGTTCGGGCACCGGAGGCGGGCATGGCCAGCGCCTCCGGTGCGGACACGCAGCCGCAAGCCTGGACGGGCCGCGGACAGAGCCCGCGCCTATACCAGGCGCGGCGCGGTCTGCTCCCGCTGACCACGCATATATGGGCAGGCCTTGCGCCCGCACCGCAAGTCAGGGAGCTGGAAAGATGATACCGCAAGAATGCCGTCCGGCGGGAGCGTTTTCACGGGGGATCTGATTTCCGCCGGGATCTCATTTCGCCTGGATCTCATTTCGCCTGGGATTTTATGAGCGAGTTCGTTGGAGGGCGGTTTCCATAGGCCCGTGACGGCGCCGCCTTTCCCGGTTGCACTTTTTAACACTGTGCCGCCGCCGGTTTTGCTATTTATATCCTGCCGGCCGTGACAGTCGGGAATCGCCAGCGAGGTCGCCGCCCGGCCCGTGCCGTTTGTTCAGCGCCGTTTATTCAGCGCTGATTATTCAGTTCGGGGGGAGCGGCCTTGCGAAGAGCGGTCCCGCCCGGTGAACGGGCCGGTGTCGAGATGCGTCGAGAAGAGTCGGATTGGGGGAATGCCGAGGCACTTTGACATCCTGCATGCTTATTGGCACAGCCTGGCCGAGGGCGAGGCACCGGACCACAACCTGGTGGAGCCGGAACCGATCCTCGATCTCCTGCCTTATCTCTTCCTGGCGGAATTCGAGGAGAACCCTTTCCGCGTCCGCTATCGCCTGAGCGGCAGCAAGCTCGACTACATCTGCAATATCAATATGAGCGGCCGCTATCTCGACGAATTCAGCGCCGGGTGCCGGGCCGCGTCGGTGGCGCTGCTGACCGGGTATTACGCCCGGGCGCGCGATACCGGCCAGCCGGTCTATGGCGTCTATGACTGGCCGGACAGGAAGGGCGAGATGCGGCGGGTGGACGTCGCCGTCTTCCCGCTCAAGGTCAATGGCGTGGTCGGCCGCTGCCTCTCGATCGAATCCTATGGCTTCGAGCTGGACCAAACCAATGGCGCCGCGCTCGATCCGCGCCTGCCCATCTTCGACTGATCACGACACTTGAGGTACGGCTCAGGGGGCACAGCCCTGGCGCCGCCGCCAGGTTTCATAGAGATGCGGCCGTGCTCCTTCACCCGGCTTCATCTCGATCGGATGGCAGGCGATGGGCAGCTTCTGCGCCGCCTGGGGCTTCGCCAGCTCGCCATAGATCGCCGCGGTGGAGAGGCCGTAATGTTCGCCGACCGCATTGTCATAGGCATAGGTGGCGGCGGCGACGCCGCTGAGATACATGGCGCTGAGGCACATCGGGCAGGGATGGCCGCTGGCATAGACGACGCACCCGTCCAGGCGCGGCGAGCCCAGGGCCTGCGCGGCGCGGCGGATCGCCAGCAGTTCCGCATGGGCGGTGGGATCGCCGTCCCGGTGGATCTCGTTGACGCCGGTGGCGATCACCTTGCCGTCCTTCACCAGCACCGCGCCGAAGGGCCGTCCGCCTTGCTCGACATTCGCGAGCGCAAGCTCGATCGCCTGCCGCAGAAAGGCTTCCGTGGCCGCGTGATCCGATGAGTCCTGTCTCGACATGATATCCGTGTCCCGTCCAATAGCGTTCTGATGCAAGCCGGCATCATGCCGCCTTTCGCCTGTGCGAGGCAAGGCATCCGGCATCGCGCCTGTGTTTCGCCATGCTTGCCACCGCCTCCGCTGACAAGGGCCAGACGAGATCGCAAGCCGGTGATCTATGGGAGACGGTAGGCCGGTGACCAGCCGAGATCGCGCTTGGCCTTTTCCGATGTCACCGTGCCGTCATCCTCGGCGATGTTGTAGATGCCGGCCGCGCCGTGGGTGACAGCGAGGGCGGCTGCCTTGGCCGCGGCGTCGACATGGACCGGGGAGGGCGTGGGCGGAGCCTCGGCACCGGTCCCGGGTCCATAGAGCCGGCCATAGCGCAGCACGATACCGGTCATGCCCGGCGCGCTCAGCACGGCTTGTTCCAGCGCCGCGACGCCGTTGACCGTGACCAGCCGCAATTTCGCGCCGGCGAAATCCAGGGGATGCGTTTCGTCCAGCGGGCCGCTCATCGAATTGAGGGCGGCTGGGATGAGGGCGGTCGGATGGACGTCCGCCGGTGCATAGGCGAAAGCGATGCTCTGGGCGATCACCCGGCGGGCCCCAGCCGCCTTGGCCGCCGCCATCAGATGGGCGGTGCCGATCTCGCGGAGACGGGCGTTGCGGCCGATGGCCTGCTCCATCAAGGCGGGGTCCAGCTTCGCCGGCAGGTCGGTCAGTTGATGGATGACGATCTCCGGTGCCGCCGCGATCATCGCCGCGCGCAGCGCCTCGGCATCGAACACATCCACCACCACCGGCGCGATACCGGCGGCGCGCAATGCTTCGGCCTTTGCCGCCGAGCGCGTCGTTCCCGTCACATGATGCCCGTCCGCCACCAGCAGCGGCACCAGCCGCCGCCCGATCGCGCCGCCGGCCCCGGCCAGGAAAATCCGTTTACCCATCGTCGTGCTCCATGACGTCATGCAGACGCCAGAAATATCCCGGGAATGGCCCAGCCGCCAGGGCCAAGATGGCTGAATTCGATTGGGCCATGGATCGTTTGCAACAAGGTTTCCGCGGGCGCGGACCAAGAGGATCGACAGGTCGGCATGCCGGTCCTCCTGCTCATATTGAGCGCCATCCAATTGTCTTCGTCTTGCGTTCAGTTGAGTTCTTGGGCGAGTCCGATGAGAAGCCCTTCAGGCCCACGGATGTAGCAGAGCCGGTACGCGTCCTTATACTGGACGACTTCGCCGACGAGCTGCGCGCCGCGCCTGCGGAGCCTTTCAAGCGTCTCGTCGATGTCGTCCACGGCGAACATGACACGGAGGTAGCCCAGGGCGTTGACGGGGGCGTTCCGGTGATCTGCGACGACGGGCGGCGTGAGGAAGCGGGAGAGCTCGAGCTGGCTGTGGCCGTCCGGTGTACGCATCATGGCAATCTCGACACGCTGATCGCCGAGCCCAGTGATACGTCCGGCCCATTCTCCTTCGATCGTGGCCCGCCCTTCGAGCTCGAGGCCGAGTTCGCGAAAGAAATCGATCGTCCCGTCGAGGTCTTCGACGACGATTCCGACATTGTCCATCCGCTTGAGCGCCATGGTTCCACTCTCGAAGGTCTCGTTCCACTCTACAAGCTGTCGCCGGGCCTAACAACGGATGCTTGATGTACCCCAACACCGGCGGCCATCCGGCTCGTTTCGCGGCTGTGCATATCAGGAGGCGGCCGGGCCTTCGCCGTCGGCCCCAGCGGGGCTCACGCATTGCTGAAGATGAACCGCATGACCAGGCCGATCCGGTGCTCATCGGATAGTTTGTCGACGGCTTTGAGGAAGGTCAGGAAGGAATTGCAGAGCAGGGCAGGGTCGTGGACATGTTCTCTGGGTTTGATCAGGACGTCGATCATCTCCGGCGATTGCCGGGACAAGTCCTGGAAGAGCGTTTTGAATTCCCGGACCGCCTCCGCCTTGTCGACTTCCTGCGGATTGGCGATGGCGGCATTGATGACAGCGGTCACGATATCCGCTTCCCGGTGCGTGAGGTCCGGCGGCAAGGGACGCCCCACTGTGTCGGAATCAAGCAGGATCGACGACACGCAGGCTTTCACATCGTATTTGGATTGGAATTCCAGTTCCTCGATCATGACTTGCAGGAAATCCCGCAGCGGCTTGTCGGGCGTGGCCTTGAGGTAGAACGGCATCACCTTGCGCGCCAGGATGTCGGTCGCCGCCGCCTCGATTTCCTGATAACTGCGGCCGGCTTGCGCGCCCTTGAGATAGGTGTCGCGGATCAGGGCGTAACGTTCGGCATCGTGATCGGCCAGGATGGCGTAGAACGGCGTCATCTGCAGCGTGGCATCGACCTCGGCGGCATCGCGCCAATGCGGCATGCCGGAGGGAGCGAAACGCTTTCTGTCGACCACGGCGTCGATCGCATGCGCCGCCAGCAGGTCTTCGTGGCTGGGATACCAGACCTCGTCCGGCGCGGTCGCCAATGCCCGGTCGATGATCGTATCGGGCAGGCCCTCGCTCCGATAGATATCGCGCATCACCTTGTTGCCGGCGGCGAAACTGCTGCCACCCAAGGTCCGCGCCGCGCTGTGAAAACCGAGCCAGGCATCGGTGGCGAGATAACGCTCCCGGCCGGCGAGGAAGGCGATGGTGCAGGCGCTGTCGCAGGTCGCGGAACTATAGGTGATGAGCCGGCGGTCCCGGATCAGTCGTTCGAGCTTGAGCCCCTCGCTCAATTCGCCGCCCAGATTGTTGAGGTGAATGACCTTGACCTGCGGTGCCCCATCCAGCATCCGCTGAACGGCGGCGGTAGTGCCGTCCGGCATCCCGCCGGCCAGTTCGATTTCCGTCCCGCCGCTCAGCAGCCGCACGTCATAGGGGGCAACCTGGGGCGTGCGGGAGAGGCTATGCGAGCTCGCGGTTGTATTGCTGGGCCTCAACGTGTTGTTGGGCGGTGCGTCGCAACCGGCGACAACCAGCAGCATCGCCAGCCAGCCGGCGACGAAGATATGGGCCTTGATAGCCGGACCGCCCGGCCGCGCGGCATCGCCGGCGGTTTCCTCGCCGGCCTCTTCTTCATTGGCGCCTTCGTCGGTCGATGCGATCACTGAGCCCCCGCCAGTCTCGCTGCGCTCTATCTTCAGTCTCGCCGCGCGTTACCTTCGCACGCATCCCCTGTTCAGGCCGGTCCATGTCCGCGCGGAGGTTGTATGACGAATAGGCTAAGCAATCGGCCTCGGATTGCCAAGGAGGATTATCGGCTGCGTGACGGGACGGGTGATACACGGGGCAAGTGATACGGGGTAAGCTGCGATGAAAGTAGCGGGTCGAGAAACTGTCCAGGCCTCAATCCCATTGGCCTCGGTCCTTCCTGGTTTCATGTCCCTGGTTTCACGGCCCTGGTTTCACGGCCGAGGCCTCCTCGGCGGAGCGAAGGGAGCAGGGCTCGGCCCTGGCGGCGTGCGGCACGGATGGATTTTTCCTTATGCGTCGATTCCATATGCGTCGATCCGACGGACATCGATCCGGTGTCGTCGCTGCGATAGCGCATGCGGTGCGGCGTCTTCCATGCGGACGGCGTCATGTGGGCAGCTATTTGAACAATCGCTCGGCCTCTCATTCGAGCCATCGCTCGAACGGATGCGGGAGCATGTTCGGAGAGCGCAGAGGCGGTGACTTGAAACCGGCCGGTTTCGATTCCGTGGACGCCTTGCACGGGCGGGCATCGATCCATCGTCATTCGGCACTATCGGCGATGCCTCATCGATGTACATCGTTCGTTATGGCCATGTCGGCCGAGGAAACGAAGCCTCATACGGCTGTATGCAGCTCATGCCCGTGTTTTCCGTGTCGCAATTTCCTGAAACTTGCATGACGCACGCCATGAATCGCATTTTGTCGCGTGATTAATCGGCATTTATGATAAAGTAATCCAGTCGAGTGATGCAGGAGGCGCGATAAGACGCCGGGCGAAACCGCATCGCGAAACAGTTGGAAACCGGGGACGCGCGACCAATCGGGGGGCCAATCATGGCACCGTACCTGATCAATAGCGATTTGCCTTTAGCAATCCGTCTCGATCTGCCACCCGCCGCGCAATTTGCCTTTCGTTTCGCCTATAATCACGCTTGGCATGCGCATTACGACGATCCGATGCGCGACGAAGTGGCACTGCGCAAGGCATGGGAACATGTCAAATCGCGCTTCCGCAAAGCTGGCGAGAACTGGCTGCCGATCGAGCAGCCGGGCTGACATCGCGTCACGTGCGCCGCGACTTCTCGCGGGCATCGAGAACCGATCCCAGGCAGATGCTTATTCCATCCATCACTTGAGATGATCGCGGCATTCATCGTTGACGGCGGTAACTTACCATTCAGCTCACCCGTGAAATCTTGGCAACGATTCCACGGGTGAGCTTTAGCTTGTGAACTTCAATTTTCGAGCTTTTTCGTGTGGCGTCACGGCAGATGCCGCAGGTCGAATTGCTGCGGCGTCAGGGTGAGCCGGCGTTGCGTGGCATTGCCCGTCATCTCCTGCACCGTCAGCTCGCCGCTCAGCTTGAGGCTGTCGGCATGGCCGTCCTGTGGGGCGACCACCAGGAAGTCGCGGAAATCCTCCGGCCGCACGGCGGCGGCGGGATTGGCGGCGGCGCCCATGCTCTGCGCCATCCCATTGACGGTGGTGGAACTGACCGACCAGTTGTTGTGATTCCAGCGCAGCGATTGCAGGCCGGTGCCGGAGACCTCGATGCGGAAGGCGACGATGCCTTCATCCGTCTGCAGATCGAGATCGCGCAGGGAGAGGCTGTAGCTGTCTCCTGTCTGTAAGGTCATCTGGGCCTCCGCGGATCGTGTGACGATCGCCGGCAGCAGCATGAGGATGGCGAGGACTGGGGCGAGAAGCGGAACGAGGACCGGGACGAGGACGGGGATGCCTGCGGCCCGCCACGGGAGCGGCCACCGTATCCTCCGGCGCGACGCGTCCCGCGATTGCCTGCGATCGTTGGAGAGGCCGGGCATGATCCGTCACCTTATTCGAGCGGAACATGGCCGCCATCATGCGCCTTCGCGGATCAAAGAGAAACCGGTAAGGGCGTGATGGCCTCGGGTTGAACCATGTCTGCTTCAAACTGAAAGCTGAATCGCCCAGTCATTTATTGAAGAGAGGCGGGATCAGCCCCAGGCGACATCGTTGCCGCACGGGGCATCCGGCCCTCAGAAAATCCTCTTGTGGAGAACCCGGTCGATCTGACACCATTCCTAATCCTTGAAGCGGGGCCGGGTCTGGCCTTGCCACTTCCCGTCGCCGATCATGCCAGGAGTACCGCGATGACTGCCGCCGCCGCTCAACCGTTTACAAATCAGCCAGCCGCGTCCGACCGCCAGCACGGCGCGCTGCATCGGGCTGCCTTGGTCTGGGACGCCCATGCCTGCCTGCCGCTGCTGCCGAATTACGACATGAGCGCGCTGGAACGCCACCGCGCCGCCGGGGCCAGTTTCGTCTCCGTCAATGTCGGCATGGATTTCAATCCGCTGGGCCAGTGCATCCGGGTGATCGCCGGCTTCCGCGACTGGATCGCGAAACACGGCGAGCATTACCTGCAGGCGGAAACGGTGGCCGATGTGCGCCGCGCCAAGGCGGAGGGCAAGCTGGCCGTGGCCTTCGATCTCGAAGGCTCGGTGATGCTGGAAGACGATCTCGCCATGCTGCGCCTTTTCCGCGATCTCGGCGTGCGGCAGATCCATCTCGCCTATAACCGCAACAATTCCATCGCCGGCGGCTGCCACGATGTCGATCGCGGCCTGACCGAACTCGGCCGCGCGGTGGTGCGTGAGATCAATGCGCTCGGCCTGCTGATGGATTGCTCCCATTCCGGCCGCGCCACCAGCCTGGAGATCATGGAGATCTCGACGAAGCCGGTCGTCTTCTCCCATGCCAATGCGCGCGCGCTGGTCGAACACCGCCGCAATATCGATGATGCGCAGATCGCCGCCTGCGCCCGCACCGACGGTGTCATCGGTGTCAACGGCATTGGCCTGTTCCTCGGCGGCGATGTGGAGACGGAGAGCCTCATCCGCCATATCGATTATCTCGCCGGCAAGGTGGGCACGCGCCATATCGGCCTCGGCCTCGACTACTCCTTCGTGCGCGACCACAGCGACCTGCCGCCGGGCGAGACGGCGGAGACCTGGTGGCCGAAATCCCACGGCTACGACCTCCCCAGCATGGACATCGTCCCGCCGGAACGCCTGCCCGACATCACCGAGGCGCTGCTCCGGCGCAACTACAAGGAAGACGACGTCCGCGCCATCATCGGCGGCAACTTCCTCCGCGCCGCCGACGCCACCTGGCCGAAGTGAGGTGAGGGGGCCGATGGGCGGGGGGCGGGTGGATATCATGCGAATTCGCTTTTAGTTCGGACCTGTCCTTGGACTCGACCCGGCAATCGATGTCGGAAGCCGCGCCCTGCATTAGCCATGGACCCCCGGATCAAGTCCGGGGGTGACAGATGAGTGGTGATTGGCATGGAGCGCTTTCATGTTCGTTCATCATCATCAGGCTCGCACAACCTCTCATGTACACCCCTTGTCATTGCCGGGCTTGACCCGGCAATCCATGGTGGAGGCCGTGCGTGCTGCCTACATGGACCCTCGGGTCAAGCCTCGGGTCAAGCCTCGGGTCAAGCCCGAGGACAGGTCCGAGAGTGACGGGAGAGAGGTGGTCGGCATCGCGCGATCCTGTTTTGATTCAGCGAAGTTTGCAGAGCCTCCATCCCATTCTCTCTTGTCATTGCCGGGCTTGACCCGGCAATCCATGGTGAAGGCCGCGCGTGCTGCCTAGATGGACTCTCGGTCAATCCTCGGGTCAAGCCCGAGGACAGGTTCGAGGTTGACGGGAGAGAGGTAGTCGGCATCGCGCGATCCTGTTTTGATTCAGCGAAGTTTGCAGAGCGTCCATCCCATTCTCTCTTGTCATTGCCGGGCTTGACCCGGCAATCCATGGTGAAGGCCGCGCGTGCTGCCTACATGGAGCCTCGGGTCAAGCCCGAGGGTGACAGGAAGGAAACGGGGCGCAATGGTGCGACGACCAGACTTCGCGCCACGGCTTGCATGCCCCCTTTCCCCTCTCTCCCCCTGTCGACGAAGGCTGGCCTACGCCGATGGGGCGGGAGAGGGTCGGGGTGAGGGGGCGGCAGGCCCGATGTCACCGCCACAGCGCATCACCCCGTTTCCCTCACGCCGGTTCCAGATAGGAGTCCCAGAGATCGAGATAGACCTTGTCATGCGCTGACGCCTCGGCGCCCCAGAGGTCGCGGGCGGTGAAGGCGACGCAATAGAGGTGCTGCGGGTTTTCGCCCTGGTTATGGGCGTTGGTATCGGGGAAGACATGGGGGCCGTGCAGGCGGTGGATGAGGCCGGGCTTGCCGCGGGCATAGCGGGGCAGGCGGGTGTGATGGGCGGGATGGAGGTTGCGGGTCATCACGCGCTGGCCCGGCATGAAACGCGGCGCAGCGCCGGTTGCGCGGTCGCTCTTGCCGTCTTCGGCGATGATCGCCGGCACATCCGCCGCCCGCATCGCATCCTGGCGCGGTATCGTTCCCGCCGCCGCCCGGCCGTCGCGCAGTTCGGCGAGCGTCACCATGCCGGCCTCCAGCAGCGACAGCGCGCTGATGAAATACCAGCGGTGATAATAATCGAGGCTGAGATAGAGCGACGGCGGCACGATTTCGCCGTGATAGCGGAAGGCATCGACCGTGACGCCGGGCTGCCAGGTCATCGCCTGGCTGAGGCCGAACATGCGGGCTTCCCAGGTCTGATGGAAGACCGGTTCGTTCGCTTCCGGCGCGATGGGGCCGAGACCCTGCACGCCGCCGAGATCGTGCATGCCGTTCATCGCGCGTCTCCCGCGCCGCCGCCCGTTCCGGCCTGTCCGCCCGTTCCGGCAGGATTGCCGCCGGCGTCGGCGGGTGCCAGCGCGCGGCCGACGCCGATCATGGAATCGCGCGTGACCAGCGCCGCCAGTTCCGCCTCGCTCAGGCCCTCGCTGCCCTGCGGACGTTCGGGCAGCACCAGATAGCGAATCTCCGCCGTGCTGTCCCAGACCCGGACCTCCGTCCCGGCATCCACGGTCACGCCGAATTCCTGGAGCACGCCACGGGGATCCTGCACCACCCGGGCGCGATAGGGTGCTGCCTTGTACCAGCGCGGTGGCAGGCCGAGGACCGGCCAGGGATAGCAGGAGCACAAGGTGCAGACGACGAGATTATGCACCGCCGCCGCATCCGTGCCGGCCGGTGTGTTCTCCACCACCACCATGTGTTGGCCCTGTTGGCCGAGGAAGCCCATCTCCGCGATGGCCGAGGTGCCGTCCGCCAGCAGGCGCTGCTTATAGGCGGGATCGCTCCAGGCACGGGCCACGACCTGCGCGCCGTTATGCGGGCCGATCTTGGTCTCGAAGGCCTCGATCCAGGCATCCATGGCGGCCCGGTCCACCAGGCCCTTTTCGACCAGCAGGCTTTCCAGCGCCTTGACGCGGAGGGCCGGATCGTCCGGCAGGACGGCATGCAGATGCGCCGCCATCGCGGTATCGCCCAGGCCTTTATCGCCGGTCGGAGAATGGTCATGCGCATGATGGTCATGACCATGATGGTGATGGCCATGATGATCATGCGGGTGTTTCGGCGCTGTCGGGTCGGTGCTCATGACGACTGGATCCGGAACGATGATGGGGCATGGGATGTAACGGCCGGCCGCACCATCTGTCGGCGGCCGCGCGGGCTTAGCATAGCTTACGGGGCGTATAGCTCAAGCGGCTGTTACTGCAAGCGGTGCTCGATTCAAGCGGCGATGGCAGCCGCGACGAAAGCGGTGATCAGCGGATGCCGTTCGCCGCGCAGGCCGTAGCGTTCCGGCTGGAACAGGGTGGCGATGAAAAAGGGGTGGCCGGCGAGTTCGAAGGCGCGCGGCGCGCCCTCGGCGTCATGGCCGGTGAAGTGCAGGGCGCTGCCTTCGATCAGCGGCTGATATTCGGTGTTGAAACCGTAATTGCAGTGATAGCGCTCAGTGGTCCGCGTCTTGCCATAGATCGCGGCGAGGCGTGAGCCGGGCAGGAAGTCGATATCGCCGGTGGCGCCCTTCAGCGAGCAGGAGAGGGCTTGGATCACCGGCATCTCGGCCGCGGCATTGCTCTCGGCATGATCGGCCGCGGCCTTGCCCTGGACATCGCGGATGAACTCGATCAGCGCATGCTGGAAGCCGCCGCAGGTGCCAAGGAAAGCGGTGCCGGTCTCACGCGCGACACGCACCGCGCCGAGCGCACCCGCCATGTTGCGGTAGGGACTGCCGGGGACGACCCAGATGCCGTCATACGGCGTCAGGCGCCGCATCAGGTCGACCGGCAGCCCGCCTTCGTCCGGCCCGGGCAGCTCATCGGTCTCGATCCAGTCATAGGCGATCCGGCAGCCGAGCGATTGCGCCGCCAGATCGAGCGACGGCGGAATGCCCTGATGCGCTTCCTTGGTCGCCTCGTAATCGCCGATTAAAGCGATGCGGGCGGGGGCGATGCGAGTCTGATCGCTCATGATTGCCTCCTGTGGGTTCGTCATGTCGTATTCGGCGCGGTCATTCCGCGCCGGAAATCGTATCCACCACCCCCTCACCCAACCCTCTCCCGCCCCGCCGACGACTGTCGACCTGCGCCGACAGAGGGGAGAGGGAGCTGAAGGGCTGATATCACTCGATCAATTCGCGTGAGGGACGATGAAATCTCCCTCGCCCCGCCCGCCAACGAATGTCGGCCTACGCCGGCGGACGGGGAGAGGGGCGTTTGCATGCGGGACAATGCCCGAAAATGCAGCCTCATCGCCTTGTATTCACCCCATTCTACGCCCTCGCGCATTTCATCTCACGCAACCATACCGCGTTTCTTCAGCGTGCTCTCGACCCAGGCGATGACGGCGGCGATGCGGGCGAGGGGACGCTGGTCGGGATGGGTGAGGAGCCAGATCTCGCGCACCGGCAGCGTCGGCCAGGCGGCATCTTTCAGGCGGCGGAAAGCGCGATCCTGCTTGACCAGCGCCGAGGGCAGCAGCGAACGGCCGAGGCCGGCGCGCACCGCCTCGATGATGCCCTCGGGATCGTTCATCGCCACGGAGGCGGGATCGCGGCCCTCCCGTGCGGCGACGCTCTGCAGCCATTTCGCCTGGGGAATCTGCGACATGCCGGCCTCATAGGTGATCCAGGGCAGTTCCGCCGCCTCACGCGACGAATAGGCGGCGGGCGCGAAGGGCGCATAAGCGAGAATGCCGACCTTGCGCGTCAGCATGGCGGCGCCGGTATCGGCGCTGGGCCGGCTGAGGCGGAGCGCGATATCGGTTTCGCGCTGGGGCAGGCTGAGCAGCCTGAGATCGGCGACGAGCTCCAGCTTCAGCCCCGGATGCCGGTCGCGCAGATCCGCGAAGGCCGGCAGCAGCACCCGGTTGACCAGGCTCGGCACGGCGGTCAGGCGCACCGTGCCGATCGCCGCCGCATCCTTGCCGGCGATGGCGCTGTGCAGGTGATTGACCTCCTGCTCGACCTTCTCCGCGTAATCCATCGCCACCTCGCCGGCCTCGTTGGGCAGCAGCCTGCCGCCCGTACCGCGCATGAAGAGCCGCGCCCCCAGGGACTTTTCGACCGCCGCGAGACGCCGTCCCACCGTGGTCTCGTCGACACCGAGCTGCCGCGACGCGGCGGCCAGGCTGCCGCCCCGTGCCACGGCCAGGATGTAACGCAGATCGTGCCAATTGATTGCCTGCATTTTTGCAGTCTCCTCCCGCAATGTTTCGGCTGTTGCCGGAGAATATGCAGCCTCACACTGGTGCCTGTCCATCCCGGGCCGGCTCCGTTGCCGGAGCCTGCGTCAGGGATGCCGTTCGGGGGCTCCAATTCGGGAGAGTGTCATGCATCTCAGCCAGTCGACTGCCGCCGGTACCGGCGGTTCTTGCGCGGGTCATCACCACAGTGATCATCGCGGCCATCGTCAGGATGGTCATGGCCATCACCATCACCATCATCACCATCACCATCACCATCATGGATCGGCGATGGCGCTGCCCAGCCCCCCGGCACAGCTCCGTCCCACGGCACAGTCCCACCCGGCGGCGCGGCCCTCCCTGCTGCTGCGGATTTTCAATTGGCTTGGCCGGTGGCATGATCGGCGGCGGGAGATCCGGGCCTTGGCGCAACTCGACGACGCGGCGCTGAAGGATATCGGCCTCACCGCCATCGATGTCGATCGCGAGATCGAGCGGCTCTGCTGGCGCCGCTGGCGGTAGGAGCCGTGCCGATCATATGCCGGCCAGTCGTCGTCACCTTATTCAATCGGAGTCAGTCATGAGCCAGGACCATCATTACGAAAGCCATCTGATCTGGACCGGTGCCGCCCAGGGCCCGACCACCACTTATCGCGCCTATTCCCGCGATTACTCGGTGACGGTGTCGGGTAAGCCGACCTTGCATCTCTCCGCCGATCCGACCTTCCTCGGCAAGGCGGAGCTTTATAACCCGGAGGATCTGCTGCTGGCGGCCCTGGCCGGTTGTCACATGCTGACCTATCTCGCCTTGGCGACGAGGGCCAAGCTGCAGGTGATCGAGTATACCGATCACAGCCTGGGCACCATGGCGCTGGTTGGCGGCGGCGGGCATTTCTCCGACGTCGTCCTGCGGCCACGCGTGGTGATCGCCGCCGGCCAGGATATCGCCGCCGCCCAGGAGCTGCACCACGAGGCGCATCGCAACTGCTTCATCGCCGCCTCGATGAACTTCCCCGTCCGCCACGAACCGGAAACCCGGCATGCCGGTTGAGGCGGACGCCTCGTCCCGGTCCGAATGACGGGCAGGGTGTTCCATCCAAAGCGTCCGTCACCCCGATCCTCTCCCCACAAGTGGGGCGAGGGGGCTTAAGCGCTTATATCGCTCGATAATCTTCCGGGAGAGACGATGCAAACTCCCTCGCCCCGCTCGCCGACGAATGTCGGCCTGCGCCGACGGGGTCAATCCACGGGTCAAGCCCGAGGACAGGTCCGGCAATGACAAACGAGTGGACGTACATGCTGTGCAAAACCTGCAACAGCACTCCCTCCTCCCACCCACCGACGGACGGGGTGAGGGGTGGCGGCATCGAACGAGATGAGCGGGCCTGGCGCCTCTCCGCCCCACAAGGCGAGAAGCGCTATCGCCGGACGTCCTACATGAAGGCCTGCAACTCCTCGAACAGGCGATAGGGTTCCGGGCTGAAATCGGCGCGGGTCAGTTTGCGCGCCGCGAGGAAGCGGTCGATCGCCGTGTAGGTCGCGGCGTCGGCGATGCCGGTCGGCGTGACCGGGAAATTCTGCGCCGCCAGTTTTTGCTGGACATCGCGGACCAGGTCCGGCTGTGGCGCGCAGGTGGTGTCCGCCGTTCCGGGCTGGGCGGCGATGACCGCGAGCTGATTGTTCAAGGCTTCCCATTTTCCCTGCAATCTGCCGACCGCCTGATCGTCATAGCTGGCCTTGCCGAAATCAGCCGTCAGGTTGGCTGCATCGGCGGCAAGCGCGCGGATCAGCGGCATCAGATTGGTCAATTGCTGGCGTTGCAGACTGTTGGTGGAAATGTCCTTGAGCGCCTGTTCGGCCCGGGCCGCGAGGTCGGTGGCCTTCTGCGACAGCGCCAGGACCGTGGCCAGTTGCGCCGCCGTCTGGCCCTGGGTGTTGACGGCCGGTGTGATCTTGCCGGCGAGATATCCCGTATGGCTGATCAGGATCAGCCCCAGAAGCGTCTGGTTGAATGCCGGCATCCCGTCGATATGCGGAGTGCCGGTCAGCAGGCTGTAGCCGATGCTCCAGCCATACATGATCACCGCCATGACAGAGATCATCAGCATCTGGATGCGGCCGATATCGATGGTGTCGGCATTGCCGACTTCCTCGCCGAGCACGAAATCCCGGACGGCGGCTTCCGTCGCGCTGGCATTGGCATCGAGGATGCCAACCGACATCGCATCCGGCGCGGCGGCGGCGGCCGTCGCCGGGTCCGGTGTCTTGTCGGCCTTGAGATTCAGGACCATGGGGGCGGTGACGACGCTGCCGAGGCTGATCCCCATCAAGGCGATAAGCTGCCAGTCGAAGGCGAAGGCCGCGCCGGGCGGGGTCGAGTCATAATGAATGTTGTTCAGCAGGACGACATAGATGCCCGGCAGGAGCAGGAGCGTCCAGAGCACCATCTGCAGGCGGGACAGGCTGTAGCGGTTCCGCTCGTTCACCAGGATACCCAGCGCGCGCTTTTTCAAGCCGATGCCTATGGCCGCGATGACGCCGAAAAAGGCGAGCATCGACAGAAGCCAAACGGCAAAGCGCATCCATTGCAGATAGGGCGCCACAGCCATGGACGGATAGAAAGCGGCAATCAGCAGCGGCGCGACCGGAAGAACGAAGGTGAGAATCAAGGACGAGAAGCCGCAGTAATAGATCCCGCTCCAAGCCGGCAACCAGGCCCTGAACCATTTACCCAATCTCTTTCCGGCAGATGTTCTCACCGGAATATTCAGGGCATGCCCGGCGATCCCCGGTGCAGCGATCCCCGGTGCGGCGATTCCCGCTGTGGCGATTCCTGCTGTGGCGATTCCCGGTGCGGGGATTCCTGGCGCTTGTGTCATGGATTGCCCTCCGATGCCGGCAACAGCGCGACCATGGATTGGGTGAGGTCGCGCTGACCCTTGGGAATTTCGTCGTCGCGCAATCCCTTCTTCCGCAGGAAGAGTTGAATGGCGGCGGTAATATCGCCGTAGCAGCCATCCTCCGTCAGCGCGCGTTCGCTCGCGCCGACCTGGACGGTCTTGATGCTGTTCTGCAGCAGGAAGGATTGAACCTTCCGCGTCGTCTCATCCGCCGCGCAAGTCGGCTCCGCCGAATTGCTGCCGGCTAAGGTGCTCGCAGCCGGATTATTGCCGGCCGCCCTGTTCCCGGTAATTCTGTTCCCAGTAATTCTATTTCCAGTAATTCTATTCCCCGAAGCCCCGCTCGCGGCCGGTACCGCATCGGTGATCCGGATGCCGGTGCTGGCGGCGCCGTTGGCTGCGTCGCGGATCAAGATAGCATAAACATTGGGCCGCGCGCCTTTTTCAACGGTCACGGTGACGATGCCTTGGCCGGATTCGATACCCATCGTCACCTCGGCCGGCGGCGGCGTCGCACCGCTCCAGCCGGCGCTATAGGGCAGGACGCCGCCGGAGACGCGGATGGTCGCGGTATTGGGCGTGCTACCGGAGGGGGCCGGGATCGATATCTCGCCCACGGGATCGATCGTCATCGTCAAGCCGGCCCGGGTGACATCGACATTGCAGGTCTTGAGCTTGTCGGCGGAAGGGCGTTCGTTGACGGCCGAGATGATGGTCGTGATCTCCGCTGTCGTCTGTTCCAGATCCTCCGCCGCTTTCGCCAGCTCGCGTTCGTTCTCGTTGGAGAACGTGCCCAGACCTTGGCGGCCGCCGGCTTGCGCTGTTACGGAGGGAACCGGCGGCAGGCTTAACGGTCGGCCGATGGCCGGCAGGGCGAAACCCAGGGACTGTGCCAAGGCCGGGATGGAGGGCGAGGAGGAGATGATCGCATTCGTGACCTGCAATTCGATCGAGGCCAGCGAGCTGCGCAGGATGCCGCCGGATATGTTCATGGTGTTGAGCGCCTGGCGGGCGGGATCGAGGATCGCGCGCGCCTGCTGAACCGCTGCCTGTGCCCGGAGATAGGTCGGCGAATCCGTATAGGCGCCGAAGCTCGCCATCAAGGTCTCGGCATAGGCGATCTTCACCGGCAATGCTTTGTCGCCCTGGGCCTTGATGGTACCGTCCGGTGTTCCATCGATCAGGTGCTGCAGCCGGTCATGCGAACCATAGGCGACGATCATCGGTTGCATGGAATCCAGCGCGCATTGCACGGCATTGGCGCCGGCGGCGTAGATGAATTGCTGCGGCTTGTTGCTGAGAAGGCTGTCGGTGCCGAACAAGGCGCCGCCGCCCAAGGTGGTGGCGATGATGGGCACGGTGGCGGCGCCGGTGGTGGCCAGCCCGACCACGGAAGCGGCGGCGCCGATGAGGGCCAGCCCGACGACGCGGTCGAGCAGGATCTGATCTTCAACCTTGCTCGCATATTGGGCGCGCATCGATTCACCCAGGGCGACGGCGGCGGGCAGGGATTGCTGCCGGGAATAGGCCTTGGTGAGGTCCTTGTCGGGCGACAATTGCGGGTCGACGACTGTGCCGCAGGCACTCAGCGACAAGGCGGCGATGCAGGTAACCGCGACGCGGGACATGCTGCCACAGGAAGTTGCGAACAGGCGTATCGCGCGGGCAGGAGCATGCCTCGTCATGTGTTCCCCCGATATGTAATAACCCTCCTGCGGCAATTCCTCGGGGATCGCTCCCCAGGCATTGCCGTTGCCTTTTCGCCCGCTTTTTTTGACACCCCTGGCGGATCCAACCGTCGCTGCACGTTATGATGGTTCGTGCGTCGCGAGACGACTGATCACGTCTATTAACTCGAAATACGAGATGTAATACTCTACATTGTGATGCATGCAAGGTAAAGGCGAAAGCCTCGCTCTTCCAAGGTGGAGACGCCAGGATGCGGGTCATCGATGATTGGAAAGCAAAGTTTCCGAAGACACTTAACTTTTTGACGAACGACCTGCCGACATATGCGGCACAGGGCGATGCGGTCTGGAAAGCCTTCGTCGATATATCCGGGTTAACGGATGCCGAGGCGAAGCAGGCGATCACCTTTGGAGAGGCCGCGCCGCTGCTCTGGTTCCTGCCGCTGGGCCTGTCGAGCGGTGGCTATTTCAACAGCTCGGTCCCGGGCCGCATCTCGCTCTCCGCCGATATCGCACAAGCATTCGAAGGCAAGGCGACGGATGCGCGGGCACAGCAGTTTCTGCGCCTGGTCACCTTGCATGAACTCTGTCACTGGGCCTGGTGCCGGCGGCAGGCTCCCGAAACCGGGGATGCGGGCGACAAATTCGAGGACGCGGCGGCGGTGCATCCCGATTATAGCTGGATCAGAGACACGTCTCCGGCGCCGGCCGTGACGGCGATTGCCAGTTCCGCATCTTCCAGCGCCACACCCGCAGGTTCCACCTCTTCCAGTGCCACGCCTTCACTTGCGGCGACTTCCGGCGGGATGGCGCGCACGGCGTCGGGTGCACCTGTTCCAGCGACAGGGTTGGTCAATCCGACCTCTGATGTCATCAAAGCGCGGGTCAAGGATCTGAAAGACGCTTTGGCGAATGGATCACCGATCCGGCCGTCGCCGGATGTGTTCGACGGAATCGATGTGGCCCAAGGCATGCCGCGCGGCATCCGCAACAACAATCTCGGCAATATCCGGATCGGCGCCAGTTGGGCGGGTCTCCAGACACCGCAGCTCATGAAGGTTTTCCAGCAGCAGGAAACCAGCTTCTGTGTCTTCTGCGAACCGGAATGGGGTATCCGGGCGATGGCGCGGCTGCTCAGGAAATATCAGAACACCTACAATCTCCAGACGCCGCTCGACATCATCGGCCGTTGGGCGCCGGCCAGCGACAACAACGACGTCAACAGCTATGCCAGGGTGCTGGCAAATGCGCTCGGCATCTCGGTCGCGGCCGAGATGAACCTCAATCTCGACGCGACAATGGTGACGACGATCAAGGCCATGGCCCGGCATGAGAACGGGCAGATGCCGCCTTATGCGGAGCTGCAATACTGGGCCGGCGTTTCCCTGGAACGCGAGAACCTCTAGCCCGCGGGCACCAATCCGCAAGAATCGGCCCGCAAGAATCGCCCCGCAAGCATCGGATAGCGCCGACGGGCAGACCGCCTCAGATTGTCGGCACGATGTCGCGCATGGATGCGGCTCTTCCCATCGGTCAGGTGTCTTGCGGTGACGGGACATGCGTCACGGCGAGATATCGTCAGTGAGGTGCCATGAGCGTTATTCAACCGATTACCTCCAGCCGGATTGCGTCAGACCGCAACACATCGCCGCCGGAAGGGGCAGGGGAGTTCCCCGATATGCGGAGTCTCGACAGGCGGTGCAGCGATCTCGAGAACGCCGGTGCGGATCATATCCGTGTGGATCATCCCGGTGTGGATGATGTCGGTGCCGATGCTCAGAACGCCGATGAGCGGAACGCCGAGGAAAGCCGGGGAACGGAGCGCCAGCAAGCGGCGCACCAGGAAACGGGGAAACGGCAAGTCGCGCGAAGGCCGGATGCAGGGGCCACGCTTCCGTTGCGCTTCTTCAATTGGTTCGGCTCCCTGCATGACCGGCGGCAGCAGGCGCGGATGCTGGGGCAGCTCGACGAGCCTGCGCTGAAGGATATCGGCCTCACGGCCTGCGATGTCGATCGGGAAATCGAACGCCTCTGCCGGTCGCTCTGGCGTCTTTGGTTGAACCGACCATAGCAGGGAGATCGTTCGCATCCCGCTTGCCAGAGGCCCGTCGGTTTCGGTACGCTATCGTCATGGACATGATCGTTCGCATCTTCTCGACCATCCTGATCGGCCGCGCCACCGCCGTCCCGTCGCCGCGACCGATTCACGCGGGCGTCCAGCCTTTCGCGTGAAGGCCACGTCCGCGTAAAGCCTCCGTCCGCGCAGTATCTTTATCTTTGCCCGGGCGGAGACCGGAGAGTGCAGGGGATCGATCCCCTGCGATGTTCATCCGACAGACGGGATCTCGACAATGCTTCGATCGAAACTCCACGCGCCCATGTTGCGCGAGGACCCAGCCGATGCGGATATCGCATCGCATCGGCTCATGTTGCGCGCCGGCCTCATCCGGCAATCCGCCAATGGCCTCTGGTCCTGGCTGCCGCTCGGCAAACTGGTGCTGGATGCCGTGGCGCGGATCGTCCGCGAGGAGATGATCTGCGCCGGCGCCCAGGACGTGCAATTGCCCATCATGCAGCCGGCGGATCTGTGGCGGCGCAGCGGCCGCTGGGGAGCCTTCGGCACCGAAACGCTGCATGCGACGGACCGGCGCGGGCGCGACCTCATCTTCTCGCCCAGTGCGGAAGAGGCGATGGTCGAGTTGCTGCGGGCGGATGGGACGCTGGGCTGGCGGCAATTGCCGCTGATCCTGTTCCAGACCCAGTGGAAATTCCGTGACGAAATCCGTCCCCGCTTCGGCATCATGCGGGCGCGCGAGTTCCTGATGAAGGACGCCTATTCCTTCGATATCGACGAGGCGGCGGCACGGCGCTCCTATGCCGTCATGTTCGCGGCCTATGCCCGGGTGTTCCGGCGCCTGGGATTGACGGCCATTCCCGTTCGCGCGGCGACCGGGGCCATGGGCGGGCTGGAGAGCCACGAATTCCATGTCCTCGCCGAAACCGGGGAGAGCGCCGTCGCTTATGATCCGCGCATCCTGACGGAGCCCGATCCCCTGGCGGCGATGGGCCTTTGGGCCTCCGCCGATGGCGAGGATCCAGGCATGCCACCGCCAGCGTGGATCGAAACCGCGCGCGGCATCGAGATCGGCCATGTCTTCCTGCTGGGCGACCGATATACGCGGGCCCTTGGGCTGGAAGCGGTTCTGCCCGATGGCGGGCGCGTCTTTCCCGTCATGGGCTGCTATGGCATCGGCATCTCCCGTATCGTCGGCGCGATTGTCGAGGTCTGCCATGACGCACGCGGCATCGTCTGGCCGGCGGCAGTGGCGCCCTTCGCGGCGACGATCCTGCCTTTGGTGCCCGATGACGACGTCATGCACGAAGCGCACCGTATCCACGACGTGCTGGAAGCGGCGGGCAGGACCTGCCTGCTCGACGAGCGGGAGGTCTCGGCCGGCATCAAACTGGCCGAAGCGGATCTCCTCGGCCTGCCGCTGCGCATCGTCATCAGCCGCAAGGGCCTCGCACGCGGCACCGTCGAGGTCACGGCGCGGGCGACAGGTACGGCGCATGAAATACCCGTCGGCGCGGATATCGCGTCGGTGTTGGCCGGGATGGTCTAGCCGATTGGTGTCATCGCGGACAGGTCACACTTGTCCGGCCAAATGGTGGCGTGTCGGTTGCTTTCATTGGCTGCCGACATCCCCTCACCCCGACCCTCTCCCGCACTGTCGGCATAGGCCGACATGCGTCGGCAAGGGGAGAGGGTGCGCTGTCGTGGGATTTGCGCGGCACTTACATCCACTCGTTTGTCATTGCCGGGCTTGACCCGGCAATCCACGGGAGATGCGGTGCACGGCTTTTACCATGGACCCCCGGGTCAAGCCCGGGGGTGGCAACTGGGTGGATGTGTGTATCTGGGTAGGTATCGTGTCGTACAGCGCCCGCAACAGCACTGCCTCTTCCCCTGCCGACGAGTGTCGGCATAGGCCGACAGTGCGGGAGAGGGGCGGGCTGAGGGGCTGCGCAGGAGATATCTGCAGGTGAAGCGCCTTCGTATGGACTTGGTATGGAAGAGCGTTTCGGATGAGACGCATCATATCCGTGCCTTGTGCCGATGCACTTGAAACGAGCGGAAGCAGCGGATCGGCGGGACGATCATGCATCAGCGGTATCCCGATCCGCATCCCTGTACCGCAGGCGCGTCATATCCCGCACCCCTGACAACCGCCGCTGGAACGCGCTAGACTGAGGGACGGCATCCCGCGACCGGCGCCTGCGCCGGGCGGGAGGGAACCGGCGTGGAAGCGGTATCGTGAAGAGTTGGAGCCTGCTTGCTCTGATGATCGGATTGGCGCTGCTGGTCGGCGTCGTCCTGGCTTACGGTCTGGGCGCCATCATGGCGGCCCTGGGGGCGCTGGGTTTTCTCGGTCTGCTGGCGATCCTGTGCTGGCGCAGCCTCATCATCTCGATCATGGGCTGTGCCTGGTGGTGCCTCGGCCGGGGGCTGCAGCCGGCGCCGCCTGCGGCTTATATCTGGGGCCGCCTGGTGCGGGAATCCGGCAGCGAGGCCCTGCCGCTGACCCAGCTCGGCGGCTGCGTGCTGGGTGCGCGGGCGCTGTCGATGACCGGCGTGCCGGGGCGCTTCGCCGCCGCGTCGACCATCGTCGATATCGCCATCGAGTTCCTCGCCAAGACGCCCTATATGATGGCGGGGCTCGGTCTGCTTGACGTGCTGAAGCCGCATAACCCGGTCATCCTGCCGGCACTGATCGCCATCCTGGTCTCGGTGGTGCTGGGCCTGCTGTTCATCGCCGTGCAGTCGCGCGGCGCCGGTTTGCTGGAGCGCCTCAGCGAGCGCATCGCGCGGCTGTGGCAAAGCGAGAGCAAGGCGGTGGCAGGCGGCAATGCGGTCAATGGAAATGCCGCTCTCCGCAACAACGCTCTCGAGAGCACCGATGCCGGCAACCTGAGCGGCGGGCTCGCCTGGGAGATCCGGCGCATCCATGCGCGGCGCGGCATGCTGGCGCGGGCGCTGCTGCTGCATAGCTGCTGCTGGTTCCTCGGCGGGTTGGAGGCCTGGCTGAGCTTGCATCTGATGGGCGTCAAGGTGACGGTCGGGGCGGTCCTGGCGCTCGACAGCATCCTCGCCGTCGGCCGCAGCCTGATCTTCTTCATCCCCAATGCGATCGGCATGCAGGAGGCGGCCTATGCGGCGCTGAGTGTCCTGCTCGGCGTGCCGCCGGCGGCGGCGGTGGCGTTGTCGCTGCTGCGGCGCGGCCGCGACCTGCTGATCGGCCTGCCGGTCCTCCTCGGCTGGCAGGTGATGGAAAGCCGCCGCGCGCTGACGCGCAGGCAAGCTGAATAGGGACAAGCTGAATAGGGACAGGCTGAATAAGGGCAAGCCGGGTAGGGGCGGCGCGCGTGAAGGACGGTCGTTATTGACTTGTCTGTCGCATTGAGGAGTCGGCGAAGGTCGCTGCCGCTGGCATTGCCGCATTCCTCGACAAATTCCTGCGATGAGATGGGCAGGCGAGGCCACCGCAACCACAAGCCGTGTGATTGTCTTCGCCCCGCGCGAGATGATCGCTCAGGGCCGATCCGGTCAGGGCCGATCCGGTCAGGGCCGATCCGGTCAGGGCCGATCCGGTACGTGGCGGTTGGTGGGATAGGGGTTGACCGGCAGGCCAAGCTCCTCTTCCTCGCGGATCATGCGTTCGGCGATGGCGCGGTAATCCTCAGGGCGGTAGAGATCGCTGCCCTGTTCGCGCCAGATCTTCTCGGCGCGCTCATGAATCAGTTTCTCGCGATCGAGTTCGCGTGTCTGCTGCGGCATGCTGGGCCTCCTGTGGTGCTCAAGGCCGGGTGAAGTCTGTCGACGTGAAATCTGTCGATGAAACACCCGCATGGAACAAAACGCCCGGCACGTCATCCGGTTCCGACATGGCTGCCGTGCAGCGTCCTGGGCAGCGGCGAAGCGGCCTGGAAAGTGGACGGGGCAAGTGGACCGGGAAGGCGCGAACCGGCTCCGCATGCAAAGGTGTTCCGCCGTCGCACGCGAAGCACGCGCCGTCGCGGGATCGTGCGGGAAGCGCAGGGATGGAGCCGCGTGACAGGCTACGCCCGGCACGTCCTGCCCGGCATGCCGACCGGCGGCCGCGATATTGTCGCGGCCCCCGCGTCGTCTTATTCGCCGCTGCGTCTCATGGGATGGGGCGGCGTCGCTCTATTTGATGGAGGCACTGGTGCCCGCATCGCTGACGGCGCTGTCGCCGGCGCTGGTGCCGCTGCCATTGCCGATGGTCGCCGTGGCGCCGGCAGTCGCATTGGCCGTGGCATCGCCCGTGGCCTTCACACCGGTGCGCGTGGTGGTGCGGGTGGAGACATTACCGGGCGTATCCAATGTCTTCGCCATGCTGTGCGACTTGGCCATCGCCATGTCGCCATCGACGCCCTTCACCTTGGTCATCGACTTTGACTTGCTCATCACCATATGCGGCGTGACGATGGTGCGCGATTGGGTGACCGAGGTCGCGGTCACACCGGGCGCGGTGGCATCGGCCGTGGCCGAGGCGGTGGTGGCGTGCTGCTTGTCAATGCCGGCCATGGCGCCGGTGCCGGCCGAGGTGCCGAGGCTCGCGGTGCTGACGCCGCCGGTGGCTGCGCTGTTGCCGGCGGTGCCGTTACTGGCCGCGCCGTTGCCGGATGCACCGGTTCCCGATGCACTGCTTCCCGATGCGCTGCCGTTGCTTTGACCATTGCCTTGGCTGGTGGCATGGCTGGCGGCACCATTGCCGTTGCCATGGTCCTTATCCTTGGCGTCGGCCGGGGCCAGGCCGAGGCCGAACGCCAGCACACTGGCCGCCGCCAGCAGTGCCAGGCGCGCGCGGCGGGTGTTCGGATGGCGGATGTCAGTGGGACGAGTACCGGGAGAATGGGAGTTCTGGGAATGGGAGTTCTGGGGACGGGTGTTTTGGAGCCGGGTGTTCGGGGGAAGCTTGTTCATGTGCTGTCTCCCTCATTGGATGCTTTGTCGTGTGGGGATGGTTCATCGATTGAGAGGTTGGCGATTGAGAGATTGGCGATTGGGAGGTTGGCGATCGATTGATCGATGTGCCGTTCCGGCGGCCGGCGCTCAGGCTTCAGGTTGTGGTGCAACCGCCGCCTGAACACAGACGGCGAACCGGCCAAGTTATTCCGGCCGCCGGCTCCGTGGATCCCCCCGTTGCGGCCGCCATCGCGCGGATGTGATCGGACGTTCGCAGGGTTGGAGACATCCGGCCCGGCCCCGTCGGGGGCACCGGAGCGCAACCGGCGGCCTCAGGAAAACCGCGCCGTTGCGGGTTGCGGCGACCGGGGAGAGAGACATCACCACCGGAGGCAGCATCGGATCGCATATTGTGTTTATAAAAATGTCCTCAAGCGTCACCTTATTCTTATCTTTCTTAAAATAATTATTTATTTATATAGGAATGTGCGTGGTTTCGGTGCTGGTTGCGCGGCGGTTGCGGGCTTGGTGCCGGCCGGATTTCACGCAACGTCATTTTCATTATGTTGATAAATTAACAATATTCGGTTATGCTGCCGTCATGACACGAAAACCCCGATTGCCGGCACCGATACCGGAACAGATGCCAGGTCCGGACTCAGGTCGAAGCCCACATCCTGGCTTGAATCTGGAGCTGGATCTGAACCTGGATCCTGGCCCGCGCCGCATCGCATCCGGTCGTGTCGCATCCGGCCGCGCCGATACCGGCCATGCCGGCGGCGCTGGATCGAGCGGCTGGTGCGGCAAGGTGCTGACCGCACGGCAGTCGCGCTTCGTCGAACTCTATCTGAAACTGGGCAATGCCAGGGAGGCCGCGCAGCTTGCGGGCTACACACCCACGAGCGCCCGAAGCCAGGCCTATAAACTGCTGCGGCTGCCGCTGGTGGCGGCGGCGATCGAGGCCGCGCAGGCAGGTGTGCGGGCGCGGCGCGAAGTCACCGTCGAGCGCATCGTCGCGGAACTGGCGAAGCTGGCTTTCGCCGATCCGCGCGACCTCTTCACCCCGGACGGGCGGTTGAAGCCGATCCACGAGTTGGACGAGGCCAATGCCGCCAGCATCGCCGCCATGGAGGTGCTGGTTCTCGCCGGCTCGCGCGCGGGCGGTTCTCGCGCGGGCGGTTCCCGCGCGGCCGGTTCGCGGGCAAGTAGTTCACGGGCAAGCAGTTCGCGCACGGCCGGCACACGCCCGGGAGCACGCGGCAAAGGCGGCGCTGGGGCGACCGCCGAGGCGATGACGACCGATGCGATGACGGCCGGTGAGACGAATGACGCGGCCGGTGGCCCGGCGAGCGAGGTGGCGGACGATGCCGCAACCGAGACGCCCGTGCTGGAGCTGCGCAAGATCAAGCGCTGGGACAAGACCAAGGCGCTGGAACTGCTGGGCCGCTATCTCGGCCTGTTCAAGGACCGCGTCGAACTCGGCGTCGGCAGCGACCTCGCCCATGCCATCGAAGCCGCCCGCAAGCGCGTGCGCGATGAACAGATGACAAACGGACGGAGCGGCGACAGCGCGCGCCCAGGCGATGAGGCGCGGGTGATCGAGGGCGAGGTGATCGCATCATCGGCACGTGGCGACCGGCGCGCGGAGGGCCGGCAGGAGGATTAGGCGAGGGCAGGGGAGTGTTTCCCAGCCTCGCACAGGGCGCGCCTTCTCTCTCGGTTGTCATTGCCGGACTTGATCCTGTCGGCATAGGCCGACATTCGTCGGCAGGGCACTCCAGGGGAGAGGCGGTGCACGGCATTTCCCATGGACCCCCGGGTCAATCCCGGGGGTGACAGAGGAGTGGATGCCAAGGTCCGCAACAGCGTAGGTGCCCTCTCCGTTGTCATTGCCGGGCTTGACCCGGCAATCCATGCGAGATGTAGCGCTCTGCTTTCACTTATGGACTCCTAGGTCAATCCTCGGGTTAAGCCCGAGGGCAGGTCGGGGGGCCGATGAGTGGATGCAAGGTCCGCAATAGCACTCCCTCTCTCCCTGCCGACGGATGTCGGCCTACGCCGACGAGGCGGGAGAGGGTCGGAGTGAGGGGAGGCAACGTCAGATGAGATGCCGACGGTCGATGCTTCTATCGCATCGAATGGCATCCGACTATCGACGCATCAACACCTTCAGCACATCAGGCACAACCCCGAGCACCCAACAGGAGCAAGCGATGAAAGGTGACACCGCATCATGACGCAAAGCGACAGCCTTGCCGCCGAGCGGCAATTGATCGCCGATATCGCCTCGTTCAGCCGCAATCCCTTGGGTTTCGTGCTTTATGCCTTTCCCTGGGGCGTGCCCGGCACGGTGCTGGCGGATCGCCGGGGCCCGGACGAATGGCAGCGGGCGATCCTGCGCGAGATCGGCGAGGGATTGCTTGGGCGCGAGCAGGCCGCAGGCGAGGCGCCGGATGACCAGGCGGCGCTGAGTAAGGCTCTGGCGGCCGTCGAGGCCGCGCCCGATGACGGCATCACTCAAGACAACACAGCCACCCGCATTGCTTCAACCGAGACCGGTTCAGCCCAAATCGGGCCAACCCAGATCGCCCCCGCCCAGATCGCCCCCGCCCAGATCACCCCCGTCCAGATCACCCCCGTGCAAATCGCCGTTGCCAGCGGCCATGGCATCGGCAAATCGGCGCTGGTCGCCTGGCTGCTGCTCTGGGCGCTCTCGACCCATGAGGAGACGCGCGGCGTCGTCACCGCCAATACCGACAGCCAGCTCCGCACCAAGACCTGGGCGGAGCTGGCGAAATGGCATCGCCTGTGTTTGTGCCACGACTGGTTCACGCTTTCGGCGACGGCGATCTATGCGGCGCAGCCGGGGCATGAGAAGACCTGGCGCATCGACATGGTACCGTGGTCGGAGCGCAACACCGAGGCCTTCGCCGGCCTGCACAACCAGGGCAAGCGGCTGATCGTCGTCTTCGACGAGGCTTCGGCCATTCCCGATGTGATCTGGGAGACGACCGAGGGCGCGCTGACCGACCAGGGAACCGAGATCCTGTGGTGCGCCTTCGGCAATCCCACGCGCAACAGCGGGCGGTTCCGCGAATGCTTCGGGCGCTGGCGGCATCGCTGGCGCCATCGCCAGATCGACAGCCGCCATGTCGTCCTCACCAACAAGACGCAGATCGCGCGCTGGATCGCCGATTACGGCGAGGACAGCGATTTCGTGCGGGTGCGCGTGAAGGGCCAGTTCCCGCGCGCCGGCTCGATGCAGTTCATCGGCAGCGATCTGATCCAGGCCGCCCTCAAGGCGGAAACGCGCGCCTTCGCCCATGACGCGCTGGTGATCGGCGTCGATGTCGCCCGCTTCGGCGACGACCAGAGCGTCATCTATCCGCGCCGCGGCCGCGATGCCCGGACGCTGGCGCCCATCCGCCTGCGCAATGTCGATACCATGACGCTCGCCGGCCGCGTGGCCGAGGAGGCGCGGCGCCTGCGCGCCGATGCGATCTTCGTCGATGAAGGCGGTGTCGGCGCCGGCGTGGTCGATCGCCTGCGCCAGCTCCATGTCAATGTGATCGGCGTCCAGTTCGGCGCCAAGGCCGACGGCCTCTCGCTGACCGACGAGATCGAGCGCTACGCCAACAAGCGCGCCGAGATCTACGGCAATCTCCGCCAGGCCCTCAAATCCGGCCTCGCACTCCCCGACGACCCCGAACTGATCGCCGACTTGACCGCCATCGAATACGGCTTCAACGCCCGCGACGAAATCCAGCTCGAACGCAAGGAGGAGATGAAAAAACGCGGCCTGGCCTCACCCGACATCGCCGATGCCCTGGCGCTCACTTATGCCTATCCGGCAATGGCCGGTACTGCGGCCGGGCGGCATTTCGGGGGCGGGGATGCGGGCAGGGTGGTGAGTGAGTGGGATCCGTTTTTTTGAGAGATATGGTTTGCTTAAGGACGATGTACACCGAGCACATACTGCTTCAGAAAATGTATCATTCTGATTTTTCATGTTGAGCTAAAATCTGATCCTGCATCGATCGCAGGGGTACTTTCAATCGATCAACAGCAATCACGAACTCTTTCTCGTGCAGTGCGCCTTTCCCGGTATCAAAATGCACTATCTCAAACTCGCTTACATCTAATGCCGACGGCAACTCTTCGACAGCTAAAATAACCTGATGCTTAAATCCTGCAGATTCACCGAGCACTCGGATCATAGATCGGAGATTGGTCTCGTCCTGACCTGACTGTTGAGGGGTGTCGACAACAAATGGAAACATTGCAGTGTCTCCGTGTTCTGCATTTGTGGCAAGCATCGCTAAGTGGACGGCTAACAATGATCGAGCAGCTGAACTTCCACCAGCCGCTCCGCGATCACCAGGTTTAGGTTTCGAGATTTGCTCATCTTTGGGCACGTTTAGCAGACCCGAAAGTCTAGTTAACTGTGCTGAGTAATAGTCCGAGACTTCCTTCTGTCGAGCGCGGTCTTCATACTGCTTGACTGTCGCAGCATGAATTGCTTTGTCTTCTTCTAATTTAGATAGCGACATATTTAACTCTGACGTTACTTTTTCAAAGGCAACATCAAGCGTTTTTTTGCTATGGGCCGCTAATACGTCTTCCAACTTAAGCTGAGCCCTACGCTCATGCGTGAGCAGTTCAAGATCGGCAAGCGCTCTTTCAATTTTCCGAAGCTCTGATCGTATTTTCGCTTCCTCCTCTTGAGCACCTGTCGCGGTTCTTGAGAGTTCAGCAACGAGAGCCGTCATAGCTTCAATGTCTTGTGACAATTGGAGGCGAGCATGAAATGATTCTATATGAATAGTTCCACACGTTGGGCATTCGAGAGTTCCGTCAGGAACCGAGGATAGATATGTTAAATCCGCTACAAGATCCTTGTGCGCGCCGACTGCCAACTGTAGCTCGGTGTTTACCTTTTGCCGAAGATTCACAGTAGTTAGCAGTTTGGCTTGCAGCTCAACTTGTTGCTTTTGCACTTTTAAAGCCTTTTGCCCGAGCTCTGCTAGTTCAGCTCTAAATGCTTTAATATTTAATGATGGAAGATTCTTCGGCAAAACGCCTCGTACCTTATGAAATGCTATTCTTTGAGCATCAAGTTCACGGCGTTTTTCGAGAACGTACCCATGTGCTTGGTCTTTCAATTGTTTTGCCTTGAAATAGGCATTGGGACGCATTCCGAGAAAGGCTTGAAAAGCAAGCTTCTTGGCAGATCCCTTGAACTGAGTGAGCGATTTGTAAGTATCCCAGTCGCTACCCCAACTTCCGTCCTGATCCATATAAAATGGAAGTGTCAAATAGTCCGGCCCAGCTTGGCTAAAGATGTTCGCATTCGGTCGCTGAAATTGAAGATGGTAACCAAAGAAAGGTGAAATTTCGCGTGCCCATGAGCTCTGGTTGTCGGCTGCAAACAAGAGTTTTCCGTCTTCCGTGAAGAGCCCCATGCGCTTACCTTGGCGCAGAACTAAGTAGTTCTTGTCTTTATATTCAAAGTCTAAACCGACGACAGTGTCAGGATCCCAGGCGCCAACGTCACGTTTGAGGGGCTCGCAACCGAACACCCAAAACATGTTCTTAGTCAAACGTGACTTACCGGTCCCGTTGCCACCCAAAAAGAGTGTCTTGTTCGTCCGAAAAACTTGCCGTCTGGCTTTCCTTTCGGCTTCTGAGACGAGCCAGAGTGTCTTGAAGGTCACGCGCCGGCTCATTTTTGTTCCTCAGATTGCGCACTAACTTCAGTAGTGAATACGTTGATGTCGATTCCATCGTTGATTACCAACAAAGCTATGGCGTTTATGTAAGCATCAGGGTGGCCGAAAAAAAGTCGAGGTGCAGCAACTTTCGCATCGTCGACTAACTGAGACATTCGATCTCCGAGCTTGCTAGGCTGAATAGATCGGTTGCTGATGATATGTTCCGCATCGAGAAGTACACGAGCGATGTCGCGAAAAACCAAGTTAGTTCTATCCACGGCATCGAGGCATGCTCGGGCGCATGCTCGCTTTATCGCGCGGACATCTCCGAAATCGTGTCCCTCTGCATTTAGCCTATTGATTGCGTCATCTAACACATCGGATATGTTTGGTTTTGCGCTAGCCACTTTGATCAATAGTGCTAAGGCTTCTTGACGTGATAACAGACGACTGCGCAGCTCTGAGAAATTTCGTGCATAATTGGTGTTAGAGCCCAAGCTTTGAAGTTGGGAAGCTAATAGTCGCGCAGCAACGGTCGGCTTGGTGAGCAAAAACGGAAGTGCGTCGTCCTCACTAAGTTTTCCAAGCATTCCTCCGACGAATACTTCTTGTTCTTGAAGAGGAAGATTTGTGCGGTGAAGCCGTGTTTCGTGAAAATCGATATCAGAAGCTTTAATAGAGAGTTGCGCCGCTATGTCGGCTGCTATAGCTGATTTGTCGGCATCAGCGAGTTCTGCCAAGTGTTCATCATGCTTGTTTACTTGCTGTCCGCCGGAATTTGGCACCTTAAAGCTAGTATTTGAGATGAACCGTAATTTAGTGGGGTGCCCTGAGAATTCCTGGCGACGCCTATAGAGTTTGGCGAGAATAGATGGCTCATGATCCCCCGATACTAGCTTTCGGCCTTTGGTGTGCAGTCCCCTCAATGTCCAGGCGCCGGTTTGCTCATTTGTCTTAATTTGGCAAAACTCGATGCGAGTTGGCTGGCTCGGAGAATCTAGGAGAGCGACGTCTTCCTTGACTTCCATGCCCACGGCGAAATCTGTGTCGGTCGCTAGCGATTCAGCGACGGCAAGAGCGGCCCACCATTGCTGAAATGAGAAGCCTTGCGAAGCCGCGGCTCCCTGCTTTTCATCTGTGGGACTATCATGAAGCAAGGCATCTAGGTCGTCGGGCTGGCGCGGCACAACGGCGTTCGATTTATTAGGCGGACGGCGAGCCATATGACCCAGCTAAATTGTGTCACTAGCTAGTTTGACTTTGCGGCTTCCAATTATCATGGCTGCTGCTCCCCCAGTGGCTCGGTGTCTCCGCATGTTCCGGAGATTTCTATTTTTGTAACAAAAACTAATGCCATATCGATGTGATTACAAGCATAAGTAATGAAACCGCTTGCTGTAGTAGCCTGTAGTTGCTTAAGTCACGGCTTGTTCCAGCTGTTGCGGTTCGACGGGTGCAGTTATGTCATTGATCTGGAGAGAAAATCTCTTACACGTTTGTTAGCGTATATAAAGTAAAGTGTAGTCACCCTCTGAAAAATTTGTCAGCCAATTGAATTACGATTCGACTGAAGCGGACGTGAATCTAATTTTTCTCATTAATGAATCTGGCGCGGAACCATGAGACGGTCGCGGTTGCTTTCTCGTAATCACTCTCCTCAACACCCCTTCGCCGCATTCTCCACCAACCCCTGCAACACCTCACTGAGCTTCCCGACGACGGGCTGTGTCTGTGCGGCGATGCCGTAGCGGGTGGCAAGCCAGGCGGGGTCGGGGGTGGTGATCCAGCAGGCTTGCGCGACGTCCTGCCAGATGAGGGCTTTCAGGGGCAGGTCGAGGCCGATCATCTGGTTCTGTTGCATGAGGGGTGTGCCGCCGCGGGCATTGCCGAAGATCAGCAGGTTGGTCGGGCGGAGGTCGAGGCCGGCCTCTGTCGCGCCGGCGGCGTGGTCGATTTCGGCGAAGAGCGTCAGGCCGGCGGCGGCGATCTCGCGCTTCAGGCGGTCGGTGGTTTCCTGCGGGCCGAAGGCGCTGCGGGTGGTGGTGAGGCCGTCGATCGTCATGGCGCTGGGACCCCGTCGCTTGGCGGGTTGGGTCGTTTGAACGGCTGAGCCGTTTAAAAGGCTGGCTGCGAACGCAGGTCGGCGCGACGTCGTTCTGCCGGGTATCGTCAGGCCCGGTATCGTCTGTCCGGCGCCGGCCGCGCGGTGCTTCGCCTAGGTTTTTAGGCCCTTAGGCTGGCGCCGAGCTTTCGTGCTAGCCTGTTACCTTCATTCCGGTTGTCTTCATCCCAAGTGTCTTCATTCTGGTTGTCTTCATGCCGGTGCGGGAGGGGCGGATGCGGTTCGCCAAATCGATGGATCATCGTTCCACATCTCATGACGCGGTGGGTCATGGCGCGGCGGATCATGTCGCTGCCGATCATATCATGGGAGGCGCCTGCGGCTGTGGGGTCTGCGCGGGTGGAAGCTCGGACCCGGATGTGATGGGGGATGCGATGGCGGGCGTGATGATGGGCATGAGCCAGCCGCGCCTGAGCCGCCGCCGCTTCCTGCAAACGGGCGCGACGGCCGCGACTGTGGGCGGCCCGTTGCTCGCTGGGCCATTGCTGGGTGGACCGTGGCTGGGCGGCGCATCGCTGGGTGGCGCGATCCTCGGCGCGGCGCCGCTCGCCGTGCTGGGGCCGCGTGCGGCGCTGGCGCAGGCGACGATCTCGCCGGACGAGGCCTTGGCGCGGATGATGGCCGGCAACAAGCGCTTCGTGCAGAAGCGCCTGACCTCGTTCGACGAGGACCTCACCATCCTGAAACAGAAGACGGCGGAGAAGCAGGAGCCTTTCGCCGCCGTGCTCTCCTGCGCGGATTCCCGCGTGCCGGTGGAACTGGTCTTCGACCAGAGCATCGGGCATGTCTTCGTCACCCGGGTTGCCGGCAATGTGGCGACGCCGGAGATCATCGCCAGCCTGGAATATGGCGCGGCGGTGCTGGGCACGCGGGTCATCCTGGTGCTGGGCCACAGCAATTGCGGCGCCGTGAAGGCGAGCATGGAGGGCAAGGAGGTACCGGGGCAGATCAGCGCGCTCTATGCACCGATCCGCCCGGCCATCGACACGGTGGGGATGGATGCGAAGAAGGGGAACGGGGCGGCTGATGCGACGGGAGATGCCGGCCTCACCGCCGCGATCCGGGCCAATGCCGAGATCCAGGCGCATCTCCTGGCCACCGCCTCGCCGGTTCTCGTGGGCCTGATCAAGGCGGAGAAGCTGCAGGTCGCCGCCGCCTATTACGATCTTGCCAGCGGCAAGGTCGAGCTGCTCTCCTAGGGCGCGATGCTTTCACCTCCCAAGTGAAATCGCCCCGGCGTTTCCACTTGGGAGCATCCGACTCCAGCGCGCGAGATTTGCAGGTTGATGCAGCTCTGCGTCAGCCTGAAAGCTGAATCGTCTTCTCATTTAGTGACTGGAGCCGGATGCGGCGGCGCGCTTGCGTGCGGGGCTACGTGAAGGAAGGCCTGCGTAAAGCAAGGCCGGCGCAAAGTAAGATCGGCGTGAACATGAGAGGCGCGTGCCCGATTTCACCGGTGGATGGCGCGTGCCATATCCGCTGCCATCACCGCAGCACGTGGATGGGCGAGAGCATATGGCCCGGCAGGTCGATGCGGTCGGGCGGCAGGGGCCAGATATCGGCGAGGGGCGCGAGGGCGGTGCGGCCAGACGGGGCGCGGCTGGAAGAGCTCCCGCAAGGATGAGCGGGGCGCGGATGAGGCGGGCACGAATGATTGGAGCGCGGATCGGGGCGGGGATACGCGGAGGAGGAGCGCTCGGAAGAGGAGCGGGCGGTGCAGCGCAAGGCGGTCAGGGCCGCCGAGGGCAAGGGCTCGCCATCGTCCAGCAGATAGGTTGGCGATGCCACGCGCGGCGCCGTGGCGGTCGAGATTCTGCCGCCGACGATATCGCCGCCGCTTCCTCGGTTGCGATACCGGTCATCTCGCCGGTTGCCGTGCCACGCACCGTCAGCCATCGTTGCTCCAGCCGATACCGTGCCAGCCGATCTTGAGCCAGAGGCTCTCGCGCCAGCCCCGACCGTGTTCATCACGCTTGTGACCGTCACGCTCGGGGCCATTACGCTCGCGTCCATCACGCGCATGGCTGTCACGCCCATGACTGTCACGCGCATGACCGTCACGCTCGGGGCCGTCCCGCTTGCGGTCATCGCGCTGCTGGCCATTAGGCCGGCGATCGGCGCGGGGGGCGGGAGCTCCGCCCGTTTCCCGGCCGAGATCCGGGCTGGATGAGTGCATGCCGGGCGAGTGCGTGCCGAATTGCGGCAGATCGGGATCGGGGTCTATCCAGGGCACCGCTTCGCGTGCACGGGAGAGGCCTTCGTAATCCTCGATCACCAGGCATTGGCGGATGCGCGTGCCGATGCGCAAGGGGAAGGCGCCGACCCAGATGCGCAGGTGATGCAACGGTATGCCGTCGGGGGAGGACGGGCCCAGTGCGTGTCCCGGTGCTGCGGGGCCGAATGCGGATTCCAGGGCGCGCGGCCAGTCATGGCAGCCGATGAAGGCCTCGCCGCTGCGCCAGCATTCGGCATAGCGTGCCAGAAGGAACCCCACCGAGCCGCTGAGATCGAGCGTCGCGAATTCGTCGAGATAGCGGCCGGTGATGTTGAAGCCGTTCCAGCGGTCGATCTGGGTGCCGGTCAGGCGATAGCGGATGCGGAACGGCGCGTCCTCGAATTCGACCAGTTCCAGATAGGGCAGCAGCGGCTTCAGGGTGGCGGGATCGATCTGCCGGCGCTCCGGCACCTGGCCGTCGCCGAGGCGCTGCCAGTAATGGTGCAGGGCGCGGATCATGGCCGGCGGCTCGCCGCAGCAGCTTGGCGTCGCGGATTGCCGCTCTCCATCTCGCGGGCCAGGCACCTGAGCAGTGGACGCCTGCGGAGCGGGCGCCCGAGGATCGGCTGAGGATGCATCGGGTGGGAAGGTGGAAGCCCGGATGCCCGCCGTCCAGACATCGGGATACCGCGCACTGAGATCGGTGCCGGCGGTATATCTGGCGGCGGTGTATCCGGTGAGCCCGTCTCGTGACGTGGGTGCTTCCTGTGTCGTCACCATGTGTGCCGTGCCATGCGTGCCGTCCCTGCTTATCCGTTCCTGCGTCATGCGACAGGAATTCGGCGGCCGCATATGTCCGGTGGTATACCGGGCAACATGCCGGCCGACTCTTCGTCAGTCCCAGCCTCGACCGGTACGGGCGTTCTCTGTGCCCGCTCGGGGCCCGACCTCGTGGTCAGACTCGGTAGCGTGGCACCGGTCCGTATCCGGTATGTCACAATGATGACCGGCGGCAGGGCCGGCGTCATCAGCCGTTTGGATGAGGCCCCGGCCGGAAGACCGGCCGGGGGTAGGACGCCTATCAGCGGATAGGCCCGGTGAGCTAGGACAGGGGTGTGAGCTAGGACAGGGGGCGTGAACTAGGACAGGGGAAGTGAACTAGGACAGGGAACGGCGAGAGGACGGCGCTCCTTTCAGCTCTCGTTCCTGAATGCGGCAGCGCGCATCTGGCCGACGGTCATGTAGAGGATCAGCGCGGCGATGCAGGTCAGGAAGATCAGGCTGGTGATGATGGTGCCGAAGCCGAGGCCGCCATATTCGACCGGCTGCGACAGGAGATCGCCGACCGACGCGCCGAGCGGACGGGTGAAGATATAGGCGACCCAGAAACAGAGGATGCCGTTCATCTTCAGGCCGTAATAGGCGAGGGCGGAGGTGGCGATGATGCCGGCGAAGACGAGGCCGGTGGCGAGATAGCCGAGGCCGAGCACTTCGGCGAACCAGTCGCCGGCTGAGGTGCCGAGCGAAAAGGTCAGCAGCACCGCCAGCCAGTAGAAGATCTCGCGCCGCGTCGTGACGATGGTGTGGATCGACAGCGTGCGCTCGGCGGCATACCAGATGATGAAGGTCGCGGCCAAGGCGAGCGAGAAGACGATGGTGGTGGTCTGCAGCGCGACGCCGAGGTTATCGACCAGGTTGTCCGAGATCAGCGTGCCGACGACGCTGATCATGACGACGGCCAGCCAGTAGAACAGCGGCACATAGCGCCGCTGGGCGAATTGCAGGACGATGGCGACCACCAGCAGCCCCGCCATGATCCACGAGGTGGTGGAGAGGCCGAGGCCCAGATTGACGGCGAGATAGTCCGCCGCCGTCTCGCCCACCGTCACCGCCAGCAGCTTGATCAGCCAGAAATCGGCGGTGACCTTCGGTACCCGGTTGGGGGCTTGTGTCGTGAGCGGGGTTTGGGTTGATGCTTGTGGGGTTGATGATCCGGACGTTGATGATCTGGACATCGGCACTCTCCTTGGAACGCTGGAGGGGAAAGCTGGGGATGACGGGAAGGGTCAGATCGACGGCGCGATCACTTGGCGACGATCTTCATCGCCTGGGCGAAGAAATCGTCGGCGCGCTTGTCGTCATCGGCGTTGCAGCGCTCGATGCCCTTGTCTTCCAGTTCCTTGATCTTGGCCTTGTCGGCATCGCTGAGCGTCGCCTTGCCGGCGGCGGCACGCAGATCCGACAACGCCTTCTCACAGGGCACCGGGCTGTCGGCGCGCGCGGGGGCGATGAAGGCGGGGGTGACGGACAGGGCAGCGAGCAGCAGGGTGGCGGGAAGGAAAATTTTCATAAGGCTCTCTCCATTACAAATTTGTAAGAACTGGGGTCGAGGCGGTGGAGGTGGCATCGCGACGGGCATGGCTCACCCAGGTCCGGTCGTGCGCGATGCAGGACCGCGCGGGACCGGCGGGAAACGGTGCAATACACGCACCACAGCCTCATACCGACTGTCGCAAGGCTCACCCCCTGTCGACCTTTTCAGGGCTAGAGGGCAGCGCTTACAGCGCTCTGTCACAGCGCGCGCTGCCGCCGCCGGCCGGCTTGTCAAGGCAGTTATGAAGGAGGACTAAAAGCCTTGATGGGGCGATTAGGGCCGGATGCTCATCGCGTTGGCGCGCGGTGGATCGGCGTGCGGCAAATCGGCGCGCGGCCGATCAGGCCGGTCAGAGTGTGGCGAAGAGCGCGGCGGCGGCGGCGATGATCCCGGCATGGATGCGGCGGCGATCGACGCCCGGTGCATCGACGCAGATATCCGGCGCGGTGCGGCGGCCGATCGGCGTCGCCTCGGGCAGGAAGACGTAATGGCCGGTGCCGGGGCCGAGCATCTCGATCCGGCTGCGCGCCAGGCGCTGCTGCAGCCAGATTGCGCAATCCGCCGCCGGGGCCACCGTGTCATCGGCGGCGGCGACGACCAGCGCCGGCACGTCGATAGCGGCGAGGCTTTCCTCGCTGAAGCTGCGCACCGGTCGTCCCGGCGCACAGAGCAGCGCCGCCTTGATGCGGGGATCGCGGTAATCCGCCGACATGCGCTCCCAGGAGGCGCGAAAGACCGCGCTCTCGGCCAGGAGGCGTGGCAGATGCGCGGCGAGGCCGGGGAATTCGCGCGGGCCGCTCGGGAGCGGCGTCGTTGCGCCGGGATTGATCTGCGCGGCATCGGCGGCGTTGCGCGGCCGGAATTGCGAGAACAGGGTGACGGCGCCGAGCAAGGCGGTGGCGGTATAGGCACCGGCCGAGAAACCGCCGACGCCGATACGGTCGAGATCGAGGCGATCCGCGAAATCGGGATGCGCGGCAAGGTGATCGAGCAGCAGGCTGAGATCGCGCGGCCGTTCCCACATGGCGAGGAAGCCCTCGGGGCGATAGCGTTCCATCGCCGTGTTGCCGTGATGATTGGCGGCGATGACGATGAAACCGCGCAAGGCGAGGGCGCGCGCCAGCCAGTCGAAGCCGGAGGCGGCACCGCCGGTGCCATGCGAGAGCAGCACCACCGGGTAGCGCCGCTGCGCCGGCGAGAGCATCGCATCACGCGCGGCCGGGCCGAGGGCGAAGAAGGAAATGGCGGCGATGCGCGCCGGGGCGTCGTCCTCGGCTGCGTCGTCGGGCGCCGGATACCAAGCGGCCCAGCGCAGGGGCCGCGCGCCCGTGCCGTCCCAGTCCGGTCGCGTCGGATCCGCCGCCTGTCCCTGGCGATACCCGACCCGCCGATACGGCGTGCCGCCGGCCAGGCCGAGGCCCGCGTCACGCGCCGCGTCGCTCGTTGTTCCGGCATCGGTGATCGGATCGGATGGCATCTGCTGGTCCTTGGGCGTTGATCTCTATGCGGCGGTCGGGCTGTGCTATGCGTGGCTTGGGGCGGTCACGATGACACGTCACGATGATGCGGCGGTTCCCACTTTATACATCCCGCATGCCGGCGCCAGCCCCTCGCTGTATCTTCCATGGACCCTGGGTCAAGCCCACTTCTGTCCGGCTAAAATGGAGACGGAGTTGTGGACGTGCCTGATCGCCCCGGTGCTGGGCGCCTTTCGATGCGAAAGAGATTTCGATTACAAAGATCCCGCGTGACGTCGCCACCCCTCTCCCCGCTCTCCCCGTCCGTCGGCGTAGGCCGACATGTGTCGGCAGGGCAATCCATGGCAGAAGCCGTGCGGTGTTCTTGGCGTGAGGCCCCTGGCATGGAAACTCGCCGGCGGGATCGGGTTCGGCGGTGATGTGGACAGGTCAAGGACATCTGTCCGGGGACATGATGATCTGACATGATGGGCGAGCGGGATGGGTCGCCGAAATGAGGGAATCGTGATCGGAATCGTTTATGCCCTTGCTTCCGCGGCGCTGTTCGGCGCCAGCGCGCCGCTCGCGAAGATCCTGCTCGGCGGGACTTCGCCCTGGCTGTTGGCGGGGCTGCTTTATCTCGGCTCCGGCCTGGGGCTGGCGGCGACGCGGCTGGTCTGGCGCGGCAAGGAGGCGGGCCTTTCCCGCGCGGACCTGCCCTGGCTGGCGGGAGCGGTCGTCTTCGGCGGCATGCTGGGGCCGGTTCTGCTGATGTTCGGCCTGGCGCAGAGCCCGGCCTCTGCCACCGCCTTGCTGCTCAATCTCGAAAGCGTCCTCACCCTTGGCATTGCCTGGATCGTCTTCCGGGAGAATGTCGATCTGCGCATCGGCCTCGGCGCGGCGGCCATCGTCGCCGGTGCCGTCGCGCTCTCGCTGCCGGCCGGTATCTGGAGCGGCCATTCGTGGGCGGGTGGCGGATCGCTGGAAATCGGCTTGACTGGAATGGGCGTGATGGGGCCGCTGCTGATCGCCGGCGCCTGCCTCTGCTGGGCGATCGACAACAATCTCACGCGCAAGGTATCGGCGGCCGATCCCATGCAGGTGGCGATGACGAAGGGGCTCGTCGCCGGTGGCGTCAATGTGGCGATCGCGCTGGGCAGCGGCGCGCATCTGCCGGGCCTGTCGGCGATCGGTTTCGCAAGCGTGGTGGGCTTCCTCGGCTATGGCGTCTCGCTCAGCCTCTTCATCCTGGCGCTGCGCCATCTCGGCACCGCGCGGACCGGCGCCTATTACGCGCTGGCGCCCTTCATCGGCGCGGCCCTGGCGATCCTGCTGCTGCATGAGGCGGTGACCGTGCCCTTCCTCATCGGCGGCGCCCTGATGGCGATGGGGCTGTGGCTGCATCTCACCGAGCGGCATCACCACGACCATGAGCACGAGCCGATGGAGCATGACCATCTGCATGTCCATGACGCGCATCACCAGCACGAGCATCCCGCCGGGATGATCGTCACCGAGCCCCACGCCCATCCGCATCGCCATGGGGGCCTGGTGCACAGCCATGCCCATTACCCCGATTTGCATCACCGGCATTCGCATTGACGGGCACGTCGTTTGACGAGCACGTCGTCACGACGAATCCGCTGGAGCTGCCGTGCCCTGGCGGCAGCTATCGATCCGGGATATGCTCGCAGAAAAGAACTGCCGCCTGGATCGGCGGGACTGGGATGGGGACGCGGACGGCGAGGCCGGCGTGAACTTGGGGGAACACATGCAGTCTCATGGAAAGATCGCCTGTGTCCGGCTGATGCTCGGGATGCTGGGGATGCTTTGCGCGCTGGTTCTGGCGGGCTGTGCGGCAACGCCTCCTGACACGGGCGGCCAGCCGCCGGAAGCGGGATGGGCCGGGAATGGCTGTTCGCCGGTCGAGCCGCCGGAGGTCGATGTCAATCTCAAGGTGATCGGTCCCAATCAGGATCAGAAATTCAGCATCGCCGAGCTGACCAAGCGGCATATCCTGGGCGAGGCGGAAAATCTGCCGGGTACGCACTACACTCTTGGCGTGACCGAGGCGGATGCCAAGGGCGGCGCGGATATGAATATCCGGGGAAAGGAACAGCCCGGCGGCGATTGGTGCATCCATGCGACGAAGGTAACGCTGAACGTCAATTGGCACATCGACGTGCATCTCGGCACCGAGTTGATTCCGGGAAGTTGCCTCTATCAGGCGGTGCAGCAGCATGAGAGCAAGCATGTCGCCCGCGACCGGGAGATGATGCCGCTTCTCGAGCAGCAACTGAAGAAGATCGTCGCCAGGAAGATGCAGATTCAGGCCCGGGGCGCATCCATCTCGGCCACCGAGCAGAAGCTGCTCGCGGATCTGGACGAGAGCCTGAAGCCGATCCTCAAGGCTTTCGTGGCGGAGCGCAACCGGCGGCAATTGGAGATCGACACGCGGGAGGAATACGAACGTGTCCAGGCAAGCTGCCCGGAAACAGAATTGCGCACAGCGGTTCTCGGCAAGACGTCGTGAGCGGATGTATCGCCGATTGCACCAGTCGCCGATTGCGCCAGTCACCGATTGCGCCAGTCACCGATTGTGCAGCTCAATGCAGCCAGGCGGCGGGCGCGAGGCGGCGACGCAGCTCGACGCAGAACAGGCGCTGCTGCAGGCAGAGGATGGTGGCTTCGTCACGCGAGAGCTGGGCGGCGGCGAAACTGTCGAGTTCTGCCGCCGCCAGGTTCTCCGCACCCGGCCCCTCGGGCGATGTATCGGCTGGCCGATCCGATGGTGTATCCGATGAAGAGTCGCTGAGGGCGGCCGCATCGCGGCGGGCCTCGATCACCGCCGGGTCGTCGTCGTAATCGGCATAGCCCAGGGTGACGGCGATGATCTTGTCGCCGGCATCAAGGCCGGCGGTGAAATCGCTGTCCTCCTGACTGAGCAGCGCGATGGCGGCGGCCAGCCGGTTGAGGCCGTCATGCCCCTGAATGGAATCTTTGGGCGTGGGATCGTTGATGTCGATCGCCTCGGCATTCTCTGCCGTACGCTTTGCCGTTTCGCTCTTTGCCGTTTCGCTACCTGCTGTCTCGGTGAGGCGATGGCGGGTCTGATCCAGCACCGCGCCGAAGGCGGCACTCATCACCTCAGGCAGATCGGCTCCCTCGATGCCGGCATGCAGCGACAGGCCGCCGATCACACAATAGATGAAGCCGAGGGCATAGGGATCGCGCCACAGATCGGGCGGAATGCCGCCGGTCCGGTTGAGCAGCGCCAGCAGGCCGCCGGCCAGCGTGCCCGCCGTTTCGACGACTTCATGGCGCAGCAGGTCGCGGCGGGACCGTTCCTCCGGCTCGAGCGTCCAGACAGGGGAAATGGCGGCGCGTTCCGCATGTTTGCGATTGCGCTGCTGGGATGACCTTTTCTGGGAAGCATGCCGCGCGGTCCATCGTCCCGGCGAGCGCTGCCGCGGCAGTCGTTGTGCTGGCATCCGTGGCCTCCCGGCAAGCCCGCTCCTGACGAGCTCGCTCTTCTTAACTCTGATCCATTGTCGGCAATCGAGATGACAATCTCAATCCACCCTGTCATCCCATCCCGTGTCATCCGTTAAAAGAGCGCGGTGCAAGCTGGGCGCCCCTGCCCGGTTGGGGGAGAGCGGGCAGGGGCTGTGCTGCAGCAGGTGACACCATCGCCCTTTATCTGATCTCCACCGCGGAATCTCCGTGGGGAAGAGAGATGCGTCACGGCAGGCGGGATGCTCGATGGCGCCACCGTAGAGTTCAACACGCCGATGGCGGCTGCGTTCCCGAAAAAATCGACATTGGCGCGGAAATCGATTTGGCAAGAGATGCTGCAAAACGAGAGGCTTGCGGGACAGCCCTGGACTTTCATCTCAATCGCGGTCGATGAAAGATCGATGACGGCGTGAGCTGACGCGGATGGTGTGAGTTTACGAAGATATGGGGCCGGGGCGGCCGTCCTCGATGACGAAAGTCTTCAAGGTGGCGCGGGTCGCCTTGGGTTCGCGGATATCGGAGACGGTCTGCATGCGGGCGGTGAGGTCCTTGCGCGTCACATCGATTGAAAGATAGCCGCGCTCGCGGCTGTCGAAGAACCGCACATGGGGATTCTCGGCCATGTCGCGCATCATGTAGTCGTAACCCGGCCCGGGCGAGGTGATCGAGGTGCCGACGAATTCGCTGGCGACGATGGGCGAGCGGGGATTCTCGGGGTCGAGATGCAGGTCGGTCGCCCAGAAGGAATGGATGTCGCCGCCCAGCACCACGGGATTGCGCAGCCGGCTGCCATGGATGTGCTGCATCAGGCGGGTCCGGTTGGCGGGATAGCCGTCCCAGCGGTCGGTGGAATAGGCGAAATCATGCTCGGGCGCCGGCTGGCGCTGGCGGAAGGGCGCCATCAGCACATCCTGGCCGAGGATGTTCCAGCGCGCTGTGGCGGCCCGCATGCCGTCATAGAGCCAGGCTTCCTGTTCGGCGCCGAGCATGCTGCGTGCCGCATCGAGCCGTTCGGGGCAGGAGCGGTTGCTTTCCAGATGGCCGCCGCCGTAATCCGGCGGGCTGTAGCAGGCCTCGCGGCTGCGATATTGCCGGCCGTCCAGCATGCTGATCTCGGCGAGGTCGCCGAAGGCGAAGCGGCCATAGAGGCGCATATCCGGTCCCCGCAGCCGAGAACGGCTGGGGCGCACCGGCATGTGTTCGTAGAAAGCCTGATAGGCGGCGGCGCGGCGGCGCAGGAACTCGGCCGGCGGGTCGAAGGTCTCCGACCAGTCGTCGGCATAGTCGTTCTGCACTTCGTGATCGTCCCAGGTTTGCAGCGCCGGCACCTCGGCATGCAGGCGCTGGAGATCGGGATCGAGCCGGTATTGCGCATAGCGATTGCGGTAGAGCGGCAAGGTCGTGGCGACGGCACCGTCGCTGTGATGGCGCAGGGCCATGCCCGACTGCATCACCTTCTCATAGATGTAGTCGCCGAGGAACAGCACGAGGTCCGGCTGTTCGTCGGTGAGATGGCGATAGGCCGAGAAATAGCCCCATTCGTAATTCGAGCAGGAGACGACGCCGAGACGCAGGCGGTCGAGCCGCGCACCGCTCTCCGGCGTGGTCACGGCCTTGCCGATGCGGCTCTGCACGCCGCCGCTGGTGAAGCGGTACCAGTAAGGCCGGCCGGGCGCGAGGCCGCTGACCTCGAGATGCACCGAATGGCCATAGATTGCCTCGGCGCGGGCCGAGCCGCTGCGCAAGATGTTGCGCATCTGCGGATCGCCGGCGATTTCATAGGCGATCTCGATATCGCCGATCGCGGCGGGGATGCCGCCGGGCATGGCCGGATCGCGGGACAGCGGATCGGGGGCGAGGCGGGTCCACAGCACGAAGCCGTCGGCGCTGGGTTCGCCGGCCGCGACACCGAGGCTGAAGGGATCGGCGCCGCGCCACAGCGGTTGGCGACTGGTGCCGGCGGCGAGGCCGGTGCTGGCGGCACGCGCCGCGCGGGCGATCCACGGGGCGGCCCATGGGGCAGCTAGGGGAGCCGCGAGAGGTGCGGCGATACCGGCAGTCAGGCCGGCGACAGCCAGACGCAAGGCCTGGCGGCGACCGATCGGCATGGCGCGTGCGGTGGAGCGCATCCTCGGCTCGTCCTCACCTTGATTATTGAAACTCGGGTGGTGCTGAAAGGGCGTTGCCGAAATCCGGGATTTCCGATCTCCGGTTCATCGGGCTCCAACTGGTCGGCCGCGATACAGCTTCATGTCCCATGTGAAGACGGTAGCCCAGCACCATGACGATAACCCTACAATCCAGCGACCATTCGGCGACGGCGCGGCGTCGGTCCGATGACGGACGCATGACGGATGAGCGCTGCCGCGCCGCTTTGCGGACTGTGTCCGGGCAGCGGCATCTGTGGCGAAAATGCATGTGTGAAATTGCCCGCAGAAAAGCTGCGGAACAGTCGGCGAAACACGCATCGATGCAGTATGAAATCGTGCGTTTGATGCAGCCTGTCATGTGCGTAAGAGAGCCTGATTCCAAGCGCTTGCACATGGATTCAAGCGTCATTGAAAAATCATCTGCGCGATGCTTCAAAGGAGTCGCATCGGTAGGAAGCATCGTGTAGCATCCGACCCAGATGAAGCCTTCGACTGGGCGATCCGATCAACATTTTTTCACAGTGGGAAATTTTCGCAGTGGGAAATTTTCACGGTGGGAAATGTTACTCGGAGGAACTTCAGCCGAGACGTTCCGGCGGAAAATAGATCGACGGGATCGCCGATGATTAAGAGAAGTGGCGAAGGAACGGCTAACTGGGATTGGTCGCACGAACCCTACGATCAAATAGACAGCGATCAAATTGACGGCGGGATCGACTGAATCACGCGATGAAGCGACTCTCGCGATGAGTTGGTGTTCCGGCATCGGAACACTGAATACCGGGGCTCTTCTGCGATACTGCCGCACCAGTCGGCGGAAGCAGCAATAATCAACGATAAAAAGCGAAACAGCAGCGACGTTTCGGCCAATCGGTCAGATCGCTTTTGAGACAGGTCAAGGCATGGATCGCGGTATCGCCGTAATCTGCGCCGGATAGACGGAGCATTGCATCTTGCCGATGCTCTTGCCCGGAAGAGAGAAGGCCCCGAAGAAGGGTTACGAACCGATTGTCAGGCGAGACGTTGTGGCACCCCAGAAACACTGTCACTCAGCTCTCATTCACTCAGCTCTCAGGCAGATGGAGATAGGCATGACGACGAAGAACGAAGAAACCAAGACCTTGTTCCCCTGGCCGAACACCTTGGCAGGCGGCTGGTACCGGCCGGGTACCGCCGCCAGCGACATCGTCGACGCCCACACGATGCGCATGCAGCATTTCCTTCAGGATGTGCAGAAGGCCTATAGCGAGATCTACGGCCGCCAGATGGATGTGTTCAACGAAACCGGTGAGCGCCTGTCGCGCTCGGTCCAGGAATTCGCGCGCTGCCAGAACGCCAGCGATGCCCTGCAGGTTGAAGCCGATCTCGCCACCGCTTGGCTCGATGGCGCGGCGCAGCGGATGCAGAACTGGTTCGAGCTGGGCCGCAAGCTGCAGGACAGCTATGCGGCTCTCGCCCGGGCCTCGTTCGAGGATCTGCGGCAGCAGGGCGAGGACCTCGCCACGGAAGCCGAAGAAACGGTGAGCCAGGAAACCGGCAAAGCCATCAAGGCGGTGAAGTCTGCAACCAAGCACGCGGCCTGATCCGCGGCGCCATTGGAAGGATCGGCCCCTTGAGGAATGGCCGCGGCGTGGAGCCGGGCCCCGATCGCTGCCCGTCAGCGCACCCGAAACGGCCGGTTCCAAGGATGCGGTCATCCGAGGAACCGGCCGGGCGAGGGCGGGCAGCATTCTTCCTTCCGGGTCAGGGTTTGATGTCGAAGCCTGATGTCAGGGCCTGATACCAAAGAGTGATTATCAGCGCAGGCAGTTATCGGTAAATAGTGGCAACGCTCCGGATCGGCGCGTCATGGCGGAGTGCGTTCCGTCGCATGGATGAGAAATGCCGGTTTTATGGCATTCGGCATGACGATACTCGGCACGACAATATCCGACCGGGCGGGGAGATAAACAAGATGAGGAATGGGCAGATGAACAAGGTGATGCTGCGATTGGCGGATGAGCCGTTCATTTTGCGGCAAGACAATTCGCGGCGCCCCCGTCGCGCCAAAGATACGGTGGCGGATGAGCCGATGGTGATGGTGGCGCCACATATCCCCTCTCTGGTTCAATCGCTGGAAGGCGACAAGCCGGACGGCCAGATCGCCGTACATTTCGGCGTTCGCATCGGCCGCATCCGCGCCCTGCGGCGCTATTACGGCTTCCAGCGCTAAGCGCCAGTCCATCACGCAAGACTTCTCGAAGAACGGGCGCATCCATCGATGCGCCCGTTTTCATTGTGGAATGCCTGTGCCGCTTGTCGCGCCGGGTCGTGGGATCGACAGAGCTTGGGATCTGCCCTTGATGCCGACGATAAGAGGGCAAGATCTCAACGGGACATCAGCCTGTCGAAGACCGGGTCCGGGTCGTCGACCTCGACCAGCCTCCTGTCGGAAATCATCCAAATGCGTGTCGCCACGGCGCGGACGAAAGCGCGGTCGTGGCTGACCAGAAGGCAGGCTGCCTTGTGGTCGATGAACTCGCCTTCAAGCAGATCCTGTCCCTCGATATCCAGATGGTTGGTTGGCTCGTCCAACAGGTAGAAGTTCGGCTGGGCCAATCGCAGGAGCAGCATCGCAAGCCGCGCTCGCTGTCCGCCCGAAAGACGCGTGACGGGTGCCGTCTGGGCGTCGATACTTATGCCGGCGCCGGCGAGCTGTGAGCGCGCCTGATGATCGGGCAGATCGCTCGATCTCTTGACCGCCTCCCAGGGCGTTTTAAACACGTTGAGTTGCGACAATGCTTGATCGGAATAACCGAGCTTGAGGCTCGCCGCGCCCCGGATATCCGGGTCAGCGCCGACCAGGGCCGCCCGCAACCTCGCCACCAGCCGCGTCTTGCCCGTGCCGTTGGCGCCGAGCAGCGCCACCCGATCCCCTTTCTCGATCCAGAGCCGCCCGATGCGGAACAGAAGCTGCCCATCGGGCGTGGCGATCGTTGTGTCGTCGATTGCGACCAGCGCCTTGGCATGGGTGCCGCTGTTGGTCAGGCGGATCGCCCCGGCCGAGCGCTCCTGATGCGCGGGCCGTGTCTGCGCCTCCAGTTTGTCGGCGCGCTCCGAAAGCTGCCTGGTCTTCGTCAGCAGCAGGTCGGACCCGGAATTGATGCCGATGTTCTTGAGCTTCGCCGCTTGCTGCCGCAATACCCTGACCTTGCGCATGTCGTTCTCGAACTGCCTCTCGCGCGCGGCGTCGTGCTCCGCCAATGCCTGCAGGGCGCGGGAATAGGGCAAGGGGAAATCCGCGCTTTCCACCGGGCGCAGGAACAGGGTTCGATTGGTCACGTCATCGAGAAAAGCGCGGTCATGGCTCGCCACGACGACGGCGCAGTCGCGCGGCAGGGCGGCTAGAAACCGCTCCAGCACGCCGATCCGGCCGATATCGAGATGGTTGGTCGGCTCGTCGAGCATGAGCAGGTCCGGTTCGATCACGGCGGCCCGCGCCAGAAGCATGGTCCGCTGCCAGCCGCCGGACAGGCTATGAATGGCGCGGCCCCTGATGGTCTCGTCCACGTCGAGGTCGTCGAGCAGGATGTCGACGCGCCAGCTCTCGGCTTCGGCGATGTCGAGGCTGGAATGCGCGGCAAGAGCGTCACGCACGGCATCGCGGAAGCTCAGGGGCAGGAGCCGCTCAGGCGGGTCTTGCGGGGCGGCGGCGACAACAAGGCCGCTCATATGTGTCATCGTGCCCGCCGTCGGCTCCTCATCGCCGCTCATGATGCGCAGGAGCGAGGATTTGCCGCGTCCGTTGGATGCGACAAGGCCGAGGCGATTGCCTTTGTCGATTGAAAAACTGAGCCCGGCGAACAGGGACTGGTGACGGGTCAGCGAAAGATCTTTGATGGCGATCAGGGACATTGCGGTCTCATCAAGTCAGAAGGGCACGGCACAACGTGCCGGAAAGGCTGACGATGAGACGACGATGCGTTCCCGGTCAGCCCCGCGAGGTAAAGCGCGGGGCGGAAACAGGTCCGCGGGTGCGGCTATGGAAACGACGGTGGAGCACCGGCTTTGCTCTTTTCGACTTAAGGACGGAGGACCTTATCAACTCTATTTCGCCCAGGCAAGATTATGGTCCTCAGCGCGGCCGGCATCGGTTGCGGCTCCTCCCGCCCACCGGACACGGATCGCGGGGAAACGGACGGCTTGCCCGGCAGCTTGAACGGCGCAATCATATCGGCCCGTCTTCCGTCGATCTGCCGGGCTATCGAGATTCTGGACCACTGAGATTTTGGGCCAATGAGATTCTGGGCCACCGAGATTCAGGGCCGTCGAAACAAGCAAGGGAGAGGCAGCATGATCAAAGCATGGGCGGCCAAGGGGCCGAAGCAGAGGCTTGAACCTTACGAATACGATCCGGGCCCGCTGCAGGCGGACGAGGTGGAGGTCGCGGTGGAGACCTGCGGCATCTGCCATTCCGACGTTTCGATCCTCGACAATGAATGGGGCTTCTCCAGTTATCCAGCCGTGGCGGGGCATGAGGTGAGCGGCCGCGTCGTGGCGCTGGGCTCGGCGGCGAAGGGATTGAGTCTCGGCCAGAAGGTCGGCGTCGGCTGGGGTGCGGCGAGCTGCATGCATTGCCGGCACTGCCTGTCGGGCGACCAGAATCTCTGCGCCGAGAATTCGGCTACCATCATCGGCCGCGCCGGCGGTTTCGCCGATCGCGTGCGGGTGCAATGGCCCTGGGCGATCCCCATCCCGGACGGCCTCGATGCGCGGGAAGTGGGGCCGCTGCTCTGCGGCGGCGTCACCGTCTTCGCGCCGCTGCAGCAATTCGACATCAAACCGACAGCGCGGGTCGGCGTGGTCGGCATCGGCGGCCTTGGCCATATGGGCCTGAAATTCGCCGCCGCCTGGGGCTGCGAGGTGACGGCCTTCACCTCGAGCGACGGCAAGACGGCGGAGGCGAAGGGCTTCGGCGCGCATCACGTGGTCAACAGCCGGGATGCGAAACAGATCGCGGCGATCAAGAGATCGCTCGACCTCATCATCGTGACCGTCAATGCGTCGCTCGACTGGAAGGCGCTGATCGAGGCGCTGGCGCCCGATGGCAGGCTGCATGTGGTCGGCGTGGTGCCGGAGCCGATCCCGGTCGGCGCGTTCGACCTGATCGGGGCGCGGCGCAGCGTCTCCGGCTCGCCCAGCGGCGCGCCGGTCACCATGAGGAGCATGCTCGATTTCTGCGCTCGCCACCGGATCCTGCCGCAGACCGAACATTTCCCGGCGGCGAAGATCAACGAGGCGCTCGATCACCTGCGGGCAGGCAAGGCACGCTACCGCGTCGTCCTCGATATGTGATGGCGCGCGCGGCTGGGCGGGGAGAGGCTGGCTTAGCCATGGGCTGCCGGGTCAAGCCCGCTGTTGCCCGGTTAAGGATGAACTCTGTCTGAGGAAGTGCGGGATAGATCGGGTGTTGGAAGTTCCCCGATGCAAGGGAGGCTTTAACTGCAAGGACCTCACTTGCTATCGCCACCCCGTTTGTACAGGCGGAAATGTGTCAGCAGGGGAAGAGGGAGCGCTGTTACAGGATTCGCGCGACACCTGCACCTACGTCACCCCCGGGCTTGACCCGGGGGTCCATGGGAGATGCTGCGCACTGCCTCAGCCATGGATTGCCGGGTCAAGCCCGGCAATGACAAATGAGGAAACGCATATGCTGTACGAATCAGAAAAAAAACGCTCCCTCTCCCCCTGCCGACGAATGTCGGCTTGCGCCGACGGGGCGGGAGAGGGTTGGGGTGAGGGGGTGTCGGCGATACATGAGATGACACCATGTAGGCCCAGCTTTTAACTGGAGAACAGTGGGTCAAGTCCCGTAATGACAGACGAGAGATTGCAGGCGCCGCGTAACGCAAAGACACTTTCCCTTTTTGCAGAAGAGCTGCTGTCTTTATCTCACGCGATCCCGTCCACGATGACGAACTGGCAATGCGCGGCCTTGAGGCGCAGGGGCAGGATGCGTTGATAGGCGGGGGAGTTATACCAGCCTTCGGCCTTTTCGCGGGACGGGAATTCGAGCACGGCGATGCGCTGATAGGGCATCTCGCCTTCCAGGGCGGTGAAGGTGCCGCCGCGCACGATGAAGCGACCTTCATAGGCATCGAGAGTCGGCATGACCTGGCTGCGATATTCCTCGAAGGGCTTCGGGTCGTCGATGGTTTCGTAAACGATGCAATAGGCTTTCATCCGATGCTCCGATTTCATGATGTGGTGATTGGGATCAAGGCTTGATCATTGCCGCCGGTCCTTCAAGGATGACCGCCTCCGAAGGGTTCGGCAACACTATCGTCGCGCTCGAAGCCTTCATGTTCCAGCTTGATCTGCTCGATCGCGATCGCATTGCCACCGGCATCGAGATCGGGCAGGGCCTGGTATTCCGAGACCCAGCAGCGATGGATCTTATAGGCGGCGACGAGATGCCCGGCCTCGTCGCGTAATTCGAGGACCACATCCTTGCGGAAGGGCTGGGCCGCCGGATTGTTGAGCGGGCCCATGCCGATGCCGGCACCGGCGCCGATCCCGACGCCAGCCCGCTGCACCTGCTTGACCCAATCCTCGAAGGCTTTGTCGCGGGTGATGCCGCGTTCCAGGATGATCGGCTCGTAGCGCGTGCGGCCCGGCAGTTTGCGGATATTGGCGGGGTCGCCGCCCATGCGGTAATCGATCACCTCGGTCGTGCTTTTGAGGGCGCTGACCTTGGAGATGCCGGCGACATAGCGGCCGTCCCATTTCACGCGGAACCGATAGGCCGGATAAGGATCGGTCCGCCGCGCCTTCGTTGTCGACTTCAGCACAGGCTTCGCGGCCTTGCCAATTTCAGAAGGACTGATCTCCGGCAGGCCGATCCCCGGGGGGCCGATCTCTGAGGGGCCGATCTCCGGAATGTCGTTCATCGCTTGCTCCCCGATCGCGCTCTAATTCATTGAGTAGAGGCGGATTCAGCCATCAGGTGAAATCGCGCTTGCGATTCCACTTGATGGCATCCGGCTCTAGGTCTCGCTCTGCCCCGCGATCAGCCGCAGGCTGATCACCACGAATTCCGCCGGCTTCAATGGCGCCAAGCCGATCACGACATTGACGATGCCCTGGTCGATGTCGCTTTGCGTCACCGTGCTGCGGTCGCATTTCAGGAAATAGGCGTCATGCGCCACCGTGCCCTGGAAGGCACCTTGCAGGAACAGACGCTGCAGGAAATCGCCGATGACAAGATGCAGTTTGGCCCAAAGCCGCTCGTCATTGGGTTCGAAGACGGTCCAGGCGGTGCCCGCGGCGAGGCTCTCCTCGATGAAGAGCACCAGCCGCCGTATCGGCAGATAGGTCCAGTCCGACCCGGATGTGTCGTTGCCGGCGAGCGTTCGAGCACCCCAGACCACATGTCCATGGCCAGGAAAGCTGCGCAGGCAGTTGAGGCCGAGCGGATTGAGAAGCGCGGTCTCGCCATCGGTCAGCGGATAAGCGAGATCGGCGATCCCGGCGATCAGGGTGTGTAAACCGGCCGGCGCTTTCCAGACGCCATGCTCGGCGTCGCTGCGGGCGATGATGCCGGCGATGGCGCCGCTGGGTGGGATGCGGTCGCTTCCCGTTGCTGCTTCGCCGGGGAGGCGGAGAGGCGGGAAATAGAGCGCCGCATTGGCACAAGTCCCGGCGCCGATCGCCTGCTGCAGGGCAACGATGCCAGCTTGCGTGGCGGCGAGAGCGGTCTGGCGGTCGGCGGTCCAGGACGACGGCGGATCGATCAGCAGGATCGCCTTGCGGCTGAAGCAGTAATCCGCCGCCGCGGCCCAGGTTTCCGGCGCATGATCGTGGCCGTGTTCGAATGGCGGCAGGCAGAGCAGATTGAAGCGCTGCGTGTCGAGGGCATGGAGCCCGCTTTTGGCGACTGGATCGCCGATGAGGGTCGAGGCATCGGGAGGCGGCGCGTCGGGGGATGGGGTGCGGGGCAGGCGGACGACGATCGCCGTGCCGCCGCCGTTTTCGAAGAACAGCCGTACCGCTTCGTCCAGTGGGGTTTCTCGGGCCCGGGTCTCTTGCGCCGGCGTATCGGCAGGCGATGTGCCGAACTGGCGCTGGAAGGCGGCGAGGCAGCCGATCTCGACCGGCTGGTTGAACGGACCTTGCGCGGCGGTACCGACGAAGGCGCAGATCGCCGTCGGCACGCCGGGAATGGGCTGGGTTCCGGCCGGCAGTTCTTGGATATAGACACCCGGATAAGTCACGTTGGTCGGCATGACGATCCTCGGCTGGCCAGGCGCGATGGTGGGGAGGCCCGCGCATCGCGCCTGGCCAGCCGCACCGTTTCCATGCCTTTACCGTGGCATTCTTCGCCACGGCTTTCTAGCTGAATCTCTCGCGCTGTGGCGGTACCGCCGGGCGGCCCCCGGAATCGTGGTCAATGCGTGTCACTCGGGCGATAGATGCCGTGTGCCAGGTGCTCGATGCGGGCCCGCAGCAGCAGGCTGAAGACAGCGAAAATGATACCGGTCGACCAGCCGACCAGCAGGGTGCCGGTCAACCCCTCCAATGCGCCGAAGATGCGCCAGGCCGGGCCGAGGATCATGTCGCCATATCCCACGGTGGCATAGGTCACGATGGAGAAATAGAAACCGCTGCTGAAATCCTTGAGCGCGCCGACCCAGACATAGCCGAGAGCCCAGAACAGGATCTCGGTGACATGCAAGGCGAGGAGCAGCCAGATCGCGAACATCAGCAACAGGTATAAGGACGGACTGTGATAGGTGAGTTTCTGGGATTGACGGCCAAAGCGCGAGAAGATCGCCAGGGTACCGCCGAGATGAACGGCGACGCAGGCGACAAAGAAGGCACCGGCCAGAAGAAGCTGCTCAAGCATGGCATCCACATTCTCGATGACGAGACCGCCCGATGATAGGGGAAAACCAGTACGGGAGGAAACGGGGACGTGTGGAGTCTGGAAGGGAGAGGCTTGGCAGAGAGAAGCCGGGCGGGGAGAGGCTGTTAGGACTGCAGGCGGAACCTGTCGTCGTCTTGATCCGGATTGCCATCGCCATCCCTCACCCCGGCCCGCCTCCCGCTCTCACGAAGAGAGGGAGGCTTCATCGTTTCTCCTGGAAAATCAGCGAGCGATATAAGCGCTTAGGCTCCCTCTACCCACTTGTGGGGAGAGGGTTGGGGTGAGGGGTGGCGAGGCCATATGAGATGTCTGCAAAAAACGCGGACGCTTCTGGATCGAAGAGCTTCCAAGATCAGATGTATCGGCGCCTTGCGTAAACGGGTCCCGGTATAGGCTGGCGGCATCTCTTTCGCCCGCGCTTTTCTCTTTGCCGCGCCGGTGCGTTGGGGCAGAGTGCCGGCAGTTTGTTCCTGACGACAGAGCGGTCATGCCGGCGCATCTTCCAACTTCACCTACCTTGCTGATCCTGGGCGGCACCGGCGAGGGCTTCGCTTTGGCCGAGGCGGCGGTGGAGCGTTTGGGGGGCGAGATCGCCGGGCTGCGGGTGATCACCTCCATGGCGGGGCGCGTCGCCACGCCGCGCCTGCCGGCCGGCGAATTGCGCGTCGGCGGGTTCAGCCGTGCGGATTGCAGCGGCAGCGAAGGGTTGGCGCACTACCTGCGCGATCAGGCCGTCGCGGCGGTCATCGATGCCACCCATCCCTTCGCCGCGCGCATGGGCTGGAACGCCGCTGCCGCCTGTGCGCAGGCCGGCGTGCCGCTCTTGCGCCTGGAACGGCCGGCCTGGCAGCCGGGGCCGGAGGATCGCTGGGAGCAGGTCAGCGACTGGCCGGCGGCGGCTGAAGCCCTGCGCGGCCGCGCGCATCGCGTCTTCCTGACTGTCGGCCGGCAGGAACTGGCACCCTTCACCGCCCTTGACGACATCTGGTTCCTGATCCGCTCGGTCGAGGCGCCGGACGCTTCCTTGACGTTCGCCCGGCGCGAGCTGCTGCTGGCGCGCGGACCGTTCCATCTGGAGGATGAACGCGCGCTGTTGCGGGACCATCGCATCGATACCATCGTCTGCAAGAACAGCGGCGGTACCGCGACTGATGCCAAGCTGACGGCGGCGCGGGAGCAGGGCATCCGCGTCGTCATGCTGGCCCGTCCCGCCCGACCGGATCTCCCCGCCGTGCCGAAGGTCGCGGCGGCGGTGGCGTGGGCGCGGGATGTGCTGCGGGCCGGGTGAGATCGGGTGCAGCGTCCGCAGTGATGCGTGGGAAGCATTGAGGCAGCGGCCTCATGGAAGCTCTTCGAGATGAAGAAGTTTCATCTTTAGGCATCTCATATGTTGCCGCCACCCCCCCCCACCCCAACCCTCTCCCACACCGTCGGCGTAGGCCGACATATGTCGGCAGAGGGGAGAGGGAGCGCTGCTGTTGGCCTCCGATACATGCGCCTTACTGAGGTCTGCATCTTTGACCGGGTGGTAGCGACCACTCGGTGAGCTCCCTCGCCCCACTTGTGGGGAGAGGGTTGGGGTGAGGGGGCGGTTGATGACGTGCGAGACTGGTTGTGTTGACAGCAGAGTGTGTCGCATCGCTGCTCACTGTCCCTCTTGTCACCCTCGGGCTTGACCCGAGGTCCATGGCTGATGCCGCGCGTGGCCTTTGCGATGGATTGCCGGATCAAGCCCGGCAATGACAAATGAGAGGGTGCGGATGTTGCGCGAGATTAGTGGAGCCTACAACGTCTTGTTTTGTACTGCGGTTAGCCGTTTCTCCTCTGTCACCCTCGGGCTTGACCCGAGGGTCCATGGCTGATGCCGGGCGCGGCCTTTGCGATGGATTGCCGGGTCAAGCCCGGCAAGGACAAATGAGAGGATGTGGATATTGTGCGAGGCCGGCAGTGAGAAACCGGAAGATGTCGGTGAGGTGGGAGCTTTGGCGATGACGCCGGCGCGTTGCCGGCGTCATCGCCGTGTCAGTTCGCATCCTCAGGCTTGGTGCCGTACCAGCGGGGGGTATAGACCCAGTCGCCGCTGTTGAGGCGGGGGAAGCAGCGGGTCTGCGACGAGCCGAGGATGACGACGGTGCGCATATCGACCTGCTCGGGTGTCAGCTCGCCGAGCGTGGTGACGCGCAGCGATTCCGCCGGGCGGCCGATATCGCGGCCGAGGACGACAGGCGTTTCCGGTGCTCGGTGCTGGCGCAGGATGTCGAGTGCGCGGCCCAATTGCCAGGGGCGCGCCTTGGAGATCGGGTTGTAGAAGGCCATGGCGAGATCGGCTTCGCCGGCAAGCGCCAGGCGTTTCTCGATTACCTCCCAGGGCTTCAGATTGTCCGAAAGCGAGAGGATACAGAAATCGTGGCCGAGCGGCGCGCCGGCGCGGGAGGCCGCCGCCAGGGCCGCCGAGATGCCGGGCAGGATCGCGAGATCGACGGCATGCCAGGCAGGATCGCTGGAGTCATGCAGGGCCTCGACGACCGCCGCCGCCATGGCGAAGACGCCGGGGTCGCCGGAGGAGACCATCACCACCGAGCGGCCGCTGGCGGCGAGCTCGAAGGCATGGCGGGCGCGCTGCATTTCCTCGCGGTTGTCGGTGGCGTGCCGTACCTGATCGGCGCGGAAGGGGCCGGCGGCATCTTCCGCCATGCGCACATAGGTCTCGTAGCCGAGGATGTCCTCGGCGCGCTGCAATTCCTCCTTCACCACCGGCGCCATCAGGCTGACATCACCGGGGCCGAGGCCGATCACGGCGAGGCGGCCGCGCTTGCGGCCGACGGTACGGATGTCGGCCGGGGTGGCGGCGATGGCGAGGGCGATGCCGTTCCGCATCGCGATCGGCTGCACCGGATCGGGCACGGCGGCACGGGCGAGACTCTCAGCAGGATTTGCGGCGTCCTGCGGCTTCAGGAAGCGCAACGGACGGTCGAAAGCGGCCGCCGCCGCATGGATCGCCGCATTGCCGATCTCGCTTTCATCGGCGATCAGGCAGGCGAGGGCGCGGCTGGTATAGCCGCCGGCCTTCAACGCGGCGTCGATGGCCTGCGTCACGTCGCCGGTGACACCAGCGAGGCCGATGACGATGGTGCGTGCATGGAAGACGAGCTGGTCGCCCGTCGGCGCAATATCGCGGGGCGTCACGGTGATGGCGAGGCGCGCCGATGGATCGACCGGCAATTGCGCGGATTCCAGCCAGGTGGCGTCACCATCGACACGCACTTTCTCGCCGGCCAGCAGATTGGAGATGAAGGTCTTGCCGTCGGCAAGGTTGCGCAATTCATAGCCCGGCGGCGGATTGAGCAGGCAGGTGCCGAAGCGCAATTCGCCGGTCGTGGTGATGGCAGGCGCGACGCCGAGGCCCTCGGCGATGCGGCGGGCCAGCACATTGACGCCGCGCAGGCCGCCCAGCAGCGGCACCACGGCGCTGCCATCCTCGGCGACGGCGAGGACCGGCGGCTCAGCGCGCTTGTTCTGCAACAAGGGAGCGATAGAGCGGATGACGATGCCGGCGGCGCAGAGGGCGACGATCGGCGTGTCGCTTTCATAGAGCTCGCGGATCGTCGTGCCGAAATGCTCGAAGGCGATATCCGCACCCCCGTCCTGTTGAGAGGGCACGCGGCCCGTGAGGCCGTAGACCGTGGCGCCGGGGCAGGCGGCCTGGATGCGCCGCGCCGTCGCCAGGCTGTTGGCGCCGAGGATGACGATAGCCGGCTGCTTGATAGTGGCGGCGCGATTGTCGGCCGACGCGGCTGTGGTCATTTGCCGGCCCATCTCTTGCCGGGAACCAGGACGATGGAGAAATAGGGCGAGCTCGACGGATCGACCTCGGCCAAGGGCAGGATGCGCTGCGCCTGCATGGTGGCACGCTCCACATAGAGCGCGCGGTCCATCAGGCCGAGTTCCTCGATGACATCGCGCACCTTGGCGAGATTGGCGCCGAGCTTCATGATCGCCGCCGCATCGGTGGCGGCGAGGCGCCGCTTCAATTCGGCTGCGTCGAGCACGCCGGAAAGCACGGTCAGGCTCTGGTTGCGATAAACCAAAGGCGCCCCCAGCACGGCGGCGCCGGCCAGCATCGAGCACACGCCCGGCACCACCTCGGTCTCGTAGCGCGACGAGAGCCGGTCATGCAGATACATGAAGGAGCCGTAGAAGAAGGGATCGCCCTCGCAGGCCACGGCCACATCGCGGCCTGCTTCGAGATGGGCGGCGAGCTCGGTGCTGATCTCCTTGTAGAAGTCGAGGATCACTTCTTCGTAGCAAAGATGCGCCGGCAGCTTCTCCGTGGTGACGGGATAGACCAGCGGCACCAGGATCTGTTTCTCGCTGAGATATTTCTCGACGATGGTGAGGGCGTTGCCCTTCTTGCCCTTGGCGGCGTGATAGGCGACGACGGGGGCGGCCTGCAGCAGGCGCAGGGACTTCACCGTGATGAGTTCGGGGTCGCCGGGGCCGACGCCGAGACCGTAGAGGCGGCCGTAACGCTGACTGGAACGCTGATCCATTATTCGCGCTCCGTCGCCAGGGCATTGACCGCCGCCGCCGCCATGGCGCTGCCGCCACGCCGGCCGCGCACCGCGACGAAGGGCACGCCGCGGCTGTTCTCGGCCAGGGCGTCCTTGGATTCCGCAGCACCCACGAAACCGACCGGGCAGCCGATGATGAGCGCCGGCTTGGGCGCGCCGTCATCGAGCATTTCGAGGAGGCGGAACAGCGAGGTCGGCGCATTGCCGATGGCGACGACACTGCCGGCGAGATGCGGCAGCCACAAGTCCATCGCCGCCGCCGAACGGGTATTGCCGAGCTTCTGCGCGAGTTCGGGCACGCCGGGCTCGTTCAAGGTGCAGAGCACGCGGTTGTCGCGGGGCAGGCGGGAGCGGGTGACGCCGTCGGCCACCATGCGGCAATCGGCGATGATGGTGGCGCCCTCGGCGATGGCCGCGCGGCCGGCGGCGCCCGCACCCTCGGAGAAAGCGAGATCGCCGATCACATCCACCATGCCGCTGGCATGGGCGACGCGCACGGCAAGCTTTTCCAGATCGGCGGGAATGCGGGAGAGATCGGCCTCGGCCCGGATGATGGAGAAGGATCGGCGATAGATCTCTTGTCCATCGCGAATGTAATCAAGCATGCGGCTTTCCCCCGGGAATCGGATCGTTCATTGTTGTTGTGTCTGTTGATGCGGCCGGCGGGCCGGCCAGCAGGGCCGCCGCCTGATCGATGGTGATAGCGGCGGCGAGCAGCCGGCCGAAACGCGATTGCTTGTCGGCTGCCGGCAGGTCGGCCGGATGCAGATAAAGGTCGTAGCGGCCGGGTGCGACCGCGACCAGGGTCGCCGGCAGCGGCGCGGCGGCGGCGCAGGATTTGCCGCAGCCGCTGAGATGCACCGGGAAGATGCGGCCCGGGACCATATTGCCGGGAGCTATATGACTAAGAGCCCGCAGGTGGTCGGCGAGATCGAGCCCGTCCTGCTGGGTCGCGGCGAGCCCGGCCTTGCAGCCGGCCGAGCCGGAACAGGCGATGGTCGCGGCCAGGGGATCGGCGCTGCTGCAGATCAGGCCGGCGGCTTCCAGGCGTTTCTGGACGAGCGTGCTGGCCGCCACGGTGACATTGGGCAGCAGAATGCTCTGCCAGGGCGTGAAGCGCAACGTGCCGTCGCCCAGTTCGCGGGCGATATCGGCGACGGCATGCAGCATACGCGGCGTCAGGCGGCCGAGCGGCGGCAGGCCGCCGACCGTCGCCAGATCCGGCTGAAGGTCGGGGCGATCCTTGTAGTAACTGCGGTAATGATCCTGCGGATGGCCCTGCGGGAGACCCCGGCGCTGGGGGCGCATGCCGAGATGGCCGAAGGGAGCCGGCGGCGTGCGGCGCCAGGCGCGGATCGTCGCCCGGCGGTCGAGCGGGAAGGGCAGGCGCGCCGCCAGACGGGCGAGGAAGGTCTCGGCGCCGATCTCCGCCAGGATATGGCGGATGCGCGAGATGTCCTCGCGCTCGCCGCGCAGCTCCAGGAAGAGATCGAGAGTGGCGGTCACCAGGTCATGGCCTTGCTCCACCGGCACGGCGGCAAGCGCGGTCTGGCCGATGCCGATGGCGGCACCCGCGACCGGCGGCACGCCGGCAAGGCCGAGAAGGAAATGGGTCGCCGCCATTCCGCCGTTCGTCGTCCCACCGTTCGTCGTCCCGCCATTCTCGGCATAGGCGGCCAGCCAGAGATCGTGCGGATGGGTGACCATGGCGACGCTCTCGCCGCCATCCAGCAGCAGCGAGAACTTGGCCGAGAGGGTGTGATAGGCGGTATTGGTCTGCAACGTGGCCAGCAGGCGCTCGGCCAGGGGTGTCATGTCGATCAGTTGATGGGGATCGAGGGCGAAGGTCGGGTTGACCATGACATTGCGGATATCGTCGCCGCCTTCGCTGATCGGACCGCTTTCCGGCTGGGGGCCCTCTTGCTGAGTGCTGAGCGGCTGCGGGCCGAGATCGGCGGCCATCAGCGCCGCCACCAGGGGATCGACGGCACCCGGCAGGACGCCGCGCAATTGCAGATTGGCACGATTGGTTATCTCGATCACGCCATTGCCGAAACGCGGCGCGGCATGGGCGACGGCATGGGCCTGCGCGGCGGTGAGGCGGCCGCAGGAAAGCTTCACGCGGCAGATGCCGCCGTCGCGGCCGGGGGCGATGCGGAACAGGCCCGGGCAGGCCGAGGGCCGGGCGGAGCGGATCAACTCGGCACCGCCAACGATTTCGGGTCTCGCCATGGTTTCAGGCCTAGCGACGATTTCAGGTTTAGCCGCGGGTCCAGGTTTAGCCACGGTTTCGGGCCGGCCCACGGTTTCGGGCTTGCCGGTGGCATCGACGGCGCGCCGGTCCGTCTCTGTCTCTTGGGTGCTCGTATCCTTGGCGGGTGCAGCATCCTGTGCGGGTGTGGCGTCCTTGGTGGTGATTTCCCCGGCAGTCATGTTCTGGGCGTTCGGGATATCCCCGGTATTCTCAGGCTTCCCAGTGTTCCCGGTATTCCCATCAGTCGTAACGTTCCGAGTATTCGTGGCGTTCCCGGTGCTCGTAGCGCCAGTGTTCCCAACAGTCGTGTCGGTAGCGGCTTCGCGTTCGGCTGCCTCTTGCTGCGCCGCTTCCTGCTGCGCTTCCTCCTGCCGCGACGTATCAGTGGCTTCGGGCTGGGCGGGAGCCTCCGCCTGAACAGGGGGCTTCGCCTGAGCGGGGGCTTCCTTTTGTACGGGAGGCTTCGTCTGGGCAGGAACCTCCCTCTGTGCGGGAACTTCCGGCAAGGCGAGTTCGAACTGGGCGGGTCCGGGCTGGGTGGGATCTGGCAAGAACGTCACCGGCTGCTTGGCGTACTGTCACCGCCATCGGGCATCGCTTGCGAACCGGCGCCGGGCCGGCGGATTGGCCGGCCCCTGCGCGCTGCAACCGGGGCACCCCGCCCCGATGCCATCGCACGCGACTATCCTCGTCGGCAGGTCTTCTGGCTCGCGGGTCCTCGCCCGCCACCGCCGTCCCGGACGGTATCCGGTGGCGTCTGATGATCGGGCTCGCCGCTCACAGTTGCGGGGGCAGCCACCTTCGGCGCGCAGACCTCTCGGCCGCCGCACCGCGTGTTCCCTCTTCGGCCTTGATCAGGCACCGACAAGCAGGGCCGTTCTACACGAGCGCCACGTCCTGCGAAAGGGCTTTGTCGGAGTCGGTTTTGTTAGCTTTCTCTCTTAATTACATTGAGTTAGCAGCGGATTCTCTGGCGCGTTCGGAGGCGTTCGCGCCGCCACGGGAGCAGATTTCCGGGGAAAACGGCCGCCCCTTGCCCGGCCGGCGGGCATTCCGTATCAAGGCATCATGAGAGCTGCAGCGAAAGAACCAGCCGTGCCAGAGAGATTCCAGCCGGAGACATCCCAAACTCAGACACCACAACCCTGGTTGACCATCATCGGTATCGGCGAGGACGGCATGGCCGGGCTGGGGCAGGCGGCGCGGCAGGCGATCGCGGCGGCCAAGGTGATCTTCGGCGGGGCGCGGCATCTCGATCTGCTGCCGGCGGATATCGCGGCCGAGCGGATTGCCTGGCCGACGCCTTTCGCCGGGGCCTATGACCTGCTGCTGGCGCGGCGCGGTATGCCGGTCTGCGTGCTGGCGAGCGGCGATCCCATGCATTACGGCATCGGCGCCACACTGACACGTTCGGTGCCGGCCAAGGAGATGCTGATCCTGCCGGCGCCGTCCTCCTATGCTTTGGCGGCGGCGCGGATGGTTTGGCCGTTGCAGGCTGCTACCTTGCTGACGGTGCATGGGCGGCCGCTGGACTTGTTGCATCCTCATCTCCAGGCCGGTGCCAAACTGCTGGTGCTCAGCAATGACGGGGCGAGCCCAGCCGAGATCGCGCGGCTTTTGACGGCGCGCGGCTTCGGCGCCAGCACCGTCACCGTCCTCGAACATCTTGGCGGGCCGAAGGAACGGCGCTTCGACGGGATCGCGCAGGATTGGTCCCATGAACGCGCGGCGGATCTCAATGTCGTCGCCATCGACTGCCGGGCGACGGGGGCCGCGCGCGGCTATCCGATCCTGGCCGGCCTGCCGGACGATGCCTTCACCCATGAGGGCCAGATCACCAAGCGCGATGTCCGCGCCGTCACCCTGGCGCGCCTCGCGCCGCTGCCCGGCGAGCTGCTGTGGGATGTGGGGGCGGGCAGCGGCTCGATCGGCATCGAATGGATGCGGGCGCATCCGACCTGCCGCGCCATCGCCATCGAGCCCGAGGCGGAACGGCGCGCGCTGATCGAGCGTAACCGCGCCGCTCTCGGCGTGCCGGGCCTGCGCATCGTCGCCGGCACGGCGCCCGCCGCGCTCGATGGATTGGAGATGCCGGATGCGATCTTCATCGGCGGCGGCGTCACCGAGGCCGGCGTGCTTGAAACCTGCTGGGAGCGCCTGCGTCCCGGCGGCCGGCTGGTTGCCAATGCCGTCACGGTGCAGAGCGAGATGCGGCTGATCACTTGGCTCGATCACGTGGGGCGCGACCGGGTCGGTGGTGAGCTGACCCGCATCGCCGTCTCGCAGGCGAAACCGCTGGGCGGTTTCGATGCCTGGCGCGCCGCCTTGCCGGTCACGATCCTGAGCTGCGTGAAGCCGCTTTAGCGGCCGGCCTGTTTAGAAATTGACGTTCTCGGGATGTTTGCAACCGGGACTTTACAAGCGATGATATTTTTGTCCGAATGGATGTGTTTCGGCTACCTCCTGGGGGAGGGAGACATGGCCAGAAGGACAAGGCTTGGCGCAATTCTGTTTCTTGCCTGTATCGCTGTTGCGGGCGGCTGTGCGACACAGGGCGACACGGCGCAGCGCGACAGATTTCGCCAAGGAGCCATCGCTTATCGGAACCATGATTACGTGACGGCGGCGCAAATCTATCGTCCTCTGGCCGAGCAAGGTTATGCCGATGCCCAGAACAATCTCGGCGTCATGTATCGCCGGGGTGAGGGCGTGACGCAGGATTACGGCGAAGCGATGAAATGGCTCCGTCTGGCGGCTGCGCAGGACGATACCGATGCGCAATTCAATATCGGGCTGATATACGACAATGGCTGGGGCGTTCCCCGGGACTATGCCGAAGCGATGAAATGGTATCGGTTGTCGGCTGATAAAGGCGATGCGGACAGCCAGTCCAATGTCGGCGCGATGTATGCGGGCGCGCAGGGTGTCGCGCGAGATTATGTCGAAGCCTATAAATGGGATACGCTGGCGGCCAATCAGGGGAATGCTATGGCGCAAAAAAATCGTGCCGAACTCATCCCTCAAATGACACCGGGCCAGATCGCGGAAGCCAGGCGCCAGGCCGCCGAGTTCAAGCCCAAGCCCAGAATGGATTGAGGCAAATCACGCGCCGCGACCTATCTGCCTGCACCGTCTCTCATCGTCGCCGGAAGACGAGGCTGAGATTGTTGGCCGGCATCGCCGTGATGGCGGGGGCGGTGAAGCCGGCGACCTCGGCGAGGGCGGCGACGGCTTCGAGGTCGCGCACGCCCCAGGCGGGATCGCGCTGGCTCAGGCTCCGGTCGAAGGCCTCGTTGCTGGGCGCGGTGTGGCGGCCGTCGCGCTTATAGGGGCCGTAGAGATAAAGCGGCGCGCCGGGTGCGAGGCAGGCGGCGGCACCTTCGATCAGCGCCTCGGCCGCCTGCCAGGGCGCGATATGGATCATGTTGATGCAGAGGATGGCATTGGTCTGTTCGACCGGCCAGCCGGGCTTGCTCACCCAATCGGCTTCGGTCACGTCGAGCCGGAGCGGCGGCCTGACATTGCCGAGGCCCGCCACGCTGCCGGCGGACGACCAGGCGGCGATGCTGCGCAGGGCCGTCGGATCGGGATCGCTGGGCTGGAAGGTGAGGCCGGGCAGGGCGGCCGCGAAATGCACCACATGCTCGCCGGAGCCGCTGGCGATCTCCAGCACCAACCCCGTTGGCGGCAGAACATCGCGCAGCACATCGAGGATGGCGTCGCGGTTGCGCAAGGTGGCGGGAGCGTAGAGACGATTATCGGTGAGATGGGCATCGGTCATGAGGCGATCCGGCACTGTCGAGTGGCATCCGGCCGGCACCATAGACCGCGATCCTGCCGGCGTGAAGCCTGAGGCGAGGCTCTAGCTGCTCCAGTCCCTGGCCGCCCCAGTCCCTTGCCGCCCCAGTCTCTGGCCGCCTGGGCGATTCAGTGCGTTCCCGGCCCATCGCCCATGAGAGCCTGTGGGCGAGCATGGTGGGGCGATGCGAATTGATGCTGATCTGCCGTCACCGATAGGGGAAATCTATCGGGAGCTTCGTCTCTCCTGCGGCTGGAATGTCTTGAACGATCCCACCCGGAATCCGTCAAGCATGTGATATCCCGGCCCGAAGTCGCGATAGTCGCCGTCATATCCCGGCTTCTCGAAGAAACGCCACATGCCCGCGACCACCACGACCGAGCCGATCTCCCGAAGGTAGCTATTGCCCACGGATCGGTGATTCAAATTGGTCCGCACATTCTGGCCGGTGAAGTTTCGATCCGAATACGTGACGACTTCCGGCAGGTGGTCGCCCCAGCCATTGCCCGGCGGCGTTTCCGGCGCCTCGGTTTCTGGATCCTGCCTATCGATAAATGCCATGATCGATTTCCCTGTGAGTAGCTTGCGGCCACTATAGCAAGAGCCGCGCATCATGCGCCAATCGCCCATGTTGCTACGACCGCTCGATCCTGTTCGGCAAACGGATATCCGGTCGGTATCAGATGCGGGCGGCGTCGGTCACCAGGACAATCCGGCGATATCGGGTGGTATCCGGCTGGTGCCATAGACTGCCATCCTTCCAGCGGGAAGCCGGGTCGAGGAAATGAGCAGGAATTTCTTCGGCATTGAAATATATCATTTTTGATATATTATGGAGACTGGTGAAGGAGAATATGCGTGAGCTGATTTGGATAGGGTCCAGCCTGGACGATGTCTCGGCCTTCCCGCTGGACGTAAAGCGACAGATTGGGCACGGGCTGCGTCAGGTGCAAAACGGCATTATGCCGAATAGCGCGAAGGTGCTGAAAGGTTTCGGCAGGGCAGGCGTGCAGGAGATCGTGGCCAGCGATGAAGGCAACGCTTTCCGTGCGGTTTACGCAGTAGCTCTTAAGCATGGTGTCTATGTGCTGCACTGCTTTCAGAAAAAGAGCGTGAAAGGAATCAGGACGCCACAACCCGATATGAACACGATCAACGCGCGTTTGCGGTGGGCGCGTGAAATGGATGCGGAGCTGGATCAATGAAGGAAGATAGCAAAGTTACCCGGAGCAGTGGAAACGTCTTCAAGGACATGGGACTGGAAGACGCCGACGATCTTGCTGCGCGTTCAGATATGATTATGGAGATCAACAAGATCGTCAAAGCCCGAGGTTTGAAGCAAGCCGAGATCGCAAAGCTGGTGGGCCTATCTCAATCCGATGTTTCTCTGTTGACGCGCGGCAACCTGACTCGGTTCTCGACCGACCGGATCATGCATGTGCTCGTGCGTTTGGGGCGGGACGTCGAGATCGTGATCAAGACCAAGCCGCCACGCCGCGCGATGGGGCGCATCACCGTGAAGGCGGCGTAACGTCAATAAAACAGAGAGCATCGCGCTTTAGGCGAAGGCGGGCTCGGCCACCAAGGGCAGATCGACGCTGACGGTGGTGCCGATACCTTCGGTGCTGTCGATCGAGAGGGTGGCGCCCATGGCCTGGGTGAGGCCGAAGCAGATGGCGATGCCGAGGCCGGTGCCCTGATAGCGGCGGCTGAAGGTGCCGTCGGCCTGGACGAAGGGCGCGCCGAGCTGGCGCAGTACCGTTTCGGGAATGCCGCAGCCGTGATCGATCACGCGCACCTGGCAGCGTCCGGCTTCCGGCCGGGGCGTGACCAGGATCTCGACGCCGCTGTCATAGGAGGAAAATTTGATGGCATTGCCGATGATGTTGAGGAAGATCTGCCGCAGCGAGCGCCGGTCCGAGTTTACGGCGATGGATTTATCCGCATTGACGTAAGAGAGCCGGATCGCCAGGCGGTCGGCCTCCATCTGCAGGATGCGGATGATCTGGCCCAGCTCCTGGTCGAGCAGCAGGCTCTCGAGATGGATCTTGTAGTGCCCGGCCTCGATGGTCGATTGCAGCAGCAGATTATCGATCACGCCCAGCAGATGCCGGCCGCTGGTCAGGATGTCGCCGGCATATTCGCCGTACTGCTTGGGGCTGATCGGGCCGAACTGTTCGCGGTGGATGAGGTCGGAGAAGCCGATGATCGCATTGAGCGGCGTGCGCAGCTCGTGGCTCATATTGGCGATGAAGAGATTCTTGATCTTGCTCGCCTCTTCCGCCGCCAGGGCCCGGGCCTCGCTGGTGCGGATGCGGTCGGAGGCGTATTTCGCCGCCAGGGCATGCGAGGCGAGGACGGAGAATTTCTTGGCCAGGGCGACATGCGTCCGGTCGAAGGGCTCATCGGTGGGCGCGCGCAGCAAAGCGAGGACGCCGCGCCGGTCGCGCACGGAAATCGGCAGATAGAGCGCCGATTGCGCCGGCGTCAGGGCATCCCGCAAACCGCTCGCGGCATTGCCCGCTACATTTCCGGTGGCATCCCGGGCGATGCCGCGCCATTCCTCGAGCCCGTCATGGTTGAAGGTCGCCGAGACCCGGCCGCTCATGATCTTGCGGAAGAAAGCACCGATCGGGAAACGATAGCCGACCAGCGCGGCCGGGGCGGCGGTGACGCAGGCCAGTTCATCGGCGGTATCCTCGACCAGGACCATGGCCTGTTCGAAGGTGAACATCCCGCGCAGGGATTCGAAGACGCTCAGGAAGGGATCGTCGTCGAGCTGGAGGCGCAGCAGCGATTCAAGGGCCCGCAGGAGCAGGGATGCCTGGAGGTTCTCGCTGCGCAGCCTGTCATTCTCTCGTTGCAGCGCGCCGATGGTCTCGCGCAGCTCTTCCGATTTCTTCATGATCCCGTTCGTTCATGCCGCTATTCCGTCGCCCGGCCTCATGACCGGTTACTGTCCGAAGGCGATAGCGGAGATCATCAAATTTCCGTGCAGGTTGCATTGCAGGATGCGCCCTTGTTCGCCGAAGGTAAAGCACCCAAGGAAGGGGAGGCCCTGGAATCCATCGGCGACCTTGACCGCCACGTCGGGCATCCGGTTGTCGACCGCCAGCATGCAGCCGGCGCAATAGACCATGAGGCCGCCGGCCAAAACGGCGCCGCCCGGCAGGCTGGCGACGGCTTCGGCCGCGACCCGGCCGGCGCGGTCGACCAGGCGTTCCTTGTCGCCCTGCATGCTGTAAAGGCGGGTGCCCTCCTCGACGGCGGCGAAGGTGCTGAGGCCGCCTTCGGCGGTGATGGCCGCCGGATGGATCAGCAGGTAATGGGTGACGCTGCCGATCGCGCCGGCATCGATGGCGAGCGGACACATCGTGGTTTCCGCCAGGACATTGCCGCCGGAGCCGAGCTTCTCCTGCAGCCGGTTGCCGATCCAGGCATCATAGACCTGACTGGCGGGGCGGCCGTCGATTTCCGCGATCAGGCGGCCTCGGCTCTTGGTGACGATGCCGCTTTGGCCGTTATGGTCGAAGCCGATGCGGGTGACGATGCCGCTGGGTCCGGCCGGCTCGTAGCCGCCCTGGAAGGCATAGCTGATGCCGCCGGAGGGAAAGAGCACGGCGACGGCCAGGCCGTCGGCGAGCAGGCCTTCGGTACCGAGCTGACGCCAGTGGCCGGCCACGTCATCATCCGCAGAGCTGCCGCCGATCACCGGGCAGCGGTCGCCGATCACCCGGCGCAATCCGGCGACGATCTCCTCCTCATGGCCGGGAGCCTGATAGATCCAGACCAGTTCCGGCAATTCGCCGGCGCAATCGGCATCGGCGAGGGCGGCCTGCAGGGTGACCTCGGCGGTCGCGGCCGGGTCGTCGCCGATCCGCGCCAGGGCGACGCCGTAATCGCCGGCATCGTCGTCGATCAACAGCAGGCCGATCGATTGGGCGCCCCAGAGCCGCTGCTCGGTCATCACGCCGGCGCAGGAGGTGCCGCCCATGAAGGCGGCGGCCGGGAAGTGCTGGCGCAGGAAATTGTGGAT
>CAYOQR010000020.1:0-77591 GCA_964406155.1 uncultured Rhodospirillaceae bacterium | reverse complement strand
CGTCATCGACGGCGATGGTGTTGAACTCCTTGGCGACGCCGCCAACGCTCTCGATCTCGCGGGCGACCATCTGGCCAAGATTCTGCAGATGGACATGACCGGGGACGAATTGGGTGAACGAATTGGCGATGGCGACGATCGGCTTGCCGAAATCCGCATCCTTCATGCCGGTGGCGCGCCACAAGCCGCGGGCACCCGCCATGTTGCGGCCATGGGTGGATGTGCGGGAACGATACTGAGCCAAGTCGACCTCCAAAACCGGCAGCCCGGGCTGGGAGTCAGCAACGCAATAAAATTATGCTATGCGGTCGGCCAGGGCAATGAAGAGCCAAACATACGACAACTGGCTCGGCAAGCAAGTCAATCGCTCGCGGGGCTGCTATGCAGGCTGCTGCAGCGCCCGGTAGCGGGTGGCGGGCCGTCAACCCGCAATGGCGGTACCGAGGCGCTCGCGGCCTGACGGCCGGACAGGCAGGACCCGTTCGATCGGGAAGGTCAGTTGCACCGTGGTACCCTGGCCGACCGTGCTATCGATCTGGATGCCGCCGCCATGCAGCTCGATCAGTTTTCGGCAGATCGCCAGGCCGAGCCCTGTCCCACCGAATTTCCGGCTGATCGAGTTGTCGCCCTGGCGGAAGGGCGCGAACAGGACCGGCAGGGTTTCCGGGGCGATTCCGATCCCGGTATCGCTGACGGTGATCAGCAGGCCACCCTCCGGTGCCGACCCGACCTCGATCTGGACCCGTCCGTCGGCGGGGGTGAATTTCACCGCATTGGAGAGGAGATTGAGGAGGATCTGTTTCAGCGACCTGGCATCGGCATAGAGCTGAGGCAAATCGGGAGCGAACTGGAAGTCCAGGGCCACGTGGCCGTCGGTGGCGCGCGGGCTGATCAGGCGCAGGCAGTCGTGCATGACAGCCTCGATCGACAACTCCTCCTCACTGAGGACATGCCGTCCGGCTTCGATCCGCGACATGTCGAGAATGTCGTTGATCAGGTCCAGCAGCAGCTTGCCGCTGTTATTGATGTCCTCGGCGTAGCTGACATAACGCTCGGAATTGCCGCCGAAAGCCTGGTCGCGGATCAGCTCGGAGAAACCGATCACCGCATTGAGCGGGGTCCGCAATTCATGGCTCATATTGGCCAGGAATTCGGTTTTCGAGCGATTGGCCAGCACCGCGTCGTTCCGCGCCTGAATGAGGTCCTCTTCGTGTTGCTTCTGCTCGGTGATGTCCTGAGCGACACCGATGGCATAGAGGATGTGTCCGGCTTCATCCCGCATCCGCATGGCGACCGACCGCAGATTGATGATCTCGCCATCCGGGCGCAGGAAGCGGTAATCGAGATTATAGGAATCGGTCAGGCCCCGGCGATAATCGACGAAGGCCTGCTGGACCGCCTGCCGGTCATCGGCATGGACATGCATCTGGCAGAAGACTTCATCATCGCCGTGGTAGTGTGGCGTGTCGAATCCGAGCATCTCACGCAGCCCATCCGAATAGGTGAGGGTGCCGGTTTCGGTTTCCAGCGTCTCCGACGGATGCCACAGCCAATAGCCGATTTTCGCTAGGCGATGGGCATGCTGCAGCAGCATCTCGGTTTGCCGCAGGACCAGTTCATGATGCTTGAGATCGGTGATGTCCTGCACCATGCCGATGATCTGGACCTGGGAGGGATGGGTCATGCGGACCCGTTCCGCCAGGACCCGCACCATGCGGATCGCACCGTCGCCACGCAGGATGTGGCATTCCATCGCCAAATGGGTATCGGTACCGTTCCAGAACTGCAGCAGCTTTTCCTGCGCCTGGGGTTGGTCATCCGGCAGGACGAAGCGGCCGACGAAACCGGTAAGATCGAGCTGCGACAGCACGGCCGGCGTGACACCGAAGATCGCCGCCGCTTCTTCGGAATATTGCAGGGCGTAGCGATGCTTGGTCGTCTCCGATGTCTCGGCATGCCAATGCCCCATGGCGGCGATGCGCATGCCATGGCGGAGCTGGCTCTCGGCGCGCCGCAGGGAAGCTTCGGAGAGATGCAACGTGGTGACATCCTGGGAGATACCCAGCACCAGTTTCAGCCTGCCATCCGGCGACAATCGTTTCTCGCCGGCATCGGAGAGATACCGTACCGATCCGTCGGGCAGCAGCAAACGGTAGACCCGCTGGTATTTCAGATCGGGACCGGTGACGAAGGCGCGATAGGTCTCATAGACGAAGTCGCGATCGTCCGGATGAACCAGCCGGACGGCGAAGTCGGCTTCGGACATGTCGAGGGCAGCGGCGGGCAGGCCGAAAATGTCGATGGCGTTGTCTGAATAGTGATACCGCCCGTCATCATAGGTCTTGGGATCGTCCGCCGGCTCGAAATACCAGTGGCACATCTTCGCAATGCCCTGCGCCCGGTTCATCAGTGCGGCATTGCGTTCCAAAGCGAGCTGCGTGTGTTTGATATCGGTGATGTCCTGGATGACGCCGATCGCCTGGGCGGTATTGTCCACCGCATCGACGACCCGTTTGGACCCTTCGCGGATATGACGGATTTCACCCGTCGGCTTGGAGACACGGTATTCGATCAGATACTGGTCGATGGTGCCGGCGTCGAACGCGTCGTATTGCTGGCGAATCTGCGTCCGGTCGTCGGGATGAATGAAGGTCTCGATGAAAGCGCCCGGGTCATCTGGAATCCCGCCAGCCGGCATGTCCAGCACTTCGGCGATCTGGGTATAGAAGGAATACGTCGCCGCTTCCTCAGGGCTGAGCTGGTCGCTGATGAAATAGTATCGCATGCCCGCCAGGTGGTGGGCCTGGCTCATCGCGGCGATGCTGCGTTCTTGCAGGCGGCGGGTCTTGGCGGCGGCGGTAATATCTTCACCAATGCCGATGACCAGCGAAATGCCTCCGGCTTTGTTGAGGACCGCGACATTCGACCAGCGGTAGAAGCGCCTTTCGCCTTGCCGGGTGATCATGTGGTTTTCATGGCTGCTGGGAAAGCGCGCCGGATCGTTGGACATGAAGGCGCCCATGCTTCGCGCCTGCTCATCCGGCGGAATGATGGAAAGCAGGGTATCGCGGTCCTTGAGCGCCGATGCCGGGTAGCCGAGATGCCGCTCGGCGGTTTCGTTGACGCGCAGGATCCGGCCGTCGCGGTCGCGGACGAAGATCAGCACTTCCGCCGAATCGACGATCAGGTTGGTGAATTCAGCCTGGGCCAGCAGGGAGCGTTCATTAGCTGCGATCTTGCGGCCGAGATAGATCGTCAGGCCAACCAGGATGAGGCCTGCGGCGATGATCACGCCGGCGACGATGCTGGCCTGCAGAATCCAGCCCTGGATAACGCCGAGGCGGGTGGTCATGGCGACGGCCAGCAGCGGGAGATGCGGCACTTTCTTGGCCGCGAGATAACTGAACTGGCCGGATTTGGTGAGGATGTCGACGGGTGCCGCGTCTTCGCCGGGATCGTCGTCGCGGCTGTCCTGGGCCAGGGATTGCGGTATATGCGTGACCAGTGCCGCAACCGTTTCCGGGCCCAGTTTGGTTTTTCCGACCAGGGGGGTGCCGTCGAGTTGCAGAAGGGCGATGTTGTCGGCGTGGCCGGGGGCGATCGATCGATAGGATTCGCTCAACAGCTCGGCCTTCAACAGAACCGTGACGAGGCCCTTGAGCCGACCGGCCTCGTCGCGCACAGGATGAATGACGGGAATGCCCTGCCCGCCAGTCACGAAGTCGAAAGGCGCGCCGATGATGAGCGACCCATCCGGGCGGTTGAGATAGTCCTGGTAGAATTGCCGTGAATCGAAACCGTAAATCGGATCGTTGAAATCGCGGGTGACGACGCGCCGCGTGCCGGTCTCGTCGCTGAAAATGACACCTTTCATCAAGGGCATGCCGGTCAATCGCGGGCGGATCTGTTCCTGCAGGCGATTGGTATCCGCTTGATTGATATCCACAGTCCCTTCCAGCAGGCGGCTGCCGCTGTCCAGCACGTCATTGATCTGCTCGCTGTCGCGTCCCATCTGCTCGGCGACGGAAACCGCCAGTTGGGCCAGGCGGGTCCGGGTCGTGGTGATGGCTGAGTGGTCGATCAGCCAGATGGCGCAGCCGGCCATCAGCAAGGTCGCCAGCAGCAAAGGCAGGACGATCTTCATGGACAGGCTGTCGATCAGCAACTGATCCGGCCAGGATGCGGCAATCTTGCCGCGTCCGGCGCGGGGAACGAATACATGCGACGTATGCTGGCTCATGACGCTTGGCCAAGTCGGATCTGGTTCTTAACGGATAAGGAACATGGTCGCAGGCAAAGCTTTCCAATCTATTTACAATAATTTGACGATGATTTTTTTGCGTGTGCTGTGGCGGCCGGAAATAGGAAAGAATATTAACGATACTATCGCCGCATGGCGTCTCACCTGGTGGATCTAATATATTGATTTTACATATCTATTTCGGGGGTGACCGCACAAGCGGCCGTGCGCGGAATGACGTCTCATTAGTTGTTCTTCATGATTCAGGCGGAAAGACTGTTTCTCGTCAGAGATGAAATTGCTTTATCTACCCTTTGGGGGGCACGGCATTCCCGGATCCAGGCCGGCCCGTTGATAAAACGGTAAATCTTCGTCGCCATGATGGTGCGAGGAACGAAAGGTAGGCGGCAGATGGGGTTGTGGTCCCGGTTATTCGGCTCATCGGCCACGTCACAGGATGGCGGGGCGACGGGGAAGGGCATAAAGCCCGGCAACAAGAAGCCTGATACCAAGGACCTGCTGGCGCAGCGCGAGGCCCTGGCGAAAAAACTGATGACGCCCGAACGCCAGGCACGGCTGGCCGAGGCCATGCAGGTTCAGGCCGCCAAGCAGCGTCTGCACAAGAGCCTCGGCTCGGATCAGGGGCAGCGCCAGGCGGCCGATGCCCTGCGGCGCCTGCTCAATAAAGATTAGCCGGGAAGAATTCCGGCCGCGTCATCGTTGCCGGCAGGGATCGCCGGTGGGATCGGGAACGTCAGCCATCCGCGCCTGGATCGTGGCGGCGCGGCTCCGGATATAGGATGTGGGTTTGCTGGCGGACCAGAGGCGTGGATTGGGCAGGACCGCCGCCAGCAAGGCGGCCTCGCGACGGGTGAGGTCCCGTGCCGATTTCCCGAAATGCGCCCGCGCGGCGGCTTCGGCACCATAGATGCCGTGCCCCCATTCGACCACGTTCAGATAGACCTCGAGAATGCGCCGCTTGGTCCAGAAGAATTCGATCAAGGCGGTGAAATAGAATTCCACCGCCTTACGGACATAGGTGCGGTCCGGCCAGAGAAAAACATTCTTGGCCGTCTGGTTGCTGATGGTGCTGCCACCGCGGATGCGCGGCGAATGCTGGTTGCGGTGCCAGGCCTGCTCGATTGCCGACCAGTCGAAACCGTTATGCTCGCAGAAGCCTGAATCTTCCGAGGCGATGACGGCGCGCGCCAATTGCGGTGAGATCGCATCATAGGATACCCAGTCCTTGCGAAACCCTTCGCCTTCCATCAGGCGGATCACCATCAGCGGCGTCAACGGCACCGGAACCCAGCGATAGACCACCGTCAGCAGGACCGAACAGCCGAAAGCCAGGGCCGCCAGCCGCACCAACCAGCGGCCGACACGGCGCATCGGGCCCGGCTTTCTTCCCGGCGCCCCATGGGTGTTGTGCTGAGGAGACGACATCAGCGATGTGGAACTTGGCGGCGGCGGGATGCCGGGGCCGGGCCGGTCATCCGTCGCCTCGGCGTGGCCATGGGCATCTGGACGGCCATGACCATGCGCCGCCACGGGATAGTCGGCGGTATTCGGTGGGGCGGGCGGCGGGGCCGGCAGATGGTCATCATCCATGCCCTCTTGATAGCGGCGCGGCGGCACGGGAACAAGCCGGGAGGAGGCGCGCCGGAAGAGACAGGGCGGCCCGGTCGGTTGGCGTCATTCGACGGGGCGGGCCATAATGCCGGGGGCATGCAGGCGGCATGACATTGAAAGAACGAGCATCATGGAAGAAACAGCAGTCCGGCTGGCGCGGGGCATTACTTTGATGTTCGCCGATATGGGGCTTGTCGTCCTTGGCGAGCTGCCTTTGCCCAACGGACGGCGGGCCGATCTGGTCGCACTCGACGATCAGGGGCAGATCTGCATCGTCGAGATCAAGAGCAGCCGTGTCGATTTCATGACAGATCACAAATGGCAGGATTATCTTGAATTCTGCGACCGCTTTTTCTTTGGCGTGGCGCCGGATTTCCCCCAGGAGATTCTGCCGCAGGATTGCGGGTTGATCCTGGCTGACGGGCATGGCGGCGCCATCATCCGGCCGGCACCTTCCATGCCGCTGCATGCGGCCCGCCGTCGGGCGCAGATTCTGCGCATCGCCCAGGCTGCCTGCCGCCGTCTGATGCGCACCGATCCGGTCGGATAGAGCCGCGACCGCCCGCCGACCTGATGAAAAGCGACGGCCTCGATCAGGGTGAACCCGACCGAGGCCGTTGGAGCTGGTGGATGGCAGAATCAGATAGCCGGTTCCGGCGCCGGTCCGTTCATGGCGGCCAGCGCCTGGCGCCCACCGTGATTGTCGATGTAATTGACCAGTGCGGCGATGACGCGGCGATCGAAGGCCTTGCCGGAATCCTTCAGCAGGCGCTCGATCGCTTCATCGAGATTGATCGCGGTACGGAAGGCGCGGTCGCTGGTCATGCCGACCAGGGTATTGGCGACCGCGATGATCCGGGCCGTCACCAGGATCTGCTCGCCAGCCAGTGTCGGAATGCCGGTGCCGTCCCAGCGCGCCTGGGCCTGGCGCAGGGTGTCGACGACCGGGCCGTCGAATTCGATATCGCGCAGGAGATCGGCGCTCATCTGGATACTGTTGCGGACCAGATGAAGTTCCTCGGGCGTCAAGTTGCCGGTCTTTGCCAGGAGGTCGCTGGGGATCAGGATCTTGCCGAGATTGAGCAGGTTGCCGGCGATTTCCGCCGTCTCGATCTCGGTTTCGCTGAGGCCCATCTCGCTGGCCACGGACCGCGCGATCGCCGCCACCCGGCTGGAGTGATTGGCGGCGAAGGGATCGCGCTTATCGACCACCTCGACCAGGGTCTTGACCAGTTGCTGCAAGGTGCGCGACCGGCGTTCGCGTTCGGTCACCACATCGGTGATATCGCGCTCCACCGTCAGCACGTCGTCATTGAGGCCGGCATGGCCGCGCAGGGGGATCTGCTCGGTCTGCACGACCTTCAATTTATGGTCCTGCTCCTGGCGGGCCACATCGGTGACGTTGGTGCCGGCTTCCCGGACCTGCTTGCTGAGCGTGACATAACGCTTGGCGGCGGCGGGCCCGAGCACCGCGCCGATCTCCTTGCCAAGCAGATCCTGCGCCGAAACCCCGGCCTGCCGGGCCGTCTGGGCATTGGCGAAGCGATAGCGGTTCTGCTGGTCGAGGATGAAGATGCTGGTGGGCTGGCTGTCCGTCACCACCTGGAGCAGTTCCTTCTGCTCCTCGAATTTCCGCGCCATGGTCTTGAACTGCTCGGCCGCCAGGCTGGCGCGGCGCGACGAGCCATGGCGCCAGACGGCGATGATGGCAATCGCCAGCACGAGCAGCGCCAGACCCAGATAGGTGGCGAGCTGCCGGAAGCGGGCATCGGCGGCGCCCAGCGCCTCCTGATAGCCGACCGTATACATCAGGACCCACGGCACCTGGCTCAACTGGCGGGACGTTACCAGGACATCCTGGGTGCGATAATTCTTCTTATCGGTGGCGAAGCCGTTGACCGCCTGCACGGCAAAGGCCGCGTCGAGATTGGGCGTGTTGAGATCCATCTCCAGGCCGAGCGGCGTCACCGGCTGCTTGTCGTCGGCGATGGGCGAGAGATAGGTCACCTTGCTGCCATTGGCCTGCAGCAGCGCGCTGAGCGCGGTCTGGCTGGTTTCGCCGGGCTGGCGCAGCAGTGGATACAATTCGTCGGCGACTTCCTTCACGCCGATGATGCGGCCGATCTGTGCCGTTGCGCTGTTATCCGACTGCACGGCATAAAGCGGCGCGACGAAGGCCAGGCTGGGATTGCCCTTGCTGTTGAGATACATCGGGCTGACGCCGGTGCTGCCGGCCTGGACGTTCTGCACGAAGGTCTTGAGCTGGCCGTTGAAGGGCGGTGCTTCCGCCGAGGTGGCGATGACGGCGCCGTGCATGTCGGTGATCATCAGGCCGGAAACGGCGACCTGCTGCTCGTTTGCCTTGACGGTCTGCTGCGACTTGCTGCTGGCAAAGCCGGTGCGGTCGGCGGTCACCGTCAGCAGGTTGCGCAGATATTCCTTGAAGCCGTTGACTTCATCCTGCTGATTGGCGTCCTGCTGGCCGTTTGCCTGGGCAGTATTGTAGTCGTTGATCGAGCTGACATAGAGCTGGACCGATTCGTTATCCGCGAGGCCGCCGAGATCCTTGATCTGCCGGTCCAGCCAGCGGCTGACTTCCGTCGCGCGGCTGTCGGCGATGATGCCCATGCGGACCTGCCACTGGGTCAGCTCGCGCTGGCGTTCCTGGCCGACGAACTGGCTGATCGCCCAGACGCCGACCAGGCCGAGCACGATCAGCAGCAGGATCGGGAAGAGGACGCGGATATCCAGTCCCGAGCGGGTGGGCGTCTCCTCGAACAGAGTGCTGGCGGGATTGTCGCCGCCGGATGCGACGGAAGAAGTCGGGGTGCCAGCGCTTTTCGGCTGGTGGCTCTCCGGCTGGTCGGATCCGATCGTCACGGTCGCTCTCTCCTGCAGTTTTCTCACGCGCGCAAACTATCGCGCTCTTTAGTCGAATTTTAGAACGATAGTCGCGCGGCACCGATTAACGATTAATTAATGCTCTTTTGCGGCAATCCGGCTCATCTGGCCGATTATCATAGCCAAAGTCAGTTTTATTGTCTGCAACGCGTTGTTTCGTTACAACCGGAGCGGTAGGTGGCCTCTTCCCTGTGACAGGATCTAGATGCTCGCATTGCTGACCATCGTCCTGACCGGCGGCATCGGCCTGGCCGGGTTGCGAGCTATTGGCGGGCGTCATCATGGATCCCGCGGCTTGCGGATTCTGTCGTCGTTGCTGGCAACGCCTCTCCTGTTGGTTCTGCTCGCCCATCCCGCGCATCCGGCGGCGGCGCGCAGCTATCCGAAATTGTTCGGCACTTTCGAGCTGCCGTCGACCAACATGAAGAAGTTCCCCAAGTGGAACGACATGCTGAAGCGCTGGAACAATGGGGCACCGTGCGAAAGCGCCACCTGTACCACCAAGGGTTGGAAGGAGCTGATCGCCCGGCTGCAGGGCAAGGACCTCAAGACGCAGTTGAAAGAGGTCAACCGGGAGATGAACCTGCATCCCTATATCCTCGATATCAGCAACTGGGGCGTCGAGGATTATTGGGCCACGCCTTATGAATTTCTCAAGAAGAGCGGCGATTGCGAGGATTTCGCCATTTCGAAATACATGGCGCTGAAGGCGCTTGGCGTGCCGATCGCCGATATGCGCGTCGTCGCCCTGCGCGACCTCAACCTCAATCTCGGCCATGCCGTCCTGGTCGTCTATGTCGACAATGTACCGATGCTGCTCGACAATCAGATCGCCACCGTGGTGCCGGCCAATTCCATCAAGCACTACCAGCCGGTCTATTCGATCAACGAGAACGGCTGGTGGCTGCATACCCGGTGATGACCTGACTGCCAGGATTTCGTCAGGACCGCATCTGAGCTTCCGGGCGTAAACACCTGACATAGCTGCTTTCGTCGATCGCATTAGCGGAAAATTCACGATATTCATCCAGGCTCGAGTGCTCGGGACTTGGTGTCGCGGCCGGCTGGGCCGGCGCGGCCGATGAATGGCGGATGACAATGAGCGAGTGGTTCAAGGATACCCGGACCATGTCCGATGACGAGGTGCTGCTGGATTACGCCCAGCGCCTGGGCCGGTACCGGACCGGCTGGATCGCGGTCGAACTGCATGTCGCCCTGCTGCGGGCCCATCATCAGCGGCCGCAGCATCTGCGGATCATCGTCAAGGCTTTCGAGCCGCTGGTGAAGAAATACGATGCCGCGCTCTATCGGATTCACAACAACAACGTCGTCGTGCTGGTCAAGGGCGCCAGCATCGCCGATATCGATGCCGGCGTCCTGCAGGTCAAATACCTCTTCAGCGAGGACCCCCTGCTCTCGGCGCAGAATGTCGGCCCCGGCGGCGAGGAGGAGTTCTGCCGCTGGTACCATCTGGCGACCGATTACGATGCCTTCCTGGCGCGGGTACTCCTGATCAACGACGACCGCCAGCGTATGCTGAGCGCGGCCTCGCATGCACAGCGCCAGATCGAGGAGCTGGCGCCCGCCGGCGCGATGCTCGATCCTAATCACCTGCAGATCCTGGAACGCTCGATCGCCCGTGCCGACCTCGCCAATGTGCTGCGGCGCCAGGAGGTCTGCGCCGTGGTGCCCGGCAGCCGTCCGGAGCCGATCTTCCACGAAATCTATTTCTCCATGCGATACCTGGCCGAGACGATCCTGCCCGGCTATGACGTGACTTCCGACAAATGGCTGTTCCAGCATCTTTCCCATGTGCTCGACCAGCGCATGCTGGCCTTGATCGGCCAGCGCGAATATCGCAAACTGCTGCGTTATTCCAGCCTCAACCTGACCGTGGGGACGGTACTCGGTCGCGATTTCCTGGAATTCGACCGTGTCACCAATCTCAAGGATCGCGGCATGATGTCGATCGAGCTGCCCTCGATCGACGTCTTTTCCGAACCGGGCGACTACCTCTTCGCCCGCGATTTCCTCAAGGAGCGTGGCTATAAGCTGACGATCGACGGCCTGCCGCATCTGATGCTGCCACTGCTCGATCGCCAGTTGCTGGGTTTCGATCTGATCAAGATCCTCTGGACACCGGCCCTGGTCGATCACGTCGAGGGGCGTCACGGCCAGCCCCTGCTCGAGGCGGTGGAGCGGATCGGGCGCGAGCGCATCATTCTCTGCCGGGTCGACAGCGAACAGGCCTTCAAGGTCGGCGAAATACTGGGCCTCTCGCTTTACCAGGGGCGCCTGATCGACAACATGCTGCAGGTGAAACCGGTTGAAGCCGGGCGTCCGGGGTTGGCGTCCCGCTGATATCCGCCGTATTCCCACCGCTTCCATCGACGCTCGGTGCGTTCTAGACTCCGCTGCAGGGTAGCAGTGGAAGGCCGACGGGTATGGCGACTCTTTCTTTTCGTGTGGACCTCGCAAGTGGCGGGCGGCTCGGGCCGGGTAAGCGCCGGCTGTTGCAACTGATCGACGACCTGGGGTCGATTTCCGCCGCAGGTCGCGCCATGGGCATGTCGTATCGGCGGGCCTGGCTGCTGGTGGAGGAGGTCAATGCCAGTTTCCGCGAACCCCTGGTCGCCAAGGCACCGGGCGGCAGCGGCGGCGGCGGCGCCTCGCTGACTGCGGCGGGGCATGATGTTCTGGCCCGGCTGACGGAGATCGAAACGGCGCTGATGACAGCGGCTTCCGCCTCCCTGCACCGCCTGGATACCCTGGCGGTCTCCACGAAAGAACGCACGGCAGCGCCCAAGACCGGGAAAGCCGGCGCGGGTAAGTCGCAGGTACCCTTGAAATCGGCATCAATAAAAACGGCCGGTGGGCGCAGCACCACCGGCCGGGAGAGTTAGTCCACCGTCAAGGGACTACTTCAAGGGCGTGAAGCCGTAATGGGTGAACACCTTGGCCGCTGCATCGCTCTTGAGGAAATCGAGATAGGCTTTGGCGAGATCGGCGCCGCCATCCTGGCGGCCGGCGGCATAGGCCGTGACCGCCACCGGATAGACGATCGTCGGGTGGCTGTCCGCCGGGAAGACATCGACGACACGCACATTCTTGTCGACCTTGGCATCGCTCTCATAGACAACACCGAACTTGGCTTCGCCGAGGGAAACGAGCTTGAGGGCGGCGCGCACATTCTCGGCGGCGACCACATGGCTCTCGACCTTGGGCCAGAGGCCAAGCTTCTCCAACGCCGCCTTGCCGTATTTGCCGGCGGGTACGCTCTTCACTTCACCCATGGCGAGCTTGCCATCGCCGAGTGCCTGCGGCAGGTCTGAGTCCGAACCCAGTTTCACCGCCGCCTTGTCGTCGGCCTTGCCGATCAGCACCAGCTTGTTGCCGAGCAGGTCGCTCTCGGTGCCAGCGGCAGTCAACTTCTTGTCGGCGACGTATTTCATCCAGTCGCGATCGGCCGAGATGAAGATATCGGCCTGGGCGCCGGCTTCGATCTGCTTCGCCAGGACCGAGCTGCTGGCATAGGACGACTTCAGCACCGAGGGATGCTTGGCGCTGAAGGCGGCATTGAGATCGTCGATGGCATTCTGCAGGCTGGCGGCGGCGAAGACCGTGAGGCGCGGCGCCTCGGCCTGTGCCTGCCCGCCGGGCAGGATCGCGCCGCTCGCGAAGCCGAGGGCAATGGCGACGGCACCCAGCCAGGACATCAGATGCCGGCGGCGGGACTGCGGAAATGACTGTTTCATGACGCGTGTTTCCCCTCTGATCTCGCTATTTCCAATCGGATATAACGCGGTTCCGGCAAAGGCAACCGAAAAACACCAGTTTGGAGTAAACCCGGTCGCGAGACGGATTCGGTTTCGCAGCCGGCGCCGGTTTTGAACAATCCCGTGTCGGCCGCGGATAGATGGAGCGCCGGCTCAGTTGCGCGGCGCGTATTTGGCGAGGATGCGCTGCAGGGTGCGGCGATGCATGCGCAGGCGCCGGGCGGTCTCCGACACGTTGCGGTCGCATTGTTCGAAGACCCGCTGGATATGTTCCCAGCGGACCCGGTCTGCCGTCATCGGCTGTTCCGGCGGCGGGGGCAACGCGCTCTTATCCTGCAGCAGGGCGGCTTCCACCTGATCGGCATCGGCCGGCTTCGGCAGATAGTCGGCGGCGCCCTGTTTGATGGCGGCGACGGCGGTGGCGATGTTGCCATAGCCGGTCAGGATGACGACACGGCAATCCGGATTGTGCTCGTGGATCTCGCTGACGACATCCAGGCCGCTGCCATCGGTCAGCCGCAGATCGACCACGGCAAAACGCGGCAACATGGATTTCGCGCCGGCGATGCCATCGGCCACGGTTTCCGCCTGCTGCACGGTGAAGCCGCGACGCTCCATGGCCTGGGCGAGACGCTGCCGGTAGGGCGCGTCGTCATCGACGATCAGAAGGGTCTTCGGGGTGTCTTCAGTCATTTTCGAGGCTTTCCCTTGGCCAGGTAACGCGGATTTCGGCGCCGTGATAGGCGTTGTTCTGAAACTCGATCGTGCCGCCGGTCCGTTCGATCAGGTTTTGCGCGATGAAGATGCCGAGCCCCATATGGTCGCCTTCCCGGCTTTCGGCTTCGCCCCGGGCGGCGCTCGACAGATAGGGATCACCGAGTTTGGCGAGCAGCGGCGCCGGGAAGCCCGGCCCGTCATCGCTGACGGTGATCGCCAGCCAGTCGCGGCTCCAAGTGATATCCACCTTCACTTCCTGATGGGCGAATTCGATGGCGTTCTGCAGCAGATTGCCGAAGGCGTGCAGGATTTCCGGCCGATGCGGCACCAGCGGCATCTCGGGGTCCAGCGGATCGGGCTTCGCCTCGACGCGCAGGGCGACATGGGGACGCTGATGCGGGCCGGCGGCGATTTCGATCATCAGCGAGGCGGGCATCATCTCGAAGGGATGCTCGCCACTTTCGGCCGGCCGGCTGGACAATTCCTTGAGGATCTCGCGGCAGCGGGCGCTTTGGCTCATGAGCAATTCGACATCAGGCCGGATCGGGCTGTCGGCGGGGAGGTCGCGGGCCAGTTCCTTGGCGACCACCGAGATGGTGCCGAGCGGACTGCCCAGCTCATGCGCCGCCGCCGCCGCCAGGGCGCCGAGCGAGGAGAGGCGCTGCTCGCGGTCCAGCGAAGCCTGCGCCGCACTCAGCGCATCGGACATCCGCCGCATCTCGTCGGCGACACGGAAGACATAGAAGGTGATGAAGATGACCGCCAGAGCGAGGGCGATGGCCAAGGCCGCCAGCAGGATGCGCGGCAGGAAGAAGGAGCCGCCGGCCCAGGGCAGCGGCATGTGATACATCGCCAGCAGGTTGATGGCGGTGATGGCCAGGGCCGCCAGGCCCATGGTACTGCGCAGCGACAGGGCGGCTGCGGCCACCGTGACCGGGGCCAGGATCAGGACCGCGAAGGGATTGTGCAGACCGCCGGTCAGATAAAGAAGGACCGTCAACTGCACGATGTCGAAGGCGAAGGAGAAGGCCGCCTCACGGTCGCTCATCAGACGGGCCGACCGCCGCCGCCGGATCTGTCCCACCAGATTGACGGCCGCCAGAGCGAGGACCGCCAGCAGGCAGGGGATCAGCGGCAGCGGATAGCCAAGGCCGAACTGCACCACCAGGAGGGCGGCGGCCTGGCCGGCCACCGCGATCCAGCGGATGACCGACAGGGTGCGGACGCGCACCCGCCCGGGACTGCTGCGTCGCGGGCGCGGCTGGAATGTGTCCGTGGCTGTGGTCACGCTGGTCATCGGCCCTTATAAGAGGTGGGAGGAGCGGTTTTGGCAAGCCTGTCGCGGCAGCCCGGCATTTCCGCAGTTTCTCGGCGCCGGGCCGGGTAAATGCCGGTTGGAATCTTGTCCGATTGATCCCACGGCCCGGTTGTTCCCATTCAATTCATCCGATTCATCGTTGCAACCATGACCGAAAGAGCTTCAGCAACCCGTCATCCGATGCCCGGCCGTCCGCCCGCCGGAACCCAGACCGGCGCTGCACCGGCGATCGAGGTCAGCGGCCTGGTCAAGATATTCGGTACCGTCACGGCCGTCGGCGGCATCGGGTTCACCGTACCGACCGGCCGGACCGTGGCCCTGTTGGGTGGTAATGGCGCCGGCAAGACCACGACCATTTCCATGCTGCTCGGCCTGTTGCAGCCGACCGCCGGGACCATCCATCTCTTCGGTGAGGATCTGGCAGCACGACGCCACCATCTGTTACCGCGAATGAACTTCTCCTCGCCCTATGTCGAATTGCCGCACCGGCTCACCGTGCGGCAGAACCTGCAGGTTTTCGCCCGGCTCTACGGGTTGGTCGATCGCGCGGCACGGCTCGCGGCGGTGATCGAGGAACTTGAGCTCGCCGCCCTGGTCGATCGCCGGGTGGGGACGCTTTCGGCCGGGCAGAAGACCCGGGTGGCGCTGGCCAAGGCGATGCTGAACCAGCCGGAACTGCTGCTGCTCGACGAGCCGACCGCCTCGCTCGATCCCGACACGGCGGACTGGGTCCGCGCTTATCTCGAGCGCTATCAGGCTCGGCACGGGGCAGCCATCCTGTTGGCCTCGCATAATATGGGCGAGGTCGAGCGGCTGGCGGATCATGTGCTGATGATGCGCCAGGGGCAGATCGTCGATGCCGGCGCGCCACAGGAACTGATCGAGCGCTACAGCCGGCAGAATCTGGAGGAAGTCTTCCTCGATATCGCCCGTGCCCGCCGGACCGGCAACAGTGTCACCGGCAACGGTCTCACCGGCGCCGACCCGGATGCGATAGCCGGCGGGGCGCCGCCACTCGACAGCGAGATCGGACCGAGTTGAGGCGATGAGATGAGGATTGGCAGACGATGACCACGCAGCCCACCGCCTTGCGCTTCCGCGATTCCGCCCTGGGCCGCATCAATGCGATGATCCTGCGCCATTTCTATGTCCTGCGGACCTCCTGGCCGCGGCTCATCGAAATGGCTTATTGGCCAACCATGCAGATGGTCATCTGGGGTTTTTTCAGCACCTTCCTCTATGCCCATAGTTCGTGGCTGAGCAATGCCTTCGGGGTCCTGCTCTCGGCGGTGATGCTGTGGGATGTGCTGTTCCGTGGACAGCTCGGTTTCTCGCTCTCCTTCCTGGAAGAGCTGTGGTCGCGCAACCTCGCCAATCTCTTCTGCAGTCCGCTGCGGCCGATCGAGCATGTGGCGGCGCTCATCGTCATGGCCTTCGTGCGCGCGGTGATCGGCGTCCTGCCGGCCATGCTGCTGGCGATTCCTTTTTACGGCTTCTCGATCTTCTCGCTCGGCCTGCCGCTGGCTGCCTTCTTCTTCAATCTGCTGATCATGGGGTGCGGACTCGGTTTGATCGTCGCGGCCATGATCCTGCGCTTCGGCCTCGCGGCGGAGAATCTCGCCTGGTTCCTGGTCTTCCTGCTGGCGCCGATCTCCTGCGTCTATTATCCGGTGACGGCCTTGCCCGGCTGGCTGCAGATGGTCTCCTGGTCGCTGCCTTCGACTTATGTCTTCGAGGGCATGCGGAACATCCTCTTCAATCACGTTTTCCGCTGGGACTATTTCCTGGCCTCGCTCGGCCTGAACGGCGTGCTGATGGGGCTCGGCCTTGGCATCTATCTCTTCGCCTTCGCCCTGGCGCGGCGCAAGGGATTGCTGCTGCAGGTCGGCGAATAAGGCGGTCTCATCGCCGTCCGCGCAAGGCCTTTACCAGGCTGATGCCGGTGAGGGCGCCGCGGATCAGGCCGGAAAGCTTGCCGCGCCGGCGCCACAACAGGACACCGCCGAGGGCGAAGCCGGCGCCGGTCAGGAGCGGATGGCGAGTCACCAGTTTTCCGAGGCGCACGGCGTTGTTATCGAACGGCGCGGTGAGCCGGCGGTAGTCATCGGTAACCGCGCCGATCGCCTGCCGCTGCAACTCGGCCCGCAGCATCAGGCGGCGGATCCTGGCACGGGTGTCTTCCCGACGGCTGTCCTCCCGATGGCTGTCCTCCCGATGATGGTCACTCATTCGCGTCCCCGCTCAGGCGGGAGCTGGTCCTGCGTTTGGTCAAGTGTCGATCGGGACGATGTGGCGCCGATCGCACCGAGGATGGCGGCGTAATCGCGCCGCAACGTTTCGAGGCTGGCGTTGAAGGGCCGCTGCCGGCGGCTGATCCAACGCCGCAACAGGATCGCGAGGACGAGGGCGGCCAGCCAGTAGAAGATCGCCACGGCGGCAATCGCGGCCAGGCGGTGATCGTCCCAGAAGTAAGCGATGACGAGGAACGAGGTGAAGGCCAGGCCGAGCAGGCCGGCGACGGCAAGGGCCAGGGCGGCGAGCAGCAGCCGGACGACCCGGGCTCGCTCGACGGTGATCTCGGCTGCCAGCAGATCGATACGCGTCTGCAAGGCGGCGATGACTGCCGCCAGCATGCGCCCGCCGATCGTCAGCAGATGTTCGGCAGGCCCGCGCCGCGGACCTGCCGACGAAGATTGGCCTTCGGTTTCCGGCATGGTCGATCCGTGGCGACCGATCAGCGGCGGCCGATCAGCAGGCCGAGGATCAGGCCGACACCGGCACCGATGGCGATCGAGGTCCAGGGATTGTCGTGGACGTAATCGTCGGACTTGCTGGCGACGGTCTTCGCGGTCTGAATGGCTGAGCGTTCGGCATTGCCGATGGCGGCCTTGGCCTGTTTCAGGCGGTCGGCGGTTTTGCTCTTCAATTGCGCCATGGCGTCGCTGCCTTCATTGCCGCTCGCCGAGAGCAGTTCATCGATCGATGCGGCAAGCTCGCGGAATTCGCTGACGATATCCTCGACGGAATGGTCGATGCTCGGGGCGTTGCGTCGTGCCATGACACCTCCTGCAACATATGCAACATAAAATGGTGGCGATAATGGAATGGTCCTGAACGGGAAGATCGGGCCGGGTTCCCCGCCCGGTGCCGGCTGTGGCCAGATTCTAATTTATTAAAAAGTAGAGCCGCGCCGGTTGAACGCAGCAATGAATATAAGGGTTTCGCCGGCGGATTTCACCGCCGACGCCGCTCACGAAGGCGTGACAGATGACGTTGCCTGTTCGCGTATTTATCGCCCCCTGATTTATCGAGGAGAACCTGAAGCGACCTTGCCGGCGAGGCCACGGCGCCAGGGGGCAGTGACTTTCGACGCGACCTTCACCTGTTCTGCGCCGGCGATGGCCGCCAGGCGGTGGACGGCCATGCGCAGGGCCTCGACCGGCAGCGGCGCATGGATGTCGAGATCCAGCACCTGCCAGATGGCTTCATCTTTCTTCACGTCGATCTGGCCCACCACGGCGTCGCGATAGAGGATCGGCAGCGCGAAATAGAAGCGGCGCTGATGCTGCGGCGTATAGGCTTCGAACTTGTAGGTGAAGCCGAAAAGCTCGGTGAGGCGCCGCCGGCTGAACAGCAGATTATCGAGCGGCGGGATGAGGCGCGCCGTCTCGTCCGTCAGGCCGGCGCGCGGCCGGAAGGCATCGAGATCGCTTTTGAGCGCCAGATGCACCGTCTTGCCGGCTTCGGGGACGGCGTCGACGAGGCCGCGTTCCTGCGCCTTCGCCACCAGCTTGCGGGCGAGCGGCAAACCGCCGCCGCGCCAGGAGCCGATGTGATGGGCGGTGCGCTCCGCCAGTTGCTGCGGCGTGGCGACCTTCAGCACGCCGAGCGCCGATTGCACGAAGAACAGGCCGTTCATCCGCCGCCAGTCGGCGACAGGATGCAGCAGATCCGGCGCGACTTTTTCGGTGAGATCGAACAGACGGTGGAAATGCGGGGTCCGGCCGGCGATCTGCACCTTGCCGGTATAGAAGAGATATTCCAGCGCCTTGGTGGTGGCCTTGATGGTGTTGAAGCCGCCGATCACGCGCTCGGAATCGAAATCGGCCGGGGAGACCGGTCCATGCTCGGCGATATGGCGGGTGACGCGCCGCATCAGCGGCTTCATCTCCTGCAGCCGCTCGGGCCGGATCGCCTTGCCGAAATCCTTGAGGAACCAGGGCAGCCAGTCGCGGCGCGTGGCGAAGACGGGGTAATGGGTTTCCAGCATGCCCCGGGCGCCATAGAGCAGATGGTAGAAATCGGCGACCGGCGCATCCGTGCGGGCGGCCCAGGCGATCTCATGATTGCGCAGGCCGGTGACGCGGATGGAATCGATCTGGATCATGCCGAGGGCCTGGGCGGCATTGGCGGCCTCGGCGGCGGACCAGAGCGGTCCGCGCAGGCCCAGGCGATCCAGCAGGAAGGCACGCAATTGCGGGTCGCTCATCGATCCTCTCCGATCCAGAGCGACCACGCTTATGCGTGTCAGACCCTGGGATTATTCCTTGTTGCTGACGCCGGCTTCGCTGAAGCTCGCCATGCCGCTATGGCACATCGCAGCGGCGCGAATCAGCGGGATCGCCAGTGCCGCCCCGGAACCTTCGCCGAGTCGCATGCCGAGATCAAGCAGCGGCTGCTTGCCGATCTTCTGGAGCAGCTTGCGATGGCCGGGCTCGGCCGAGCAATGCGCCACCAGGCAATGATCGATGGCGTGGCTGTCATGCTTGAGGAGGACGGCCGCCGCCACCGTGCAGGCGAAGCCGTCGAGCAGCACCGGCACGCGCGCTATACGAGCGGCGATGACGGCGCCGGTGATCGCCGCCAGTTCATGGCCGCCCAGGCATTGCATGATGGCAAGGCCGTCGTCGAAACGGTCGCGGTGGCGGGCGAGACCCTGGTCGATCACCTCGATCTTGCGGTTGAGGGCGGAACCTTGGACACCGGTCCCGGGTCCGGCCCAGTCGGTGCCGGTGCCGCCGAACAGGGCAGCCGCCATGGCGGAGGCGCTGGTGGTGTTGGCGATGCCCATTTCGCCGAGGCAGAGGAGATCGATGCCGGGCTCGACCGCCATCATGCCATAGGCCATGGCGCGGGCGGCTTCCTCCTCGCTCAGCGCCGGGCCCTGGGTGAAATCGGCGGTCGGCTGGTCCAGGCACATTTCATAGACCCGGAGATCGGCGTCGGCGTTCTTGCAGAGCTGATTGACCGCGGCGCCGCCGGCCTGGAAGTTCATCACCATCTGGGCGGTGACTTCCTTGGGATAGGCGGAGACGCCGAGATCGGCGACACCGTGATTGCCGGCGAAGACCGCGACCCGGGGATGGTTGACGGCCGGTGGATGCTTGGCCTGCCAGGTGGCCAGCCATTGCGTCACCTCTTCCAGGCGGGCAAGCGCGCCGGCCGGCTTGGTGAGCACCGCCTCGCGGGCGGCGGCCTGGGTGGCGGCTTCCAGGTCCGGTCCCGGGAATTCCCGCAGGATCTGGCGGATTTCAGCGAAACTGGCGACGGCTTGGCGATCCAACATTGGCTCCATGGGCTAGAAGAGGGTAAGACTTAGGGACTAAACTCGATGGACTAAACTTGGGGAACTAAACTCGGGCCGATCCTGACGAGGTTCCAGTACGGGGATTGCCGATACGGGCGGGTCGCCAGCACGCTGCTGCCATCAGCGGCCGGGCTGTGATAGACCCGGCCGTCGCGGCAGGCAATATCGTCGGTACTCAATGGCGTCGACTGGCAAGCCGGCTCCGCAACCAGGCAGATGGAATGACCGCGGTATCCTTCTTCAAAGATCATCAGATAAGCTTGTCCGCTATCTTGCATCCCGGAACGGGAGAGGGGGATTGTGCCGTCCGGTGGGACAGACACTCGCCCAGCCGCGACATGTCAGCGACCGATAGGCCGCGATGATGCAGGAACCTGAAACGTCACCGGGCCAACCCTCGGCCGGTGAAACCTCCCTTGGTCCAGCGATGCCCGCGGGGCCGCATCGGGACCGGTCGGCTGCAGATCAACCAATGGCCGATCGCGGGCTGCCGGATCGGACCGCTGACCATAATCCCAACCTGAATCCCAGCCCGAGCGCGTCTATCGAGGCGGCTGGCGGCAATGTCGCAGCCGGTGCGGAAGGCACAGCCGGTTCTGAGGTGGCGGCCGATGCGGAGCGCGCGCCTGATGCAGAGAATGCGTCTGATACAGGGCGCACACCTGCGGGCGATGGGGCGGAATCCGATGCAGCCGGTGCACAGTCCGCGCCCCGCCTGTCCAGGCGCCTCGGCCTTGGCTGGGGGCGCGACGTGCTGGCGGTCCTCGGCTTCTTTACCCGCCTGCCGGTCAAGGCGCCGGCGGTGCCGCTGGCCGAAGCCGCCCGGGCTTTCCCCCTGGCCGGCGCCTTAATCGGCTTTGTCGGGTTTCTGGCTTATATGCTGGGCGAACGGCTCGGCCTCTCGGACCTGCTGGCGGCTGTCTTCGCGCTGGTGGCAACGGCCCTGCTGACCGGAGCTTTGCATGAGGATGGCCTGGCGGATCTTGCCGATATGCTCGGGGTCCGGGGCGGGCGCGAACGCAAGCTCACGGTGATGCGCGACAGCACGATCGGCAGTTACGGTGTGCTCGCGCTGGTCTTCGCTTCTTTGCTGAAACTGGGCGCCCTGGCGCAGCTCTCGCTGCCCGGCGAAGTGGCCAGCGCCCTGATCTCGGCCCATGTGCTGGGACGCGCGGTCCTGCCGGTGGTGATGCGCTCGCTTCCCCTGGCGCGGCCCGACGGCATTGCTGTGCATGCCGGCAAGCCGGCGGCGGAGAGCATGTATTGGTCGCTGGGTCTCGCCATCCTGATCGTTGGCCTCGTGGGTGGGCCGGGGGCTGCCATCGTTGCCACGGTGTCGGCGCTGGTCACCGCCTTCCTTATCGCCAAACTGGCGGAACGGCAGATCGGCGGCTATACGGGCGATGTTCTCGGCGCCATCGAGCAGATCGTGGAAGTCGCCGTCCTGATCAATTTCGCGACCTTCCGCTGAGCCGATGACGTTGAGCAGATGACCATGTGGCCGGGCCGGCGATCATGACTTCCGTCGTTACCCGCTGGTGGCTGATCCGTCATGCGCCGGTGATCGGAGCTGAGGGCCGCCTCTATGGCCAGGACGATCTCGATTGCGATTGCTCGGATCGGGGCCTGTTCAACGATCTTGCGACCCTTCTGCCAAAGGAGGCGGTCTGGCTCGTCACCCCGTTGCGGCGTACCCGCGCCACCGCCGATGCCATCCAGGCGGCGCGGGGCGACACGCCGGTCTATGAGATAGAGCCGGATTTCGCCGAGCAGCATTTCGGCGACTGGCAGGGTTTGACCTATGCCGAGTTGGAGGCCCGGGGCGATGAGGCTTATCGGCGTTTCTGGCAGGCGCCCGCCGATCTGGCGCCGCCCCGGGGCGAAAGCTTCAAGGATGTCATTGCCCGGGTCGACCGCGCTCTCGATCGGCGCACAGCCCTGCATCATGGCCGGGATATCGTCGCCGTGATCCATGGCGGGGCGATCCGCGCCACCCTTGCCGTGGCGCTCGATCTCGAGCCCGAACGGGCGCTCGGATTCGCCATCGATCCCTGTTCGATCACCCACCTGGACCGCATCGATGGGCCGGCGGTCAGACCGGGGGACGGGGGCTCGTGGCGTATCGTGACGGTCAACCGTCCACCGCGCCACTCGGCGAGCTGAATCGCTATCCCGGCGCAGCGACAGGAATCGAGTCGCCTCGCGATTGCGTGAAGCGATTGCCACAGCCGCGCCACAATCTTCACCTATTTCGCAACTCTGCGTGAAGCCGTTGCGCATCGCCGAGTCGGGGGGTATCTCTGATTCGACTCACTCGCAACACCGCAACCGAGTCGCCGGAGGATGGAGATGACACTCGACAGACGCGCCTTTCTGCTGACAGCGGCGGCCCTGGGCACTTGCAGCTTCGTGCCGCAGGCGCTGGCGCTCTCCGATCAGCAGGAAATGATCGAGAAGGTGCGCATCACGTTTGAAAAGCTGATCACTTCGCCCGATTTTTCGCAGCTTGCCGGTTATGTGAGGCGGGCTAAGGCCATGATGATTTTCCCCAATCTGTTCCGCGCCGGCGTGGTGATCGGCGGCGAAGGCGGGTCGGGCGTGTTGATGGTGCGCGACGCACAGCGTGGCTGGAGCCAGCCGGCCTTCTATTCCTTGGCCTCCGGCAGCATCGGGCTGCAGATCGGCGGCCAGACCAGCGAAGCCGTCTTCACCATCATGAGCGACAAGGCGCTCAATGCGGTGCTCGACAATCAAATGAAGCTGGGCGGCAATGTCTCGGCGGCGGCCGGTCCGGTCGGCCAGGGCATGGGGGCGGATACCACCACCAATTTCGGCTCCGATGTCTATAGCTTCGCCAAGACCTCGGGCCTCTATGGCGGCATCAGCTTCGAAGGTTCGGGGATCGTTAAGAAGGACGATTGGAACCGGGCCTATTACGGCCAGGGGGCAACCCCCTATGCCATCGTCATCCAGCGCAAGTTCCAGAATCCCAATACCCAGGGGTTGATGGCGGCAGTCTCGGCTTATTGATTCGACGGAGGGGGCGCCTGCCGATATCGGGCGCCTCGGCTTCCCTCGCGGCTTGGCGCCTGTTCCCGCCGCCTGTCCCTTCCGGGGCGGGCGGTTTTGTCTTGTGGCGCCTGCGACATATTTCCCACCGGTGGCAACCGCTCTGGCCAGCCGCCGGTGCCTGGGGCTATGGTGGCGCCCTGATTGATGCGGAATAGCATAAGGATCGTGGAGATGCCGAAATCCGGTTTGGCGCGCGGCCTGGTGATCGCCTGTCTGGTGGCGATTCTCGGCCTGTGCGGCCTGATCGCCTGGAAGCTCTATCAGCGCAGCATCGGCGTGGAGACCGCCAGCGTCGCCATCGGCGGACCCTTCTCGCTGGTCGACCAGGACGGCAAACGGGTGACCGAGGCCGATTTCAAGGGCAAGCTGGAGCTCATCTATTTCGGCTACACCTTCTGCCCCGATGCCTGCCCGACCGCGCTCGGCACGATCACGGCGGCGATGGGTAAACTGGGCGCCGATGCGGACAAGGTGGTGCCGATCTTCATCACCGTCGATCCCGAGCGCGATACCCAGCAGGTGATGAAGGACTATGCCAGCAACTTCGATCCCCGGCTGCGCGCCTTGACCGGCACGCTGGCGGAAACCACTGCTGCGGCCAATGCCTTCAAGATCTATTTCACCAAGGCCGAAGGCGGCGATCCGCAGCATTACCTGGTCGATCACAGCACGCTGATCTATCTCATGGATCGCGACGGCAAGTATCTGGCCCATTTCGGACCGCAGGCAACCCCGGACGATATGGTCGCGGAAGTGCGGAAATATCTCTGATGCTGTTGTCGCCTGTCACCACGACCTCGGTCTATGCGGCGCTGCTGGCCTTTCTCTTTCTCGGCCTCAGCTTCCGGGTGATGGCATCTCGCCGGCAATGGCGGGTCAATCTCGGCGATGGCGGCCGCGAGGAACTGCAGCGTCGTATCCGGGCCCAAGGCAACTTCGTCGAATATGCGCCGATCACCCTGATCCTCATGGCCCTGCTGGAGCTGCAGGGGGCCGGCGGCTTCGTCCTCAATCTGATCGGCCTGATGCTGCTCGCGGGCCGCATCACCCATGCGGCCGGCATCGGCCGCCTGCCGGAAAATCTCGGCCTGCGCGTCGTCGGCATGACCCTGACCATTGCGGCGATCACGCTGGCCGCTCTTGCCCTGTTATTCATCGCCCTCTTCAATTAGAGCGGAATCGACCGTTTTTGCCATCGTGCCGACTAGCTCTGCGCCGGCCGACAGGTTTCCGCTTCTTCCAGCCGTCTTAAGCGATCGGTAATCAAAGAACGCAATACTGCGCCGCAACAGAATATTCTTGCGCAATGCGGAATCGGGCCGTAACGTCGCAGGAATCGGGGGCTGCCGCGGACATCGAAAGCGATCGCGGAAGCCGCCGCGGCCCCAGGTCGCGGCGCGCCCGGGATGTTGGGGCCGAAATCGAGGTTGAGCATGTTGTATCAGGCGGTCGACGCGCAATTGCTGGGCTTGGCGCCTGCCCGCATGGCGGCACGGTACTGGCAGCATGTGCTGACCCATCCGATGATGCCGACGTCCTATACGGCGGCGGGACGCGCGGCGGCGGCCTTATGCGAGATGTTCGACCGCACGACCAAGCGCCATCGCAAGCCGGCCTTCAATCTCCATCATGTTGCGGTCGCGGGCGAGGAAGTCCGGGTGCATGAGGAGATCGCCTTCCACAAGCCCTTCTGCAATCTCCTGCATTTCCACCGCGATCTGCCGGTCTCCGCCGAGCGCCAGCCGCAGCCCAAGGTCCTGATCGTCGCGCCGATGTCCGGCCATTACGCCACCTTGCTGCGCGGCACCGTGGAAACGCTGCTGCCGGAGAACGACGTCTATATCACCGATTGGGCCGATGCCCGGCTGGTGCCGCTGGCCCAGGGCGATTTCGACCTCTCGACCTATATCGATTACGTTCTCGACTTCATCCGCTTCCTCGGCGCCGAGACCCATATCATCGCCGTCTGCCAGCCATCGCCGCCGGTCCTTGCCGCGACGGCATTGCTGGCCGCCTCGGGCGACCCGGTGCAGCCGCGCTCCGTGACCCTGATGGGCGGGCCGGTCGATACCCGGGTGAATCCGACCGAGGTCAACGACCTCTCCGCGCGTTATCCGCTGGAATGGTTCGAGCACAGCGTCATCCATAGCGTGCCGATGTGGCATCCCGGCGGCCTGCGCCGGGTCTATCCCGGCTTCCTGCAGCTCGGCAGCTTCGTTTCGATGAACCCCGACCGCCATGTCGGCTCGCATCTGGAGTTTTTCCAGAACCTGGTGAAGGGCGATGGCGAGAGCGCCGATGCGCATCGCCGCTTCTATGACGAATACCTCTCGGTCATGGATCTCTCGGCCGAGTTCTATCTCGACACCGTCCGCCATGTTTTCCAGGAGCACAGCCTGCCCAACGGCACCTTCCGCCATCGTGGAATCCTGGTGGAGCCGGCGGCGATCAAGCGTACCGGGCTGATGACCATCGAAGGCGAGCTCGACGATATTTCCGGGGTCGGCCAGACCGAGGTCGCCCATCGGCTCTGCAGCAAGCTGGCGCCGGCGAAGCGGGAGCACTATGTGCAGAAATCGGTCGGCCATTATGGTATCTTCAATGGCCGGCGCTGGCGCCAGGAGATCTATCCGCGCTGGCGGAAATTCGCCCTCGCCCAAGGTGGATGAACCTCGGGTGGATGAGATCGGCGCGCATGATCATCGCCGTGCGTGATCAGGAACACATGACAGCCGGGGCCGCCGATGGCCGATGATCCGCCGTTCTGGAAAACGACCAAGCTCAGCCGCATGTCACAGGCGCAATGGGAAAGCCTGTGCGACGGTTGCGGCAAATGTTGTCTCAACAAGCTGATTGACGACGATACCGGTGAGTTGTTCTTCACCAATGTCGCCTGCCGCCAGCTCGACCTGCGCAATTGCCGCTGCAAGGATTATAAGCATCGTCAGAAACTGGTTCCCGATTGTGTCCGGCTGACGCCGCGCAATGTCGGCAAGATCAACTGGCTGCCGGATACCTGCGCCTATCGCCTGCTGCGCGACGGCCAGGACTTGCCCTGGTGGCACCCCCTGGTCTCGGGCGATCCGACGACCGTGCACAAGGCCGGCATTTCTGTTCGTGGCCGCGCCATCAGCGAAACCAAGGCGGGCCCGCTCGAGGATTACATCATCGACTGGGCCTGACCGTCGACTGGATGTGACCGTCGACCGGGCGGGACGCTGCGCCGCCTCAGGTCGCGAAGATATGGCTCCGATCCCGGAAGGATTTGAATTCCAGGGCATTGCCGCTGGGATCCAGCATGAACATCGTCGCCTGCTCGCCGACCTGGCCCTTGAAGCGGATATGCGGCTCGATGATGAATTTGGTGCCGGCGGCCTGCAACCGGTCGGCGAGGCGATGCCATTGGTCCCAGTCGAGGATGGCGCCGAAATGCCGGACCGGCACCTGATCGCCGTCGACCTCGTTGCGGCTGGCGAGGCCGGTTTCCTCCGGACGTAGATGAGCGGAGATCTGATGGCCGAAAAAGTCGAAATCGATCCATTTTTCGGCCCGCCGCCCCGCGCTGCAGCCCAGGAGATCAACATAGAAACGCTCCGTCGCGGCCAGATCGGCGACCGGGAAAGCGAGATGGAAGGGAGGCATTGGCGCGGGGGCAATGGGTGCGGGATCGGCGGAGGAGGGCGAGGCGGGCATGGCGGGGTATCTTTCGGTTCCGGGCGGCTGCAATCAGCATACAATCGCCCCAACGAGGTGCAACAGCGTGATGCGCAACAAGCACAGCGCAAGCATCGGATAGCGACAGACGGCCGGCTAACTTACATCGGTGCAGCATGAGCAAGACGAAAATCGCCAAAGGGAGCGCCGCTATGCTGCCGAGCACCGAAACGAAAACGATGCACACCCCGCCCCGCGCATCCGTTCCAGCGCGCGATCAGGCCTTGGCCTTGGCCCGCCGTGCCGTCGCCTATATCGAGAAGCGGGTGGCCGATTATCCCGAAGGACCGGTGACGCTGGAGGAATTGGCCGACCATTGCGGCCTCAGCCCCTGGCATCTGCAGCGCCAGTTCAAGCGTCTGACCGGGGTGACACCGCGCCAATATGACGATGCCCTGCGCCTCAAGCGGTTCCAGGCTGGCCTTAAATCCGGCGAAGGCGGGGTGGCCGGCGCCACCTTCGATGCCGGCTATGGCTCCTCCAGCCGGGTTTATGAGCGTGCCGACGCGGCCCTCGGCATGACGCCGGCGAGCTATGCCAAAGGCGGTCGCGGCGCCAGCATCACGTATGGGGTCGCCGATTGCGCTTTGGGCCTGATCCTGGTGGCGGCGACGGATCGCGGCCTGTGCCGGGTGGAGTTGGGCGACAAGGCCGATACGCTGGTCGCGCGGCTGCTGGCGGAATTTCCCGCCGCCAGCGAGGTCCGGCGCGACGATATGACGGTCGCTCTCTACATGGCGGAGCTGACCCGGCGCATGGCCGGGGAACTGCCGCACCGGGCGCTGCCGCTGGATATCCAGGCGACCGCCTTCCAGCGCCGGGTCTGGGAGGAACTCAATCGCATTCCCCGGGGCGAGACCCGGTCCTATGGCGAAATCGCCGCCGCGATCGGCCAGCCGGGTGCCGCCCGGGCAGTCGGCCAAGCCTGCCGTGCCAACCCGGTAGCACTGGCAATTCCGTGTCACCGCGCTTTGCGTAATGACGGAAATCTTGGTGGCTACGCTTGGGGAATCGAGCGAAAACAGACCCTTATTTCGGCTGAATACAGGGCTGTTGATAAGAATAAACTCTCAAGATCGAAAAAAGGCGTAAGTGGTTGAACAGGCGGTTTAAGGGAGCCTAGACTGCCTGCATCTGATCTCCTCTAGAATTGATGCAGGCATGCGGAAAGTCCCGAAAAATCGCGAAAATATCGCACTGACGAAGGGTTCCGCCAAGGCATCGGACGGGCGCCGGAAGCGCCGTCCGATGGCGGAAGCCACGGATGTGCACATGCTCAATTTCACCGCGCGCAGCGTCCCGCTGGTGTTCCAGCAGAACCAGCGCGCACGACGTATCATCATGCGTCTCGATTATGGTTCATCGCGTATCGTTGTCGTGCTGCCAAAACGCACATCGCGTGATGAAGGCAAACGTTTCGTCCTTTCCAACAAGGAATGGATCGCCGAACGACTCGATCAGTTGCCGGAGTCGGTACCGTTCGTGCATGGCGCCGTCATTCCCTTCCTCGGTGTCGAGCATCGCATCCGTCATCGTCCCAATGCGCGCGGTGTCGTGTGGTGCGACGATCAGGAGATTCATGTCGCCGGCCAAGAGGCGCATCTGCAGCGCCGCGTCAATGACTGGCTGAAGCTGGAAGCACGGCGCGAGATCGAAGCCAAGGCCTATGCCAAGGCCGAGCAGATCGGCAAGAAGATCAAGCGCATCACCATCCGCGATACCAAGAGCCGGTGGGGCAGTTGCACCAGCGAGGGCGAGCTGTCCTTCTCATGGCGTCTGGTCTTCGCGCCGCGCCACGTGATGGACTACGTGATCTCTCACGAGGTCGCGCATCTCAAGGAGATGAATCACGGGCCGCGCTTCTGGAAGCTCTGCGGCGAGCTGTGCCGGACGGTCAATGCCTCGCGGGAATGGCTCGAAGAGAACGGCACGGATCTCTATCGCTACGGCCGCTGATCGGCGGCCATAAGGCCGGCACGGTCGATCCAATGATCGAAGACGCAAATGCCCTCGCTCCAATACCGGAGCGAGGGCATTTGACATCGGAACCCGCTCAATCCGGTAAAACCGAGAATCGGCACATCTTCATGTGAGCTGTTCACCGGCCTGTCATCAATTTGTCTCATATCGGCGTTAGGGTCCTGTCGCCCTGACGCAGCGGCCGGTCCAGTCCCGATTGCGCCCGATCAGGTGCTGCCATGGCGCTGGCGTCATGGCAGGGGGCGGTCGACGGAGCGATCAGCGATGAATGCGAGCTTGCCGCGCATATGGCATCAGAGGCATGGCGATGACGGCGGCTGGGATGGTGCCGAGGATGGCGGATGGGATAATCGTGGCCGGCGGATCGATCCCAAGCCTGCCGCCGAACCCGTCCACCGTCGGCTGGGCCTGACGGCCAGGCCGGCCAGCCTGATACCCGCGCCACAGGCGGCTTTGACCGATCGTCCTGACATCAAGCATGACGAAACCAAGCAGGGCGATATGCCCCAGGTTGAGGCTCATTGGGGCGATACCCACCGGATCGATGACGGCGGCGATATTCCCGTCACGCGCTATACCGCCCGAGATGTCGCCCTGCCGGCACCGGCGATCGGCGCCGAGCTGACCGGCGGTGAAGTGCTGGAGCTGTTTTCGGCGCATCCCTCGCTGCCGATCTTCGCGGTGGTCGAATCCGATGGCAGCCTGATCGGGGTGGTGGAACGAGACCGCCTGCTGTTCCAGTTCTCCCAGCCGCTTTGGTACGACGTCTATAACCGGCGGCCGATCGCCCCGCTGATCAATCAGCGCCCGCTGGCGGTCGATGGCGATACCACCATCGACCGCCTGAAAGCGATGATCGCCTTCGATCATCCGGAAGCCATCGGCACCGGTTTCGTGATCATGGAAAACGGTCGCTACGCCGCCATCGGGACCATGATGCTGCTCTTGGAGCGGACCGTCGAACAGGCCCACCTGCATGCCGTGGAACTGGAGGCGGCCAGGCGCCGCGCCGCCTCCGCCAGCAAGGCCAAGTCGCAGTTCCTGGCGACGATGAGCCATGAGTTGCGCACGCCGCTCAATGCCATCATCGGCTTTTCCGAATTGCTGCTGATGGAGGCGGCCGACAGCCGGATGCCGGAGCGGCTCGATGAATATCTCGGCGACATCCGCAGCAGCGGCCAGCACCTTCTATCCCTGATCAACGACATCCTGGATTACTCGAAGCTTGAGGCCGATCACATGGAGATCGCCCAGGAGCAGGTGGCGTTGCCGGCCTTGATGCAGGCGGCCGCGCGCATCGCCGCCGGTCAGGGTGCCAATACCGGTATCACGGTGAATCTGGCCGTGGTCCCGCAGGTGATGCTGATCGGCGATGAGCGCCGGCTGCGGCAGGTCCTGATCAATCTGCTGTCCAATGCCATCAAGTTCTCGCCGCCGGACAGCGGGGTCGATCTGTCGGCGGAAGTCGACCTCGCCGGGCAATTGACGATCGCCGTCACCGATCGGGGGATCGGTATCGCCAAGGAAGACATGGACCGTATCTTCATGCCTTTCGTGCAGGTCTCCAATGCGCTCAACCGCAGCACGAATGGTACCGGCCTCGGCCTTTCGCTCAGCCGCCTGCTGGTGGAACGACATGGCGGCCGCCTGGAGCTGGAGAGTGTGCCGGGCAACGGGACGTGCGCCATGGTGATCCTGCCGGCGGCACGGTTGCTCAGCCTGTAGCGGTATAAGTTCCTGGAAGCATCCCAGTAAAATAATTCGGGGGCGCTGGTGCGACATTGGCCGACTGGTTCTAGCTAGGCGTCTTTAATCACTGGTTGTAAGTTTTCCGCTGCTGGCTAACCCGGCGGTGGCGTAGATATTTCGCGACTTGCTAAGGAAAATCGCTGGTTGGAGGGTCTGGGGACGGCTTTCCAACTGGAGGAGACAGCGCGACGTCAGGCGTTCAGTGCAGTTTGGGTCCCTACCGCCATAGGATCGCCGCAGGCGATCCTGAGTTTCGATTTCAGGGTGTAGGAGACCGGAGTGCCGGACGGAGCCGTCGACCAGGGCGTTTCTCAACAGGCTGGCGAGGCAGCCGCCGTCATACCGACGGTATTGCCCACCAATGGGCCGTCGGCTCGGTCGTCGGGCGGCATTCCGATCGGGAGCTGGGCGCGCGATCTCTACCGGCGTTTGTGCCGGCGGCCGCGATCGGTCTTCGATCCCGCCAGCGATTTCGGCGTGGCCTTCATCGTGCCCGCCTATCATGTCCTGCGCTTTGCTTATTTCACCTGGCGCGACAATGGCGCGGTGCGGCGGCAGCGCGGCATTTCGCTGTGGCGGCAACTGGCGGCGCAATGGCGCCTGATGACGGTCTACGGCACCGATCCCTCGGCCTATTACTCCTCCGCGCTCTATGACCGGCCCGGCGGGGTCGACGAGATTGTCAATTATCTCGGCCGCGACGAGGTCAAGAACGGCCTTTTCCGTCAGTTGCACTGGCTGCGCCCGAAGATTTATGGCCGCCGCGTCAGCCTCGGCGACAAGCTCGCTTATACCAAGCATTGCCAGCAGGCGGGCCTGCCGGTACCACCGGTCCTCTATCTCGCCGATCGCGGCAGATGGTCGCTGGTCGCCGATCAGCCGGCGCCGATTTCGCCCGAGCTCTTCGATCACGACATCTTCGTCAAGCCGCGCCAGGCGCGCGGCGCGCGCGGGGCAACCTGGTTCGACCGCGTCGGGCCCGGCCTCTATCGGGGCAAGGACGGCTCGACCGTCACCCGGGCGGAACTGCTGCGCAAGATCCTGCGTCGGTCGCGCTATGAACACATCATGGTTCTGCCGAAAATGGTGAACCATCCGGAAATTGCGGATCTCGCCAGCCAATCCTTATTGGCCTTCCGGGTCTTCACTTGCCTAGACGCCGACGACAATCCGGTCGTCACCCATGCCATGCTGCGCATCCTCTCGAAGCTCGAGCCGAGCTGGAAGGGTGCCTCGGAATATGCCGTGCGGGTCGATCTGCAGACGGGCGTCCTGGGTCAACTCTGCGACGATGATCATTTCGCCCCCGATTGCTGGTGGGATCGGCATCCGATCACGGGATCGCAGATTGCCGGCCGGCGGATCGAGAACTGGCAGGCGATCACCGATCTCGCCAAGAGGGCGCACCGGTCCTTCCTGGACCGGATGATCGTCGGCTGGGATATCGCCCTGACGCCGGACGGGCCGATGCTGATCGAGGGTAATTCCTATCCGGATACCCATTTCCTGCAGCGTGTCCATCGGCAGTTGGTCGGAGAGTCGCCCCTGGGCCCTCTCCTGCGTCACCATCTCCAGCGTCTGGCCGATCACGGGCCGAAAGATCCCCATAGATAAGGTCGGGTAGGGGGCCTTTAAGGCCCCTTGCCAAATGGCAAAACGCATAACCGCGACGCCCGGCCAAGGCGTTGCATCGGGCTTGCGGCTGCGCCATGATCTCCGGCTATCGATGATTTGCGGGGTAGGAGGCCGTGATCTAATGCACGTGCTCGTCATTCAGAACGACAAGACGTCACCGGTGTCGCTGGTCGGCGACTATTTGCAGGCGGCCGGCGCCAAGCTGAGCACGATCCTGCCGCATAGCGGCGACAAGCTGCCGGCCAAGCCGACCGACTACGATGCTGCGGTCATCCTGGGCGGTCCCCAGCATGCCGGGGATGACAAGAACTACCCGGCATTTCCGCCCATGTTGGATCTGCTGCGCGCCTTCCAGGAGCAGGCCAAGCCGATGCTGGGCCTCTGCCTCGGCGGGCAGTTGCTGGCGCGGGCCTTCGGCGCGCAGGTGCGGGTGAATGACGAATTCGAATACGGCTTCCTGCCGATCGATATCACGCCGGATGGACAGAAAGACCAATTGCTGACGGGCCTCGCGCCACGCCAGCGCATCATGCAATGGCATGAGGATACTTTCGGCATTCCCGAAAAGGGCGTGCGGCTGATGACCGGCAGCACCTGCGAGAACCAGGCCTTCCGTTACGGCCACGGCACCTATGGCTTCCAATGCCATTTCGAGGTGTCCGAGGATCTGGCGCGCCAATGGATCGAGAATTTCGGCCATGTCATCGTCAAGCGCTTCGGCGACGCGCGCGGCGCCATCGAATTGGCGCGCGCCAGTGATGAGTTGAAACGCTATGGCCGCCGGGCGGCGGATTTCTGCCGCGTCGTCACCCAGCGCTGGACCAGTTTGATCCTCGAACGGCGCGGCCAGGCGGCCTAAAGGAAACATTCATCGCGACAGCGGGCGGACCGGTCTCCGGTCCGCCCGCTGTCGTTACGATGGCTTTTGGTCGACGGCTTTTGGCTGTCAGGCCGCCGCCGCTGGCCGGGTGCCCAGCAGGCCGATGGCGGTATCGAGGGCCAGCAGTCGCTCGAATTCCTCGACATGCAGTTTCTCGATCAGCCGGTTATCGACGACGCAGATGCCCTTGCCGGCAGCGCGCGCTTCCTTCCAGGCGGTGACGACCTTCTGGGCGAGCGCCAGCTCCGTCGCCGAGGGCGCAAAGGCGCCGTTCGCCGTCTCGATCTGCTTGGGATGAATCAAGGTTTTGCCGTCGAAGCCCATGTTGCGGCCCTGCTCGCAGGTGAAGGCGAAGCCGGTCTCGTCATTGAGATCGAGATGCACACCGTCCAACACGTCGAGGCCATGGGCCCGGGCCGCCAGCACGATGAGCGATAAAGCGGAATAGACGCTGTCGCGGCTGGCGGTGTGGCGGGCGCGCAGTTCCCGGGTCAGGTCCGAGGTGCCGGCGACGATGCAGGCCAGGCGGTGGCTGGAACCGGCAATGGCGTCGACATGCAGAATGCAGCGCGGCGTTTCCGCCATGATCCAGACCGGCAGGCTGGCCGGCGCGCCGGCCCGGTCCAGGGCCGCGACGGCGGCACGCACATCTGCGGGCGATTGGATCTTCGGGAACAGGATGGCATCGGCGCCGGCCTTGGCCAGGGCCAATACGTCGTCATGGCCCCAGGTCGTATCCAGGCCGTTGACCCGGACCACCACCTCGCGATGCCCGAAGGTCCTGGCGCGCACCGCCTCGGCCACCATCTGCCGGGCGCTTTCCTTGGCCTCCGGCGCCACCGCGTCCTCGAGGTCGAGGATCAGGCCGTCGGCCGGCAGGTCGCGGGCCTTTTCCAGCGCACGGGCATTGCTGCCCGGCAGATACAGGACGGAGCGGCGGGGGCGGATCTTGAGGGCGAAAGGATGCATTAGGGTACCTCGTGACTCAGGCCGGCGGCGATGCAGCCGGACGGCCGGTATTTTGCAATTGCGATATCGCATATGCTAAGGCCGACATCCCTGCCGCCTCTAGGCAAAAAACCGCCGCTTTTTGTCAATGAGGCGACTTCGTGGCGCATATGCAACGGGACGAGGTCGTATTCAATGGTTTGTTAATCTTCCTTGCTTATCTTTAGGATTACGTTACTAGGCTGTTGTCGTGGCGGACACACCGCCCAATAGCCTGGAATCTGGAGGCAAAAATGGACGTCACCTCGGCCGGCACGGTCATGTCGACGGCGCTCAACGGTCTGAAGCGCGCGGAGAACAATCTCTCCGACACGGCGCAGAATATCGCCGAGGGATCGCTCGACCCGAAGGATGTGGTCGATCTGAGCCAGGCCGCCAATGCCTTCAAGGTGAATGTCGCGGTGATCAAGAGCGAGAACGAGATGAGCAAGGCATTGCTCAATATCGTCGCCTGATCCTGCTTCTTTCTGACCGCCCTCGTATCAACTGACAGCCGCCCGGACGCTCACCATGGATATCGCCGCCGCTGCCTCCGCCGCCACCCAGATCAGCAGCGCGCAGCGCGCCCAGCAGGTCTCGATCGCCAGCCTGCGCCAGACCCGGGACCAGGGCCTGACGCTGGCCAATCTGATCGCTCAGGCGGCCGCATCGAATCAGGTGGCACCCAGTGCTCCGGCTGCGACGGTGGCCCCGGCCTCGGGCGCTGCCCCGGCGACATTCCAGCCCGGCCAGACGCCGCCCAATCCCAATCTGCCGCGCGGCTCGCTGGTCAATATCCTCGCCTGAACGGCGCACCCGGCCGGTCTTATCCTGTTCCTGCCTGTTTGATGCCTGCTCAAGTCGCTGCCTGTAGAACAATCAGGCCGTCTTTTCGGCTGCATGTTCGGCGTCACTGTAGCAATCTGGCGGCGAGAGGAGCCGACTCGGCGGCGGATGAGCGTCGGTGTGCCGCTCCGGCCGGCATGAAGGGGGAAACATCATGACGACTGAGGCACTGCCCGATCTGCTGCAGCAGGCGATGCGCGCCCTCGAATTTGCCGACCTGGCCCGGGCCCGCCGGCTCTGCGAAGCGGCCTTGGCGCAGGACCCGGACCATGCGGCGGTGCTCCACCTGATGGGGCTCATGACGCATCACGAAGGCGGCGAGCCGCAGGCTGCCTTGTCGTGGCTGGATCGCGCCGCCCTGGCGGAGCCGGAGAACAGCCAGTATCAGAACAGCCGTGGCGTGCTGTTGTTCGAGATCGGCCGTTTCGAGGAGGCCGCCCAGGCCTTCTATCAGGCGACCCAGCTTAACGGCCGTGACGGGCTGATCTGGAACAATCTCGGCAATGCGCTGCTGCGGCTCGGCAAGGCGCCGGATGCGGAACAGTGCTTCCGCCAGGCGCTGGCGGCAATGCCCGGCCTGATTTCCGCCATCAACAATCTCGGCATCGCCCTGAAACAACAAGGCGAGCTGGAAAAGGCGGCGATCTGCTTCCAGGAAGCAGTGCTGCATCAGCCGGATTTCGTCGACGCCCATTTCAATCTGGGCGAGCTGGCTTACTACACCGACGACATGGAGACCGCCGCCGGCTATTTCCGCAAGGCGATCGAGATCGATCCCAATTGCCGCCCGGCCTATGCCTCGCTGGCGCAGGTCCTGCACGATCAGGGGCGGCCGGCGGACTCGCTGGCGCTGTTGCAGGAGGCGGTGCGGCGTTTTCCCGACGATGCCGATCTCGATTTCGCCCTGCGCCTGCAGCTCTCCAGCATGGTGCCGGCCTGGCACATTCCGATGATCAATGATGGTGAGCGCAACCAGGCCTATGACCGCGCCTTGCGGGCCGCCGTCAAGCCGGGCGATCTGGTGCTGGAGATCGGTACCGGGTCGGGGCTCGTGGCGATGATGGCGGCGCGCGCCGGCGCCGGACGGGTGATCACCTGCGAGGTGCTGCCGGTCCTGGCCGAGGTGGCACAGGAGACTGTCGCGCGCAACAATCTCGCCGACCGCATCACCGTCATTCCGAAGAAGTCGACGCAGTTGGAGCTTGGCACGGATCTGCCGGAGCGGGCCGATGTCTTCGTCTCGGAACTGGTCAATATCGGTATGCTGGCACCCAATATGCTGCAGGTGCTGAGCCATGCCCGGCACAATCTGGTGAAGCCGGGGGCGAAGATCATCCCGGCGGCGGCGCGGGTCTATGGCGCCCTGCTCGATTGCCCGCATCTCGCCCGGATCAATCCGGTCACCCTGGTCGAGGGCTTCGACCTGCGGAGCTTCGACCGTTTCCGCTCGCCGGCCTATGCCCAGCTCGATCTCGCGGCCGATCCCCACCGTTTGCTGTCGGCGCCTTTCGTGGCGCTGGATTTCGACTTCACCGAGGATATGCCGGGGCGCGACACCCAGCGCCTGCTGGTGACGGCGCGGGAGGCCGGCACGGTGCATGGCATCGCCTTCTGGTTCGACCTCTTCATGGACGACCAGACCACCTATCATTCCAGCAGCCTCAGCCGGACCAATCACTGGAAACAGGCGGCCGAGTTCTTCCCTGCGCCAATCGCCGTCGCGGCGGGGGATGAATTGGCGATCGAGGTCGGCTATGACAACACCCGGATCTGGTTCAAGCCGGTCTGACCGTTGCAGGGCAGGCCAGCACTGGAGAACCGGGCAAGACGATAGGACAGGAGTTCACCGATCATGAAAGCGCGGATCAATTGGGTGGAAGGCAATACCTTCCTGGGCGAGAGCAATAGCGGGCATGCCGTGGTGATGCATGCCGCCGCCACACCCGGCGCCCCGACCATCGCGCCCAGCCCGATGGAATATGTGCTGCTGGGGTCCGGCGGCTGCACCGCTTTCGACGTAGTGCACATTTTGAAGCGCGGCCGTCACGAGGTCGAAGGCTGCGAAGTGAAGCTGGAAGCCGAACGGGCGGGCGAGGACCCGAAGGTCTTCACCAAGATCCACTACCATTTCATCGTCAGCGGCCGGAACCTGAAGCCGGAAACGGTGGAACGGGCGATCGAGCTGTCGGCCGAGAAATACTGCTCGGCCTCGATCATGCTGGCGAAGACCGCCACGATCACCCACGATTTCGAGATTGTCGATCTTGGCTGATCCGATTTGAACGTGGAGCCGAAGCGCTTCGGCTCCACGTCGCCCTTTCGCCCGAGTTATCGTTTGGTCCGGTGACGCGCCTGCAGTTGCAGCACGCGCTGCATTGCCGGGCGATCCGCCACGGTGCCGTCGTAGAGGCTGGCGAGATCGGCCTTCATGGCGGTGCGCGAGCCGCCATCCAGATAGATCATATGGCCAGACGGATAATAGCGGATCGTGAGGTTCTGCCGCACGCTGGCGGCAGCCAGGGGCATCGCCTGCAGATCCAGCACCGTCTGATAGAACGGCGTCACGGAATCATAATAGCCGTTGGCCGACAGCACCTTCAGATCGACATTCAGGCTCATCGTCGCGGCGAGATCGCCCGCCGTATAGAGGATCACATTGCCCTTGGCATCGACGCCCTTCTGCGCGCCGGTCGGATCGATATGGCTGAAATTCCAGTTGAGAAAGGCTTGATCGTTCAAATCCGTGAAAGCCGAATTCGAGGTGAATTCCAGATCGTCATTGAGATAGCTGTGCCACATCGCGGTATAGACGCCGTTGACCGCCGTCATGGTCGGGTCGTTGCCGCCGGAATTCGGATCGATCTGTCCGGCAATGCCGGTATCGATGCCGGTCACCCGCCCATCATAGCCGCCAAGCGCCAAGCCCTTGGATTGCAGCAGGCTGAGCAGGAACAGCAACGTGCCGGCGCTGTTGGTGGCGGCCACATCGAGGCTCCAGGCGGTGAGGATCGTCGTATCGATGCCCGTATAGGCGCTGAGCTTCTGCACTGTCGCCGGATCGGCCTTGGGGAATTTCTGCAGGGCGGTGGCGTAGTCGGTGCTGGCGAACTGCGTCACCGTGGTCATGAAGCTGGGCAGATCGGCGGGTGGCGGCGTCACGGCGATCTTTTGATGATACCAGGCATCGGCGGCACAGGTCGGCAGCAGCCCGACCGGATTGCCGGCCTGGGTGTAATCGAGGATCGAGGATTGCAGCGTGACGCCATTGAGATCGATACCGTCCTCGTGCAGCAGATAAGAGAGAACCGCGCTGCGGGCCGTACCGTAGGATTCGCCGAACAGGAATTTCGGTGAATTCCATCGGTCATTCGCGGTCAGGTAACGCTTGATGAATTCCTTGATCGAGCCTGCATCGGGATCGACGCCCCAGAAGTCGCGGTTCTTCTTTGGCGCGATGGCCGCCGAATAGCCGGTGCCAACCGGGTTGATGAAGATGAGGTCGCTCCTGTCGATCAGGCTGTCGGTGTTCGGCTCCATGGCATAGGGCGCCGGCGGGGTAAAACCGGGCATCGAGGTCTTGATTCGCATCGGCGCGAAGGATCCCAGCAGCACGAAGACCGAGGAGGAACCGGGCCCGCCGTTATAGAAGAAAGTCACGGGCCGTGTCGTATGATCCGCACCATCCGCCGTGAAAGCGACATAGAACATCTTTGCCGCAGGTTTCGAACTGCTGGGATCGACGGTGACGAGATGGCCGGCGACGGCGGTATAGGCGATGGTCTTGCCGCCGAGGACGATCTGATGATGGGTGACCGCCGCGTTCTCCGTCGCATCGGTGACGGAATCGTCGGGGCCGTTGCCATAGGCGGTCGGATCGAAGAAGGGTTGATCCGGCGGTACGGCCGGTGTTCCCGACCCGGAAGAAGAAGCTGATCCTGTGGGATTTGGCTTTTGGGGGTTTGGCGGTGTCGTCTGATCGGAGGTCATCTGTTCCTCCCGCGATGCTGCCGTTCCTATAGCCCGGCAGTCTAATCCCGATCAGGAAGTGATTCCATGACGTCAGGTATCCGGGGCATCGACTATCCGGGCTGTCAGCTATCTGGCGGAGGCGGTAGCCGATGTACCGACGAGCGCAGCGGCCAAGGCGGTGCCGTTCGGCGATCCGAGCCCGGTGCAGGCATCCCAACCTGGCGAGGCTGCGAAGTCGCCGTTATTGCCCTGCGTCACGTCGTTGAGGGCCTTGGAGTTCTGATAGAGCAGCGGATTAACATAGCCGAGCGGGGTGCCTTTGGCCGCGTTCAGCAGGGCGATCAACCCGGCCCAGAGCGGCGCCACGGCGCTGGTGCCGCCACCGACGATATCGTTGCCATCGACCCGCAGGTCATAGCCGGTCTGCGGATCGGCGACGGCGGCGACATCGGGAATGCCGCGCATCGACAGCGGGCTTCCCGTGCCCTGCGGATTGGTGACGGTGAGATGCTGCTGATATTGCGGCAAGGCGAAGACGGTGCTGACGCCGCCGCCGGTCGCGCCGCCGCCCGCACCGTTGTTCCACACCGTCTCGCGGACGATCCGGCCTTGGGTCGCCTGCAGGCTGGTGCCGCCACAGGCAAGGGCGAAGGCGCTGGAGGCGGGGAAATCGACATGATCCGCGCCGTCATCGATGCCATCGCTCGAGCCGCTGTCGCCGGCGGCGGCGATGATGGTGATGCCCAGTGTCGCCGCCGCCTGAAAGGCGTCGTCGAAGGCGGTCATCGATTGTTGTGTCCAGGCGGATTCCGGGCGCCCCCAACTGATCGAGATCACCGTGGGTTTGTTGGTGGTGTCGTGAATGGCCGTGGTCAGGGCGTCGAGAAAGCCGGCATCGGTATTGGGCGCGAAATAGACGACGATGCGGGCGCCCGACGCCACGGCGCCGGCGACCTCGATATCCAGCATCACTTCGCCGTCCGGTCCATTGGGGTCGCCGGTCGGCTGATTGGTGGCGTGATCGACCGAGACGGCGGTGACCTGCGGCGGCGTCAGGTTCAAGGCGGTGAAATAGCTGGTGAGATCGGCCGTTCGGTATCCGCCGCCCAGCTCGATGAGGCCGATGCATTGGCCTTGGCCGGTGCCGGTCGGAAAGCGATAGAGCGTGGCCAGTTGCGGCGGTGTGAAGGAGGTCGGATCGCCAGTGGCGGCGCGCCAGTTGACATTGCCATGCGGCGTGCGGTTGCGGAAATTCGGCCGGGCTTGCGGTCGGTTGTCGAGGCCGAGCACGGCTTCGACGACATCGATCAGTTCATCGGGAAGATGGATCGGACCGGTCCGGCCACGATAGGTGCCGCCGTCATGTTCGCATTGCTGCAGCTCGACCCCGAAGGCCCCGTTGAACTGGGCGACGGTGCCGGACAATATCACGGTGCGCCGGGCGGCATCTTCCTGCACCACCGCCAAACCGTGCTGGCCGGCGAAGTTTCGAACGGCGGCGATATCGCCGGGATCGGCGCTGAACTGCCGGGCGAATTCCGCGCGATCGAGACAGCCATCCGACTGATCGCCGGCGGCCAGTTTGCTGATCCGGGCCTTGAGCTGATTGTCGTCCCGCCGCCGCAACAGGATGCTGACTTCCAAACGTTCGGCGGGATCGGCCTTGCCGATGGATCTGGCGCCCGATATCGCGCTGCGATCGCTGCCGCGGAGTGGTCGCTTGGACATGGTCGACCTCCTGTCCCATTGCGGCCGCACGCCCGTCGTAACGGGGCGCGGTCATCACTGCCGGACGGAAAGCCTAGCATAGGAGGGGCGCCGGATGGAAATGGGGCCGTGCCAAGAGGTGAATCTCGGCACGGCCCCCATCAATTCAGGTTCCTGCGGTACGCCTTACTGGCCGCCGACGAAACGGCTCCAGGTGCGGGTGATGGCGCGCAGGCCCTGATCGGTCTTCGCTTCCATCGGCAGCAGATGGGCGAGATCCTGTTCCGGAGGATAGGTCACGGGATCGTTGCGGATCGCCTCCTGCACCAGGTGATCGGCGGCGGGATTGGAATTGGCGTAATGCACGAAATTGGTGATGCCGGCGATCACATCGGGCCGCATCAGATAGTTCAAGAACAGCAGGGCGTTCTGGTAATGCGGCGCATCAGCGGGAACGGCGACCGCATCCAGGCCGAGGAACGAGCCTTCCTTCGGCACCATGTAAGCAAGCTTGATCGAGGACTTGCTGGTGGCGATCGCGTCCGTCGCCAGGCGGAAATCGCCCGACCAGATGATGGCGACGCAGGCATCGCCGGTGGCGAGGTCGTTATAGATGCCGGGGCCGATCTTCTTCACATGCGGGCGGATCTGGCTCAGCATCTGCTGGGCGGCCTGGAGGTCGGCGGCATCGGTCGAGAGCGGATTGCGGCCGAGATAGCCGAGCGCCATGCCGATGATCTCTTCCGAGGAATCCACCATTTCGATCCCGCAACTGGCGAGCTTCTCGGCATTGGCGGGATCGAACAGCAGCGCGGCACTGTCGAGCGGCGCATTGGGCAGCAGTTTCTTCACCTTGTCGACATCATAGGCGATGCCGGTCGACCAGCGCATATAGGGAACCGCATAGTCGTTGCCGGGATCGTATTTCGCCAGGACCTTCATGATCGTGGGATTGAGGGTGGCGGCATTGGGCAGGGCATTCTTGTCCAGCTTGTGGAAGACCTGCGCCTTGATCATCTTCCCCATGACCCAGGCGGAGGGGAACACCACGTCGTAGCCGCTCTGGCCCGCCAGCAGCTTCGCATAGAGCGTGTCGTAATTCTCGAAGAGATCGTAATGGACCTTGATGCCGGTCTCTTTCTCGAAATTAGCGACGGTATCGGGCGCCACGTAATCGGACCAGTTCAGGACATTGAGGACCTTCTCCTCGGCCTGGGCCGGTGCGCCGGCCGTGGCGCCGATGGCGGCCAGGGCCAGGCCGACCGACAGGGTCAGGGTGCGGAAACGGTGAAGCATAATTCTCCCTCGGATGCGTTGATTGATGATTAGAAGATGGCGGATTGGCCGATGACGACGCGGTCGCGCCGCACGGCCGGTGCCTCGGTGTCGAATTCCCGGGCGAAGAGATGGCCGGCGAAAACCGCATCGGCGATGATCGAGGGGCGCAGACAATCGCCGATCCGGGTCACGCGCGCCGGGTCGAGCTGCTGCCCGGCCGACAGCTCGGCCCAGAGCCCGTCGGCGGGGATCCGCTCGGTCACCGTGACCACGGTGCCGGCGGCGATGTTTTCCTGTTGTCCCGTTACGTCGCAGGTGAGCGTGACGTGAGCGGCCTCAATGCCGGTAACCGTCTGGTTGAGCCGGATCGCGACCCCGGCGGCGGTGAGATCCGCCACCAGATGCTGCTGATCGTAGAAATTGCTGAGCCGCATCCAGTCGGCGACAGCGCAGGCAGTGGTGGCGAGCGTCACGCGGCAGCCCTGTTGCGCCAGGCGCTGGGCGGTCAGCGCCGCCATGTAATACCAGTCGTCGTCATGGACCAGCACGTCGCCCGTAATCGGGGTGCCCGACATGACATCGTCCGGCGTCCGCACGGTCAGGTGAGCCGCCCAGTCGAGGGCCGTCCGGCGGCTGCGGCCGATCCCGTCGGCCCGCCAGCGCGCCCCGGTCGCCAGGACCACATGATCCGCGCCGGTTTCGACGATATCCGCCGCCGTCATCCGGCTCTCGGGATAAAGCGTGACATTGGCGAGCTTGCCGATCTGGTGCAGGCGCCAGTCGCGCACCCGCGCCCATTCGGCAAGGCCGGGCAGGCCGGCCTCCCGGGTGACACGTCCGCCGAAGCTTCGCTCGGCCTCGGTCAGCAGCACGTCGTGGCCGCGCTGGCCCAGCGCGCGGGCGGCTTCCAGCCCGGCCGGGCCGCCGCCGACGATGAGGATGCGCTTTTGCTGCCGGGCGGCCGGGATGATCTCGGGATGCCAGTCCCGGCGCCATTCCTCGCCCATGGTCGGGTTCTGGGTGCAGCGCAGAGGCACGCTGCGAGAATTGCTGCTGTAGCAGATATTGCAGCCGATGCATTCGCGGATATCGTCCAGCCGGCCTGCCGCGATCTTTGCCGGCAGGAAGGGATCGGCGATCGAGGGCCGGGCGGCGCCGACGAAATCGGCAAAGCCGCCTTTGATCAAGGCCAGCATCGATTCCGGCGAGGTATAGCGCCCGACCGTCACCACCGGCTTGCTGGTGAGGCGCTTGGCGGCGGCGATATGCGCCGCCACGCTGCCTTCCTTGACCGCGCGGGAGAGACCCATTTCGATGCCGTAATCGGAGACGGTGAGGTCCCAGAGATCCGGCAGTTCGGCGAGATCGGCGAAGATGTCCAGCCGGTCCGCCGCCAGTGCCGGATCGCTGATATCGACGCTCCAGCGGCAGGCGACCGCGCAGCGATCGCCGACCGCCTCCTTGACCTCGCTGATCAGTTCCCGGACCAGACGCTGCCGGTGCCGCCGCTCGCCGCCATAGCCGTCATCGCGCCGGTTGTCGGGATGCAGGAAGGTGTCCAGCAGATAGGTGTGATTGGCATAGACATAGACGACATCCATGCCGGCTGCCTTGGCGCGCTTGGCGGCGTCCACATGCCAGCGGCGCAGCAGGCGCAGATCAGCCTGGTCGAGGCGCTTGGTCTGCATCGGTTCGACCACATGGACCGCACCGCCGGTCAAGGTCAGGCCAGGCTCCCGGGTCAGCAGATTGGGCGAACTGGGGCCGCCATACCACAATTCACAGCCGGCCAGCGCACCATGCTCGTGGACGCCATCGGCCATCGCCGCGAGATTGGCGATATCGCCGTCATCCCAGAGCGTCGCATAGGGATAGGGGGAATCGTCGGACGAGGGATGGATCGAGCAATATTCGGTGCAGACCACGGCCCAGCCGCCCGCGGCTTTCATCCGGCGCATGGCGGCAAGGCTGCGGGGCTTCGCCCAGCCCATGCCGGAGCAGTGCGGTACCTGGTAGAAGCGGTTGCGGGCTGTGACCGGTCCGATCGCCAGGGGGCTCAGCAACAGATCGAAGCGCGGATCGCGCTCGGCGGCCAATGTCGTCTTACCGACAGAATCATGCATGTGACGTGCGCTCCCCGACGAATGTTTTCTTATCTTTTGCCGCATCCTGCATGATGCGATTTGTGGAGTCCAGGATTTTTGAATATACGTTCAAAGTAGAACGGATTATCCTGGCCCGCGATCGAAGGGGCGGGCCGCGCCGTGTCGCGGATGATCGGGGTGGCGGATATAGGGAACCGGGTGCGTGTCGACACAGCAGGCAAAGCAGCAACAGGCCAAGCAACAGGCGAAGGGACAGCGCAAGCGGAGCCATCTGATCGAGGCGGCGATCCGCGTGGTCGGGCGCAAAGGCGTGGCGCGGGCCACCATCCAGGATGTGGCGCAGGAAAGCCAGCTTTCAGTGGGGCTCGCGAATTTCTATTTCTCCGGCAAGGAAGAGCTGTTCGCCACCGCCTTTCAGAATCTCGCCCGGGAATATGAAGCCGTCTGGCAGGGGCGCATCGATGGCCTCAAGGACCCGGCGGAGATCCTGGATGCGATGGTGATCGCCTCCTTCGATCCGGCGATCCTCAACAAGTCGAACGCCTCGGCCTGGTTCGCCTTCTGGGGTGAGGCCTGCCACGGTGATGTGAGTTTGCTGGAAATCGACCGGATCGAACAGCGCTGCGTCGATGAGATCATGCGCCAGTGCCGGGCTCTCGCCCGACAGCGCGGCGTGACGCCGGCGCAGGCCAAGCAATACGGCCTGGGTCTGTCGGCCCTGATCGAAGGTCTGTGGTCGGCCTTTGCCACGCCGGATTCCACGATGCAGCCGCGCATGGCGATCAAGATCTGCCGCGATTACCTGGCGGCGTCCTTCGGCCCGGCGCCAGAATCGGCTGGGAAGGTATCGGCTGGGAAGATATCGACCGGAAAGGCAGCGAGCGGGAAAACAGCCAAGCGGAAATAACCGGTCATCGTCGCGGTGCGATGAAGCGCGGCGCGATTACTCGCCCAGCATGGCGCGGGCGGTTTCGAGATCGGGCGGAACGACTTTCTTCGGCAGGAAGCTCAGCGAGCGCTTCTGCGCCGCCTCGATCTGTGCCGGGGTCATCATCGCGGCGACTTTGTCGCGCTGCTTCGTCAGATTGTAGCGGTCGAGGCTGTTGGGCAAGGCGGCGATAGCGATGTTGTACCACATATAGGCCTTGCCGAGATCGATGGCCGTGCCTTGCCCGTTCTCATAAAGCTGCGCGGTCGGCGCATAGGCCGGCAGGAAGCCTTGGGCCGCCGCCTTCTCAAACCAGTCCAGCGCGCGGCGGTAATCCTGCGGCACTCCCTGGCCGGCATAATAGACATTGCCCATCAGCCATTCGGCGACCGGATGGCCGAGCCGGGCCAAGCGGGCGAAGACCGGCACGGCCTGCTGGTAGGCACCTTTCCGGTAGGCGTCCCAGGCTTCTCCCGTGCCGCTTTCCAAAGGCTGCCAGCTATGGCGTTCGCCATCGACGATGACATCGATCGAGCGGGCGGCGTCGGCGATGGCGGAGGGGTCCTGCTGTGGCAATGCCGAAGCCCGACCGGTACCTGTCGCTGCCGGTGCCGACGCTTGGCCTCCGGCGGACGGGGCGGTTGTCAGGGGTGTCGGGCTGGACGCCTGCGCCAGGGCGGAAGAGATGCTGGAACCGATCACGGAACTGGCCGCCAGGCCGGTGCAAAAGGCGGCGAGTGTCAGAGGGCGAAGGCAGCGGTGGCGCGGCATTTCAGGGTCCGGATCACGAAACGGCATTGACGGTCGCATCCGGCAATCGGCGACGGAACCATGGATGGTCGCGGGATACCGGATCAGGCCTCCATAACGCCGTCAGTCTGGTTAACAAATCGTTGCCAGTGCCCCCGTAGACAGGGCAGCATCACCGGACTGTCAATGTGGGGAGGGAGTTATGGCGGCCGGCCGCAAAGTCATCATCACCTGTGCCGTGACGGGATCGATCCATACGCCGACCATGTCGCCGCATCTGCCGCTGACGCCCGACGAGATCGCCGCCGATGCGATCGCCGCGGCGGAAGCGGGCGCCGCCATCCTGCATCTCCATGCGCGCGATCCCAAGGACGGCCGGCCGACGCCGGATCCGGCGGTCTTCATGCAGTTCCTGCCGCGCATCAAGCAATCGACAGATGCGGTCATCAATGTGACGACCGGCGGCGGGGCCGGCATGAGCGTGCAGGACCGTCTCGCGGCGCCCCTGGCGGCGCAGCCGGAAATGTGCTCGCTCAACATGGGGTCGATGAATTTCGGCCTCTATCCGTTGCTCGACAAATACAAGGAGTTCCAGCACGACTGGGAGCAACAGCATCTGGCGAACAGCCGCGACTATATCTTCCGTAACACCTTCGCCGATATCGAATACATCCTGCGCGAATTGGGTGAGACGCATGGAACGCGCTTTGAGTTCGAGTGTTACGATGTCGGGCACCTCTATACGCTGGCGCATTTCCTCGACCGCGGTCTGGTGAAGCCGCCGCTTTTCGTGCAGACGATTTTCGGCATCCTCGGCGGCATCGGCGCCGATCCGGAAAATCTCCTGCAGATGCGCCGCATCGCCGACAAGCTGTTCGGCCACGACTATCACTGGTCGATCCTGGCAGCCGGCCGTCACCAGATGGGCTTCGTCACCATGGGCGCCATCATGGGCGGCAATGTCCGTGTCGGATTGGAGGATTCGCTCTATCTCGGCAAGGGCGAGCTGGCGAAAAGCAATGCCGATCAGGTCCGGCGCATCCGCACCATCCTGGAAGCCCTCTCGCTGGAGGTGGCGAGCCCGGTGGAAGCGCGCCGGATGCTTGACCTGAAGGGGGCCGACCGGGTCGCCTTCTGAGCCCGCCCTCACTGCCTTGCCAAGGGCCGGGGCGATGACCATATCGGTCTGGTCAGCGATCGGTGCTGAGGCACCCGCTCGTTCATGGGTGGGGCCAGGGAAGGAAGACGGCCGGCATGGCAACGGAGAGGTTTGAGGAGGAGCAAGCCGGGTGGGGTGGCCAGGCCCCCGACCCGGAAAAGCTGCGGCGCGATCGGGAAACCGTGGAGCGGGGCTTCTGGCGCAAGGTCAAGCGTTTCGCCGCCAAATTGCCCTTTCTCGATGACGTGGTGGCGGCCTATTACTGTGCCGTCGATCCGGCGACGCCGCTGCGGGTCAAGGCGATCCTGTTCGGTGCGTTGGCCTATTTCGTCATGCCGATCGATGCCATTCCCGATTTCATGGCCTGGATCGGCTTCACCGACGATGCGGCGGTGGTCTATGCGGCGATCCGCAGCGTTTCCGCCCATATCACGCCGGAACACCGGGGCCGGGCGCGCGACAGCCTGATCCGCCTCGCCGAAAAGTGATCCTGTAAGCTTCCACGCTCTGTCGATCTCCATCTCCCCATTCCTTCCGCTGCTGGCAGGGACCGGGGCGGGGCCTCAATCATGCCGATCTATCGTCCTTTCCGGCCCAAGGTCGCGGCTTATGGGCAGTCCCGTCGCAGGTAGAGCAGCTTGGCGGCAGCCGATCCCTAGAGTGGGCATGTATGAGACTGGAAGGCAGCGGGAATTCGGCTTGCCAAGGCCGGATTGCGACCGCAGATTAGGCGCCGCCAGCCTTTGCCGCAGCCTATGCGGAAGGCCCGGTCGACAGGGCCGGGTGAGGCAATGAAAGCTCAGGGAAGACGTAACGCCGATGACCGACATGCTGTGGCAACCGACCGCCGATCAGATCGCCGAAACCAATATAACCGCCTTCCGCACCCAGGTGGCGCGGGACTGGATGGTCAATCTGCATGACACGGCGGATCTGTGGCAATGGTCGGTGACGGAAATCGAGCAGTTCTGGCAATCGATCTGGCGGTTCACCGGGGTGATCGGCGACGGGCCGGGCCATCCGGTCCTGGTCGATGGCGACAAGATGCCCGGCGCCAAATTCTTTCCCGAAGCCAGGCTGAATTTCGCCGAGAACCTGCTGCGTTATTCCCATGTTCCGGAGAACCGCGACAAGGATGCCATCGTCTTCTGGGGTGAGGACAAGGTGAAGCGCCGCCTCAGCCATGGCGACCTCTGGGACCGGGTGCTGCGCCTCGCCGGGCATCTGCGCTCTTTGGGCCTGCAGCCCGGCGACCGGGTCGCCGGCTTCATGCCGAACGTGCCGGAAACGGTGATCGGCGCCCTGGCTGCTTCGGCCATCGGCTGCATCTGGTCGTCCTGCTCGCCGGATTTCGGCGTCCAGGGTGTGCTCGACCGCTTCGGCCAGATCGCGCCGCGCGTGCTGCTGACCGCTGACGGCTACTGGTATAACGGCAAGAGCTTCGACAGCCTCGGCCGGGTGGCGGAGTTCCTCAAGGGCCTGCCCAGCGTCGAGCAGGTGATCGTCGCCTCCTATCTGGCGGAACGGCCGGATGTCTCGGTTCTGCCGAAGGCATTGCTGCTGCAGGATGCGCTGGAGCGCCAGCCGGCGCCGGGCGCCGCCGGCCCCTTCGATTTCGCCCGGATGCCCTTCAATCATCCGCTCTACATCATGTATTCCTCCGGCACGACCGGTGCGCCGAAATGCATCGTTCATGGCGCCGGCGGCACGCTGCTGCAGCATCTCAAGGAGCACCAGCTCCATGGCGATGTGAAGAACGGCGATCGGGTCTTCTACTTCACCACCTGCGGCTGGATGATGTGGAACTGGCTGATCTCGGCCCTGGCCTCGGGCGCGACGCTGATGCTCTATGACGGCTCGCCCTTCGCCCCCGACGGCAACATCCTGTTCGATTATGCCCAGGCGGAAAAATTCACGCTCTTCGGCACCTCGGCGAAATATATCGATGCCTGCGCCAAGCACGGGATCGAGCCGATCCGCACCCATGACCTTTCCTCCGTGCGCATGCTGACCTCGACCGGTTCGCCGCTGGTGCCGGAAAGTTTCGATTACGTCTATGAGAAGGTGAAGAAGGATCTTTGCCTCGCCTCGATTTCCGGCGGCACCGATATCGTGTCCTGCTTCATGCTGGGCAATCCGACCGGGCCGGTCTGGCGCGGCGAAATTCAGATGCGCGGCCTGGGGCTCTCTGTCGAGGTCTGGGACGATAACGGCAAACCGGTGGTCGGCGAGAAGGGCGAGCTGGTCTGCACCAGACCCTTCCCTTCGATGCCGGTCGGTTTCTGGAACGATCCGGACAACAAGCGCTACAAAGCGGCCTATTTCGAGCGCTATCCCAATATCTGGCATCACGGCGATTATGTGGAGCTGACCGAACACGGCGGCATCGTCGTCTTCGGCCGCTCCGATGCCGTGCTCAATCCCGGCGGCGTGCGCATCGGCACGGCGGAGATCTACCGCCAGGTCGAGAAGCTCGACGAAGTGGTGGAGAGCATCGTCATCGGCCAGGACTGGGACCACGATGTGCGGGTGGTGCTGTTCGTGCGGCTGCGCGACAGCCTCAAGCTGGACGAGGCGCTGATCACCAGGATCAAGAACCAGATCCGCAGCAACACGACGCCGCGCCATGTGCCGGCGAAGGTGATTCAGGTCGCCGATATTCCCCGCACCAAATCCGGCAAGATCGTCGAACTGGCGGTGCGTGACGTAGTGCATGGCCGCTCGATCAAGAACAAGGAGGCGCTGGCCAACCCGGAAGCGCTCGATTTCTACAAGAATCTCACGGAATTGCAGTCATGAGTCAGGCGTTGCGTTACACCGTCAATCCGTTGCTGGCCGGGGTCGCGGCCCCGCCGATTGCCGAGGCTCATGGCTGGATCAAGGGGCGCAGCTTTCCGGCGGAAAAGCCGTTGATCGATGTCTGCCAGGCGGTACCCGGTTATCCGCCGCCCACGGCGCTGACCGATCACCTGGCCTCGATCATCGGCGCGCCGGCGACGTCCCGCTATACCGATATCGAGGGCCTGCCGAACCTGCGGGCGGCGCTCGCCGCCGATATCGCGCGGATCTATGGCGGCACGGTGACGGCGGAGAATGTGTTGATCACCGCCGGCTGCAACCAGGCCTATTGCCTCACCACCTCGGCACTCGCCAAGGCCGGGGAGGAGATCATCCTGCCGCTGCCCTATTACTTCAATTACCAGATGTGGCTCGACATGCAGGGCATCCGCGCCCGCCACGTCGCCTTCCGCCCCGATAACGGCGGCATTCCCGATCTGGATGAAGTCGCGTCCGCGATCGGCCCGGCAACCAAGGCCCTGCTGCTGATCTCGCCCAACAACCCGACCGGCGCGGTCTATCCGCCGGCGGTGCTGCGGCAATTCTATGAACTGGCGAAATCACGGGGGATCGCGCTCATCCTCGATGAGACCTATCGCGATTTCATGCCCCATGACGAGACGCCCCACGATCTCTTCGACGATCCCGACTGGGCCGGCACGCTCATTCACCTCTACAGTTTCTCCAAGGTGTTCTGTCTGACCGGCTACCGCGTCGGCGCCCTGGTCGGCGCGCCGGCTTTGGTGGAGGAAGTCGGCAAGGCGATGGACACGGTAGCGATCTGTGCCCCGCGCATCGGCCAATTGGCGGCCATCCAGGGCCTGAAGGCGGAAGGGGATTGGCGGCGTACCAACACGCTGCTGATGCGCGACCGGTTGAGCGCCCTGAAATCCGCCTTCAACCGCAACGATCTCGGTTATGAGCTGATCAGTGCCGGCGCCTATTTCGCCTATGTCCGTCATCCCCATCGCGGACAGTCCGCAGCCGCCGTGGCGCGCCGTCTGGTCGACCAGCAGAACCTGCTGGCGCTGCCCGGCGCCATGTTCGGTCCGGGCCAGGAGGATTATCTGCGGGTCGCCTTCGCCAATGTCGATCATGACCTGATGCCGGAGATCGCCGCGCGCCTTGCCGCCGATGCGGCAGCCTGAGCGAAGGATCGCCTAACAGAGGATTGGGGCGGCAGCCACCGGCTGCCGCCCCTTTTTCAGTTGGCATTCCGGTCAGGACGCAAGGACGTGCAATTTCGGCGCGACATAGAGCGCCAGCAGCCAGTTGCCGGCCAGAATGCTGAAGACCATGAAGAGGAGCAGTACATAACGCTGGAAGTCCGCTTCGCGGGAGCTGGTCATGCCGCGCACCTGGCGCAGCGTGCTGGAAAGCTTTTCGCTGATATAGGCCAGCTTCTGCCGCGCGGTGGCCTGCCAGAACTGATAGATCACCAATGCATAGATGCCGCCGATGCTGGAGAGAATGCTGAGGGCGATCGCCGCTTTCAGCGCCAGGGCGGAATCAGACATATAGGTGCTGAAGACGGCGAGGGCGACGAAGATCAGCAGGACACCGCCCATGCTGTGCCATTGCTGTGTTCTCGCAAAGCGGATGCTCTGCACGTATTCGCCATAGAGCATCAGCAGTTCGGCATGGGTGTTTTCGGCAAGCTCGCTGGGCTGGTCCGGCAGGTCCAGCGCGTCATCCGCTTCACCGGTAGCGTCGCCTTTCTGCTTCGCCATCTCGGGTCCTTTCCCGCCTTAAGAATCGGGTCCCCCTCTGCCGCCAGCTTGCGGTCAATTAGTTAATGATTCTTCAATGATTGGCGTCAGTCGTCAAGCATGCTCCGGTATGCGGACTCAATTATTGTCCCAATCTTTCATTAAGGTGGACCTGATCGAGGTAACCCTGGGGCAGCGAATGGGTTGTGGCGCCGGGTTCTGCCAATCCTCGGCTGATCACGCGCTGTGCGATGGGGCAAGGTTGTCTCCCGTGGCCCCGCATTGAGCATGTGTGCCGATCCGGTCGCTGATGTAGCGCCGCATATCGAGATTGACGTCTTCCATGGGGGCATAATAGCCGCTCTGGTAGGCCGATGAGCGCATACCTGCTTGAACGCGTTCGCAGACTTCCCAGTCCTGCCGGTTCACGAGATCCCAAAAGTCGACGGCATCGTTCAGGTCGCGATTTTCATCGGCGAGGGCGGTGGCATCGAAGAGGAATTGGCAAATAACCTCCGTGGTTCCCGGATCAACGGGATGCACCGTGAACGCCGCGACGTGATCGCAGGCGAGGCTCAGCATGAGATTGGGATAAATGAGCTCTCCCTTGTGCCGCGTTCTCTCGTTCTCATCCAGGCCAGGGAAGGGTTGTCGCAACGTCGTGCCGGTTTTGGTGAATGTATAGGCGCCGGGTCGATGCGGAATGCCGGAATCCCAATCGAGTGACACGCCGCCATTTCTGAAGGCAGGAACCACGGCGCAGAGCTCGGGATGGACGCCGGCGCAATGATAACATTCGTTATAGTTCTCGAGCACAACCTTCCAGTTCGCTTGTACCCGATACCGGATCGTTTGGCCGATACGCAATTCGGCCAGCGGATAACGGGCCGTCCGGGACATGACGTTGCCCAGTTGATTGGCCAGTGAGGCAGTTGGCTCTGGCGAAAAATTGAGAAAGACGAAACCGCCCCATGTCGCGAGTCGAATCTGATGGAGCGAGAAAGCCGATTTGTCGTAGCTATCCGCCGCGAGATGCGGGGCCGCGATGAGGTGCCCGCTGAAATCATAGGTCCAGGAATGATAAGGGCACATGACCTTGTGATTCGGCAGCGCACCACCGCGAAGCAATGTTGGCTTGTCCGCATCCGTGTTGTCCGCCCGGCAAAGCTTCGCGCCACGGTGACGGCAGACATTGTGAAAAGCTCGCAGGACACCGTCCTTATCGCGCAGCAGCAAGACGCTTTCGCCCAGGATGTCGAGTGCCAGACTGTTCGTTGCCGATGAGAGCTGCTCCTCTCGGCAGACGCAAACCCACTCCCGATGAAAGATGTGCTGGCTTTCCAGCGAGAAGATGTCCGGCGAAAAATAGTATGAACGCGGCAGGGTCTCTTCAAATTGCGCCATCGGTCCGGTATCGGCCGCGTTGTTGTTCGCCATTCTGTCCTCCACTGAATTCGCCGCCTGATTCAAGGCGGCTTTGATGGAGAGACTATGGAAGAGCAGGGGCGTGTTGTACTGAAATAGACGAGGCATTATCGTGAAGCTTCCTCATGTAACGCCTTGCAGCGGGCTTTGTCGGTATGGTGGCCAGTCTCGACGTGAAACTCATGCGGATGCTGGTCGCGATCGATCAGCACAAGACGTTGACCAAAGCGGCAGAGTCTCTCTTGGTGACGCAATCCGCCCTGAGTCATCAGATCCGCGACGCCGAGAGGCGAGCGGGGATGCAGTTCTTCTATAAGGTCAATAAGAAGCTGCATTTCACGGAAGTCGGCGCACACCTCCTGCAAGGAGCCCGGCCGATACTGGATGCGGTCGATCGTCTCGAAGGTGATCTCCGCCTTTACAAGCACGCGGCGGGCCCCAAGATCACCATCGGCACCGGCCCCTATAGTTGCGAGGAATGGTTGCCGGACTTTATTCGATACTGGACGACGCAATCGCCGGCTCCCACACAGATCGAGATCATCCAGCATGGCATCGATTTTCCACTGAGCAACGCCATCCGCAGCGGCGAGATCGATATCGGCATCGCGCCGGGGGAGGTGACGGACCCTCGCCTTGGCGCGCGGCCATTGTTCAACGACGAATTGGTCGGCGTTATCGGCAAGAAATCGCCCTTGCGCAAGAAATCCTGTCTTGGCGCAGCGGATTTCGTCGAGGAAACATACCTCACCTATTCAACCGTCCCGGAACGTGGCTATGAGGACGACCAGCTTTTTCGTCCGGCCCGTCTCTATCCCAAAAGGTGGCTCCGCTTCGGGTCAATTGGAATGATCGTTGCGATGATCGAACGCGGCGGCGGTCTGTCCATTCTCAGTCGCCGTGCGGTCGAATCATACGAACAGGCGGGGCGCATCTTGCTTCGACCCCTGACCGATGCAGGTATCCATGTTACCTGGCAGGCCGTATTGCGGACGGCGATGCCATCGAGCTCGCCGGCTTCCCGCTGTGCGGCGGCCATGGCCGAATGGTGTCAATCGCACGCTCCATAAGGCGATCCGGCGGCGATCGGCGAAATTCGGGTGCCGGAAGGTTTCCCCCGGCATCGATCATCAGCGGAACCGTGTGGCAGCAGGGCCCGCCGCCCTGCCTAACGGCGCTGGAGATAGGTTTCGGCAAGGATATGCCCCAGCACGGCGACAACGATGATGCCGCCGCCCAGCAGGGTTGCATGGCCCGGCACCTCGCCGAAGGCAATCCAGACCCAGATCGGTGCGAGCGGTGCATCGAGGGCGCCGATCAGGGCCGATTCCGTTGCCGAGATCAGCCGCGTGCCGGTGGTCAGCAACAGCAGGCCGAGGCCCAGTTGCGAGATGCCGAAGAGAACGAGATAGAAGAGATCGAGCCCATGGGCGCTACCCGGTGTCGCCAGCGGCAGGGCGATCAGGCTGGTGAGGAAAGAGGAGAGGCAGGCGGCCGGCACCATGCTGGACTGGCGGAACTTTCGCACCGCCACCATCATCGCCGCGACGGAACAGGTCATGCCGAGGGCGAGCAGGTCGCCCGCCAGATGGCCGGCAGTGGCGGCATTGCCCACCATGACCACGACACCGAGGAGAGCGATGAAACTGGCGACCAACGTGGCGGGACTGGCTTTCTCTCCGATCGTCAGCCAGGCAAGGAAGGCGGCGACGAAGGGGCAGGCGGCGAAGATCAAGGCCACGTCGGCGACCGATGTCAGGCGCAGGGCATTGATGAAGAAGGTCATGCCCAGGGTGGAGAAGCTGGCGACCAGCAAGCCGGACCAGCCGACCGAGAGCATCACGCGCGGCGCCTGCCGACCATGCTGCCAGACCAGGATGCCGGCGATGAAAAGGCCGGCAAACAGGCCGCGCCAGAACAGCAGGGTCCAGACATCGACCTGGATCAGGCGGGTGAAGAAACCGGCGGTGCTATAGGCGATGGCCGAACCGGTGACCAGCAAGATCCCCAGCCGATGTTGCCCAGCCGGCGTCGGCGCTGCCGCGATCTGATTGGCTTCGGTCTGGCTGGCACCCATCTATCCGTTCTCCCGCTCGATCTTTCACTTGCGACTCTACCGACACCCTGCTGACATCGTGGTGTCAGCAGGGTGTCGGTAGGCTGCAATCGTTCTTCAATCGAATGGGCATGTCGCGGGATGCGCCGAGCGGATCGGTTATTCGACATCATCCAGGCCTTGCGGGCCGCCAGGCGGCCGCTGACGGCGGCCGATCTCGCGGCCCAGCTCGAAGTGACGGTGCGGACCATCTATCGCGACATCGCCACCTTGCAGGCCCGCCGGGTGCCGGTCGAGGGGGCGGCGGGGCTTGGCTACATCCTGCGCGACGGCTTCGACCTGCCGCCCTTGATGTTCACCCCGGACGAGCTCGAGGCCATCGTCGTCGGTGCCCGGCTGATCCGCCGCACCGGCGATCCCGGCCTGCAGGCGGCGGCCAGCAGCGTGCTCTCGAAAGTGACGGTTGCGCTGCCGGCACATCTGCGCGAACACCTCGATCTGCCGCCGGTCTATGTCTCGCCCTATGGGGCGCAGACGCCCTCCGCCGTCGATCTCGGCGAAATCCGTCAGGCGATCCGCGACCGGCGGAAACTGCTGCTGGATTACATGGATGGCGATGGCACCCGCACCCAGCGGGTGATCTGGCCGATCGCCATCGCCTATTTCGTGGAAGTGACCCTGATCTGCGGCTGGTGCGAATTGCGTCAGGACCACCGCAACTTCCGCGCCGACCGAATCACCCATCTACGGTCCCTGCCGGAAACTTTCCCGACCGATGACGGCAAGTTGCTGCAGGACTGGCTGGCGCGCATCCAGGCGCCGCAAGGCTAGCCGTTATGAGGGGTGACCACCCCTGCAATCTGCTGACACAACGGTGTCAGGGGCATGTCACTACCATGGCAGCGTTCCCCCAATTGTTGCCGGGCCCAAGTGTCCGGAATGGAGAGACCATGCAACAGCAGATAAAAACGGCCAGCCCGGAGATAGCGTCTCAGGAGATTGCGCCTCGGGAGATCATGAAACAGGGCCTGACGACGCGGTCCATTCGCTTCGAGCCGCTCTGGCGTGTCGGTTTCCAGGCGCCGCCCGAGGATGTCGAGCGCATCATGCAGCAGGTCTGTGCCGTCACGCCGCTGCGGATGGGGGCTTATGATCGCTGCGCCTATCAGGCGGCGGGCGGAACCGAACGCTATCGCCCATTGGAGGGGGCCGCGGCGGGGCCGGAAACCGAGACACGGCTACGCCCCGGCGTGGTCGAGGTGAGTTTCCAGCTCGAGCGCGACCGCGATCTGCTGGAACGGGTGGCGGAGGCGATCTTCGCGGTTCACAGCTATCAGGAGCCGGTCATCACCGTGGAAGAGATCGTGGCCAGCAGGTCGCGCGGCCTCGATGATAAAGACAATCCCCACCGCTGGTGGAACCAGGGTGGGGATTGGAAGAAGAAAGACGCGGTACCCTAAGGTACAGCCGCCTCAATACATATGCTGGCCGCCATTGATCGACAGAGTCGATCCGGTGACGAAACCGGCATCGTCGGCAACCAGGAAGAGAACGCCGCGGGCGATCTCTTCCGCCTTGCCGAGACGGCCGACCGGAATCTTGGCGATGATCTTCTGCAGCACTTCCGGCGGCACCGCCCGCACCATGTCGGTATCGATATAGCCGGGAGCGATGGCATTGACGGTGATGTTCTTCGCGGCACCTTCCTGGGCCAGGGCCTTGGTGAAGCCGTGGATGCCGGATTTGGCGGCGGCGTAGTTCACCTGGCCGTATTGCCCGGCCTGGCCGTTGATCGAGCCGATATTGACGATGCGGCCGAAACCGCGCTCGCGCATGCCGTCGATCACGGCCCGGCACATATTGAAGCAGGAGCTGAGATTGGTGTGGATCACCTGTTCCCACTGCTCCGGCGTCATGCGATGCATGGTGCCATCGCGGGTGATGCCGGCATTATTGATGACGATATCGACCGGTCCGAGATCCTTGACAATGCGGCCGATCGCCTCCTGGCATTGCTTGAAGTCGGCGACGTCGAATTTATAGACGGCGATGCCGGTTTCCTGCTGGAAGGCCTTGGCGGCCGCATCATTCCCGGCGTAATTCGCCGCGACCTTGTACCCGGCGGCTTTCAGCGCGGCGGAAATCGCCGCGCCGATGCCACGAGTGCCACCGCTCACCACTGCTACTCTGCTCATTCTTACCTCCCATGCGACTCCTGATGGTCGCTTTCATTGATGCGTGTCTCGATCGGTCACGCTTGTCTTAGGTCGACCTCGATGTCGGTGCTGGTCAGTGCTCGGCACAAAGATCAGCACTCGACACAAAGTTCAGCGTTCGACGCGAAGTTCAGCGCTCGACGCAAAGGGCGATGCCCATGCCGCCGCCGATGCAAAGCGTGGCGAGGCCCTTCTTCGCATCCCGCTTCTGCATTTCATGCAGCAGCGTGGTCAGGACGCGGGCACCCGAGGCGCCGACCGGATGGCCGATGGCGATGGCACCGCCATTGACGTTCACCCGGGCCGGGTCCCAGCCCATGTCCTTGTTGACGGCGCAGGCCTGGGCGGCAAAGGCTTCGTTGAGCTCGATCAGATCGAGATCGTCCGGCTTCCAACCCGCCTTGGCGAGGGCGGCACGGCTGGCCGGGATCGGGCCCGAGCCCATGACCGCCGGATCGACGCCGGCCGTCGCCCAGGAGACGATGCGGGCGAGTGGCGCCAGGCCGCGCTTCGAGGCATTGGCGGCCGACATCAGCACCAAAGCGGCGGCGCCGTCATTGATGCCGGAGGCATTACCCGCGGTGACCGTGCCGTTCTCTTTGAGGAAGGCGGGGCGCAGCTTTTGCAGCGTCTCCAGGGTAGTGCCATGCTTCGGATATTCGTCGGCCTCGACCACCACATCGCCCTTGCGGGTCTTGATGGTGACGGGGACGATCTCGTCCTTGAACTTGCCGGCCTTCTGCGCCGCTTCCGCCTTGTTCTGCGAGGCGAGGGCGAACTGGTCCTGCTGCTCGCGGGTGATCTGCCAGCGCTGCGCCACGTTCTCGGCGGTGACACCCATATGGTAGTGATTGAAGGCGTCGGTCAGGGCGTCATGGATCATGGTGTCCAGCATCTCGGCCGAACCCATTTTCACGCCGTTGCGCAGATGCATGACATGGGGCGCCTGGCTCATGCTTTCCTGGCCGCCGGCAACGACGATCTCGGAATCGCCGTTGCGGATCGCCTGGTAGCCGAGCGCCACGGTGCGCAGGCCGGAACCGCAGAGCTGGTTGATCTGATAGGCGGTCTTCTCCGCCGGGATGCCGGCCAGCATCGCCGCCTGGCGGGCCGGGTTCTGGCCGGTGCCGGCGGTCAGGATCTGGCCCAGGATGACTTCCGATACTTCGGCCGCATCGACCTTGGAGCGCTTCAGCGCTTCGACAATGGCGATTTTGCCCAGATCATGGGCTGGCAGGCCGGCCAAGGCCCCGTTGAAGGAACCGACTGGGGTGCGGGCCGCGGCCGTGATGACGACGTCGGTCATTGTGGATACTCCCTGATTTCCGTTGCTGCGAATGTGCAGTGCAGCAAGAACGGTAGGGACTCCGTCGGCGGAGCGCAAGGCGTAACTTAGCGGCTGCCGCGAGGGGTGGATCGCATCCGGCTCTAAGCGACGTTTTGATGACCGGCAGCGACCCCGGCGATCCAATCGACGATGCGCGGCCAGATCGTCTGCGCGGCGCGGCTACCGGCCATCATGCCGATATGCCCGGCTGCCGGCTTGTCGACGACAACGTTCGGCAGCGAACGGCTCAGGGCCAGGGCACTCTCCGGCGGGACGATGCGGTCATTGGCCGGAATCATCGCCAGGCTCGGCAGGTGCAGGCCGGCCGGATCGATGGCGGTGCCGCCGACCTGCCAGGTCTTCCGCATCGTGGCGTTGTCGCCGTACCAGGAGAGCAGACATTCGCGCGCCACCTTGGGGGCCAGCGGGACACCGTCATTCAGCCAATCTTCCAGCAGGGTGAAACGGCCTGCTGCGACTTGGTCCTTGGCATTGGCCGGATCGAGCGTGGCGAAGTGCTGGAACTTGCGCGGCACCTGGAAGGGATCGAGCACGGAGAACAGGCATTGCAGCACGTCGACGGGCAATTCGCCCAGCACCTGCATCAGTGGCTCCAGCGCATGACCGAGGGCGGCGAGGAGCTGCGCCTGTCCGGCCTGTCCGGCATGGAAGTCCCAGGGCGTCGCCAACAGGACCAGCCCGGCGAGATCGGCGGCGCCTGCATTGGCGCGTGTGCCGGCGCCCGTCGCGATCAGTTGCGGCAGTGCCAGTGCTAACACGCCGCCCATGCAGTAACCGACCAGGATGATCGGTCCGCCGGGCTGCTGTCGGACCATGTCATAGGCCTGGATCAGGCGGCCGGCGATGTAATCGCTGAGGGTGAAGGCGCTTTCCGTGGCGCCGGGTTTGCCCCAATCCACCACGAAAGGCTGCAGGCCCGCCTGGGCCAGGTAATCGAGGAAACTGGCGGTAGGATCGAGATCGAGAATGTAATAGCGGTTGACCAGCGAGGGAACGACGAGAATACGCGGCGCATCGGGCCGTGCCGGCGTTGATGAACGGTAATCGAGGAGGCGCGTCGAGCCTTGCTGCCACAGCAAGGGGCGGTCGCGGCGGGGAGGCGGGGGATTGCTGCGATAGGCGAGGACGCCGGTCAGGAAATCCTGCAGCCGGCGATGGCCTTCGTCATTGAGCGCTCGGGCCAGGGCTGCCGGATCGGCTGCGTCGAGTTGCGGTCCGATCTCGCGTAGTGCCTGCGCCAGATTTGGCGGCACCGGCAGGCTTGGCGGTCTTGGATTTGGACCGGCCGCCGGGGCGTTTCCCGCCGCCTGTTCCTTCAAGTGTTGCCAGACGATGTTCAAGCTCGGCAAGACGAGCGCGGAGTTGCTCCAACTCGCCAGGCTCAGGCTGAGATGCAGCGGCAGCGGTCGCGGGCCCAGTCGTCGCAAATCCGGTTGTCGCGGATCCGGTCGTTGTGGATCCAGGCGATGCGTTTCCGGATGTTGATGGGCCGGGTTGCCGTTCGCCTCTTGCCTGTCGCGCACCGTACATGCCTCCGGCAGTTGTTTCGGAACCGGGCCATCCCGCGCCAGCCGCACCGAATCCGGTCATCGGCCATTGTCCGGCCAACCATGGATTGATGCCTGCAAAGGGCGTGCAGGCCGGACCGCCCGGCATGGAGTTGCCAGGTATGGGGCCGCCAGGTATGGGCCCCGTCGAGATCTGCAGGAATGCCGCGGAAAGGCGGGCCATCTGCTGCGCCACATCGGCATCCGCTGCCAGGGCCGCAAGCTGGTCCTGCCAGAGATCCAGCAGCTTTTTCGCCAGATCGGCCAAGTCGACCGGTGGTTTCTGATCCGTCATGGGAAGCATCATAGGCACGCCTGTTGCATCTTCGCAATGCAGCTACCGCATTGCCAAAAGCAGGGCAAAACCTGCTATGCTCCTAGGCAAGCCGGTGTATTTGGGAATACAGCCGGTCAAATGGGTGTGGGGAAGGATTGAATTCGATGGCTGTCGGCAGTGAAACGGGCGCCAAGACGACGCCCCCGGTCCGGATCAAGAAATACGCCAACCGGCGTCTCTACAATACCGCGACCAGCTCCTATGTAACGTTGGACTATCTGGCGCAGATGGTGCGCGAGGGGTTGGATTTCACGGTCGAGGATGCCAAGTCCGGCGAGGATATCACCCGCTCGGTCCTGACCCAGATCATCGTCGAGGAAGAGGCCAAGGGGCAGAACATGCTGCCCATCAATTTCCTGCGCCAGTTGATCAGCCTCTATGGCGACAATCTGCAATTGCTGGTGCCGCGCTATCTCGAGCAGAGCATGGACAGCTTCTCCCGCAACCAGGAGCAGTTCCGCGATTATATGAAGAACAGCTTCGGCGGCATCATGCCGCTGGATCGCCTGGAAGAAATGTCGAAGCAGAACATCTCCTTCTTCGAACAGGCGATGCGGATGTGGACGCCTTTCAGCATGCCGATGTCGAAGCCGACGGGGAACGGCATGGCGGAGCCGCCGCGCTCCGCTTCAAGCCCGACGTCGGCCCCAGGCTCGGCCCCGGCCGCCAACGAGAAGCCGGCCGCAGATGAGCTCTCCGACCTCAAATCGCAGATGCAGGCCCTGCAGCGGCAGTTGGAAAGCCTGACCAAGGGCGGTGGCGGCAAGAGCGAATAGGCTCCCGTCTGCCGCCATCCGGCACGGCACATCAAGCTGACCCGAAATGACAACGCCGCCGAGGTCATCGGCGGCGTTGTGTTTTCTGCGTTCCCCAGGTTCAGGCATTCCCGCGGTTCAGGCGTTTCCCAGGGTGGTAAGGGATTCCGATGGGGCCGGCTGGTCGCGGTCGCGATTGAGCCGCCGCTCCAGGTAATTCAGAAGCCGGGTCAGCACGAAAACCAGGGTGACATAGATCAGGCCGGCGGCGATCAGCGGCTCGTAGATGCGGAAGGTCTGCTTCTGGATCCAGCGCGCCGTGCCCAGCACATCCATCACCGTGATGGTTGCCGCCAGCGATGTCGATTTCAGCAGCAGGATGGTTTCCGTGCTCATGGTCGGCAGGCAGATGCGGACGGCGCGGGGCAGGGTGATGCGGCGCAGGATCAGCCACCGCGACATGCCGAAGGCCTTGCCGGCCTCGATCTCGCCATGCGGCACGGCCTGGATGGCGCCGCGCAGGATCTCGCCGGTATAGCCGGCGGTATTCAGGCTGAGGGCGAAGATGGCGTACCAGAAGCCCTCGCGCAGATAGGGCCACAGGAAGGTCTGCCGTAATCCCGTTTGCGGCAGCACCTGGCCGAGGCCGTAATAGATCAGATAGATCTGCACGATCAGCGGCGTGCCGCGCATCAGCAGGATATAGACGTAGCTGGGCAGCCAGAGCAGCGGATTGCGCGAGACCCGGGCGAGGGCGATCGGCACGGCCAGGCCGTTGCCGATGACGCAGGAGATCGCCGTCAGGGCCAGGGTGATCGGGACGGCCTGCAGCAACTTCGGCAGGACGACGGTGAAGATGAAGGTAAAGGGATCGCTCATCGCTGCCGTCCTTATCGCCGCGTACCGCGATTGACCCGCCGTTCCAGCATCGCCAGAACGATCATCGAGATCACGGTCAGTATCAGGAAGAAGGCCGCCGTCACGCTGTAGAAGAAGAGATACTTCTTGGTGGCGCCGGCCGCGGTCGATCCGGCGCTCAGCAATTCCTGGACGCTGCCGACGACGATGATGAGGGCGCTGTCCTTGGTGATGTTGAGCCACTGGTTACCCATGCCGGGCAGGGCATAACGCAGCATCAGGGGGAAGAGGATGCGCCGGAACCGCAGGTTGGGATGCATGCCGAAGGCACGCGCCGCTTCCATCTGCCCTTTCGGCACCGCCTGGATGGCGCCGCGCAGAATTTCCGTCATATAGGCGCCGTAGATGAAGCCCAGCGCACCGACGGCGGCGGCGAAGCCGCTGATCTGGATATCCTCGCCGGCGATGCCGACACCGACCAGCAGGGCCTTCAGGGCGGAGGTGCCGCTGTAATAGAGCAGCAGGATCAACAGCAATTCGGGCACTGCCCGGATGATCGTGGTGTAGAGGTCGGCGATCCAGAGGACGGGGCGGTTGCCATTCAGTTTGGCGGCGGCGCCGAGGAGACCGAAGCAGAAGCCCACGGCATAGGCGGTGACGGAGATCTGAACGGTTACCAGCATGCCGGCCAGAATCTGGTCGATCCATCCGGTTTCGAACAAAAGCGACCAATTGGATTGCTCGGGCATTCCGCCTATTCCCCTGTTATCGCTGCCGCCGGTTCAATCCCGCGATCAATGCTTTCTTGCTTCTTGTTGAGCGACTGTCAAGCAGTGATGGCCGGCAATCCCATCGATATGATCGAAAGGAATAAAAGAATGGCAGCGGCGAGCTTACGCCGAAGCGGGATACGGGCCGGAAGCGGCGGCGCATGCCTTGCCGCTTCCGGTGATCCAACTCCAGGTGAGCCCGCCGCAGTCAGGTCAGGTTCCCGTTTAGGTTGAGCCGTGGAGACGGCTTCCCCCTCGGTCTCCTTATCCTTCGGCCCCGTAGATATTGAAGTCGAAATACTTCTTGGCGATCTTGTCGTATTCGCCGCTGGCACGCACCGCCTTGATGCCCTCATTCAGCTTCGCCTTCAGGGCGTCGTCGCCCTTGCGCACGCCGCCGCCGACGCCTTCGCCCAGCAGCGGGTTATCGGGGATCGTGACTTTCACTTCGATGTTCTTGCCCTGGTCGGTTTTCAGGAAATCGGCCAAGGCGACGGAATCCGCCATGATCAGGTCGATGCGGCCGGCCACCAGGTCGGCATTGGCATTGTCCTGGGTGTCATAGACTTTGATCTCCGCATCCTTGCCGAAATACTTCTGAATGTAGTTCGCATGGATGGTCGAGGTCTGGACGCCGATGATCTTGCCCTTGGCGTCGGCGGGATTGGCGATCTTGCCGCCCTTGCCGTCGGGATCGGGGACGATGCTGATCTTCACGCCGTCACCCTTCGGGCCGATGATCTCGGCCGGGCTGTTGTAATACTTGTCAGTGAAGTCGATCACCTGCTTGCGTTCCGGCGTGATCGACATCGAGGCCCAGATCACATCGATCTTCTTCTCGTTCAGGGCGGGGATGATCCCGTCCCAGGCGATCGGCACGAGCTGGCACTTGGCCTTGATGGCGGTACAGACCGCATCCATCAGGTCGACCTCGAAGCCGACCCATTTGCCCGAGGAATCCTGGCTGGCGAAGGGCGGATAGGGCTCCTGGGCGAAACCGAACTTGATGACGTCGGAATCGGCTTCGGCCTTGCTGGCCGCGACGGTCAGAACCAGGCCAAGGCCGAGAGCTGCGATTTGACCGGCCTTGAGAAACGAGTTGATCATAATGCCTCCACTGTGAATTTCATTATTCGTTCTTCTTGTCAGGCCTCTTGGGCCGGATCGCGGCAGACGAATACGAAGGCGTTCGATCCGCAGCAATCGCGCCAAGGCCTAGAGACCCCGCCTGACATCAGCATGACTGAGCATCAGCATGACTGAGGTCGGCAGAACCATGACAATGGCGCCGGCACTCGGATCAGGGCGATCAAGGGGCGCCGGAGGCATCGCCAGCGGGTCCAGAAGGAATAACACAGGCACGGCGCAGTTGAAAGAATGCCCCGGACGATTGTCCGGGGCATTGACGGTAATGATATCGTTGTGAAGCGAGGGCTGGCGGCCAGGACCGTATTCCGGCAACGCGTCAGCATCGCTGCCGGAATATCGGTTACATGAGGCCGCGTTACTGACCGTAGATGTCGAAGTTGAAGTACTTGTCGTTGATTTTTTTGTAGGTCCCGTCGGCCCGGATTGCTTTGATGGCGGCGGAGATATCGTTCTTCAAGGGATCGCCCTTGCGGACGGCGGCACCGATATTGGCGCCCGAGCTCGGATCGACGATGGGATCGCCCTTGACCTCGAAACCCTTGCCCTGGTCGGTCGGCAGGAAGCCCTGGATCAGGGCGATGCTGTCCGCCAGGACAAGGTCGATGCGGCCGGCCACCAGATCGGCATTGGCCTGGTCCTGCTGCTCATAGGCCTTGATCTCGACCACGTCGCCGTAATGCGTCTGCAGCCAGTTCTGCTGCGCCGTGGCGGTCTGCAGGCCGACGACCTTGCCTTTCAGGCCATCCTTGGAAATTTCGATCTTCTGGTCCTTGGCGCCGACAAAGACGATGGCCGTTTCATAATACTTGTCGGAGAAATCCACCGCCTGCTGGCGTTCCGGCGTGATGCCCATGGAATTGAAGATGACGTCGATCTTGTTCCCGTTGAGAGCCGGGATGATGCCGTCCCAGGCGATCGGCACCATCTCATATTGCTTCCCCATCTGCTTGAAGATGGCGGCGATCAGATCGACCTCGAAGCCGGACCAGGTGCCGGCGGCATCCCGGGTCCAGAAGGGCGGGTAGGGTTCCGGCGCATAGCCGACCCGGATCTTGTCGGCCGCCTGCGCGGAAAACGGCATTGGCGCCAGCATAAGGCCCGCCACCAGCGCCAAGCCCGCCGAGATCAGCCGGCGTCGGCCGAGGCGCAAATTCTTGATCATGTTCATTCCTCCCTGTTGATGATGAGATATGGCCGGTCCGATCGGCCGTCTGCATCGCTTATCTCCGGACCCTGTCCCATGGGCTGCAATGCTGTATACAGCTTAGCAGTGGAGCGATCGGATCGCCAAGGGATAGATGCACGGGAATAAAGACGCAGCGATAGTGAAGACTAGGCATGGGATCCTGCAAATGCTCAGAGATGATCGCCGGATACCGACGATTGAGAGGCCAGGAGCGCCAGCTCAGTAGCGGTTAAGGAAAGCGCCGAGGCGGTTCATGGCTTCCTCCAGCCGTGTTTCGCTCTGGGCGTAACAGAGCCGCAGATAGGATTCGCCGCCAGGGCCGAAGGCGGTACCTGGCGCCAGGCCGACACGACCCTCGGTCACCAGCCTTTTGCAGAAATCCATCGGGTCGGTCATGTCCGCGACCCGCAGCATCAGGTAGAACGAGGCCTCGCTGGGTACTACAGAAATCCGGTTCATGGCGGCGACCCGGCGCAGCACCAGATCGCGGTTGGATCTGCAATGCGCCACCATCGTCTTGACGAAGTCCTCCCCCTGGCGCAAGGCGGCGACACAGCCCCATTGCAGGAAGGTCTGGCCGCCGGAATTGTTGTACTCGGTCAGCCGGTCGAGGACCGGCGCCATGCCGCGGGGCATGATGATCCAGCCCTGCCGCCAGCCGGTCATCGCCCAGCTCTTGGAGAAACTGTTGACGACGAAGACCGGATCCTCCGGCGTCGCGATCTCGAGGAAAGAGGGCGCGACCGCGCGATCATAGACCAGGCGGTTATAGACCTCGTCGGCGATGATGGCGATGCCGCGCGACCGGGCGAAATCCAGTAGTGCCTGGCGTTGCTCGGCCGGCATCACCCAGCCGGTCGGATTGCCGGGCGAGGCGAGATAGATCGCTTTGGTGCGCCGGTCGCAGGCGGCGAACAGGCGCTCGAGATCGAGATGCCAGCCCTTGTCGTCGGCCTCTAGCGGCACCTGCCGTAGCTCGGCGCCCAGGATCTCGATACAGGCGAAGATATTCGGCCAGACCGGCGTGATGCAGACGGCGTTGTCGCCGGCCCCGGCCAGGGCCTGGATGATCAGCATCATGGCATTCATGCCGGAGCTGGTGACGGTGATGCGTTCATCGGCGATCTCCACGCCGTAGAGCATGCGGTGATAATCGATCAGTGCCTGGCGCAATTCGGGGATGCCGCGTTTCTGGGTATAGAAGGTCTTGCCCTCGCGCAGCGCCTGGGCGGCGGCCTCGCAGATGAAGGCGGGCGTCGGCAGATCCCCTTCGCCAACCCAGAGGCCGATGACGTCCGGCACGTCGAAACCCATCTTCCAGACATCGACGATCTGCGATTCCTTCAAGGCGGCGATCTCCGGGCGGAGAGCGAAGCGAAGATCGGGGCTGGTATCGGGCATGATGGGTCCTGTGAGGGGGCTGAGCGGGATGAGGCCTGGGTGGAATTAGGCCTGGGCGGGATTAGGATTGCGTGGTCGAGTTCGCAGGCCGGGCGGGTACGGCTCCCGCCGTCGGCCGGCCACGCCGCAGCACCAGCAGATTGCCGCAAAGCACCAGGGCGATGCCGGCCACGGCCAGCACCGTCCAGTGATAGCCTTCGGCCAAGGTGCTGATCGCCAGGGCGACAACCGGGAACAGCACCGTCGTATAGGCGGCCCGGCCGGCGCCCAGGCGCTGGACCAGGGTCAGATAGCAGGTGAAGCCGATCACCGAGGCGAACAGCGCCAGGAGCAGCAGCGAGACGCTGTAAACGGGCCGTGGATCATAGGTGAAGGGCAGTCCCTGGCCCCAAGCCAACAGCAGGGATGCCGCCGCGCCATAGGCCATGCCGATGGCGTTGCTCTGGACCACCGGGATCTCCAGAGCCTTCAACTTGACGCTGACCATGTTGCCGAGTGACGCGAGATAGGTACCGACCAGAGCGAGGCCGAGGCCAGCCAGGGCCCGGGAATCAGCGTTGAAATCGGCGATCTCCGGCCAGAACACGCAGGAAAGGCCGATCAGCCCGAGCAGGGCGCCGGCCGTCACCCGGCGATCGATCGGCTGCCGGAAGAAGAGTGCCGCATTGACCAGGTTCATGACCGTCATGGTCGAGAAAACGATCGCCATCAGGCCGCTGGTGAGATCGGCGGCGGCCCAATAGAACATCAGGTAATTGAGGCAGAACAGGCTCAATCCCTGGGCCACCATGAAAAGATGCGCCCGCGGCGGGAATCGAAGTGAGCGCCGGGTCACGATGCAGAAGGCGACCAGCATCAGGCTGGAAAGAACGAAGCGATAGCCGATCGACACTTCCGCCGGCACCGGGCCGAGTTGATATGCGATGCCGATCCAGGACGATCCCCAGATCAGGATAACGAGAAGGTAAAGCAGGCCGGTCGGCATCGTTTTCACACTTTCATGGTGCTGGCCGCCAACTTAGCGCCGTCCCCCCGATGCCGGCAATGGGCGCCATATGTGCCACGCATCACCGATGTGTCCCCCATTTATCGCCCAAGGGAAGGAGCGGGGGCTTTCTTGACAGTCGGGCCGGACCCTCGGCATAAGCGCGTGAAGCCCCGTAAGCGCATCGGCTTGGCAAGAGTCCGGGGAGGGGAGAGCATGAGATGAGAGACACCGGCGCGACCCGGGCCAGCCGCCTGCAGGCTACCCTGATCGGCGGCATCGCGGTATTGCTCTGGGCGACTTTGGCGCTGTTCACCAGTTCGACCGGCGCCGTGCCGCCCTTCCTCAAACTCGCGCTCACCTTCGGCATCGCCTTCTGCTGTGCCGCCTTGCGCTGGGCCTGGCTGTGCTACCGCCAGGGACCAAGCGCGCTCGGCTTTCTGCGCCAGGCCTGGCCGGCCTGGGCGATCGGCATCGGCGGCTTGTTCGGTTATCATTTCTTCTACTTCAATGCCCTCGACCGAGCCCCGCCGGTCGATGCCAGCCTGATCGCCTATCTCTGGCCGCTCCTGATCGTGCTGCTTTCCGCCCTGCTGCCGGGCGAGAAGCTGCGCTGGGAACATCTGGCGGGAGCCGCTTTGGGCCTAGCCGGTGCCGCTGTTTTGATCGTGCAGCGCAGCGGCGGGCTCACCCTGAACGGCGCCTATATCGTCGGTTATCTCTTTGCCCTGGCCTGCGCCTTTACCTGGTCGGGCTATTCGCTGCTCAGCCGCCGCTTCGGCAGCGCCTCGACCGATCTGGTCGGGGCCTTTTGCGGCGCCACGGCCTTATTGGGGCTGATCGCGCATGTGCTTTTCGAACCGACCGTCCTGCCGGCCGATGCCGGGCAATGGGCCGCCATCGTGGCGCTGGGCCTGGGGCCGGTCGGCCTCGCCTTCTTCGTCTGGGATTACGGCGTCAAACACGGCGATATCAAGGCGCTCGGCGCCTGCTCCTATCTCTCGCCGCTGATCTCGACCGGCCTGCTGATCCTGTTCGGCAAGGCCGAGGCCAGCCTCGCGGTCGGCCTCGCTTGCCTGCTGATCGTCGGCGGTGCGGTGCTCGCCTCGCGCGATCTCTGGATGCGGCAGCCCCGGGCGGAGAGAGGTTAGTCGTGCGGTTGGGTGCTGGCCAGTGACGGACGGGCGCTGAAGACCTTGTGCCAGGCGGCGAGACGCGGCCGGCCGCCGCGCCAGTTCTCGTCGGCGAAGCGGAAGTCGAGATAATCCAGCATGACGGCGATGGCGATGGTGCCGATATTGGGCTTGTCGCCGAATTTGCCGGCTTCCGCTTCCAGGACGTCCAGGCCCTGATCGACCCGCGTCTTCTGGCTCTTGTCCCACTCGGCGGAGCGCATATGGTCGGGCCGCCGCCGCTCATATATTCGCAGGATCGCCGCATCCATCATGCCGTCGGCCAGGGCCTGTCGCCGCAACGCGACCCAGCGTGCGGGACCTTCGGCGGGATAGAGCCGCGCACCGTCATGGCGGCTATCGAGATATTCGCAGATCACCGGTGAATCGTAGAGCGTCTCGCCGTTATCCAGCACCAGGGCCGGGATCTTGTTCAGCGGATTGTCGCGGCCGAGATCGGAGGCGGGATCGCCGGTCACCGTCTTGACCAGTTCCAGCGCCGCTTCCTGGCCGGTTTCCAGTGCGACCACGCGCACCTTGCGCACGAAGGGACTGGTCGGTGAATAACGCAACTTCATATGAGGCTCCCGTCAGAAGGTATCCTTGGCGGCGCGGATCGCGCCGAACACCGCCGCCGGCTCGCTGCCGGCCGCGGCGAAACGCTGCATCAGCGCCGGCTGGTCGGCGCGCAGGAAGGGATTGCAGGCCTTCTCGCTGCCGAGCGTCGAGGGAACGGTCGGCTGTCCTGCCTGGCGCGCGGCCCGCACCTCGGCGGTCCTTTGCGCCAGCGCTGCATTGCCGGGATCGACGGTGACGGCGAAGCGGCAATTGCTCTCGGTATATTCATGGGCGCAATAAACCCGGGTTTCATCGGGCAGGGCGCGCAGCTTCAGGAGCGATGACCACATCTGCTGCGGTGTGCCCTCGAACAGGCGGCCGCAGCCGATCGAGAACAGGGTGTCGCCGCAGAACAGCGCCGCCGAACCCGCGAAATGATAGGCGATATGGCCCCTTGTATGGCCCGGTACGAAAAACACCCGCGCGTCATGGCCGGCGAAAACGGCACCGCTCGCCTCGTCCACCGGCTGGTCCAGGCCGGGAATGCGATCGGGGTCATAAGCCGGGCCGATCACTTTTGCGCCGGTCGCCTGCTTGATCTCGAGATTGCCGCCGACATGGTCGCCGTGATGATGGGTGTTGAGGATATGGCTGATGCGCCAGCCTCGTTGCTGAGCCGCCGCAAGCACCGGCGCCGTTACCGCCGGATCGACCACGGCGGTCTGGCCGCTCGGCGCGTCATGCAGCAGATAGACGTAATTGTCGCTCAGCACCGGAATCTGCACGATCTCCAATGGAGGTTTTCCCGATACGGGATTGGTCGTCTCGGCTGGTGGCATCGCGGACCTCGCTACTTTCCTCCCGCAGGATAGTGCGGGATATGCCATAATCAACCTTCGAGACATCGGGGTTGTGCGGAAAAACCGGTTTCATGTGGCAAGACGTCGTCGATCTGCGGGACTTCTATCAGACCGACCTGGGCAAGGTGGCGCGCCAGTTGCTGCGGGCGCGGATCCGCGCCATGTGGCCGGATCTGCACGGCCAGTCGCTGCTGGGCCTCGGCTATGCGACGCCCTATCTGCGGCAATTCATGGGCGAGGCGGAACGGGTACTGGCCGCCATGCCGGCGGCCCAGGGAGTGCTGCCCTGGCCACCTGGCGGTCCCGGCATCGTCACCGTGACGGACGAGACCGAATTGCCGTTCCAGGACTATTCCATCGACCGCGTGCTGATGGTGCACGCGCTGGAATCCGGCGAGCATCAGAGCGATATGCTGCGCGAGGTCTGGCGCGTGCTGTCCGGCGGCGGGCGGCTGCTGGTCGTGGTGCCCAACCGGCGCGGCCCCTGGTCCCATTCCGATAAGACACCGTTCGGCTTCGGCCAGCCCTTCACCACCGGCCAGGCGACGAGATTGCTGCGGCAGCATTCCTTCACGCCGTTGCGGGTCGATCGCGCCCTGTTCTTCTGGCCATTCCGCTGGCGCGCCTGGCTGCGCACCGCGCCCGGCTGGGAGCGCATCAGCCTGCGCTGGCTGCAGGCCTTTTCCGGCGTCATCGTCATCGAAGCCACCAAACAGCTTTATGGTGCGGCGCCCAGCCGCGTCATCCATCGCCGCAGCCGCATCACCCTGCCCCTGCCGGCTCCGCCGTTGCCCACCGCCCGGCATCTGCGGTCATCCGGGGATCACGGCGCCTGACGGTCTGTCTTCCCGCTGCCCTGTCGCGACTGTCCTATCTCGACTGTGGCGGCGTATCCATGCTGTCCTCATGCGGCGTTTCCTTGAAGCCACCGGGCGACAGTTCGAGCCAGAGCGCATTGATGGCGGCGAAGGCGGCGGCGAAAGCGAGACCGAGGATCCAACTGAAATACCACATGGCGGTTTCCTCTCTGCTCAATAGGAGTGGCTGTCGCGGGAAATCTGCTCGGCGGTGACCCGGCCGCGTAGCACGTGATAGACCCAGGAGGTGTAGCCGATGATCAGCGGCAGCAGGAGGCCGGTGACGGCGGTCATGACGCCGAGGGTCAGTTTGCTCGACGAGGCATCCCAGATGGTGAGGCTGGATTTGGGGTCGATCGAGGAGGGCAGCAGGAACGGGAACTGGCTGAAGCCCATGGTGACGATGACCCCGGCGATGCCGAGGGCGCTGATCAAGAAACACAGGCGCGGCAGGCGGCCGATGCCGGTCAGCAGAGCGGCAATGACGAGGCCGGCGAGGCCGGTGATCGGGGCCGCCATCGTCCAGGGTTCGCGCTGGTAATTGGCGAGCCAGGCGCCGCTTGCCTGGACCACCTCTTTCGTCAGGGGATTGGAGGGGCCGGCGGGATCGATCGCGCCCTGCACCGCATAGCCGTTCAGCGAACTGACCCAGTAACCGGCGAGGGCAAAGAGGGCGGCGGCGAGCAGGCCGCTGACCAGCCCGGCACGGCGGGCGCGGCGCCGCACCGCACCCTCGGTCTTGCCGCTGAGCCAGACGGCACCGTGCAGGGTCAACATGGTGACGCTGACCAGGCCGCTCAGCAGGGCGAAGGGGTTGAACAGCGCCCAGAACGAGCCTTCATAGGTGATCCGCATGCTGTCGTCGAAGCGGAACGGGACGCCCTGGAGGACATTGCCGATGGCAACGCCGAAGACCAGGGCCGGGACCAGGCCGCCGATGAAGAGCGCGCCGTCCCAGAAGGAGCGCCAGCGATGGCTTTCGATCTTGCTGCGGTACTTGAAGCCGACTGGACGCAGGATCAGTGCCAGCAGGAGCAGCAGCATGGCGAAATAGAAGCCGGAAAAGGCCACGGCATAGAGCGGCGGCCAGGCGGCGAAGATGGCGCCGCCGCCCACCACCAGCCAGACCTGATTGCCTTCCCAGACCGGGCCGACGGTATTGATGATGATCCGCCGCTCGACGTCATTCCTGCCGGCGAAGGGCAGCAGGATCGCGCTGCCCAAGTCGAACCCGTCCATGACGGCGATGCCGATCAGCAGCAAGCCGAGGATTACCCACCAGATGAGGCGCAGGATTTCATAGGTTTCCATGAGTGCCTCCTATTCCGCCGCCGGCCAAGCCAGGGACGCGCCGGCGCGTCCCCGGTGCGGATCGCCACTGGTGCTGGAAAGCTCCGGCCCGTGGCGGATGGTGCGGATCATGAGATAGAGCTCGACCACCGCCAGGGCGGAATAGAGCAGGACGAAGCCGCTGAGCGAGAGCCAGACCGTCCCCGCATCGAGCGATGAGGTCGAGAGGAAGGTCGGGAGGACGCCGTCGATGGTCCAGGGCTGCCGTCCGCCCTCCGCCACATACCAGCCGAGCTCGGCGGCGAGCCAGGGCAAAGGCAGGGACAGGAAGCAGATGTGCAGCAGGAACCGGTATCGCTCCAATTGCCGTCGGCAGGAGAGATAGAACATCGTGCCGAAGAGGACGATGAAATAGAAGCCGAGCCCGACCATCAGGCGGAAACTCCAGAACAGCGGCAGTACACGGGGTACCGTATCCAGGGCGGCCGCCTGAATCTGCGCGTCGGTCGCATCGGTCACCGCCGGCGTATACCGCTTCAGCAGCAGGGCATAGCCGAGATCCTCGACATGCTGCTCGAAATCGCCGCGCGCAACGCTGTCGTTTCGGTCCTGGCGCAGTTTCACCAGGGCGGCATAGGCGATCATGCCGCTGCGGATGCGCTTTTGCGCATCGCCGACAAGCTCGAGAATTCCAGCTACTGGCTTGTCGATGGAGCGGGTGGCGATCAATCCCAACACATAGGGGATATGAATGGCGTAATGGGTTGTATGGTCCGCTTGATCCGGCAGGCCGATGGCAGTGAAAGAGGCCGGCGCCGGTTCCGTCTCCCACATCGCCTCGATGGCGGCGATCTTCATCTTCTGGTTCTCGCCGGCGGTATAGCCGCTTTCATCACCGAGCACGACGACGGAGAGCGCCGAGGCGAGGCCGAAGCTGACCGCGACCGCCATGGATCTGAGGGCCAGCGGCCGGTGCCGTCCGCGCAGCAGGTAATAGGCGCTGATCGAGAGCACGAACATCGAGCCGGTGACATAGCCGGCGGAAACGGTGTGCACGAATTTCGCCTGGGCCACGGGATTGAAGAGCACGGCGGCGAAATCGGTCACCTCCATGCGCATGGTGTCGAGATTGAATGCGGCGCCCACCGGATTCTGCATCCAGCCATTGGCGATCAGGATCCACAGAGCGGAGAGGTTGGTGCCGAGCGCCAGCAGGCAGGTGACGGCGAGATGCTGTACGCGGCCGAGCCTGTCCCAGCCGAAGAAAAACAGGCCGACAAAGGTTGCTTCCAGGAAGAAGGCCATCAGGCCCTCGATCGCCAGCGGCGCGCCGAAGACGTCGCCCACATAATGGGCGTAATAGGCCCAATTGGTGCCGAACTGGAATTCCATGGTGATGCCGGTGGCGACGCCCATGGCGAAGTTGATGCCGAACAGCAGGCCCCAGAATTTCACCATGTCGCGCCAGATGGTCCGCCCGGTGGTGACATAGACGCTTTCCATGATCGCCAGGATGACCGACAGCCCCAGGGTCAGCGGCACGAATAGAAAATGATACATGGCCGTGAGGCCGAATTGCAGGCGGGAGAGGTCGACGACATCCATGATGGTGATTACCTCCGAGGTGAAACGCTCGATCCGTCGCCGACGAGATGCGCGGCGGTATCCGCCACCGGCCGGTGCGCGGGCGAAAAAAACAGCCAGTAGAGCAGAAGCAGCAGCAGGATCTTCGCGACGATGACGATCGCCAGCTCACGGCCGAGCATCGTCTGTTGCGTCATCGGCTTCCGGAGCCAGGCCATCATGTCAGATGATCCCGCACTTGCCGTGGCGGCAATATCGGCTGCGGCAGGATTGCCGAAGATGGGGCTGGATGCAGGCAGTGGATTGTCGGGATCGAGAAACGGTCACATTCATCGCGGTCTTTCTTCAGATAGGCCGGGCCGTGTCTTCGATAGCCTCGCCACCCACCAAACGCAGATGAAGCCCGTCATGACACCGGATGGGGCACGCCGGACAGGATGACGTCACAGGGACCGAACGGCACGACCTTGCAAGAAATCCCCCGCTCGCTCGACAGGGCCGCCGGACGCCATCTTGCCCGGCCTCTTTCGCAAAATCAAATTGGCAAAACCCGTTACAGGTTACCGTCTTGGGACATGACGGATCGGTCTTTCGCCGGGATAGATAAGCGAGGGATTAGGTAAAATTTTCACAAAGTGCCGATCACTGCCGGTATCGTCAGCTCAAGGGCGTATAATTCATCGATATTGCCGACAGATGACGGTGCCTGCGGGCATCTTAAAATCGAGATGTGTTGAGATGAGGATCGGCACACATGTATGTGCCTGAGGTTGATATCAGGTCCGCGAGCGACGACCTGCCGCTTTCGCCGGCTGCCGGGAAACGCCCCGCAGGCCTGATCGGCTCCATCTTGCTGCATCTCGCGGTTCTCTTTCTCCTGATCTTCAAGCTGCCCGATCTGTTGCAGCCGCCAGCACCGGCTACGTTGCCGATCCCGGTCAATCTGGTCCGGCTGGGTCCGGCCACGACGGCGCCGCCATCTCCCAGAATCGCGGATATGCCGCAGGAGCGAGCGATGGAAACGCCGTTGCACCGGCCGGTACAGGCCGGCGTGACGCCGCAGACTGCATCCCCCGCGCCATCCAAGTCCGATACCTTGACCGCAATCGACACGCGAACGCCGCATAAACCGGCGGTGACGAAGGTCGCGAACCAAGCCAAGGCGGAGGTCAAGCTCGCCAGCCGGGAGCATCCGGCACCGCCCGATGCCCTGGCCATGCGGCTGAAGCAACTGGCGCAACTGAAGCAGGTATCGACGCCGCTGCAGACGGATCAACCGGATCAGAACGGCATGGGCATCTCCAATGTGACGGCGAGCAGCGCCAATGCCGGACGCGGCCTCGAAGCGGCCTACAGCACCAAGGACTTCATCCGTGCCCAGATCATCAGGCATTGGAACTTGAATACCGGCGCACCCAAGGTCGCGGAATGGACTGTTTCGATCCATTTGAAAGTAAAGCCGGACGGTACGGTCGGGCTGGCCGAGATCGTCGATGTCGCCCGCTACCGTCCCAACCGGCCCTATTTCGATTTCGCGCTCAGTGCGCGCAACGCCGCCTATCTGGCTTCGCCCCTGACGATCCCGGCCGGCCAATATGCCCTGGTGAAGGATATCGTGATCGATTTCAGCGCCCGCCAGGTGCTGCAGTAATCGAGTGCTCCAGCAATCAGGCGGGGCAATAAATCGCAGCCGTCACGGCAGCGTTCGCGCGACGCGGAAACCGGCATAGTTGGACCAGTCGAAATCCCGTCCCGCCGCGTCGACGCCGATGCGCGCGGCAGAGCGGATGAAGATTGGCACATTGCTCCACGATCCGCCGCGCAGGACATGCTTGCTGCAATCGCCGCTCGTCCAGTTGCTGCCGTCGCGCGGCGCGCCGACATAGCTGCCGTTCCAACAATCGCTGACCCATTGCCAGACATTGCCAAGGACATCGTAGAGGCCGAAGTCATTGGGCCCGAAGCTGCCGACGGGCGCCAGCAGCCGTCCGTCCCAGATGCTGCCGCAACCGTCGCAATTCGCCTTGCCGGCTCCGATCCCTTCGCCCCACCAGCGTGCCGTCCGGGTGCCGGCCCGCGCCGCATATTCCCACTCGGCTTCCGTCGGCAGTCGGTAAGGACCCTCGCGCCGATGGCCGACCGAGGGCAGGTCGCGCACCTTGGCATTCAGCCAGGCGATATAGGCCTCGGCATCCTTCCAGTTGAGGCAGGTCGCGGGCCAGAGCGGCGGATCGGAATTGCCCGGTGTGTAGGCAAGGCCATGCCCCAGCGAATGCCAGCTCAGGCTGAGGAGGGGATCGCAGGGTGCCGGCTGATAGCCGGTCGCGCGCAGGAAGGTCAGGAACTCATCGCTGGTCACGTCGGTCCGGCCGATGGCGAAGGCCCTCACGCTGACAACATGCTGCGGTCCCTCGGAATCGAAGCGCCCCCGTTCGCCGGGCGGGCTGCCCATGACGAATTTCCCGGCGGGGATCGCGATCATCTGCGGACAATCAGCGCATTCGCGGAAGGTGCGGTCGATCTGGCTTGGGTCTGTTTGGCCCTGCGCGGCAAACTGCGGCGGCGTCGCTTGGGCGGAGGCGACGGGAAGCAGATCGACATGGAGGAAGGCCAGGCAGCACAGCAGCAGGCCGAGACGGGCGATGCCGCTCCTGCCAAACCACCGACAGATCGACTGCCGCATAAGGTCCATGGCTGCCTGCAAGTTACCTATCGGCATCGGAGACGAGATATCCGGGGCGAGAGATACCAGCCCGATGGCGCGAGAGGCCCAGTGGAAAAGTCTCGCCGAACTATAGGCGCCGGCTAATGCCTTGCCAAGATTCAGGCCAGGATTTCGGCCCGGGCTTCAACCGGTGGGAGAGGTTCAACGTCGCAGCAGAAACATGCCCTGTTCGCCGAACAGATTGGCGAGCCACAGGCCGGAGACCAGGCTGGCCTGGCCACGATCATCGATGGCCAAGGCTTTCTCGATGGCGATGCCCATCGCCGCCGCCAGTTCCACGAAATCGCGGATGGTGCAGAAATGGATATTGGGCGTGTCGTACCATTTCAGCGGCATGCCCTTGGTCTCCGGCATGCGGCCGCGCCAGAGCAGATGCCAGCGCGCCTGCCAGTGGCCGAAATTCGGGAAGGAGACGATGGCAGCGCGGCCGATCCGCACCAAATGCTCCAGCACCTGTTTCGGATCGCGGGTCGCCTGCAATGTCTGTGACAGGATGACGTAATCGAAGGCATTGTCGGGATAGTTGCCGAGATCGGTATCGGCATCGCCCTGGATGACGGAAAGGCCATGGGCCACACAAGCGTTGACCCCGGCCTGACTCAGTTCCATGCCGCGCCCGTCGACCTGTTTGACATGCACGAGATAGTCGAGGAGCGCGCCATCGCCGCAGCCGATATCGAGTACCCGGCTGCCGGGTTGCACCATGTCGGCGATCAACTGGAGATCGACGCGGATCCGCTTGGCCGCGCTGTGCTGCGGTTCGACCAGGGTCATCGGCCCAGTCCGCGATGTTCCGCGCAGCCATCGAGGAAGCCCTGCATGACAGCGAAGAATTCCGGCTCATCCAGCAGGAAGGCGTCATGGCCCTTGTCGGACTCGATCTCGACGAAACTGACATTGGCGGCGACGGCATTCAGCGCCTTGACGACGGCGCGGCTTTCCGAGGTGGGGAACAGCCAGTCGCTGGTGAAGGAGACCAGGCAGAAGCGGGTTTGCGTGGCCTTGAAGGCGCCGGCCAATTGCCCGCCATGGGGT